>SVRV01000025.1 GCA_015064635.1 Oscillospiraceae bacterium
TTTTATTTCTGAGCATACCGTAAAAGACCACACAAAGAAAATCTATCCCAAAATGGGTGTTCACAGCCGTTTTGAGCTTGCAACACTTGTAAACAAGCAACGTGCAAACCATAACGAATAAAGGAGGGGCTTTATGACACTTGCAGACAGACTGAATAAAATCATTGATGAACAGGGACTTACAAAAAGAGCGTTTGCAAAAACCTTGGGTGTCAGCGAAAACTACATCTATCAGCTCACAGGAAGCCAAGAAAAGCTGACCACCATATCTGAAACTCTTGCAAAGCTCATCGCCCTTGAATTCGGATATGATAAAGATTGGATTATATACGGCGATAAAAGCTAAAATATATGATGAAAGCCTCCGAGGATTTCTCCCCGGAGGCTCGTTTTGTTTTTATAGATTATTTATTCGCTTTGATAAAGCTGTGAAAAGTCTTGTAGACAAATCCGCAAAGGATAAGAAAAAGGAAATCGCTTTACGAAGAAAGAAACTCGAAGCAAACAAGACAAGAATATCTGAACTTGACGGAATCTTCAAAAGGATTTACGAGGACAATATCAGCGGAAAGTTGAGCGATGAACGGTTCTCAAAGCTATCGGCAGATTATGAAAGAGAACAAAAGCAACTCATTGCAGACACAGAAAAACTTGAGAATGAACTAAATCAAGAAGCTGAACAGGTTGACAATGTAGAGTATTTTCTAAGTATTGTCCGTCAGTACACCGAGATTAAAGAACTGTCTGCAAGAGTGGTAAATGATTTGATTGACAAAATCAAAGTTCACACAGTAGATAAGTCAAGCGGGCAAAGAGTACAGAAGATTGACATCTACTATACCGCAGTCGGTCTTATTGATGTATCACAGCATATCGGAGAATTAGCTTAATTTTATTAAATAAACAATGAGGCGATACAACGAGCAAAAAGCCCATTATATCGCCTTTTTATCCATCTTCCTTATGTTCATTTAACAGAAGTCAGCGCACCGAAAAACGCAAACTTCAATTGTCGCCAAACAAAAACAACTATAGGGATAACTCTCCACGATAGAAGTGAAATTTGCGCTTTTACCGAAATTAAACTTCTATCGTAAAAAAGCAAAAGGGTACAAGACCCCCTATAAAAACAGAGAGCACTCCCATAAAAAAATATTTGTTTTTGTTTGGCAAGATCAGTATAGCATATTTTTAACGGTTTGTAAAGAGAAAAATTCAAAAACTATTTTTGGAAATTTGCACACAATGTATTGCGTTTGTAAATACTTTGTGATATAATACATATACTGATAATGGAGGTGAAGATATGAATACAACTATAAACATTCGTACAGACAAAGATGTCAAGGACAAGGCTGAAAAGATATTTTCAGAGCTTGGAGTCAGTATGTCAACAGCTGTAAATATGTTTTTGAGGCAGACTATCAGACACGGCGGTATTCCTTTTGAACTAAAGGCTACACCCAATGCGGAAACAATTTCTGCTATTGAAGAGGGGAGAAACATCGCCAAGGATAAGGATATCAAAGGATATACAGATATGGATTCTTTGAGAAAGGCTCTTGAAGAATGAAGTACGAAATCAAATTCACAACACAGTTCAAAAAAGACTTGAAAACAGCAAAGAAACAAAACAAGGACCTTGACAAACTTTACTCAATTGTAGAAAGTCTTGCAAACGGAGAAGCACTTGACCCCAAATATAGAGACCATGCACTTATGGGTGACTATAAAGACTGCAGAGAATGTCATATTGAACCCGATTGGTTACTGATATACGAAAAAATTGACGATGTTCTTGTTTTAATGCTATATCGAAACGGAACTCATTCAGAATTGTTTGATTAGCCGGGACTTATCGGCGCTGGTAACAACCCCATGGTTGGTATGACCGTTGCATGTGCCGTTGCAATAGAGGAGGCAATGAACAAGTAAGACTTGTTCAATGAAATTTGCCCGAATACTTCGGTCAAATGAAATTCCACAAGTGGAATGAAATGCTAAAGCATGAAATGCCCCGCAGAAATGCGGGGCATATTTGATATGGTAGGGGCAAATTTCATTTCATGAATTCAGCGAATTCATTTCAAGACGCAAAGCGTCATTTCATGCGCTTTAGTGCATTTCATGATTCTAAATTATTAGGAGAATTTATGACAGATAATATTCTCATAGACCTTTCTATTGGATTTGCAGTTTTCAAATAAGTTTTATACGAGAATAAATCATCTTTCAAACATCTTTTAATAAGATAAAAAGTTGGACACATCATTTTTGAGAAATTACGAATGATGTGTCCAATGTTTTTTTGTGTGAAATTAAGTTATATGGTACTCTTTTCTTGGTATTTTTTTAGTATCGGATTTATAACCTTGAACGCAGCTTCTGCACGTTCAAAGGGAATGTAGTTTGCACGCGAACCAAACTCAATATTAAATACTCTTGATCCGTTATTGTTTACAGCAAGTTCAATTATGCTTTCCCAATCAATATCATCCGAGCCTATATATGCAAGGTATCCCTTTTCCTTTGAATATCCCTTTATGTGCAGATAAGGGGATCTGTTGGGATATTTTTTGAGTATTTCATGCGGTTCGTATCCACCCGCCTTTGTGTTACCAGTATCAAGAAGCATTATGAATTCCTCGGGGGTGTTATCGAATACGTATTCAAAAAATGGCTTTCCGTCTATCGTATGGGTGAAATCGGTATCGTGATTGTGATATCCTGTTAAGATTCCGCAAGAGTTCATTTTCTCCAAAATATCACACATATATTCAACTGCCGCCATTGCTTCACCGTGAGTTGTAACAACCGTAGTTGGCACAGAGCCGATTACGATAAAATTCGTACCGATCTCTTTTGCATAATCTATCGTTTTCTCGATTGTGTCAGGCTGTACGTAGCTCCATTCGACCAAGAGACCAAAGCATTCAAGCCCCGCATTAACAAGCGCATCCTTTAATAAAGAAGCCGGAGGTGCGCTGGACATATTCAGAGCTATTTCAACACCGTCATATCCAATTTCCTTAACTTTAATCAGCGCCTTTTGCGGGTCTTGAGCAAAATCTTCTCGTATTGAATGTGTTTGTATACCAAATTTTAAATTCATCTTATTCTCTCCTTAAACCTTGACTTTCTCTCCGCGGAGGTCTGCTGAACGCTTTTGAGCTTCAACGATACGTACTGCATCAATCGACTCGTTAACAGGGCAGAGGTCAAAGGGCTTATTATTGACAAGACAGTCAATGTAGTATACTATCTCATTGTAGTACATATCCGTATCTATTTTGTCTGTAAGATCCGTCACGTTCCCGTTTTGATCCACCTTGGTGAACGTTGTTCTGTTATTTGTTCTGTCCAGGAACATATATCCGTTATCAAAGTTTATTCGTGTCACCCTGAAGTCATAAAGGTTTTTTTCAATAGCCCAATCCACCTTTACAAAAACGTGCATATTGTCGTATATGAGCAAGGAGGAGGCTTCATCATATCCGTTGCCTGACGGGATAACGTTAGCTCCCACAACGCATACCTCGTTAGGCATTCCCATTAAACCTCTGATTACGTCAATATCGTGAATCTGCAGGTCAAGGAGCGCGCCACCTGAAAGAGTTTCGTCGCGAAACCAGTTTTTGTATCCCATAGGATCTCTTGATCCGCCTTGACGGAAATATTCTGCATTTCTTACCTTGCCCATCTCTCCTTTGAGTATTTCTTCTTTCATTATTCGTGTTGCTCCAATGAAGCGTGAACAATGGGCAATCATAAGTCGCTTACCTGTTTCTTCTGAAACTTGCATCATTTCTTCGGCTTTCTTTGAGTTTATAGCCATTGGCTTTTCACAAAGCACGTTGAAGCCTGCTCGCATCGCTTTTATCGAAACCTCAGCGTGCAGATAGGTGGGGAGACAAATATCAACATAATCAAGCTTTCCTGCTTCTTCGGCAAGAAAGGTATCGATATCGGTATATTTTCTCGCATCTTTTATATCATCTAACTGCTCCGGACGGATGTCGCAGCAAGCAACTATCTTAGCATTTTCAATTTTTTCATAAGCCTTTGTGTGTGCATAAGAAATTGAGCCTCTGCCAAGTAATCCTATTTTTAACATAATAAATTCTCCCTAAGTTTATTTTTTCTATTGCGTTTTGCTTAATTATATTGTATAATCGAATTAGTATAGTTTCAATAATTTTATCACCCGAAATTAGCACAAAAACAATTCTTGAGGGGTTTATGAACGATCGTAAGCTGTATGAAAAGGTTAAGCCGGTTGAAAAAGGCTTTCCGATAAAGTTTGCAAGAGGGGCAAGTGCATTTCGTATGCATTGGCACGAATATATCGAACTGTTGTATTATTTAGAAGACGGTAAGGTTTTTTGCAACGGAAAAAATTACGAGTTGAAGCGTGGAGAATTAGTAGTTGTAAATTCAACCGAGCTTCACTATACCATTGAAGGGAGATTTTATTGTCTGAGAATAGCTCCGACGCTTTTTTCTGATATTCAAATAAATGACATACACTTTATAACACACATCCCTGCAGACTCGCTGATTGGCGAGTGCTTCGAAAAGATATATACGGAATATGAAGCAAAATCAGTCGGATATGATATGGAGATAAAAAGCCTTGTTTATCATTTGATGAGACATCTGTTTGTAAATTACAAAGCAAATGAGAACTCGAAAAGGAGCACGACAGATATCGTCATTGAGGCACTTGGCTTTATTGCCGATAACTATGCGGATAAGATTACAACTTCGGTGATATGCGAACAATTACACGTCAGCGAAAATTATTTTTCTCGTATTTTTAAAAGCTATGTAGGACATTCTCCGACGGAATATATAAATAAATATCGCATTGAAAAGGCGGCAGAGTTGTTTCTGTGCGATTCAAATAGTGTAACAAGTGTTGCTTCGGCTGTGGGGATAGATGACCCGAATTACTTCACACGGCTTTTTAAGAGGTTTTTTAATATGTCTCCGCGAGAATACAAGAGAAAAAAACTTGATATTTACAATGATGAATAATTACAAATGGGCATATCATCAATAACTGCCTCTTGTCAAATTTGGATAAGTGGGATTTTAAGAGCTTTCCCTTTAAAGTTTCCATACCCCTAAAAGCTTTAATAAAAAGTCAGGCACATCATTTTTGAGTTTTCTCGAATGATGTGTCTAATATTTTTCATTATTATTTATCGTTCAGATATGTAAGCTTTTGTTTTTCTTATAAGCACTTGGAGAGACGCCGAAAGCATTCTTGAATATACGGCTGAAATACAGCTCGTCGGCAAATCCGTTTTCAAGAGCTACCTCCTTTATCCGCTTATCCGTAAAGTTAAGCATTTTACAAGCACCTTGCAAACGGCATTGATTTATCTCTTTAATAGGAGATGTTCCGGTTGTCTTTTTGTACAGTATGGAGAAATAATTGTGATGAAGTCCGAGCTTTTCCGCAAGAGCATTCACGTTGAATTCAGGATCACGGTAATTCTCTTCGATAAGCTTTTTTGCAGATATAACATAGTCATTGTCTGTACCGGGTTTTTCAAGTTCCCCTGCAAGAACGGAAAATAACATATGCATAAGTGAGATGCAGTATATCTTGTCGGAAAGGTTATCTTTATCAAATTTCTCATACATTTCATCAAAAAGCATTTCAATGTTTCGTCCGTCCTTTAATTCAACAAAAGGTTTGTTTTTTGTAATATTAAGAAGGGAAAGATATTTTTCGATTATTTCACCTTCTGCCATGATCCATTTTATAGTCCAGGGAGAGCCTTCCTCACAACGATATGTAGCAAGGCTTTGTGGGAAGTTAACAAAAAAGCCTTTACTGAGAGTCAATGCTTTTCCGTCCTCGGTAGTCAGGGTAGCTCTTCCTTCTTTGATGTAATATATAAGATATCTGTCTTGGTCATAAGGACCATATATATGGGAAATACTTCTGAATCGCTTTCCGCAATAATAAAGCTTTAAGTCCTCTCCAAAGGTGGTAAAAACTTTTTCTTCAAAAAAATTCATACACTTCATCTCCTTTACAAAAATGATAACATATAAAAGAGAAAATGTCCATATAAATATTAGATATTTCTATGGTATAAAGATAAAAAATATATATAATTTAATTAATATATCGAAATGGAGAAGTTTTATGGATAAGAAGGAATTAACCGCCGCTGTAAAAAAGCTGGCATACGACCTCGGAGCCGATATGGTGGGCATCGCCCCCGTTTCACGTTTTGACGGACAGGCTCGGATGATTCATCCGAAAGCACATCTTCCCGAAGCAAAATCGGTAATTTGCTTTGGTATACACCACCCCGATGCTTCGGTTGAATGGTGTGGTGAGCCTAACCCCAACTACCCCGAAGCCTTTCAGATTGGAATGATTCCAAAGCTCGATACAATGTGTTATCGTGTTGCGAAAATGCTCGAAAAAGAAGGCTTCACAACAGTTGCACAGCCTTGCAGTACCTATTGGCGACACAGACAGTACAAGGACATTCCCTATGAGCATGCAGCTGCCTTCAGCCATATGGCGGCTTTTGTTGCCTGTGGTCTTGGTGAATACGGATATCACGGTATGGTGCTTTCACCCGAATATGGACCGCGTGAAAGAATTATTTGTATTATTACGTCAGCAGACCTTGAGCCGGACCCACTGTACAGAGGAGAGCCGCTTTGTGATAAGTGCAAGATGTGTGCGAGAAACTGTATTGGCTTAAACTACGAAAAGGAAAAACTCAACACTCCAAACTTCATTGAATTTGAAATAGAAGGCAAAAAGTTCAGTTACCTCAATATTAACCGTTGGCGCTGTTTCTACGGTGAACAGGCGCACCTCGACACAACGAAGCTTTCCGACTATGTACATATGGACGAGCAAACTATATACGATGCAATGGAAACTGTACCGCGTATGAATATTCAAGGATATATGTGTAAATCCTTCAAATATTGTATGAATAAGCAGAAACGCTTATGGGATAAAAAATACACACCGGGAGTCCGCAGAAAGAAGGAGCTGTCAAGCGTAAGCAAGACAGAAATGCTCGAAAAAATAATCGAAATGGCGATAAACAGCGGTGTTGATCGTATGGCTATTGCACCTCTTTCCGATTTTGAAAGTGCAAAACCTCTCTTTGAAAAGGGGTTTCGTACCGAGCAATTCTTCGACACCTTCACCACGGTACTGACCTTCGGCAGATCTGTCTGCAAATACAGAAAAGACGTAGACCTTGAAGCTCGGAATGAAATGCATATCGGACTACCTACCACCGACCGTATATCTCAATGTCTTATTGACGTATCTCGCTATCTTGATGATTTGGGATATGAGGCGATTCAGGATTGGACACATACGGGAGTGAAAAGTTTTTACAAGATGCCTGACGTTGGAGCTGCGGGTATTTCGGGACAGAACGCCAAAAATGCAGGCTGGTACAAGGATGGCGAAGAGTTGTATACCGTTTCGGTCATTTGCAACGTACCGTTTGACAGAGAGATACGCACACTCCGAGAATGGGATGAAAATTGCTTCCCGGAGTTGGATCTCAACTCACCTATATTTAAAAACGCTGAGATGATAAGTGTAGGGGATATTGACTCAATAAAATACCGCGGCTTTGAAAAAATCAGAAAGCTATACCCAAATTGCAAATCCATTGTTGCTATTGCAAACGAGATTCCGGAAAGAATGGTAGAGCTTGCTTGTAATCAGGAGGCAGAGGACGGAGCCCCATATGCGTTTATGCACTATGAAACCCTGAAGGAGTGTATCTGGACAGGTGAAGACCTTTGCAGTGTGCTTAATAAACAAGGATATTTTGCAATCACCTTGCCGGATCTTGAGCCTGATTCTTATATGACGATAGGTAAGCTTGGCCGTCACATGCCCGACCTTGCTGCAAATGCTCCCTATGCCGCAGCGGCAGGACTTGGTAGTATCGGAAAGAGCGGAATGCTCATTCATCCTGATTGCGGACCTCGTCTCAGATTTGTTTTTGTTATTACCGATGCTCCTTTAACTGCAACTAAGCCCTTTACCGAAAGTCTTTGTGACAGTAGCTGTACCGCTTGTGCAGAGGCGTGTCCTATGAAGGCTTTGTCAAACGAAGCTTGTACCGACATTGTAATCCGTGAAGGTCAGACGTATAGGACTATGAAGCGTGACGAAACCCGTTGTATGTGGGCAAGGTCACTTGCACTTTCCGAGGGTGCGGGCTCGGGAATGCTTGGATGGCAGATTCCAAAGCTTGATGTCCCCGAAAGAATAACCGATGAAAAGATAGAAGAAGTATTGAACGCAAAGGATAAGATTCAGACACTTTGCTATCAATGTCCCAATTTTACCGATATTATTGTGGAAAGATGTCTCCAGGTTTGCCCTGTGGGTAAAAAGCTTAAGAATGATTAGTTTGTTTCAATAAGCGGAATACAGACGGCACTTGCCGAAAACGATATTCCCTGCAAGAGAATGTTCTCCGATATCGGCATTATGCAAAAGCTTTCAAGCAGAATGGAAAAGGGTGAAAAGTATTATTACACGGGAACGTACAGCGGAGATTTTACCGCAATTATCAAAAGTCGGGACTTAATTACCTGGGAATATGTGTCACAGCCCGATTTTATAAACGATTCCAAATGGGAAAATGCCACCTACGTCCTTGGAGATCGTGTATTTTACTTCGTAAGACAGCAGGACGACAATGACTGTGGCTTTTTAACTGTTTATAATATTTTGACAAATACTTGGGACAGAGCTGTTGAAATTGAAGATTGCCAGTCAAGAGGAGACTTTATCTTCTATAACGGTGGACTGTATCTCTTCCATGCCCCAATCAACCGTGAGCATATAGGAATTGTCAAAATTGATACCGATGACATAACAAACAGCGAGACCCTCTTACAAGCAAAAATGCACACAAGCTGTTTTTATCCCTTTGTGCAATATTATAAGGATAATGAACTTGCAATGTCCTACACCATTTCAAGAAAGCATATAAGTCTTGCAAGGTTTACTTTGAAAAAATATTTATAAGAGTAATATTTGCATAAGCTCTGTATAAGAATAAATCGTCTTTCAAACGTCTTTTAATAAGATAAAGTGTTGGACACATCATTTTTGAGAAATCATGAATGATGTGTCTAATATTTTTTGGGAGAAAAATCTTGACAAGGGTAAAAAAATAATGTATAATTGGAACGTTCCGAATTTGTGAAAGGAGGTAATCAACGTGGGAGTTTCAATTATAGAGATTGCGGCGCTTGCAGGGGTTTCGAAATCTACGGTTTCTGCGGTAATCAACAATCATCCCAACGTAAGACCATCAACACGTGAGCGTGTTATGAAGGCCATAAAGGAGCTTGACTATCATCCGAATATTGCCGCTCGTGAATTATCTACGTCCTTTCCTATGAATATCGGTATTCTGATGCCGGCGTATAAGGGGAGTAGTCTTGGCGGTGAACACAAGTACTTTGCAAGTATTGATGAAGGCTCAAACCTTGAGCTTGTTTCTCAGTTGATTGAGAAGATATCACGAACAAGATACGGCGTACTTGTCGAACACGCTGTTGTATCCGATGGAGTACCGGAGCTTCCTGCTTTTGCACTTTCAAAGAGGGTTTCGGGAATCTTTCAGATAAGTCCTCTGTTTTCGGAAGATTACGTCCGAAAAATGAGAGAATACGTTCCGAATATAGTTGAAATAGGAGCGATTAACCCTGAATGTGACAGTGTTTATACCGATTATACGGAAATTGGTAGGCTTTCTGTAGATTATCTCGTCCGCTTTGGACACAAAAAAATCGCATTTATCAATTGTAATCCCGAAAGCAGAACGTCAAATTCAAGACTTGACGGTTATATATCGGGCTTGAAACAGAATGGTATAGAGTATGATGCAAGCATTGTGAAAAATTCTCCGTTTTGCGGTATAGGGGGATATCAGGCATTTGAAAATCTCTGGCACTCCTGCAAAGAAAAGCCGACAGCAGTCATTTGTGCTACAAGCGTGATGGCAGGCGGTGCATTGCGCTTTATGCAGGAAAACGGAATTTCCGTACCAAACGACGTTTCTGTTGTATGTAACGGTGACAACGTTATTTCCGAGTTTTCAAACCCTCGTCTTACGGCTATTTGCCGAGATAAAACCGAGATTGCCGAGCTGGCGTTTTCGATGATGAATGAGCACTTGAAGAATAGTGATGCTCCTGTTTCTTCTGTTAAAACAAAGAGCTTTATCATCGAACGAGAGTCGGTTAAAAAAATTAATTAAAAGCAAGTCTGCATTGGTTTTGTTGATCGATTCAGACAAGCTTTTTTAATAACGACAATTCGGAACGTTCCGATTATATGAATTAATACAATATTGAACAAAATTATACAAAAGAGGTGCAAAAAATGATATTTAAAATTGAATGTCCCGTGGAGGAGCGATATGATCTTGTTGTATGCGGGGGAGGACCTGCGGGATTCAGTGCGGCAATCTCTGCGGCAAGAAACGGTGTGAGGGTTGCCCTTGTTGAACAGATGGGATATCTTGGCGGTACGGCAACGGTTAACGGAGTAAACGTATTCAGTTGGGGCTATCACGATGGCACACGTCTTGTTACGGGTGGTATGTTTATGGAAATTTACAATGAGCTGCTGTCACGTGACGCTCTTATTCCTCATTGGCATTACGGTTGGGAGCCGTTTGATATGGAGGCATATAAGCTACTTCTTGACGAAAAAGTAAAAGAGGCGGGAGTTGACGTATATCTGGAATCATCTGTTGTTTCGGTAGCTATGGAGGAAAAAAGAATCACTCACATAATGCTCAATACTATCAAAGGAGCAATTGCGCTTGAAGCGAAGCAGTTTATAGATGCAACAGGAGACGGACATCTTGCCATGCTTGCGGGTGTACCGTTTGAAATTGGACGTGAAAGTGATGGGGCGATACAGCCTTATACGATGATGTTTTTCGTGGGCGGTGTTGATTTTGACGTTATAAAGAACTATAACCGACGCGGCATGTGGAAGACCGAGGACAATCGCACTTACGTAAACGGTAACGGCTTTAGGGAGTTTATCGAAAAAGCGAATGCAGACGGGCTTGATTTTATCCCCAAAAAAACTATCGGCTCTATGTACAATATACCTTGGTTACCCGGAGTTTGCGGTATAAATTTCGGCAGAGTTTTTGCGGATAGAACACTTGATCCACGACGTCTGTTTGATGATACGGCAATCGGTCGCAAACAGGTGCAGGAGGGGGTAGAGATACTCAAAAAATATATCCCGGGCTTTGAAAATTGTTATCTTCTTGAAACGTCTCCAAAGATTGGCAGACGTGAAAGCCGTCGTATAAAAGGACTTTATACCATGACAAGTGAAGACGTGCGCGTTCAACGACAGTTTGACGATGTGATTGCTCAGGCTTGTTATCAGATTGACATTCATAATCCCACCGACTCAGGCTCGACTATAGTTCGTGTGCCTGAAGGAAGCCATTACGATATTCCGTTTCGTAGTCTTGTCCCTTGTAATTGCGACAATCTGTTGGTGGCGGGAAGATGTATCTCTGCGACTCACGAAGCTTTGGCTGCAGTTCGTGTTCAGCACATATGTATGGCAATGGGACAGGCGGCAGGAACGGCAGCGGCTATGTGTGTAGAATCGGGAATTAAGCCGTCGGAGCTTGATGTCACAGCACTTAAGAGTCTTCTTACAGAGCAGGGTGCGATTTTGGAGTAGGGGGGGACAATATATGAGAACTGTAATTGAACCAAGCCGTGAAATACCGATTATAAATGAAGTGGATATAGCTGTTGTCGGAGGTGGTTGCACCGGCGTTTTTGCTGCAATACGCTCGGCACGTCTCGGCGCAAGGGTAGCAATAATCGAAGCAACGGGCTCCTTCGGTGGTGTTGCTACAAATGGATTTGTCTGTGTATGGCACACCCTTTGCGATACTACCTTAAATCGACAAATTATCGGAGGCCTTACCGAGGAAACTATAGAACGATTAAAGCGCATCCCTCACGGTATAAGAATTAATTTGCCAAAAGATGAAGAAAAGCACGTCTTCAGAAAATCAACCTATGCAAATTATCATCTGAACACCGAGGAGTTGAAGATAGAGCTTGATACAATGCTCACAGAAGCGGGAGTTATACCCTATCTTCACACCAAATACTCTGCTCCGTACATTGATAACGGTGAGCTTTGCGGAGTTATTGTGGAGCAACGCTCAGGAAGAGGCGTTATTCTCGCAAAGCAGTTTATTGATGCCTCGGCAGACGGATTCCTGGGGGCAGATATGGGGATGGAGGTTTACCGCCACGAAACACTACAGCCTGCAACCTCTGCGGCGCGTGTTTACGGTTGGGACAAGCTGACGGACCCACTTAATATTTTGAAGAACAACCAGGAGTATATCGGATGCCGCCCGGGATGGCAAGACGGACTTGCCGATATTCCAAACGTTATGAATTGGTTTAAAAGCAATGTTATGGAGGATTGTTCCGTAGGAGATGCTCTTACAAGGGCTGAAATGACGGGACGCGCTCAGATTCGCAGAATGCTTGAGGTTTTGAGATCACAGGATTCGGGGGCGGATGAATTGGCTCTTATCGGTCTTTCTTCTGCTATCGGCATACGCGAAACAAGACAGCTCACCTGTAGTTATCAATTTACTGTAGACGATTTGTGCTACGGACGTAAATTTGATGATGCTGTTGCTTACTGTGCGTATCCAATGGATATACACCATCCGCTGAAAAACACAGCGTACCGCTATCTTGATGGTACAGAAGAAATAGTTGAGATTGGCAAGGAAAATCGTCTTGTTCGTTGGAGAAATGATACCGACGTATATCCGACCTATTGGCAGATGCCGTATCGGTCAATGCTTCCGAAGGATATTCCCAATCTTCTTATTTGCGGTCGCGCAATAGATGCCGACAAAGGGGCTTTTGCGGCGGCACGTGTTATGATTTCCTTGAACCAAACAGGTGAAGCTGCAGGAGTTGCGGCAGTAGAAGCACTTACAAGCGACCGCACAGTTCAGAATATTGATATTGCCTCTATGCGTAGAAAAATGAAGCAAGGTGGCTCGATAATACCTGAAAATTAGTTGTTTTTATAGGACTATTTTAAGTAAAGTAAAATCTTTTACCCACAATTCAATAAAAAAAGTCGGACACATCATAGGCTTTTTGCCCATGATGTGTCCAATTTTTTTTGCCTGAAAGGAGAGGTTTTATAATGAAAAAGCTTAAAATGTAATTGCTTCATAACGAAGTGCTATAATCACCCAAACATACAAATAAATGTCGGAATAGAACATTGACAAAATGTAATTGCGTGATATAATGAAGCATAGATTATGCGAAAGTCAAAAGGGGAGGTAACAAACAACTATGAAGGTAAACCGTATTTTATACAGACCTATGAGGGATGACGGTGTTGCAGAAAACATTTCAAGAAGGTATGCGGAGCGTGAAGGGTTGACTTTGATTGAAAATCTTAGCTTTCAGTCAACCTCTGACTTTATCGACTATTCAAAACGACGCATCAGCTATGATAACGGAAAGACCTGGGGTGATTGGGAAGAGGTGAAGAAGAAAGCCGATCCTGATTCACGTCAAGGAGAGCATCAGCGCAACTATCTTGATGGTCCCGTGGTGTATAATCCCGTTTGGAATCATACAGTTTCATTCCGTGCATTGCAGATATGGGTCGGAGGACGTGAGAAATGTATGAAGAAATATGTGGCGGGTGATTCCTCGGACTACACATTTCACTCGTACATTACGGTGACCGACGACAACGGTGGAGGGTATACTGAACTCATACGATACCAGTCGGGTGACGAATTTGACCCCGATGATTGGGTAAAGCCATCCTTTGTTTATCGCAACCATTGCTTTGCACACAGTAACGCACTCGTCGATGAAAACGGTGATATTCTGTTTGCTACGGAAGTTCGCATGGAAAATCTCTGTGAGCTTGGAGGTATGGACGTCAATAAGATATTTCCGTCTATGCCCACCTTCCCAAACGGTATCCTGGTCATGAGAGGCAAATGGAACGGTGAGCGTTATGAATTAACTCCATGTCAGCCTATTGTCATATCAGACCGCCTTTCATCCCGTGGATTGAATGAGCCTACCATGGCACGACTCTCAAGCGGCAGAATTCTCCTTATTATGCGCGGTTCAAACGCAACGATGAGCTGGCGTGACAGTATGCGCTTAGAACCGGGATTCCCGAGCTTCAAGTGGTATGCCTATTCTGACGATAACGGAGAAACCTTCTCCGAGATTATGCCCTGGCACTTTGATGACGGGGAGGCGATCTACTCCTCCGCCTCGTGTTCAAGTATTATCAAGGATGAACGCACAGGAAAGCATTATTGGATTGGCAATATTACAGGTTATAAAGTAAGCGGCAACTTCCCGCGTTTCCCACTCAATATTGTGGAAATAGATGAGCAGTACGGCACCGCAAAAAAAGAAACGCTGACGGTGATCGATACCCGTCGTGAGGGCGAACCCGAAACCGTTCAGTTATCCAATTTTGATCTTATTCAGAATAGAGAAACCGGTTGCTTTGAGGTCGTGTTAAGTAAGTATGGACAGACCACAGGGAATGTTTGGAACAGCGAGGTTTGGATGTACGAAATTGACCCCGAGCTATAAAGGAAATCAAATCAATTTCCTATATTCCCGAAAAGGGCAAAGAGGATATTTTGGTTGAATATTCTTTTCCTGAAATGTAAGTTAAAACAGGCAAGTATACTTTTTTGGTATACTTGCCTGCTTTGTGCTTACCTATCTTTTTTTATCAATCTTCTTATAGTTATGCTCTTTCTATTTCGATTTTTATTTTAACAGTGTTTTTTCCTTGAATTGCAAAAAGGCGATAGTGTCCGTTTCTGTTAGCACTCGTAATACCGACATCGGTTATTTTACCGCATTCCGCAGTGTATCGGCATACCCATCCGTTGTAGAATATTTCAAGCTTATTATCGCTCGAGATAATATTTGTTTCCGACTCACCATCGTATGTAAATGCGGGAAGGGAATAGCCTACGTCTCCGTATCCGTTTACTGCTATTTTAACACCGTTTTGTCCGACAGAATAATCTGCTACCGTTTTTTGTCCGCTTTGCCAAATGCTCTTTATTGTAGCATATGCATTATGGCAGTCGCAGTGACATTCGGTTACATAATGCCGTACACCTTCGATTGATGCATATTGCCAATGACCATCACATTGAACCGCAGGGGAGAGTGACAGTGCGAAAGGCTTTATATCAAGTGTTATATCGGGGGTGGATGGGCAGGGGCATGACATACATATTGCGGAAGGGGAGTCTGCACGGTGTATTCTGCCAAGTCCCGATGCATCGTAATGGGGATCTCCGTCAAGGTCATATTCAATGCCGTATCCACCGCATTTTAAAAACACCTTTTCAAAATGAGCAGTAGTCATAAATGCAGTCGGTGCAAGGTCGGGTTCACATTTTGCCTCAAGCAGGTCATCGCATACGGTGTATGCACCGTAAAGGAAGGATGCTGTTGTTATCATATACTTGTCAAAATATGCGTAATTCTCACATCCATACAAGGTCTCGGTAGGGAAGCGGTTTTTAATGTGCCTGATGGGTTTCTTATTTAACCATTCCTCCGTTACCGCGATAGCTCGTGCTGTGGCATTTTTGAATTCCACGGCAAGCTCGATATTTCCTTCTTTTATATATCTTTTTGCTTCATATTCTCCGATTAGCGCTAACCAAGGCTCGTTGTGCAAAAACTGATTACTTCTTCCGCCAAAAGGTATTTCGCCGTTGACGGATTGCATTTTAAGCGTAAGGAGTCCGGCTTTTCTTAAAATATTGTCTATTACCTTGTAATATTTTCCTCGATAACCCTTATTCAGCAACAGACAAAAAAGACCTCTCGGAACTAAATCGTAAACAAAGGGCTGTCTGTTTATGTGGAATGAGTTGTCCATGTACATTCCATTGTCATCAAACCATTTCAGCTGTGATGCAATTTGCGTTTCGATCAGCTCTTCGTTCTCGCAAAGGCACATATTATGTCTGTAATATTCGCTGACACCTGTAAACAAAGCCCAATTTCGCACAGGAGATTCCGGGGAATCTGCTATTACATTGTAGCATTCCTCGGGGACTATGGCAGAAAGCTCTCTTTTCCATTTGTCAATATATGTTGTGGGTATTTTATCTGTTCTCTCAAGCTCCTCTATACAGCTGATAATTTCCCTGACCGAAAAATCATTTGCAGCCTTTACTGTGGGGATCGTTGCACAGCAAAAGTCCATCATCTCGAGAAAAATGGGAGTCAAGTCTGTTCTGCGTCCGTGGGCTATGAGGATACCTATATTTGCGGTAAGCCTTGGAAATCCGTGCTCGGTCAATCCGTTGACCTTTACATTTTCAAAGTAAGACAGTATATGCTCGTTGGTGTAAGCCGACAGAGTCAGCTCCATTAATTCAATGTATTTTTCTTTCATATTTTATAAATTTCACCAACCTCGTCATTTGTTACGATTATTATATATTATCTCTTTTGGTATGTCAAGGTATATACTGCATCTTTTAAACGAGGCAATAAACAAATAAGTATATAGGAATTTTGAGACTTTTTTGAGCTTTCAAAAACTTTGCAAAACTTCAAAAATAAAATTCAGACACACTTTTGCTTTTTTGCCTTAGATGTGTCTGGTTTTTTTGTTAAGATAGGAGAGGTTTTAGTATAAAAATCTAAAAAAATAATTGCATTTGCTAAATAGTTCATGTATAATTAAAGTACAAATGTAACGAAAAGAGGATGATCATGAAAATTCGAGTTTTAAGTATGCTGTTGTGTATATGTATGCTTGCGGGGATGATAAGCGTTACCACGAATGCTGCAACCGCCGTGACCAAGTTTACTATTACAATGGACAAGCCGTCAATTGGCGGTATGCCTGCGGACACAGCTTCCGTACCCGAGACCGAAAGTACCTATGTAAAAGATGTTTCGTGGAAGGGCAAATTTGACAGTCGTGGCAGATTTGTCAAAGGACAAGCATATATTGTCAGCATAACCGTCGGCATCAAGGACGGACAGGACAAATATATTCAAAAATCCGGCAGTAGTGCAACTATCAACGGAGAGAAGGCAACCGTCAGCAGTGTATCTGCAGATAAGAAAGAGGCTGTAATTACAAAAATGTACAGTGTCCTCAGTGTTGACGGTGCGGCAATTCTGGAAAAGTTAGACGTAGATGTAAATTTAATTTCCATCACCGTTCCGTCCCCTGTGGCAGGTCAGCTTCCCTCGAAGACAGCAACTCTTCAAGATAATGCAAAGACCGTTGTCAGCAATATTGAATGGAGGGGCAGACTGAGCCACGACGGTACCTTTATCGCAGGTACGGAATATACCGCCATATTCAAGGTGGTTATAAAGAGCGAACATAAGGATGTGTCCTATACCCTTACCGACCAGTCGAAGATAACCGTCAACGGCGAGCAGTCAAAGGTAAGAAAGGAAAACAACCGCGAGGCATATGTTACCCATACCTTCAAAACTCCCATTCCCGAGGGTCAGATAGATATGAGCTACGTGCTCACCAAGGAGCAGGCGGACCATTATTTCGTTGACAATCATAATGATGAGGTCATCTTCAATCAGGAATTTGTGGACTATCTGAGTGAAAATTTTGCCTTTAAAAACGAAACGGCTCCGGTTGACATCTTTTTGTCGTCCTACTACAACAGGGCGGACCCCGAGTATCAGTTAGGCTACGTAAAGAGAATATTGATCGATTATGATATCGGAGACGGCGGCGGCTTCGCTGAGTGGTGCCATGAAATGGAGGAGGTATGGATCGCCCCCGACGTAGCATTTGGTATGGTAGACGAGTCGGGTAAATACCTTGCTCGTGACGGTGTGTTCCTGTCCGCACTTGATGGGAGAGTACGAAAAAGCTATTACGGAAGCGGAGGAGCCAACGTCGGAACATTTAAGGTCTTTGTGTCAAAGGACGTTTGTCCCGACGGCTGGTATTCTATTCATACGAAGGCTGATAAGGAAATAGATACCGACGAGGTAAGAAACTATTCAGGCGTCACCTTCCAGCTGTATCTTTACGAGGGAGACGTGTACGAGGCATTCAAGAAGGGTGAATCGGCCGCAGAGCTGTGGTGTCCCGGTCATAAGTTTATCAACCCTATAATAACTCCCGACCGTGTGGCAGAGTATAGGGACTGTCAGCACCCCACCACCTATTACTATTCCTGCAAATTCTGTAATACCTGCGAGTATAACCCCAAGCACACCTTTAAGGAAGCCGATCACTATGACGTTTACAGTATCGAGAAGATGGAGCATGTATACGGCGACAGAGTTCTTTCCGATAAGAACTTTGCAGGTATCAATTCCAAGGGCGAAAAGGTATACTTCAAGCAGTGTATTTACTGCGGAATAAACCCCAAGGACGACTTCTTCTCCTACTCCGAGGAGGATTTCAAAAAGGAATTTGCCGAGTATTACGGAAAGCCCGGCTATGAGTACGTAACTTATGAATGGCACATGGAGCGTCTTAAGAAGAGTTGGGACAGCTATTTCGATAAAATGGTTATGGTCGCAACCACCGAGGCGGCGGCACCCGACGGCTTCGCTGTGTATTCTGATAGAGAGACCACCGCTAAATTGAGTAGCTGGGCAACCGATGAGGTACGCTGGGCAACTCAGCTTCAGCTTACCGATAAGGCGCTTCTCGGCAGTGACTACACCAAGGGCTGTACCCGTGAGCAGTTCGTTTCAGTTGCGGTCAAAATGGTAGAAAGAATGCTTGGAAAAGAGCTTGAAGCAGCTTCTGCAGGCACCTTCACCGACACAGACAGTATATACGTAAGAAAGGCTGTCAAGGCGGGTATCACCAACGGTACAAGCCCCACTACCTTCTCACCCAAGGATACACTGACACGTGCACAGATGGCGACCTTCCTCTACCGTGCACTTCAGTACGTCCGCAACAATTCCGACGTTAGATACACCGTCTACGATTCGGCATTGGCAAATTACACAGACAGTAAGCAGATTCCCGATTGGGCAGTGAAATCAATGGAATTTATGAATGCTTTGGGACTTATAAAGGGTACATCGGATACCACCATCGCCCCCAATAACACCTGCACCATTGAGCAGGCGCTTATCGTGGCGTATAGAAGTCTTGATGCAGACGATATAGGCTGGTATCAATCACTGAACGAATTCCACAACAATCCCGGAGGATACCTGGGAGGCACGACAAACAAGTTCTTCTCTGTAGGCATCGGAGGCACAGCGGCATACACCAGCTACACCAACGCAGACCGCTATTGGTCCAATAAACCCCACACTCCTGCAAACCTTCTGGACGGCAAGGACGTGTGGAGAGAAAGCAACGCTCTCCCCGTAATCGAACCCTTCACAGGCATCCAGAGTGCAGTTCCCCTTGAGGATTTTATGCCAATCAAGGATGTCGATTGAGTAAATTTAAAATACCGCATAATATGAAAATCAGACACATCACTCGTGAATTTCGGGAATGATGTGTCTGATGTTTTTTGCAGTACGTTAATTAAGGTCGTTTTTGATAGCTTCCTTGAATTCGCCAAGGTCAACAGCTATCATCTTTTCCACTTGGGCAATCTTCCAGAGAAGATGCTCCTCATCGGCGAGATACTCCATGGAGGGTTCCCAGCCAAGCCTTGAGTTCATCCTGACAAGAGGAATAGCTGATTTTGTGTTTTCTATTTCCGCAAGGGCTATTTCTTCCATTCTGTCAAGATGTTTTTTCATTGTCGCGGGATCTTCCTCGGCGTAAAACTTTACCTTTTCGGTGCTGAAAAGCTTTACGTTGATAGTTGTTACAAGACAGCATCTGATGTACTTTCCAAGGTCGAGGAGCTCTTCAAGATTATCGTTTTTGTTTTCTATCTCTTCAAGTATACCGATTCCTTCCTCCATAAGCTCCTTCATCTTGATGAATGAGGAGGTCTCGTGAGGAATACGTATCTGAGGCATACTGAGGTCTGTGTGCCCAGTTCTTCCATATCCTATATAGTCAACGACGATGACGCTCTTTCTTGAGCCGAAATGTGCGTGAGGTGCACAGGGAGGAACCTGCTCGCCCCACAAGCAGAGAGGATAGCCCGGACCTATTCTGAGTCCGCCGTACTGGTCAGCACCCGTGGCTATCATATAGGTTATGGCTTCACTCCACACCTTCAAAGCACTGTCAACTGCCCCTAAGTTTTCTTGTCCGTACTCTGCCGCGAGGATATCTTTCAGATAGTCTTTTTGGTTTGTTGAGTCCGTGAAGCAATACTTTGCATATTGGCTTATGAATGACGGATAAAAACCAAAGTGATGCGACTCCATAATTCCGCAAAGCCCATATTCGTCATGACACTTTTTCATATTGTCGTAACGCTTTTTCCACTGGTACGGGAAAGGCTCATAGGGGATAGTACCGAAGTCCCAGGTGAGACCGCCTGTATTTACCATGGAGTAAAGGCGAATACCGTTTTCTTTTGCCGCCTTTGCTTCCGAAAGGAAGTATTTGCCGGGACCCGGTATGCACAGCGTATAGTCCGCTGTCCTTTCAATAACTCCGTCCTTTTTATAAACCTCATCAAGCTCAAAGGTTGCAAGAAGTGAAATATCCTTTGGTAAATTGCGAATGAGCTCTACTCGGTTTTCCTCGGGTGCCCATCCCCAGTTATAGCTCCAGAGAACAATGTCGGCATCTTCCTTGTGACGTCTGATTACCTTCTTAATGCATTCAAGCCATTGAGGATAGTCTGTGCAAGGCCAGGAGGAGGATTTAAGATCGCTGTTCTTCTGATTGACCATAGGGTCACGGCTGGGGAAACCAACCGACTCACCTACGAGAGTAACACCCTTGAGACCGGGACATTTTTCAAAAAGTCTTCCGTATGTGGACTCGTAGTATTCCTCAGCACCCTCGTCGAGAGGATGGAATTTACTCTTCATATAGCTGTATGCATATACGTCAATACCGTATTTTGCGGCACGGACAATAAGCTCATTGAAATCAAGAAATCCGCAGGTTGTGGTGTTTACATCCTTGGTGAAAACGAGAATTGCATCCATTCCGCTGTGGGCGATGTCTCTCAGATGACAGTCGGGGAATTGGTCAATGCCAAAGCCCGAATGTATCATACGGGGTGAATACATTGCCTTGTTTTCGATTACTTCTTTTTTGATAAACGGAGCTGACCTCAGTGTCATCATATCCTCGAGGTAATAGAACGCCTGAGCAATACCACGCTCGTCAAAGGCATCTATTTTTATGCCCTTGTCAAACGAAAGCTTGTATCCCATATATCCCTTTGCATTTGTCAGCTTATTGGGTGCAATATCAACCGAAATACTTTCTCCCGCCACACTTCCTTTTGTGTCTATCAGTACCGAAACTCCCATGGATATGAGAAGGTAATCCTGCAAATCCTTTGCGGCGGTAAGTACGACCTCGGTCATTGTCCTTGAAATGTCAATGACAAAACCGTCCTTTATTTCAATTTCGTCAAAGCTCGGCACGAGTTTTTTGTCACGAATGTCCTCACGGTGAATCTTTAGCATTTTATGTCTGAATTCGTAGTTCTTTTCGGGCTTTCTCATAATTGTACCTCCAAGATTTTTTTAAAGTATACTACTTGAAAAAATATTTGTCAATAACTTTACTTGTCAATAACTTTTGATATTTTGAAAAATCAATAAAAACTATTGACATTTATAGAAAATGGAGATATTATAGACTCACATAAAGAATGAATAAATTTTAATAAAGTCAGGAGAAAAAGGATGAAAAAGCCTCAGCTTTCCGAGTTAACATTGCGTGAAAAAATAGGTCAGATGCTCGCTCCTCATCACTGGGAAGTGTACGGAAAGAGAGAATCTCAATATGACTACAAGCCTGTTGATATAGAGGATGTAAAGAAACGATATGAAAAGGAATGCTTTGGTACAATTCGTGCCGAGCAGATAGGTGTTTATTATACCGATTCCCGTCATTTTAAGGATATGCCCGTAGACGTTACAGATACCGCTGAGGGGGATCTTCTCGCTTATGGCAAGATAAGAATGCCCTCCGGACCGTATAAAGAATATATTGACGAAATAAGCACCTTCCCAAAAATACCTCCCCTTGTTGCGGGAGACTGTGTGACAGGTGCATCCAATGTATTTGACGATTTGACAAAAATCTGTAATGCGCTGACGATAGGTGCGGCAGACGATGAAAAGCTTACATTTGAGCTTGGTGCGGCACTTGCCCGTGAGCTTAGATGCGCAGGCTTCAATTGGCGCTGGTCTCCCGTAATGGATATGGGTAACCGCAACAGCGACTGCGTAATGCGTACCATTGCAATGGATGATTATGACAGATGCCTCAGCCTTTCAAAGGCATACGTTGACGGTATGCAGTCTGAGGGAGTTGCCGCTTGTGTAAAGCATTTTCCCGGTACTGACCGTTACTCTGCAAGAGATACTCATTTCTCTTCCAATGCTTTGGTATGTTCTATGGAGGAGTGGTGGTCAGAGCAGGGCAGAGCTTTTCGTGAAATGATTGACCACGGTGTATATTCCGTTATGATTGATCACTCGGCTTTTCCTGCGGCAGATGACACTGTTATAAACGGTCAGCCCGTTCCGTCCACTATTTCAAAAAAGATTGTTACCGATCTTCTGAAGGGTGAGATGGGCTTCAAGGGTGTTGTAATTACCGATGGCTTGCGCATGGCAGGACTTTACTCCCTTATGCCCTATGAGGAGCTTGTTGTTGAGCTTGTAAACGCAGGTAACGATGTGCTTTTAGGCTGTGAGATTAACTCAGGTGACCTTATAGAAGCGGCTGTTCTCGATGGCAGAATACCCGAATCCCGAATTGACGATGCTTGCGGACGTGTCCTTGATATGAAGGAAAAACTGGGTATGTTCGAGGACGGCTATGCCAACTATCCGTACAAAGCGGCTGATGTTGTTGAAAAGACCCGTGAGATAAACGCAAAAATTGTCAGAAAGAGTATGACAATTGTCCGTGACAGAAGAAATATGCTCCCTGTGAATAAGGATAAAGTTAAAAAGGTTTCCATTATCGTTTCAAGTCACCTGGAGGGTATCATAGAAACACTTGAACCATTAAAAAGAGCATTTGAGGCAAGAGGAATGGATGTCCATATTCAGCGGAGATTGAAGAATGATACGGAGCTGAAAGAGATATCCGACAACAGCGACCTTATAATTTATGCCGCATACGTTGCAATGCATATGCCTAAGGGTTATTTACGTCTCTTCGGCGACGAGTGCGCTACCTTCTATCACGCTTTCAAGTATGGTAAGGAAAAGTCGGTTGGCGTTTCCTTCGGCTATCCTTACATACACTATGACAGTATGGAGGGCGTTGATGCTTTTATTAATGCCAATAGTTTGGATGCCGCATCTCAGGAGGCATTTGTTGAAGCATTGTTCGGTGAGATAGGCTTTGAGGGCAATCCACCCGTTCTTCTTGTACCAAGAGCAAATACTATGTAGAAATTTGCAATTCCAATACTTGATGTCATTGACATATTTTGATTTTTTTAAAAGAAAGTATTGACTCTACCCTTGAGGAAGGGTGTATAATACACTCAAAGAAAATGGTTCAGGAGGAAACATAATGAAAAAACCGAAGTTATCGGAGCTTTCGCTCAGAGAGAAAATAGGTCAGACAGGATGTATCTCGTCGGGTGCTCTTGTCGGAAATAAGACCAGAAAAGAGCTTATTGAAAGAAATTGCTTCGGAGCTCTTTGGGTAACGGGCGACCAGGACTTTATGAAGGACTATATGTCCTATGAAAACGGAAACTTCGGGCACAAACCTACAGCCGAGGAAGCAAATGATTGGGTAAAGGATATAATCCCTCTCTTTAAACTTCCACCCCTTCTTCCGTCAGATGGTGAAATCGGTATCGGAAGCTCAAGACTTGGAATGTCTTTAGTTACACGTGCACTCGGATATTTGCAGGGTGGGGAAAAAGGTGTTGAGCTTTTTGGAGAAAGTGCGGAATTTGTAGGAGCGGAATTCAGAGCTTCTACTCTCAACTGGATTTTTGCACCGGTATGCGATGTGGTAAAGGGAGAACTTGCGAAGAAAACACTTCGAGAATACCCTGAGGATTACAAACTTGCCGCCGATATGACCTCCGCTTACATAAAGGGAATGCAGTCCAAGGGCGTAGCCGCTTGTATTAAGCATTTTCCGTCTCCGGGACCTTTTGAAATTAGAAATACACACATCTCTCCTTCGTGCAATGACATGAGTCTTGAGGAGTGGATGAATACCCAGGGTGCTATATATCAGAGAGCCATCGACGAGGGTGTTATGACAATAATGTCAGGGCATACATCTTTCCCTGCAGTTGACGATACTTTGATGCGTCCGAGAGTTCATATTCCTTCTTCTCTTTCTCATAAGGTGCTTGTGGGACTTCTTAAAGAAAAAATGGGCTTCAAAGGTGTGGTTGTAACCGATGACCTTTCAATGAGAGCTGCGAGACTTCACTATAACGAAGAAAACCTCTTCGTTGAATACCTTAAGGCAGGCAATGACCTCCTTCTCGGTATTATTGACCCGAATTATACCGATATTGTAGAAAAGGCAGTTAAGGAAGGCAGACTCTCCGAGGAACGTATAAACGATGCTTGTCAGAGAATACTCGACCTTAAAGAAAAGCTTGGCATGTTTGACGATGACTATCAGTACAATGTACCTCTTACGCCGGACCATTTTGAAAGACTGGAGAAGCACAATCTTGAAGCATCAAAGGTGGCTATTGTTGAGGAAATCAATACAAGTATGCCTTTCAAGAATGTAAAGAAGGTTGGAATCGTTATCCAGAAGGACGCTCCCGAATCCTCATATATCCACTTCAAGAATACTCTTGAGGAGAGAGGGATAGAGGTTGACGTAAAGGAAAGACTCATCTACATAGATGACCTTCCCAATTTTGTTAAAGACAAGGATGTTATAGTGTATTTCCTCAATGACGCATATGAGCATACAACTGTACGTTGGATGCTTACAGAAGAGTACAAGAAGTCGGTAATCGTTGCAATTCAAAGTCCCACCTTCTATGAGGAAACAGCTGTTGATGCGGAAAACTTCCTGCACATCTATTCAAACCTCAGAGAAACACAGATAGAACTTGCAAACAGAATAGTTGGTTGAAAGTAGGGTGTATATGATAAAAGGCTTTAAAATGAAGTTGCAT
This sequence comes from Oscillospiraceae bacterium, assembly GCA_015064635.1. Lineage (GTDB taxonomy): Bacteria > Bacillota > Clostridia > Oscillospirales > SIG627 > RGIG6353. The sequence goes on from SVRV01000025.1 coordinate 25,338, forward strand.
GAGGGCATGGAGGCGGAGTACGAAAAGCGCCACAACGCTCTCTGGCAGGAAATGAAGGATATGATTCACCAGTATGGTGGAAAAAATTATACGATTTTCCTTGACCGTGAAACCAATATTCTTTTCGGATATATCGAAATAGACAGCGAAGAGAAGTGGTCTGAGAGTGCCGACACCGAAATTTGTCGGAAATGGTGGGATTACATGGCTGACATTATGGATACAAACCCCGATAACAGTCCCGTGTCCATTGACTTGAAGACTGTATTCCATTTAGATTAGAGAAGTGTGAAGCTTTAAAAAACAATCAATGACAATAATCGGACACATCATTTGGGCTTTAAGCCTATGATGTGTCTGATATTTTTTACTGCGAATAAATACACTCTGTAAATCATTGACTTTTTTAACAAAGTAATGTATAATTACAGACGAAAATGAATTTCAATCAGGAGGTATATATGTTTAAGTCTATTATAAGAATTCCCGATTTTGTAGGGATACAGACAAAGGACGGATGGAAAACTGCAAAGAAGCAGGATTCAAAATTTTCAACCGAAGCTGCTGAAGTTGAAGCAGTGCTAAACGGTGACACGCTTGATGTTGTTGCAGTTGAAACAGCAGAGCCTGTTTCAAGGATCAGAGTAAGATGGAATGACGATTTTACCTTTGTTAAAAGAATGCTGGGTGACTCTCCCGGTGTTGAATTCGGAGATATGGGCTGGATGCCCGTTATTCCCGAAAAGCATTATGCTTGGTATATCCAGTGCTTTGACGGAAAGCTTGCTCACGGCTACGGTGTAAAGACAGGGCCCAACAGCTTTGTTTTCTGGCAGCTTGACCAGGAGGGTGTAACCCTTACTCTCGACGTGAGAAACGGCGGTAACGGCGTGAAGATCAAAAAGAGCCTTGTTTGCGCTACCGTTGTTGAAAGAGAGGGCAAGGAGGGTGAGGACGCATTCGATTCATGTCAGGCGTTCTGTAAGGTTATGTGCGAAAAGCCCAACCTTCCCACACGTCCCATTTTCGGTCTCAATAACTGGTATTATGCATACGGAAACATTTCAAGAGAAAGCGTACTTGTTGATACCGCTATTACAGCAGAGCTTTGCGAAGGTACTAAAAACCGTCCCTTTATGCTTATAGATGACGGATGGCAGGTGCTTCACGATACATATAACGGTGGTCCTTGGACTCCCTCCGAGAAGTTCGGCAATATGAAGGAGCTTGCTCACGAAATGAGCGAAATGGGATGCGACCCCGGTATATGGATAAGACCTCTCCTTACTAAGGACAAATTCCACGAGAGCCTTTATCATCCCAGACACCTGGGTGCCGACGGCGGCCTTTTCCTTGACCCCTCAAAGCCTGAAGTACTTGACTACGTAGCAGGTGTGGTTTCGGGAATTGCAAACGATGGCTATAAGATGATAAAGTATGACTTTACAGCTCCCGATATGCTTACAGCCGATATCTATGACGAAATATATCTTAAAGACCATATCACAGATGACGGATGGCAGTTTGACGATACAAGCGTTACAAATGCCCAGATTATAAAGAAGCTTTATACCACTATACAGGAGGCGGCAGGGGATACTCTCATTATGGGATGTAACACCTACAACCACCTTGCGGCTGGTATCCACCAGATTTCAAGAAGCGGTCTTGACACCAGCGGATTTGATTGGAACAAGACAAGAAAGATGGGTGTAAACTCACTTGCTTTCAGACTTCCTCAGAATAACACCTTCTTTATTACAGACCCTGACTGTGCTGCTATAACAGAGCACGTTTCAACCGAAATGAATCTTAGATTCTTTGAGGCATGCGCGCTCTCCGGAACAAGCCTCTTTATTTCCATCACTCCCGGTATGCTCACAGATGCAGACAAAAAGAGACTTTCCGATTCCTTCAAGATAGCAGACAAGGGCACTACAATGAAGCCCGTAGACTGGTTTGACAACACTTGCCCCCGTCAGTATCTCTCCGACGGAAAGCTTTATACCTTTAATTGGTATGACGAAACCAAGGGCGTAAATATCTTCGTAGAACAGAAGTAAGAGCATTAGAATAAGGCAGAAAATTTTTCCGAAAATTTTCTGCCTTATGTTTAGTTGATATTATAATCGATAAATTTCTGAGTAATGTCAACCTTGGGTGCCTTATATTTTTTGCCGAGGTATTGTTGACTTTTGCAGCTGTAAATGTTAAACTGTAGACAGAGAAGGAAGGTGTAATATATGATAGACGTCAAGGTATTGAATTCACTCACTCCCATATTTGCAGACCAAGCGCTCTCGGGCAGAGAAATAGAAGGAGTAAGGGCGTGTCGGAATCAAAGCGTGAATTTTCAGCTTGCCTTTAAGATAAACGATAATTCAGCTCAAAGTTGTGACTTTTACCTGAGATTTGACACCGATCTGCCCCTCAGCATATATTATATAAACAACGTTCCCGTAGTGACCACCTGCGGTATTGATGGAAATCCGCCCATCGGACTTTATCCCGATATACTCATTGAAAAGAAGGTAAACCCTCCACTTCAGGACGTTCGGTTTCCTTGGGGTAAGTTCACGGTGGAGAAGGGGGAGAGCACTCTCCTTCGTGCCTACAGTGACTCCTGGCAGGGTGTCTTCGTTTGTATAAACGAATTTGAAAAGACAGTTCCAAGTGGCAAAAGAGAAATAAAGATAAAGCTCTACAACAAGAGCAACGACCCGGCAGGCGAAGCATCGCTGACGGTTGACGTGCTTCCCTTAAAGCTACCGAAGCAAAAGCTACTTTACACCAACTGGTTTCACTACGATTGCCTTGCCGATATATACGGCGAGGAGGTATTCAGCGACAGATATTTTGCAATCATCCGTGATTATATCGAAAAAGCGGCGCGCAATGGTATGAATATGATACTTCTACCTGCCTTCACACCTCCTCTTGATACGGGTATCGGGGACGAGAGAATGACCGTCCAGCTTGTGAAGATTAAAAAGGTAGGTAAGAATTACGAATTTGATTTCAGCCTGATGAAGCGATTTGTGGATATGTGCCGTGACTGCGGTATCACTCACTTTGAGCATCCGCATTTCTTCACTCAGTGGGGTGCGAATAATGCACCTAAGATTATTGTGCGTGTCGATGGCAAGGATAAGAAGCTTTTCGGCTGGCACACAAACGGTACGGGCAAGGCATATTCCGATTTTCTTTCACAATATATCGAAGCGCTGAAGGAGTTCTTGAAAAAAGAAGGGCTTGAAAAGAAGATAATGTTCCACGTATCCGATGAGCCGAGCAATAAGCATCTTGAGCAGTATCAAAGGGCACAAAGCATTGTGAAAAAGCATCTTGACGGCTATATGCTGGGAGACGCAATATCCCACGTAGAGCTCTACAAAAAGGGATGCTGTGACACACCTATTGTTGTGACCTCCACAATTCACGATTTCATCGGTGTGTGCGACAATCTGTGGGCGTATTATACGGGTGGCTCATCGATGCAAGGCAGAAGCAGCAGAGTGTTGACTGTTCCTCGTGAGAGAAACAGAGTTCTCGGTGTACAGATGTACTACCATAATATCAAGGGCTTTTTACACTGGGCGTACAACAATTATTACGGTGAACAGAGTAAGCACCTTTTCAATCCCGCTCTCAATCCCAGCGGCGGCTTTAGTATGTCGGGGACCTCCTACGTGGTCTATCCCGACTTCAACGGCAGATGTCTGCAGTCTGTAAGACAAAAGACCTTCGCCGAGGGACTTGGTGATATGCGCCTTCTTGCATTGCTTGAAAGAGTCTGCGGCAAAAAGACCTGCTTTGAGATAATAGAAAAGCATTTCGGCGTCCCGAATTTCAACAAGTCTGTGGAAAGTGCGGAAGCCTATACTGCATTTATCGATGAGGTTTATGAGACCTTGAAAGACGGAAAATCAGAAGATAAATAGATTGGAAGGAGAGACTATATGAAGGAGCTATCTACCGAGCATTTAATTGACCCGTTTAAGGATTTTATGTGGTCAGAAAGTCCGGTGCATTTTGATACCGCGGAAATTGATGGGCTGAGCTTAAACGCCCTTTCTCCCTTTGCAAATGAGGACGGAAGCTTTACAAAAAGCTTTTCCGTTGAATTAAAGGGTAGCGATATTACAGACGAGTTTTTTATAGTTTCATCCGTAGCACAGTATGAAAGCGAAAAGGGTGATTTTCCCGCAGCTCAGGTGCGTATTGTTGACGGTGAAGGCAAAACCATTTATTATTCTCCTGTATATGAGATTGGATACTTAAACCAGCTCTATAGAAGAGAATGGCGCATTGCTCCCATCATCGGGCATTACACCACCGTCAAGCTTGATTTTATCATTCCTGAGAGCGTTCGACTCCATATTCAAAGCATTAAGCTAAAGCATAACTACGGCTACAGAGAAAGGGATATCGGTATTCGTTACCACGGTCACGGAGGCTTTGTAAATGCTCTCGGTATGCAATTAACAGCCGAAGCAGGATTTACAAGCTGTATCACCGTACCAAAGTTTACAAAGGACGGAGTTGGTGTTTGTGTACACGATGACACTGTCAGAACCGAGCTTACTTTGAATGACGGCAGAAGAATAGAGGAGGGAAGTCTTCTGGATAAGAATGTCTGGGACTTCACATACGATGAGCTGATGCAATTCTGCGCTTCTTGGCGAAGCAGGAGTAATATCTTTGCAGATATCCGAGTTCCCACAATGGAGGAATATTTCAGAATATGCTCCATGACGGGAATGCAGCCTGTCTTTTCTGTTCATCCCGAGCTTACCGAGGAGCAATGGATCTATGTAAGAGATCTCCTTGTGAAATATCGTCTCTTTGAGCATTTTTGGGTGAAAAGCTCTTCTCCAAGCGTTCATAAGATATGTAACCGCGTATTCGGAAATGAAATCGCAGGTCGTATTCTCATTCAGGGCGCCGCTCAGGATTGGGACCCTGCCCAAAGAGTAAAAGAGCTTGAAATCGACACAGAAAAGCAAACGACAGTTATAGAATTCTTTGCCCACGCCGCTACAGAAAAGAAGATAGTCACCGCAAAGGAACAGGGGTACTTGGTTTCTATCGCCGCTATGAAGGGCGGCATTAGCGGACCCCATATGACAAGTCTTATAGACCTTGGCGTCACCGAATTTACCCTTGACCATCATATGTCAATGGGACTTGCCTGGTAGCTTTTATAAAAAAGTTTTAGACACATCATTCGTGAATTTATGAATGATGTGTCTGTTTTTTTGAAAATTTCAAAAAAACTCTTGACAAAACACTTCTACAAGTGTAGAATATAAATATACTACAAATGTAGAATAAAATCGGAGGTAAAACAATGTCAATTGAAAATATTAATATAAGTGATTCCGAAATGGAAATAATGGTGGTTCTTTGGAATTCAAAGGAGCCAATAACATCCGCCGAAATTGGAAAGGCTGTTGAAAAACGCGGATGGAAGAAAACAACTATTGCAACCTTTCTCACAAGGCTTGTAGAAAAGGGAGTGGTATCGACCGAAAAAAAAGGAAAAATTTATTATTATACTCCTATTATTCCCGTGGAGGAATACAGAAAGGAAAAAACAAAGAGTATTATAAGTAATTTTTATCACGGGTCCGTTAAGGAATTTGCCGTGTCACTCTTTGAAAATGAAAAGCTGTCCAAAGAGGATCTTGAAGAGCTTCGCGCTATTTTTGATAATTGAAATTAAAGCTATTGGAACGTAAGTTTTTTTGAGAGGAGTTATTATGCTTGAAAATATATTTGTAAGTGTTGTTATTACGTCGCTTATCGGAACCGTTCTTATGGTGGTATTGATGCTTTTAAAGCCGATTACAAGAAAAGTATTTCCTGCATCTTGGAATTATTATATATGGGTTTGCGTGCTTGCGGTGATGATACTTCCTTTTAGAGTAACACTACCCGAAAGTGACATCGAAACCGCTCCTCAAACTATGATAGACGTGCAAGCGCCAAGGGGCGAATATCAGGAAGTGATGCTGTCTCCTTTTGATGCAGATTTATCCGTTGAAGCGGGTAAACCGGCAGCGGATACAGATACAGATATGCTTCCTGTTGATGACACTTCTAAAGCCACGTACACAATGAAACAGATTCTGTCATTTGCCTCTGTTATTTGGATTTTTATGGCATCTATCCTTTTTGCATACAAGCTTGTCAGATATTTTGTTTTTATGGCTCATACCTATAAAACATCTTATCCCATAGATATTGCTCAACTAAAATCAAAGCGAGTGTCTGCAAGAGTGAGCGGCATCACCACTTCGCCCTTGATGACGGGGGTATTCAAGCCTTTGCTGCTCCTTCCTGATATCGTATTATCGGAAGAACAGCTTAACAATATTATTATTCATGAAATGACGCATTATAAAAGACATGATATGCTTGTCAAATGGTTTTCCGTTGCAGTAAAATGCTTGCATTTTTTCAATCCTGCAGTTTATTTCATTTGTAGACAGCTTGATGAGGAATGCGAATTTTCGTGCGATGCATCGGTGGTGAAGGATATGACAAGAGAAAGTGAGCTGTCTTATGTAAACACTATCATTGTACTTCTTTCTGAAAACAATTCTAAATGTTTTCCGATGACTACAGGAATGGCGGGTAGTAAAGAAGCCCTAAAGAAAAGGTTTCTTCTCATTAAAAACAAAAAGCGTATAAGCAAAAAGGCTGTATTGGTCTCTGTAATTACAGCAATCTTGCTTATTGTTGCGGCGTTTATTTTAGGTGGAATATTAAACGGAAGAATCATTAAGAACGAGAGGGAAAAGGCAAACACGAAAACAAACCTTTCAGAAATAGCGGTCGACATGCCATTGGATTTGGAAACTGCCTCAGGAGTGGGGGTCGAAATTGCTTTTGAAAGTGAAGATACGCTCATCTTCTATGGAGACTTCGGCTTGTTTGGTTATGATTTGAGATCAAATGAAATTACGTTTTCTGTCGATTTTGTAAAGGCAGTTGGCATTGAAGGAAGTGTTCAAGGCAGTTACGGTACAGCTGTAGAGGTGAGTAATGATGGTAATACAGTTATAATATCCGAATACAACGTTGAAACGGAAAAGAGAGGGAAAACCTGTTATATCGATATTCCGTCTCTAACTTACGAGCATGGTGAATACGAGCCGATAGAAAAGCCGTTTAATAATAAAAATATAAAAGGGTCTGTCTATCCGGGTGTAAAAATTGGTCAGATAAAATATATGATTGATGGCAAAGAGTTGAACTTATTTGGGACTTCAAGTATCAATACCGATTATAATTTAACAGACAGTAACCATTCAAGCTTCCGCACAAGATACATCTTCGAGTTTTACGGCATGTTGGATTTTGTGGCAGAGCTTGTAGATCCAACTGTTCTATCAAATTGGTTGGAGCAATTTGATAACGGAAAAAGGTCTTTGTGGGATTTGACCTTGTTTGCAGCCGTGAGCGAGCTGGGGATCCCTAAAGAATCTCTTTTGGAAGCCAATACACAAAACGGAGGGCTTTTTACTGATGAGCAGATAGCATCTCTTTACTCCAATGATATTAAGAAGGTGAACGAATGCTTTGTAAATCCCTATGCATTATTGCACGATGGAAAGATTTACACAGCAGATTGGCTTGCCACTCATACGGCATCCGAGTATAAAAATGTGGGTATAACAGCAGATGAAATAAAAGAATATTTGAATAAGATCAACATTTATGAGTTGAACTCTGCCTACATTCCTATAGCGATCAACGCCAATTCTATGGACGGGTTTGATGTAAAGATTACGTCGTTTGATGTTAGGATCGGAACAAATATAATTTCCGCCGACGGCATTAATGTCAAAGCTAAATGCAAGGATTACGGCACGGAATATACAGTAAAGCTCAATTTTGAGCCTGATCATATGCCGATAACAGATGAGTTTTATTGGATAAAAGGAACGTACGATTTTACAAAAAACATTTTGATTGTACAAGCACCTGAGGACTTTCATTGCCCGCAGAGATATATGCATACGGATTGATAAAAACTACAAACAGGTCGAAGTTATTTGGGCTCGGACCTGTTGCTCTTATCAAACAAAATGCCTCACAGAATTTTGTGAGGCATTTTGCTGATATTTGTTTAATCAAGATTATAATCAATAAACTCTTCGGGAATGTCAACCTTGGGAGCTTTCCATGTGTCGGGGTTGGCTATCGTCTTACCTGCAAGACCGATGGCAACTCTTGCACGGGTAGGTGCTTTTGTGAGTGCCTCTGCATCATAAGTGTAGGAGAAGTCGCCTGCGGGAACAGTAAGCGTACCGGTTGTGGTTATTTCCTTTACATGGGGCACATCAGATACATATGCGCCTTCATCGTCGTGGGTGTACTCATAGTAGGTGTGATAAGCCTTGCCCGTTTCGGGATAGTACTCTACAAACTCACCGCTGTGAAGTTCTGTGTTAAAGGTTATTTTTGTATCGCCTATTGTTACAGAAGGATTTTTCACAGGAGCATCTATTGTCTTACAAGCTCTGATGTCATCAATCTTCACGCCTTTACACTCGCCGGAAAGCCTGATAGTAAAGCTGTTGACCTTTGACATGGACGGAGTTGCACGGAAGGTTGCATAGTTGAGCGTTCCGATATGGTATGTGCCTGAAAACTCATAAGAATTGTAATCGGCGTTATCCGCATCGGCAAGAATGAATTCTCTCCATCCTGTGAAGTTAAGAGGAATCAGATAGTCGGTACGACCTTCTTCTGTTGTATATACCGAACCGAGCTGAATGAGAATGGCATCAGTTTCCGAACCGTTGCCGTATACTCTAACCTTAAGAGTTATCTTGTCGGCAATGTCTTTAACAACGATGGGATGCTTCTTTTCAAGAGTTTTAATATCGGCTGTTTCGTCAAGAGCAAGAACAACCATTTCTTCCTCGCCGAGAGTTGAATATCTTTGCTCAATTCTTACATAAGGAGTCTGTGCATCGAAGGGGTTGAAATCCTTACCTGTAGTGTACAAGTTGTCTATATCGTCGAAGATTCTGTTATAGGAGTACTTCATTTCCTTGAATGCCCAGCTACCGTCTTTTTGACGGAATACCTTGTATTCATATTCACCGTTCTTGAGCTCTTCCTTTACTTCGGGGGAGAAGTAGTTCGCAAGACGGAGCTTGGTGTATATGGTGTAGTAGGCGAAGTTGTCTTCTGTCCTGGGATTATCCATAGATTTGAAGGAGCTGTTAACGTTTGAAATGTTCCATGCAACTGCCATCGATCCCATATAATCAAGGTCATCTCTGAATATTGTTTTTTTGAGAGTATTCTTGCGAGCGGAATCTACATCGGGATTGAAGTCGAACCATCCAAATGTTGCTGTGTAGTAATTATTCATAAGGCTGATGTTGCTGTTGAGGTGAATGCTCGTGTGTTGCTTGAACGCTTTGGTTGCGTGGTCGGTAGCACCGCCTCGTCCTCGTGCGTTCCAGAGATAAGTGGGAGCACCGCAGGAATATTCTACATAGGGAGGCTTGATACATTGAGATACGACTCTTCTTGCAAATTCACCGTAGTAATAGTATCTTTCTTCGGCTGTTGTAAAGGTATCTCTTGCAAAGGATTCAAAGCCGTCGAGATAAATCATGTCGAAATCGCCTTCATTGTATGCCTTGGCGGTAAGGTCTGCAACGTGATAGAAAAGCTCTGAGCCCGGGATAGGCTGGAACATACCATAGTGGCAGAGGAGCTGGCGTATTTCCGCACCGTCCTCATGAGCTACGCGCTGTGTACCAAACTGTCCTCTCTTAACGTTCAGAAATCCCGATGTAGTACCCTTCTGAACGAGTATTATTTCCTCGTCTATAAGTATGTATCTCGTGTAAGGACCGTTCCAGGGGATAGCAGAGTCGCCGATTTTGAAATCCGAAGCGTCCTCATACGTCTTGATGCTTGTACGGCTCTTTGTGAGGCCGCCTCTCAGGGTATATACCTTTTCTGCGTAGGCTAACTGCTTTTGATACTTGGGATTTGAAAGAATATTGGTAGAAGTTTTTGCTACAAGAGAAGAATATGTGTGAAGACCGAGCTGTACGCCGTTTGCGTGGGCAACATCTGCTATTCTTTCCTTAAACATAGCGCCTGTTCCGAATACACCCTTTTCTTTTTCTTCTTCCGTAAGCGCACTTACAAAATTAAAGTCACCCTGATAGAAGGTTGATGCACTTTGGTTAACATCCAGCTGACCGATAGAGTATTTAGCCATCATTTTGGTCACATCTTCTATTGAATCAATGCTTATGTTTGACGAGGACATAACATAATCCTGATAAAGGTCGGGATGGTCAAGAGCATAAGGACCGCCCGCTTTCGAGGTAAGACCTACATTGGGGTCAATAGCATCCGAAATTTCCTTGAGGAAATCACGTGAATCTTCATATTTGCCGAAGAAGATACCCATCTTTGCACCCATAGTTTGAGGTGTAAAGGTGTATGTGCGTCCGATAACAGCTTTGGAAATTCCATTTGCCTTATTTGCACTGTTGGTGTTTGTGTTCATGGGGAGAGCACCAAGTCTGTATGAGCCGTTTTCATAGTTGAATTCCTCTGTGGTTGCAAGTGAAACAACAACAGCTCCCTTCAGCGAAGCGGGAAGATTGGTGTCAAGTGCTACGGTGAAGAAGTTGTCCGATACTTCAACAATGAAATAAGCCTTATATCCGCCTTTGAAGGTCATCAGAAGTCTGCCATCGTCACAGAGCTCGACTGTTTTTGGCGGGATATTAGTGTTTGATTTTGAAATAAGGTACGCAAAAGCAGAAAGATCGGAGGTAGCAAGAACATTTTTACCTGTTTCAAGGTTAATAAGCTCTGTAACTGTACCGCCGCTCTTGGCAATGGTTACTCTTACATGCTTGTTTTCAAAGGATATGGTGGTTTGCGTTTCCGAAAAAGCAGTTTTGTTGATATTTTCGTGGTAAACACCCTTTACATTGCTGTTTGATGCCATAAGTATCTGATACTCTGCCCAGTGACCCGAAATATCGCCAAATACTTTCTCAAGCTTTGCTTTGTTTATAGTGATGTTATTGGACACAAGACCGAGCATTCGGTTGATGACAGTTACAACTTCGGCTCTTGTGATAGTTTTGTCCGGCCCAAAAGTCCCGTCACCGTAACCGTTTACGAGCCCCGAGGCAGCAGCTGCCATAATAGCTTTGTAATACTTGTTTGTCTCGTCAACATCCTTAAATGATACCTCTTTGGCTTCTGTGAGAATACATGACAGATAAGCAAGCTCAACAAATTCGGCTCTTGTTATCTTTGCATTGGGGTTGTAGGTATCTCCGTCAATCGTGTAGAAGAAGCCTGTCTCGTCAAGGTATGCGATTGCGTTGTAAAACCAGTCACCCTCTTTAACGTCCGTGAATCTTGTCGTATATCCCGAGGGAATATTTTGAGTGCCGAGAAGAAGTCTTGCGAAAATAGTACAAGCCTCAGCCTTTGTCATATTGTTTCCGGGAAGGAAAACATTTCCTTCATAACCGTTGATGTAAGCGGAGTTCAATCCGTTATACTGATAGGGGATTTTGGGGAGAACAGTAACAGGTTCGGGCTCCGGAAGTGTGGCAATATTGTTGAGAGTTACGCTGACTGCCGAATCCTTAACATACGATCCGTCGGTTGTATCTGTATAGCGCAAGTCAATAGTAGTGTTGTCGGCAGATATCTTCATTAAGATGGGGAAAGGCTTGTTTTCTGCTCCGTAACCGTCTGTGAGATTTGCAACAACAGTAAGCACGTCATATCCATTCTTGTTTTGGTATACTTTAGTTACGATATCCTTATTTGTAACGGCATTGGATGTAACAACGCAAAGGAGGTTATCATGGAGTGAAAGTGCATCATTCCAAAGCTGATCTCCTTCACGGGCATTGTCTACATTGAGAAGGTTGGTTTTTACTGTTGTATTGTAATTCTGATATGTCTTTTGCCACTCTTTTGTTGGCAAAGTCCAGGGGTGCTGAGTATACATTTCACCCTTCTCATTAATGAGAGAGTAGGTATAAACTATGGCACGCTTGTCGGGATTTGCTTCCATTACCGAGTTAAACCATTCAACAACAAGTTTACCGGGGTACGCTTCAAGCTGGAATATGAGATATCTTTCTCCGTTGTTTTCAATTACTACGCAGAAGTTATTGACGTTGTGCTCAATAAAATCCACATAGTCGCAATCGTCCACGAAATCAGTTGCCTCAAATATATTCTGCATTATGTTTTCACGGTACATACCTCCGCTGACATATTCCGAGAGCGACAATGTGATACCGTAGGGTATTTCACAATCGGTAAGTATTGTACCCATTTTTTTGACGTTATCAAACTCGTTTATCCACCTCTCGTCAGAGGTGCTGATGTCAACAAGAGCTTGTTTATCATTCTTTTTTCCGTTGGGGATAGCCCAGTTGCCGTAGGTGTAACGAGCACCCTTTGAAATTCTTCCGACGAAGCACGAATACTTGATATTGTACTCTTCCTTATTGATGCCAAGCCAATAGCAAGCATCTTCGAGAGGAGTAATGTTTTTACCTTCAGATGTGAAGTCTCTTACCGCATGAAAGCTTGTAAGCACGAAATCTCCGTCATTGATGTAGTTCTTTTCAAAAGGTACCGATTCGGCTGATACGGTAACCGAAAGAACCAACATAAGAAGTGTTAACAGAAATGTGATTTTTTTCATTGCTTTTCTCCTTGTTTTTTTGATTGCTACATTTTTATTATATAAAAATGTAATATATATCTCTATGGACAAAACGCCTATAATTATGGACAAATCGACAAGTTGCTGTTTTGCTTGTGTATATTACACTAACTTATGTAAAAAACATTATCTTTTATTGATGAATACATTTTTATATGCGCCCCAAAAGTTAGACACTTTTGGGGCGTCAGACTGTCGAAAAAGCCACCCCTTAGAGTGACTTTTTCGACAGTCTGAGGGGCTGAGTCATTAAGAAAAGCTCCAAAGAAGAGAAAAAGCGACAGCAAAATACCGAAAAGGTATTGAGCTGTCGCTTGCTTTGTTGTATAATTTAATCACCACAAAAAACCAACAACAAAAGCA
>SVRV01000026.1 GCA_015064635.1 Oscillospiraceae bacterium
ACGAACGTATACAGTTCAAAACAAAACTGACACCACTTGAAAAGCGATGTCAGTTCGTTGCTTAAAATTTAATATTATCTACCTTAGGACTCTTTTTTGTGCTGTCCGCACAATTTGGGGCGGTTCATTTGCTGCACTCCTCTGATATTTTATTTTACTATATACATTTTTGAAACTATGTCATCAAAAATATCTTCTTCAGTTGATGTTATCGCAATTGCTGCGATATGTCCGTAACACTTTTTCATTATCATGGATTGGTACATATCAACGCCCATGTAATTAACCTTCATTCTGATTGCGTTGAATTCCTCACCCTGAATGTTAACTGTTGTCTTCTCAATTTGAGTATCTGTAACTCCAAGGTTTTCGTATGTGCTTTTTGTGCTTGCTATGGTATTATCCATAACTGTGTCCATGCTGATTGTTTTCAATACAGAGGGGAGATTTTTTTCGAAAGTAACAACAACGCTGTAAGCGTTGGGATTGATTGCTACCATATCTGTAATCGCCAATGCTTCGATTAAAGCTTTTCTTTGTTCATCTCCGCTGAGGTCACCTGCTATTCCCATAAGGGTGTTTATTTCTTCGTCTGAGCTGAATGTCCATGTGTCGTCAAGCTCTATGCCCAATCCCGCGTATTTGCTTTCATATGTATTATTTGTTACAGTACCGCGTGTAAATTCGATGGCTTCATCGGTTTCGTCGGCGTTATTTTCGGTTTCTTCATTAGTGTCTTCTGCTTTGATATCGGTTTGATTGTCTGTGTTTGTCACCTTTGGCTCGTCATTATCGCTTGTTTCTTCTTTGGTGTTGCATGAGCAAAGTGTGAGAGTAAGTAAAAGTGCAAGTAATAAAACAGTTAATCTTTTCATAAATAAAGACCTCCTTGAATTTTTTGTAATTATACATCTTTTTCACTGCTTTGTCAATATGCTGACATATTGCTCTGAACTAATTATCAACCATCGAATTTTCTTGACAATGCACAGCATAAGAGTTATACTCTTTATTACAGTGAACGGTTTTTGGCTTGGACCTGATGAATTATGTATTGAGGTGCTATATGTCAATCATCAGAAAAAATGATACAATATATATGACGGACGAGATCGGAATGACTTTTTGCTCTGTGCCGTCTTCGAGGGTTAATTATTCCGAGCATTATCATGATTTTGTTGAATTTGTTTATATTTTAAAGGGGAAGTGTATCCACACTGTTGACGGCATTGCATACCCCCTACGTCACGGAGATATGATAATTGTAAATTACGAACAGTCACACGAGATAACTGGTGATACGGACACAGAATATGTAAACATCTATATGAAGCCCGAATATGTTGATACAGCTTTGTCTGATAAAGAAAATGCATTTGCTCTTCTCAACCTAAAGGAATTCGGTGAGTTCAAAGAAATAATTGATACAGACAGATGCAGAGTATCTTTCAATGGTGCTGAAAGGGATAGGCTCGAATCACTCCTTTACATCATGAATGATAATCTTGAAAGCACCCTTCCCGGTGCTTCTCTCGCAGTCCGCTCGGTCATAAATCTTTTGCTCATAATGTTTTTCAGAAAAACAGCCGTCTCGTTCGGCGAAACATTTGATGGTATTTCTGACTCGCTTCTTGCATACATAAAATCTCACCTCGGTGAAAAGCTGACACTTTCCGATATCACAGAAAAGTGTTCATACAATAAATCATATTTCAGTAGATTATTCAAGGAATATACCGGGCTTACTTTTACTGAATATCTGAAAAAAGAGAGAATATTGAAAGCCGCACACCTTCTCTCCGTATCGTCACTTACCGCTGATGCAATTTGTACCGCTGTCGGGTACACAAACAGAACTAAATTCTTCAGAGATTTCAAAGACATCATTGGCACAACTCCTATAAAATACAGAAAAAAGTAAAAAATAAATACTGTTTTATGTAAAATAAACCACTTTAAAAGGTGGTTTATTTTTTGTACAATTAACCCGAGGTGATTAATTTATGAAAATGAGACTTAATAGAGAAGAATATTACAACAAAGTTAAAGGCTGTTGGATAGGTAAAAATATCGGCGGAACAATCGGTGCACCTTTTGAAGGTACCCACGATATGCCTGAGATAGAAGGCTACACCACTCCCAAGGGACAGCCTTTGCCCAACGATGACCTTGACCTTCAGCTTGTATGGCTTAATGCTCTTCGAGATGTGGGACCAAGGGGAGTTGATGCAAATGTACTTGCTGATTATTGGCTTACGCACATTACACCCCATTGGGGAGAGTATGGAATATGCAAAGGAAATATGTTCGCAGGTCTCCTTCCTCCGCTTTGCGGAGAGTACCGTAACGATTGGAAAAACTCCAACGGTGCATGGATTCGCTCCGAGATATGGGCGTGCGTTTGTCCCGGTATTCCCGACATTGCTGTAAAATATGCAATTGATGATGCCTGTATTGACCATGGGCGTTCGGAGGGAACATATGCCGAAATATTCACAGCTGTTCTCGAAAGCCTTGCGTTTGTTGAAAGTGATATAAATACTCTTATTCAAAAGGCTCTTGATTATATACCCGAGACCTCCCGCCTTGCACGCAGTGTCAACATTGTAATAGACGGTTACAAATCGGGAGAAGATTGGAAGGTAGTACGAAATCGGGTTGTTGAGGACAATGTTCATGACCTTGATTGGTTTATGGCTCCCGCTAATGTTGCTTTTGTTGTGCTCGGTCTTCTTTACGGTGAAGGCGACTTCAAGAAGAGTATGATATATACTGTCGGATGCGGTGACGACACCGACTGTACTGCCGCAACCTGCGGTGCGATAATGGGTATTATGTCAGGTGCCGATGCTATTCCCGAGGATTGGAAGGAATATATAGGAGATACGATAGTTACCAAGTGTATCAATGCTTCGTACATATATACGATTGACGGATATGCAAACATTGCTGATACATGTACCGAGCTCACAAAGAGAGTTGTGGAAATGATGCCAAAGGTTATGGACGCCTTTGATATCAAAGCCGAGCTTGTCGATGGTAATACCGAATATGACTTTGACGTAAACAGCACTATTTACAAAGGCTATGCAAAGCGTGCTATGGCAAAGAGTCCATATTCCTTCGAGATAACTACCTCACCACACACAGGTGTTTATGTAGAATACGAAAAAGCGCCCGAAATAAAAGCTGGTGAGACATTTAAGATTAAAGCGTACGTGTATAACAAACGCCGTGATTCACACCAGGTAGAGGCGAGAGTGCTTCTTCCCGAGGGATGGAGCGCAACTTATCCCCGAGGATTTATTCTTCATAACCAAGGCTTTAAGAAATCGGGATTCTGGTGGGAAATGGATGTTACCGCCAACGAAAACGTAAACGCTGTAAATAAGATAGATATTATTTTTGATTCAACTCTCAATGCGGTACCGGTAAGCGTTCCTTTGGTTCTGTTCGGATAAGTAAAGAATATAGGGGAGTTATGCCTTGACAAGTGACTTTTTTTATGCTACAATTAAAAAAAGTATTCGAAAGTGAGGAATATTCCTTGAAAAAAATAGCTTCAATAATTTTAGTGATTTGTATAGCGCTTTCATTTGTCAGCGTTTTTGCATTTGACGATATGCCCGATGACTGGTCAACTACAGCCCTCAAGCATGCAGTGGCAAATGGCTTGCTCAGTGGTTATGATAATAAGCTCATGCCTAAAGACAAGCTTACCCGTGCCCAGATGGCAACCATACTTGTAAGAGCGCTGGGTGCTACCGAGCTTGGTGATATTTCTTCATTTACAGACGTAAAGAAGGATGCTTGGTATCACGATGCTATGGCTATCTCTTATAAAATGGGCATCTTTAGAGGAGATGGTGCAGGCAAGCTTAATCCCGATGCTCCTATAACAAGACAGGAGGCGTTCGTTGTTCTTTCAAGAGCCTTTTCACTGTCTGCTTCAACAACCTCCGGCATTTCAAAATTTAAAGACGGCGGCGAGGTAGCGGCATGGGCAAAGGAAGGAATTGAAGCTCTTATTGTCAGCGGCTATGTAGCGGGAAGCAACGGAAAGATTAATCCAAATTCACATATCACCCGTGCAGAGTTTGCTCAAGTAATGTACAATCTTGTAAAAACATATGCAAATAAAACAGAAGACATCCCCACAAACGGCGAAATCCACGGCAACGTAATCGTAAGAGGCAGTGAGGTATCAAAGCTCAAAGGTATCACAATTAACGGTGACCTCATTATCGGAGAGGGAGTGTCGTCTAAGCTTTCGCTTACAGACGTGATTGTTAACGGAAGAATCGTAATTCGTGCAAAAGGTAATTTCTCCTTTGACGGAGAAGCAAAGGAATTGATTCTCACTTCAGAAAATTCAGATATTTTGATTTCGGCTGATTCAACAGTTGCAAAGGTAACCATTGTAAGCTCCACTTCATCTTATGAGGTGCTTTCTGGTACCGGTACAACACCGTCAAAGCCTGTTTCACCAAAGCCTGTAAATCCTGACCCCGAAGAAGATATTTGGACAAACTTCCAGTAATTCAAAAACGAGGTTTTGTTTCATAACAAAGCGACATCTGATACCCAAAAGGTATTTAGATGTCGCTTATTTTTATAACATTGATTAATCTTCTTTCATCATGTCCTTGACCTTCATAAGTCGTGTAAGGTTACCTCTTTCGTTATCCTCAAGCTTCATTGTAATAAACTTGATGTTGGACTTCATTTCGGCAATCATTACATATTCAAGGGCATTTACTCGTCTTCTTGTACGTTCGAGCTCATCTGCTAACATGTCACAAGTCTTTTCAACAGACGCAAGCTCCATAAGCTTTGGCATGAGTTTTTGAATGTCAAGAGTTGCCATATCAAGATACTCCGATGAAAAAGCAGTAGAATAGGGGATAGAGGCACCGCCCTCACTCTTAGACGCTTTAATTTCAGGTACAATAACACTCATAATGTTTTTTTCGTTGTACTCTGCTTCGCAGGAAGCGGTTGGTACCAAAAGTGCTTCGGTAATTGCACTTTCTCCCATTTCAGCTTCGGCAATTGCAGTATTGCGCATTGCCTTTGCAAGAAGCTCTTCAACTTCCATTCGAAGCTCGCGGTTTCTCCTGATGTATATCATGAACTGACGCGCCATTTCGTCCTGCTTATCCTTGAGAAGCTTATGTCCTCTTACAGCAGTGGCAAGACGTTTTTTGGTACGTGTCAGCTCCATTCTGGTGGGGTTAACCCGTTTTGCCATTCATCCCACCTCAGCTTTCGCTCATATACTTTTCAATATATTCAGGTCTGATTCTCTTAAGCTCGGATTTAGGAAGAATTGAAAGGAGCTTCCACCCTATCTCCAAGGTTGTTTCAATACTTCTGTCGGTGTTATAGCCCTGTGAAACGTATTCGTTTTCAAAGGCTTCCGAGAATTTAGCGTATTTTCTGTCCATTTCGGAAAGAGCTGCTTCACCAAGCACCACGGCAAGTTCTTTTGCTTCTTTTCCTCTTGCATATGCCGAGAAAATCTGGTCCATTGTATCTGCGTGGTCTTCTCTTGTCTTACCTGTGCCGATACCCTTGTTCTTGAGACGGCTGAGCGAGGGAAGAACGTCAATTGGAGGCTCAATACCCTTGTGATAAAGGTCACGGGAGAGGATTATCTGTCCCTCTGTAATATATCCCGTAAGGTCGGGGATGGGATGAGTTTTATCGTCCTCGGGCATAGTGAGGATGGGAATCTGTGTTATAGAACCGCCCTTACCGTTGATACGTCCTGCTCTCTCATAAAGAGTTGCAAGGTCGGTATAAAGGTAACCGGGGTATCCTCTTCTTCCGGGAACTTCCTTACGTGCCGCAGACACTTCACGGAGTGCTTCTGCATAGTTTGTAAGGTCGGTAAGAATAACAAGTACGTGCATACCGAGCTCATAAGCAAGGTATTCCGCACAGGTGATAGCCATACGGGGAGTAGCAATACGTTCAACGGCGGGAGCATCAGCCAAGTTCATGAAAAGAACTGAACGCTCGATAGAGCCTGTCTTTTTGAAGTCTTCAACAAAGAACTGCGCTTCTTCGAATGTGATACCGATAGCTGCGAATACAACGGCGAAATTGTCATTTCCTCCGCGAACCTTTGCTTGTCTTGCTATCTGTGCGGCAAGATTTGCATGGGGAAGACCTGAACCTGAGAATATGGGGAGCTTCTGTCCTCTTACAAGAGTGTTAAGTCCGTCTATTGCCGATACACCTGTCTGAATGAATTCAGCAGGGTAGTCACGCGCCGCAGGATTAATAGGTTCACCGTTGATATCATCATATCTTTCGGCAACTATTTCTGCACCGCCGTCAATGGGTTTACCCATACCGTCAAATACTCGACCTATCATATCTTTTGAAACTGCAAGTTCAAGAGGATGTCCGAGAAACTTTGCTTTTGAATTTGAAAGCTGAAGTCCCTGTGAGCTTTCAAAAAGCTGTACAACCGCTGTCTTGTCTTTGATTTCAAGTACACGTCCAAGTCTTGTATTTCCGTTTGACTCTTTTATTTCAACGATTTCATAGTATTTTACGTTTTCAACGCATTCAACCATCATAAGAGGTCCGACAGCCTCTTTTATTGTTTTGTATTCCTTTTTCAAGTTCTGTCACCTCCTACACCTATTTCTGCAAACTCACTTGAAAGTGCATCGTTGAGGTCTGCATAGAATTTTGTCCATTCCTCTTCGGGAACATATTTCATCTTTGCAAGTCTTTCGAGTACTGGCATTGACATAATCATTTTGTATGTTGCACCCTTTCCGAGAGATGCAAGACTGAGATGGTACCAATCGAGAATTGCGGATATCATATCACCCTGCTTACCCGATGAAGTGTAACGGTCATGCTCTCTGAAGGAGTTCTGCTGAAGGAAGTCTTCACGAATCGAACGTGCACATTCAATGGTGATTCTGTCCTTTTCTCCAAGTGCGTCAAAGCCTATAAGTCTTACGATTTCCTGAAGCTCAGCTTCTTCCTGAAGAAGTGCTTTCACTTCTCTTATATGTGCTGACCACTCGTCATTTACATTTTCGTTGTAGTATTTGAAGGCTGATTCTTCATAAAGCGAATAGCTCTTCAGCCAGTCAATTGCAGGGAAGTGGCGCTTGTATGCAAGGTCTGCACTAAGTCCCCAGAAAACCTTTACTATTCGAAGTGTTGCCTGAGAAACCGGTTCACTTGTATCACCGCCGGGAGGGGATACCGCACCGATAGCGGTAATAGCTCCGTATCTTCCGCCCAGACACTTAACTGAACCTGCTCTCTCGTAGAATTCGGCAAGTCTTGTTGAAAGATATGCGGGATAGCCTTCTTCACCGGGCATTTCCTCGAGACGTCCCGACATTTCACGAAGCGCTTCTGCCCAACGTGATGTTGAATCGGCGATAATCGCTACCTTATAGCCCATATCTCTGAAATATTCAGCGATGGTTATACCTGTGTATATTGAAGCTTCACGAGCCGCAACGGGCATATCCGAGGTATTCGCAATAAGAACGGTTCTTTTCATGATTGAAAGACCTGTTCTCGGGTCGTTAAGAGTGGGGAATTCCTTAAGAACGTCTGTCATTTCATTTCCGCGCTCTCCGCAACCAATGTAAATGATAATATCTGCGTCAGCCCATTTAGCAATCTGGTGCTGTGTAACTGTTTTACCCGAACCAAAGGGACCGGGGATAGCCGCAACACCGCCCTTTGTAATGGGGAAGAGAGAGTCAATAACTCTCTGACCTGTAATCATCGGGTCCTTGGGTACAAGCTTTTCAGCATATGGACGGCGTTTACGTACAGGCCATTTCTGGAGCATCGCAATCTCAACTGTTTCGCCCTTATCTGTTTTGATTTTGGCAACTGTTTCTGTAATTGTAGCTTCTCCGTTGTAAATCCATTCAACGGTACCTGACATTGTGGGAGGTACCATTATTTTCTGTGTTACTGCAAGAGTTTCTTCTACTTCGCCGAGTACGTCTCCGCCCGAAACTCTGTCTCCAACCTTTGCAACTGCCTTGAAAAGCCATTTCTTTTCTCTGTCAAGCTTAGGAAGATCAATACCTCTGGGAATTCTGCTTCCTGCAGCATCTCTTATTTTTTCAAGAGGACGTTCAATTCCGTCAAAAATTCCCTCTATAAGTCCGGGTGCCAGTTCAACTGACAGAGGTTCACCTGTAACATATACGTTCTCACCGGGACCTATACCTGTGGTATCCTCATAAACCTGAATGGATGCACGGTCGTCTCGAAGTTCAATAATTTCTCCGAGAAGCTTCTTTTCGCTGACACGTACAACGTCGTACATTTGTACGTCACGCATACCGGTGGCAACAATAAGAGGACCTGCAACCTTATATATAGTTCCAACCTGTTTTTCCATTTAAGGTATACCTTACCTTTCCTATTTATCAAAAATATTAGTGCCGATTGCCTTTTCCATATTGGCAATTACTTTCTTTTCGCCAATGCCCATAGCTCCCGATCTGTCAGGGATAGGCACTATGGAGGGATAAGCGGATTCTCGGTACTTGTCTAAGATATCTGCAAGACTTTCGGTGTATTTTTCGCTTATGAAAATTACCTTATAGCCTTCTGTTGCAAAATGTCTGACAGCATTTTCTGCTTCCTTTTCGTTTGAAACGGGATGCGTCGTGATTCCTGCAGTATTAAAAATTATAATACTTGCTCGGTCACCGATGGCAACTATTTTCTTTTCATTCATTGAGCCTACGCCTCCTTACTTTCAATTTCACATTTTGCAAGAAGTCTGCGAAGTGTTTTCGCTTCGTTCTTCTTTGCGAAAAAGTATTCGGCAATGGGTGCGAAATTTTCACCGCTTCGAAGGTCATACATTGCTTTTGATATCATTTCTTGAGCTTCGGCGATTATTTCATTTTCTGACCTTGTGTCATTTGTTATATCTGTATAGGGAACGGGGAGAAGAAGCTCTTTTATTCCTTCTATATCCTTGCCCATAAGCTTCATTCGTGCTTCTGAAATTCTGTTCTTTGCTGCCCCGTATTTAAGCAGCATTTCGTAGATAGCAGTATTTCTCTTCTTTGCAACCTCAAGGGTATGCATGAATATCGCACGGTCTGCCTTTGAGCTTATAACAAATGGGTCTGTTTCGTCTTCGATTCCCTCAAGCTCACGGTCGAGAGTCTCACTTATAAGCGTATAGTCGCCGGCTTCTACCGAGCCTCTGAGTATCTCTATGGGGATAGAGCCACCTTTTGTTGCCAACTCGGTTACGTCACGTCCGATAAGCTGTCCCTTTAAAAACAGCTTAAGATTTCCTGCATCCTCTTCGAAAAGCAGCAGGTCGGTTAGCGAAATATCGGGGGAGATATCTCTGATAAATAGAGTAGCGTATTCAAATTCGCCCTCTATTCTTTCGTGAAGATTCCCTTCAATACCGCGTCCCCACCCGAATTCATCAAGAAGACGAGGAAAGTCATTTATGTCTGCTTCCTCAAGTCTTTTTAATTCGTCTTCTGTGAGTGGGGGATGGGAGGATGCCTTTATGGCACCCAAAGCATATTCGTATGATTTTTTACCAAATTCATTTCCCGTCATCATTTGACGTCTCCTGATTCAAAGAGTATATCGGAAATTTCCTTTTCGCTTTTTTCAAATACTGTGTCAAGAATTGCATCAAAAGAAAACTCTACGTCGTAGTTTTCGGATGAAAGCATAAAACCGGTATCAAATGCGGCATTTTTATCCGATAAAGTAATTTTTAAACCGCACTTTTCAAATTCGGGTATCGAATTTTTGCAAAAGCTACGGTGCATTTCTGCAGGGAGCAATTCAAAAGTACCGGTAAGCTCCGATTCCGAAATGTATTTTTTGAAAATCTTTATAAATTCAGCCTCATCTATCTTTTTGAGCTTTTCTTTAGCGTCGGATTTTGCAATATCCAACATCTGGCGCTTAACCGAAAGTACACCGAGCTTGGTGTTCAATGCATCTGCTTGTGCACGTCCTCTTTCGGCAATATCTGCATTCTGCTTTGCATTTTCAAGCATTTTTTCAACACGGGCATTTGCATCTGCGATTATAGCATTATGTTCAGCTTCAGCCTTTTCTTTCGCTTCGGCAAGAATTGCTTCCGCGGCAGCACGTGCTTTTTCTTCAATTTTTGTTGTTACAGTTTCTGCACTCATTATTTTTCTCCATTACTTGATGCTGAATATAAGAAGTATTGATGTAAGAAGAGCAAGAATAGCGTAGGTCTCAACAAGAGCGGTCATTGTAATACCCTTACCTGAAGCATCGGGCTGTTTTCCTGTCATCTGAATGGCAGCTGCCGCTGTCTTACCCTGAGCAATACCTGAAATAAGACCTACAATTGCCATAGGAAGAGTTGCAAAGAAATACTGCCATCCGGTTGCAACAGAAATATCCGCGGGGGTGCCGAGAAGACCTGTGTTTACCATAACGAGGATTGCGATAAGAAATCCGTAGATACCCTGTGTACCGGGAAGAGCCTGAAGAACGAGCATTTTACCGAAAAGGTCGGGTTTTTCCGAAACAACACCCGCAGCAGATTTACCTGCATACATTACACCGAGAGCTGAGCCACAGCATCCGAGAAGTGCGCAAATTACTGCGCCGCAAATTGCAATAACGATTCCTGATTCAAACATGATTTTTTCCTCCAATTAATCTTTCTTAATGTTAATATAATTTGTTTTTATTCCAAAGGGCTTGAAGATTGTACCTCCGCCCTCATAAAACTTACCGTAGAACTCAATGTACTGAAGTCGACAAGCATGAACATATGCCGAAAGCAGACCGAGTACTAAATTGAAAATATGACCGACAATGTAAATAACAAGGGATAAAATGAATCCGATTACACTTCCTTGTACCATACCGGCAAGCAGATTCATTACCATGCCGACAACGCCGGTGGCAAGGCTGAGAGCAAGTATTCTTGAGTAGGAAAGAATATCACTGAAATAGCTGGTAATATTGTAAAGTCCTCCAAGACCTCCCACAAGCTTTCCAATAACGCCTTTTTTGTGGCGTCCTGCTGTCAAAAGTATTATTAACGCTCCTGCAAGGGCAATTATAATACCGATTTTTTGCAGAGGGTTAATGAATATCATTCCAACGCCTGCGATTATCATCATCCATGACAACTGGTCAAATATCGCATCCCAGGGATGTCCGCTCTTTATGTCGAGTACCATCTTTGTTATCATACCTGTGAAGATGTGCAATACTCCGACGATTATCGTAAGAAGCAGCATCTTTATCGGATCTCCCATTGCCGTGAAGGGGAGAACAGCAGGTAACAATTCTTCACCAAAATAGCTTCCAAAGAGAATGCCGAAAATAATGGTTGTTATGGATGAATATAGAATTACATTCATCAGCTTTGCCATACCGCCTTGCGGACGCAGTAGCTTTTTGCCGGCAAGAATCATAACAGCCATCATGAGTCCGTAGCCTGCATCACCCATCATCATACCGAAGATAATCCAATACCAGGGAGCCATAACGGCATTCGGGTCATAGTCACCGTATTTCGGAGGGTTGAACATTTCGGTTATTCCCTCAAACTGTGCTACAGTTTTATTATTTGTGAGAGATGTGGGAACATCTTCTCCGTCTTTGGGGTCTCTTGATTCAATATCAAAAATTTTTGTTGCTTTTTTGACGGTACTGTTCAGCTTGTCCAGTGAATCCGCTCTTACCCATCCTTCTATAAAGACGGTTTCCAGGGTTTCCTCAAGTCTTACCTCTGTTCTGTCAGCAGAAGCTCTGTACTGTTCAAAGAGTGTTTCAACATCTTCTTTTGATGTGTCGGTCACTTCTTTAAGCTTTTCAAGAAGTATCTCTTTTTCTTTTGTAACCGAGTCAAGCTTGACTTTTAAATCTTTTGTAATGTCAGATACGTTTCCTCTTTCAAAGGGAAATTTAACTTCTTCAAATTCACACTCTGTAAGAAGTGTACGAATTTGACTTGCAGCTTCCTTGAAGTAGACTAAAAGTATTTGAACTGTCTTTTCGCTTTCTGATACCTTTTCAAAATCGGCATCAACATCAGCTATGCGAGATTTGAATTCGTCAAAGCGTGCGATAGGAAGCTTTCCAACCGAAGTGAGTGTGCTTTCTGTTGGAGCGAGATTGCTCAAATCGGTTTTTAAATCTTTCCACTCGGACATAAGCTCAATGGTACTGTTTAACGAAACGATTTCAGCTGTAACCGAATCACGCTTTTCAACCAATTTTTCTATTTCTTCGCAGAGCTTTACAGTGTCTTCCGATACGTTGTCAAAATCATCCTCGCTGACCGTGGTAGGCTGTGCAAACATACCTTTTTTCTTTTCGTATTTTGACAGTTCTCGAAGCAATTGTTCTAATCTTCTTTGTTTTTCACTGCTTTCTTTATCACTGCCGTGAATTCCGTTTTCCGAGGCAGTGATCATCATAAGTGCCGAATGTTGAAGAGCGGACAGGACTTTTTCTCTGTCTTCCTTCATACATACTATCGACACCTTTTTCATAGGTGCTATCATTCGAAAGTTACCTCTTTTATATCAGTGATATGATTTTGTCAACAGCCTTGCTGTTGTTTTTCTTTGCGATTGCAATTACTTGCTCCTTATCCTTTTCAAGATCAGAGAGCGAAGCCTTTGTTGCAGCATCTGCACGAAGCATTGCATCGCTATACATTTTTTCACCTTCGGCTCTTGCATCCGAAATCATCTTCTGAGCCATAGCTTTTGCATCTTTCTCTGCTTCCGCAACAATTTTTTGTGATTGTGCCTTCGCTGAATTCTTGATGCTTTCTGCATTCTCTTCGGCAAGCTTTACGCTTTCGATTATATCCATTTACTTCTCCTTTTTGTAATTATTTCTAATATTTTATCATGAATTCCATAAATTTTCAATATTTTTTTGGTCTAATTTTTATATTAGCTATATTGAAATATGCATAACGCTATGTAAATTATTATATACAAATAATGAAAAAACTTCCACTGATTTGCATCAGTGGAAGCTGATTTTAAAATACTTCGTATTCAAATTCTCTGTTTTCACCGCAACCTATACGTGTTGCGTAAATCTTATGAGCATTTTTGTCAACCGTGAAGATATCAAATGCCTGCTCTGTGTCGGTGCCCTTAACGTGCTTGTAGGGAGAACCTTCAGCATTGTGAATTGAGTCATTAAGAGTAGCGGTGGAGAGCATACCGTCACAGTATTTTGCGGCGTCTGCATGGGTGTGACCGCCAACCCAAACCGCAAAGTTGCCACCTCTGCCCGTAAAGTCAACGGATATCTGAGCGTTGTAGAATGGGCGCTTTTCGTCAATGTTTTTGCCCTCATATTTCTTATGACGTCTGAATGCATCCACTATTCCAAGTGCCATTGCTGCATTGGGGTAATAGGTGTAAACAGGCTCATGTGTACAAATTACAACAGTCCAATCCGTTGAGGGTACGTCAAGAGCAACGTTTGCAAACCAATCGAGCTGCTCCTGCATCAAGCCTGCAGTTCTGAACGCATCGCAGACAGGGAGACCGTTTTCTCCGATTTCATCGGTCCATTTAATGTGAGTATTAAGTGCGATGTAACGCATCTTGTGAAGCTTGTCGTCCGCATAGCAATATGTACCGTCGGGACCGAAAACTCTGTTTTTGTACTGTGCTGACGCTCTGAAGTAGTATTCGTACATTTCATCGGTGGTAAGAGATTCCATATAATAGTTGGGTACGGGAAGTGTGGAATATGCCGCATCGTGATTTCCCGCTACCATGAGACATTTGTGCTCAATTGCCTTGAAGGCTTCGGTGTATTCGTTAAGCTCACGCTCAAGAGATGATGCGGGGCACACACCCGAGCCGCAAACAATGTCACCGCCGGTAAAGAAGAAGGGAACGGAGCAATCTGTGAGTACTTTTTCAAGAATAGCCGCAGAGTGCTTTTCGTTGGGCGCCCAGTGAAGGTCTGTTATAAGACCGAAGCTTGATGAGTTGGCACCTGCCTGAATCTGGCGCTGATGAATTTCGTTTATCTTCTTTTCAATATGTTCATTCCAATATTCGGGAATGAATTGCTTTTCATTTTTTACAACGGGGTCGAAAATCTCCTTGGGAGAATTACAAATGGGACATATTTCGGGGGGATTGTCCTCGGATGTGAGATAGAAACATTTAGTACAGTAAAACTTATCCATAATTAAAACACCTCGTATTCAAATTCTCGGTTTTCGCCGCAACCGATTCGTGTTACGTAGACCTTGTGATTGTTTTTGTCAACGGTTAAAATATCAAATGCCTGCTCTGTGGTTGTTCCCGCAACGTGTTCAAAAGCCGAGAGTTTCGAGTTGTGAGTACAGTCACAGTTAACGGTCATTGTCTGAATGCCGTTAAAATCCTTGATAAGGTCATGGTGAGCATGACCGCCCACCCATACTATAAAGTTACCGCCTCTGCCGGTGAAGTCGCAGGAAATATGGGCATCGCAGTGGGGGGCGTCCTCATAGTGGGTTGTCTTTTCATATTTTGTGTGCTTTCTGAAAGCATCAATGATGCCCATTGCCACGTCGTAGTTTTTCGGACCGAGTCCCGTCTCCGCAGGTACTTCGTGAGTACAAAGAATTACCGACCAATCGGAGGCGGGAACATCAAGAGCAACATTTGCCAGCCACTGAAGCTCTTCTTGCATAAGAGATATATTGCACTTGTGATAGACGGGAGTGCCGTCCTCATGGTTTTCATCTGATGGGACAATGTGTGTATCGAGAACAATATAACGCATCTTGTGCACATCTTCATCCACGTAGTAGTATGTACCCGTAGGTCCGAAAACTCTGTCGGGATACTGAGCCATAACTCTGTAACAGTAATTATATAGCTCTGATGCGGTTATACACTGTGCATAGTATTTCGGCGCCTCGAAAGTGGAATAGCAGGTGTCGTGATTGCCTTGAGTTACCAGTCTTTTGTGCTGAATGTTTCGAAACAGCTTTTCAGTACGTATAAGGTCGTTTATAATGTTCTCGGGAGGGCATATGCCCGCGCCCGAAACAATATCACCCGCATCGAAGTAGTAGGGAATGGCACAGTCGGTGAGCACCTTTTCAAGGAGTGCCGCCGAGTGATGGCGGTTAATAGCCCAGTGAATGTCGGATATAAGTCCCACACTCGTACCGCTCTTGCCTGCTTTTATCTGATTTTCCTTTATCTTTGCTATCTTTTCCCCAAGATGTTCATTCCAATATTCGGGAATGGTGGTTGCGAGCTCATAAATTTCTGTGTCTGTCATTTAAAACACCTCGTATTCAAATTCACGGTCTTCGCCAAAGCCTATTCTTGTGGTGTATACCTTGTGTCTTTTTCTGTCGATTGTGAGAATATCAAAGGCTTGTTCGGTGATTTCTCCCTTTGCTCGCTGTGCGTTCTGTGCACAGTCCTGAGCTACCGCAACGCACATCACACCTTCAACGTCAAGTATCAAATCTTTGTGCCAGTGACCGCCTACCCAGGAGATAAATTCGCCTCCGCGTCCGCTGAAATCCGCAGATACTATCACATCCTCGGTTGAAGTGTACTTTGTATGCTTTCTGAAAGCGTTTATTATTCCGAGAATTATTTTTGACTTGGGCACAGCACCCAGGTCACCGTTTGCGGGGCAAACATGTGTACAAAGCATAACGCCCCAATCGGTTGCGGGAACGTCAAGTGCAGTCTTTGCAAACCAATCAAGCTGCTCCTTGTTCATGGAGTAGTTGTTCAACACAACATATCTCATCTTGTGAACTTCATCGTCGGCAAAATAGTATGTACCCGTAGGGCCGAATACTCTGTCGGAATAAAGGCTCTGATATCTGAAATAGTATTCGTAAAGCTCTTCTTTTGAAATTATCTGACCATAGGGCTTGTCTTCAAAGTCCGAATAACAGTCATCGTGGTTTCCGAGAGCTAAAAGACATTTTTTCTCACTTTCATGGAACAGTCTCCTTGTATCGTCAAGGTCATTAAAAAGACTTTCCTTCGGGCATACGTAATATGCCGATACAACGTCACCCGCATTGAAATAATAGGGGATGGCACAGTCGGTGAGCACCTTATTCATAAGAGCACCCGAGTGGGTGAAATTCATTATGAAATGAGTGTCGGATATAAGACCGACGCTTGTACCCGTTCTGCCTGCCTTTATCTGCTTTTCGTGTATGTCACGGATTTTCCGGTTTACGTGCTCCTCATAAAAGCCCGCAACATTGCGGCCAAGCTCGTAGTATCCCATCTCGTCGATAAAACGCCAGTTTTCGGGAGGATTTCCGCACTTCGGACAAGCGCAAGGCGGCGCTGTCATGTAGTGACATTCGGTACAGTAGTACCTATCCATTCGTTTAAACATTAAAATACCTCGTATTCAAATTCACGGTCATTACCTGCGCCGATTCTTGTAACATAAAGCTTGTGATTTGTCTTGTCGATTGTGTAGATATCGAATGCCTGCTCGTTTGTTGTTCCCGCTTCGTGAGGAGTGGGGTTGCGGTCGGAATTGTGCATACCGTCATTGAGAGTTGCAACCGAAAGCACGCCGTCAAGAACAAGGTCATAGTCCCAATGTGTGTGACCGCCTACCCAAACCGCAAAGTTTCCACCGCGGCCTGTGTAGTCAACCGAAATCTTGGTGCTGAAATGAGCCTGCTGTCCTTCGTAAAGCTCTTCGCCTTCAAACTTGGTGTGCTTCTTGAATGCGTTGAGTATCTTTACTATTATTCCGTAGCCGGGAACCTCGTTTCTGTTATCAAGTGAATAACACATGGGCTCGTGTGTGCAGAGAACCACTGTCCAATCGGTTGAGGGTACGTCAAGGGCAACGTTAGCAAACCAGTTGAGCTGTGCCTGACGGATACCCGTACCTGTTATACGGAATTTGTGGTATACGGGACGTCCTTCTTCCTTTACGGAATCGTCGGGAATATCATGAGTGTTGAGTACAACAAGTCTTGTCTTGTGAAGCTTGTCATCTGCGTAGTAATATGTACCTGTAGGTCCGAATACTCTGTCGGGGTACTGTGACTGATGTCTGAAATAGTATTCATAGAACTCGGAAAGCGAAATGTTTTGAGCATAATAATCGGGTGCTTCAAATGTGGAGTACACCGCATCGTGGTTTCCTTCGGCTATGAGACATTTGCCCTCAATTCTTGCAAACAGCTTTCTATAATCTATAAATTCTGCAATATTAGCCTCCGGCTTACATATACCCTGACCTGAGAAAAGGTCTCCTGCGTTAAAGAAATAGGGGATGGAGCAATCTGTGAGAATCTTTTCCATCAATGCCGCAGTGTGCATCTGGTTTGTACGCCAATGTATGTCGGACACGATACCGAAGCTCATGGAGTCGGGACCTGCCTTTATTTGATTTTCATGAATCTTTTTGATTTTTTCTTCAAGGTATTCCTGCCAATATTCGGGAATTGTTGTTGCGAGTTCATAAAGTTTTGATGCTTCCATAATATTCGCCTTTCTTTATATCGGTTTCAAACCGTCATTTTACGACTTAACTATATCACAAGGGAATACCTTTGTCAATAAAGTAGTTGACATTTTGTAAGTCTTATTATAAAATATATGTCGAGAAATAACAAATGTAAAAGGGGAAATTTATGAATAATACAGATATAAAAGAACGCTCGCTTGAGTACCATGAAAAATGGCAGGGAAAAATAGAGGTTGTTTCAAGAGTGGGTATAAACAACTCGGAGGACCTCTCGCTTGCTTACACCCCCGGAGTTGCACAGCCCTGTCTCGAAATACAAAAGGACTATGAAAAATCCTTTACTCTCACAAGACGCTCAAATCTTGTTGCGGTAATCACCGACGGAACGGCAGTCCTTGGTCTTGGTGATATAGGTCCCGAGGCAGGAATGCCCGTAATGGAGGGAAAATGTGCACTGTTCAAGGAATTTGCCGATGTAGATGCATTTCCTATCTGTGTTCGCACCAAGGACGTCGATGAGCTCGTTCAGACAATCTACAATATTTCGGGCAGCTTTGGTGGAATAAACCTTGAGGACATTGCCGCACCTCGCTGTTTTGAAGTAGAGAAAAGACTTAAAGAGATTTGTGATATCCCCGTATTTCACGATGACCAGCACGGAACAGCCGTTGTTGTTGCGGCGGCTTTAATAAATGCATTGAAGGTTGTTGGCAAGAGCATTGATAAGGTTAAATGTGTTATTAACGGTGCAGGCTCAGCCGGTATAGCAATTGCAAAGCACATTATGCAAATCGGTGTAAAAAACATTATAATGTGCGACAAAAACGGCATTATTTGCGAAGGGGACGAGGGACTCAATGTTGCCCATGAGGAGATGTCCCATATAACTAACCTTGAAAGACTTCACGGCTCACTTGCCGATGCCATGAAGGGTGCCGACGTATTTATCGGTGTTTCTGCGGGAAATATTGTTTCAAAAGAAATGGTTGCCTCAATGAATCGTGATGCCATTGTTTTCCCCATGGCAAATCCCATTCCCGAAATTGCACCCGACCTTGCCCTTGAGGCAGGCGCCAAGGTTGTAGGTACGGGAAGATCCGACTATAAGAATCAGATAAACAACGTACTTGCTTTCCCCGGAATCTTCAAGGGTGCCCTTCAGGTAAGAGCAACCACCATAAACGAGGAAATGAAGGTTGCGGCAAGCTTTGCAATAGCGGGACTTGTGGGCGAAGATGAGCTTTCTCCCGACTATATAATGCCCCTTGCATTTGATAAGCGAATTGCCGAGGCAGTTGCGTCTGCGGTTGCCGAGGCGGCGATAAAAACAGGATGTATAAGAGGATAGAATGAAAAAAATATTGTTTATTGTAAATCCGGTCGCAGGTAAAAAGAAAATACTTAACGCTCTTGAGGAAATAGATAAAGCTTTTTACGAAGGCGGCTGTGAGTGCGATATTTATTTTACAAAAAAACGCGGCGATGCAACCGATAAGGTCATATCCTCTGCAGAAAAATATGATATGGTGGTTTGCGGCGGCGGTGACGGTACATACAATGAGCTTATTACCGGTGTAAGACAAAAGGGAATAGACATTCCCGTGGGTTATATCCCGGCTGGAAGCACAAACGATTTTGCAACAACCCTCGGAATATCAACAGTTCCCCAAAAGGCTGCGGAAAATATTGTTTCGGGCACCCAAAATAAGCTTGATATAGGAAAATTTGGGGATTTGTACTTCTCATACGTTGCCTCCTTTGGCGCATTTACGGCGGCTTCATATTCCACTTCCCAAAAAACAAAAAACAGACTCGGACATATGGCTTATATCCTCGGAGGAGCAAAAGACCTTGGCTCAATCAAGCCTTACACAGCGAAGATTGAAGCGGACGGAAAGGTGTACGAAGGAGATTTTCTTTTCGGTGCTGTGAGCAATTCCACGTCAATTGCAGGTATGATAAAGCTTGATAAAACGCTTGTTGACCTGTCCGACGGACTTTTTGAAATAGTGCTTATCCGTATGCCGAAGCACATTACTCAGGTTCCGGGAATTTTCTTGTCCTTGAAAAAAGGAAACTATTCAAATGAATACATAGAATTCTTTCATGCTTCTTCTGTTAAAATTGAGACGGAAAAGCCTCTCGAATGGGCACTTGACGGCGAGCATGCTACAAGCGAGGGCGAGATACTGATTGAAAATATTCCCGGAGCAATAAATTTGATATTATGACAGATACAAAACTTATTACCGAAGCGGATGTAAAGCTTCCCGAAAGAAGATATGTGACAAACAAAGGAGACTGCGGAAAACTTCTTATAGCAGGCGGGGGAAGAGGAATGGCGGGAGCACCGTCCTTTTCTGCCGAATCTGCTTACCGAAGCGGTGTGGGACTTGTTGAAATACTTACTCACGCAGACAACCGCATCCCTTTGCAAATTCTTATTCCCGAGGCAATAGTTTCATTTTGGGACGAATGGAATATAAAGCGCCTGAATACGTACTCGGCACTTGTTGCAGGGGTAGGTATGGGAAAGAGTGATGAGACACGCCGACTTTTGTCAAGGCTTTTGGAGGCGGCAAAGATTCCCACTGTTCTCGATGCCGATGCACTCAATATTATTTCGGATATGACGGAGCTTAAAGAGTATCTTGGCGAAAACACCGTTCTTACTCCTCATCTCATGGAGTTTTCACGCCTTACGGGACTTGATGTAGGGACAATAAAGGCATCACCTCTGAAGTACGCACGTGAGTTTTGTGAAAAGTATGGAACAAACCTTGTATTGAAGGATAAAACAACCTATATTGTACTTTTCGACGGTAGTGCTTTTATGAATACCACGGGGGATTCCACCCTTTCAAAAGGAGGCTCAGGGGACATTCTCGCAGGACTCATAGGCTCACTTCTGGCTCAAAAAATGCCCATTTGTGATGCTCTGCCAACAGCTGTTTACCTTCACGGAAAAGCAGGGGAGAGGGCAGGCGAAAAACTTGGTCAAAGGGGCGCACTCGCAAGGGATGTTATACTGTCACTTGCTGAAGAAATAAAACAGTTTTAACCAAACCGAGGCTCTGTATCATACAGAGTCTCTTTTTTTCATATCATTTAGTATTAACTTCTTGGAGAATGATATGAAAAAAGTAAAACGTTTTCTTTTTAATGCATCATTAATGGTTTTTACAACCGTATTTTTAAGAATTATTTCCCTTTCTTTCGGTGTATGGCTTTCAGGCAAAGTGGGAGGTGAAGGGCTTGGGCTTTACTCTCTCACAAGCTCGGTCTACAGGCTGGGAATAACGCTTTCCTCGGCAGGCATCGGCTTTGCTTCAACAAGAATCATAGCCGAAGAATTGGAGAGAAACAACCCAAGAGAGGCTGCTCGTGCCGCAGAGCGATGCCTTATTACATCTCTTTTATTCGGCAGTATCGTGGCACTTGTATTTTTCGTTTTTGCAAAGCCTATTTCTGTTACCTTCCTCGGTGACATAAGGACGGCTTCTGCAATACGTATGATGGCAATAAGCTTTCCCTTTATCGTCATGTCGGGCATTATAAATGCATATTTCACAGCAGTGGGAAGGATGTCGGGCACAGCACTTCCCCTTCTTCTTGACCAATTTGTTCGCATGACAGTTACCTATGTTATGCTACTCGGATTTGACGGAAAGAATCTGGAATATGCTTGTCTTTCTCTCATTGTCGGAGGAATATTTGCAGAGGTTATTTCCTTTGCTCTCAGCTACTTCTTTTACGGCAAGGACAGAAAAAAGCTCCTTTGCGGAAACCATAAAAAAACCAAGCTTGCAAAACGAATATCATCAATTGCTTTTCCCGTTGCAATAAGCTCTGTTATACGCACAAGTCTTCACTCCATAGAGCATATGATGATTCCCTCGGGACTTCGCAAAAGAGGAGTAAACCAGTCGCAAGCGCTGGGACTTTACGGAATGATAACCGCAATGGTATTTCCTGTTATAATGTTCCCGTCGGCTTTTCTATATGCCGCTTCCGACCTTCTTATTCCGGAGTTTTCTGCCTGTAATGCCTCCGGGGATAAAAGGAGACTGAAGCGTCTTACCGCTAAGGTCATGCAGCTCACATCCTACTTTTCTGTTGGTGTGGCAGGAATAATATATGGCTTTTCTTATGAAATAGGAGATGTATTCTATAACAGTGAGGACTGCGGTTACTATATAAAAATACTTGCGCCTCTTGTTGTTTTTATGCTTTATGACCACCTTGCAGACGCAATTCTCAAGGGACTCGGCGAGCAAATAAGCGTGGTGAAGTATAATATTGTAGATTCGGTTTCCAGCGTTCTCCTTGTATGGATGCTTGTTCCTATGTACGGAATAAACGGCTATGTTTTTGTGGTATGGTTTGGCGAGGTGTTAAATTGCCTTATGTCCTCGGTTAAGCTATCCCGCCGAACCATGACGTCGGTTAAATTTGTCACCTGGTTCTTCGTTCCGCTTGCATCGGTTACTTTGTCGGTTGCATTTACAAAGCAAATCCTCTTGTTCCTTCACGGCACTGTGGCAACAAGTGTCTTTTCTTTGGTGATAGCTCTCGCCATTTCATCCCTTTTGTATCTCCTTTTACTCCGCATTTTTAAATGTATTACGTTAAACGACTATAAACTTTTAAAAAAGGCATTCTCGTAGTTGATTTTTTTGCCTTACGGTGGTACAATATCTCGGGGTGAAAAAATGAACAGAATCGAAATAAATAAAAAAACCAACAGAATAATTCTCATTATTCTCGCATTGATTATCGTAGCGGAGATTGCACTTGCCCTTTACGCATCCTCTCATCACACCTTGGGACTTCTTGCTATCGGATTTCCCATATCTTTGGTAGTGCTTCTTCTTGCGGATATTCCGATTTTTGTCTTTATTACAATAATTGCAAATACGGTGAAAGAAATATATCTGCACCGCAATTCGTATAAAAAGGATAATATTTCCCTTTGGATTATCATAACAGCTTTAGTCTTTGCAGCCTTGTCATTGGTATTATTTTTTATAACCAATAACGTATCAAATGTTACAGCCAATACAGTGCTTTACATCTCAACCCTTGTCACAGCCTTTCTTTCAACCGTAACACTTGTGGCATATTTTATTAAAAACAGATAAAGAATAAAGAGTATGAGCCTTTCGCTTTCAGCGTTAACTCATACTCTTTTTTTATTATATAGGAAATTGCATCGCAATTTGCATATAACAAACAAAGTCTACCTATAAAATTTTTTACTTCACAGAGTGTAGCTTTGCCCATTTTTTCGGAGTAGTTCCGAAATACTTTTTAAAGAGGGTGATGAAATTTGCACAGTCATTAAACCCTGCCGCATCGCACGCTTCGCTTACGTCCAATCCGTTCATTAAAGCGTTTTTTGCTTCACTCAGCTTTTTTTCAATAATGAAACGGTGGGGTGTTATATTTAAATGTCTCTTGAACACTTTGTTTATGTAGCTTGTACTGTAATGTGTCATGTGTCCAAGCTCCTCTACACTTGACAGTTCTCTGAAATTTGTATTTACTGCATTTGTAAGCTTTGAAAGGATTGGATTTTCTCCAACATCGAGTACTGTACTGTCGGCTTCGTTGATAATACAAAGCAGTTTCAATACAGCGCAGTACAGGTAATGTCTCGAATACTCTCCCTTTTTGCTTTCTGCCTCTTTCAGTAATTCCGCAAGCTCATGGTTTCTCTTCGAAATAAACACATTTTCTTTTCCTGCTTCTCTTTCAAAAAGTATTCTTCCAAAGTCTTTGTTTCTTGGAGTTTTAAAAAATGAATAAGGGATAGATATTTGATACCATTCCATATATTGCTTTTTGTCTGTTTTTCCGCAGTGAAGCTCGTTTGAACGGTATATCCTGATTTCTCCGCCGCTGAGATGATATAGATTTTTTTCCACAAATATGTCAAGCTCACCGCACAGATGTACAAAAATTTCGTTGTGATCGTGGGAGTGGGGAACTTCTTCCCAAAAATCGGGAGTAACTTCACCCGATACATGTATAATTTTTATCCCGTCAAAGGTTTCGTATATATTTTGTTTCAATGACATCACCTCTTTTTGGCATTATATCATATAAGTGTCGAAATTAAAAGGTTTTATATAAAAAAACAAAAGAATTTTGAATAAAAGTATTATACAATACTTGTGAGGTGATTTATATGGAAAATAATCTTGAAAAGGTAGTAAAAGCTTTTGACAGCTTTGGCTATTATGTTGACCGCAAAATTGAGCGTGACATCGAAGAAAACAGAAAAGGACAGTTTGTCATTAACATAACAGATGAAAATGGCAAACCGTTTGAGGGCAAGGTGAGAATAAAGCAGGTGTCACATCAGTTTAAATTCGGATGCACGCTTTTTCATCTTGACCAGTTCCCCGACGATGAGCGAAAAAAGCTCTATAAAGAGAATTTCAAAAAGGTTTTCAATTATGCAGTTGTGCCCCTTTATTGGGACACTCTTGAGCCGACAAAAGGTGAACCGAGGTTTTCAAAGGATTCTCCGGATGTATATCGCCGTCCGCCCATTGACACAATAGTTGACTTTTGTAAAGAAAACAAAATCGGGATGAAAGGACATTGCCTCGTTTACAATTCCTTTCAACCCGACTGGATTCCCGATGATAACAGAAGTCTACGTATACTCATTGATGACCGTATCGGCGAAATAGCAAAAAGATACGGAAATGCCTTTGAGGACCTTGATGTTATAAATGAAATGCAGTCAATATATAAAAACTGTTATAAGGGTAACGGTTGTAGAAACCTGCAAATTACCGATGACCCCGACCACGAAAAATGGTGCTTTGACGTTGCAAGGAGACATTTTCCCAATTCCCGACTTTTCTGGAATGAGGGAATAGACCAGAGCTTTGGTTCATACTATGTCGGTCACCGCAGCTTCTATTACATGACAATCGAAAAAATGCTCTCTCTCGGTGTCCCGCTTCAGGGAATAGGTATGCAGTATCATGCCTTTCTTCCCGATGAAACGCTTTGCAACCCTCTTCGCATAATTGATGTGCTTGACCGCTACGGAGATTTTAAGCTTCCCATACATATTTCCGAGATTTCAATTCCGTCATTTTCCAACGAGGAACAAAACGAAGAGCTTCAGGGTGAGCTTACAAAACGTCTTTTCAAGCTGTGGTTTTCACAAAAGCATTGTGAATCAATCGTTTGGTGGAATATGGCGGACAACACCGCTTTCGGGGAAGAAAATGCCTTCCACGCAGGACTTGTAAGAAATGATTGCTCACCAAAACCCGCATATCTCGAAATTGATAAGCTCATAAATCACGAGTGGCATACAGAGTTTGAGGAAAATATAAACGGTACACTCCGCTTTTCAGGCTTCTACGGCGACTATGAAATTGAACTCCTCACCGACGGAAAATGCGAAAAACGCACAATTTCCCTCACCACCGAAACCACGGGCTACGATAATCGCCTTTGCGATTTCAGAAGTAAGAATATAGTAGTGTAATAGCAAAAAGATGTAATCGGCAAATTTCCGACTACATCTTTTTTTCACATCATAAGCTTAGACTTAATTGACTTGATATACGCCGAGGGGGATTGATTTTCGTATTGCTTGAAAATTCGGGAAAAATAGTGGATTGAGGAAAAGCCCACCATTGAGGAAATCTGAGTCAGGTTATATTTACCCTCACGTAGGAGCTTTTTGGCTTCCTTGATTTTTAAAACGTTTATGTAGTTTATAATGGTTGAGCCGTAGGTGTCACGGAAGCCGTTGCAAAGGGAGGTTTTGTTTGTTCCATACAGAAAGCACAGCTCGTCAAGGCTGATTTTTTCACGGAAATTCTCCTCGATATAGTGGAGTACCTCCTGCATTTTCACATCCCCCGATGCCTCGTCACTTACACTTGCACCCGTTTCTCGGCTTCGGATAAGCTCGATGAAAAAGGCTTCAAGCTTTATCTGTATCAGCTGGTCAGCACCGAATGGATAGTCGTTGCGTTTTTTCATATCTCGAAGGTTTGGCACATCGTAAGGGGGGAGGAATACGTTTCGTCCCTCCTTGATGATATCGGTAAGCAGCCTTTGAAGCTCGGGGGTCAAAAGGGCAGGGGACTTGGCAAAAACATCAAGCTCACTGCTGTGGCACTCAAAACCGATTATTATAACGTTGGGTGCATCGTCCAGTGGGCAGGATATGGAATGGGTTTCGTTTTCTCTATGGACGATAAGCTCACCCTCGTTGACGATTCCCACATAATCTTCTGCTTCAACTTCAATATATCCGCTGTCAACATATATGAGCTCACGAAATTCGTGGCGGTCTTTTTTTGTATGGAATTCTCTTGTGAATTCAAAGTAATGAATGTTTGCTATTCTGCTGATATTTATTACTCTTTCGAAACGCTTCAATTTGTATTCCAAAGCAATATCACCTCGGGTACAGTATAGCACACTTTTTTTGTTTATGCAATATTAAAAGTATTTAATATTGTGCAAAAATAACTTAAAATTTTCTAAATACAAATATAAATGTATTCTGTATAATATAAATGTGTAAGAATAAACGCATTTTGTTGCGTTTCAACAAAAATAAAAAGGAGATTTTATCATGTCAAGAATTTGTATCCCCGATTATGAGTACAAAGAAAGAATTGCCAAAGCGGCAAAGATGGTAAGAGATCGCGGACTTGACGTTATGCTCGTTGTCAGCACAGAGTCTGACTACGCTAACGCAAGATACTTCAGTGGTTTCTGGCCTCTTTTCGAGAGAGCAGGTGTAGCTATTTCAGCAAGTGGTGACGCTTGTCTTCTCGTTGGTCCCGAGTCCCCCATCTTCGCAAGAGACGTTGCAGCTAACTCTTCAAAGATCGAAAAGATTTTCGTTCTTAAGGAATTCCGTGAGTCAGCTGACCCCTCATACCCCGAGCTTGTTCCCAACACATTCCCCGAAGCATTCAAGGCTATCGGTGTAACAGGTGAGAACATCAAGATCGGTCTCGGAAGCTACGTTGAGTGCACACTTCCCATCCTCGATGGTCTTAAGGATAACTTCCCCAAGGCTGAAATCTCAGTTTGCAACGATATCATGGTTGAACTCAGAAAGATCAAGAGTGTAAACGAGCTTGCTTGTATCCAGGAAGGCTTCAGAATCGTTGACCTTGCTACAGAAGAAGTTATCAAGAACCTTCGCCCCGGTGTAACAGAGCTTGCTATGGTTGGTGTTGCTCAGAGAGTTATCTATGAGAACGGCGCAGAGTACGAAGGACTTCCCATGTACGTATTCAGCGAAAAGTCAACAAGCCACGCTATCTCTCGTCCCAGCTACAGAGTAATCGAGAAGGGTGACGTTGTTCAGCTTAACCTTTCTGCTAAGATTGACGGTTATTCTCCCGCTACAGGTCTTCCCGTTATCATGGGCAAGCTTGATGCAGAGAGAAGAAAGTACATAGACTTCTGCTACGAAATGCACAACTGGACATGCGAAAACCTCAAGGCAGGCATTCCTTCAAACAAGGTTCCCCTTGAATTCCTCCAGATGTTCAAGGACAGAGGATTCGAAAAGAACTATGTTTACGGTCCTTGCCACGGTACAGGTATGATCGAGGTTGAAGCTCCTTGGATGGAAACTTCATCCGACTGGATGCTTGAAGAAAACATGACGTTCCAGGTTGATACATTCATCTCAGCTCCTACATTCGGTACAAGATGGGAGAAGGGTGTTGTTATCACTAAGGATGGCTGCAAGTCAATGACTAACATTCTTGAAAAGGGTCTTATTGAACTTGATTTCTAATAATTGACTGACATTAAAAGACGGCACTCGTTGCCGTCTTTTTCCCAAAAAAGGAGAATTTTTATGAGAATAAATCTTCAAAAAAACTTCTTCACCGACAGAGAATTTGTAATCGCGGAGCATGGCAATCTTAAAGCTACCGCTTTCCGCTTTACAACAGGTGTAGAAGCACTTAAAGTAGAAAATGAGCAGGGCTATTTTGTAATACTTCCCTTTATGGGACAGCAGCTCTGGGACTTCAACTTCGGAGGTCGTGACCTCAAGATGAAGACCACTGTTAAGGAGCCTGTTCCCGGTGTTAAGTATCTTATGACATACGGTGGATTCCTTTACCACTGCGGTATCAACTCATTTGGCGCACCCGATGCCGAGCATCCTCAGCACGGCGAGATACCCAACGTAGATTATCAGAAAGCATACATTGAAGTAGGCTGTGATGAAAAGGGCAAGTATATGACCGTTGGCGGTACATATTCTTATGACGTTGCTTTCGTAAAGAAGTATGACTTTACTCCCGAGTGTCGTCTCTACGAGGGCGCAAACAAGGTAAGAATAGATGTAAATCTTGAAAACAAGAGAGCAGAGCCCATGGAATATATGTATCTCTGCCACATCAACTTCAAGCCCTTCAACGGTGCAAGACTTGTTTATAGCGTGCCCCGTGACCTTGACCATATCATGATTCACAAGATTGTTCCCGATACACTTCCCGAAGACGCTCAGAAGAAGCTTTCAGGCTATATGGAAAAGCTTTCGGGTGACCTTTCAATCATGGACAAGGTAGGAAACGAAGACGAGTGCTACATCCCCGAAATCTGCTTCAAGATGACCTACAATCCCGACGAAGAGGGCAGAGGACACACAATGCAGTATATCGAGGGCGAGGGTGCTTGCTATGTAAGCCATCCCGTTGATGCACTTCCTCATCCCGTTCGTTGGATATCAAGAACTCCCACAGAGGATTCAATGGGTATGATTCTTCCCGCAACCTCCGAGCATCTCGGCTATGAGTACTCAAAGAAGAAGGGATATATCAAGTACCTCGACGGCTTCTCATCGCTTAACTTCTACATGGAAGTTGGCTTTATCAACGATGATGAAGCAAAAGCTATGGAAGCAAAGATTAATTCACTGATTTAATAACGGGGGCTGCTTCATTTAGGCACAACCGAAAAAGAGCTAAGATATTCTTGAAAAAAGGTATCTTAGCTCATGTTTTTTTGTTTCTGGCTGTTGTTAAAGTTGAAATTCTACGAATTTCTCCAAAAATTATATGCTCTTTTTCTATCTCCGTTTTCACGCCACGACGTACGTAAGTACGCCTGAGGCGTGAAGAACGAAGATTTCTGCTCTAAAGCAAGCGAGCCCCTCGTGACGGTGCTTCACAGTGTCATCACTCACCGACCGCTTTTTTGATTCAAATAAGTTGACATTTTTTTGCATAGATGGTATAATTTATAAAATCGGAGAATTATGTGTTTGGAGCGGTGCTTATGACTGATATAAAAATCAGAGCTTTGGAAGATGACGACTTTGAAGAAGCGTCAAGAATGATTTTTCATACATTTTATAAATATATCATGCCAACCTATACAACGGAGGGTATCGAGTTTTTTCGAGACACCACATCGGCTATGTCGTTTAAGATGAACACATTTGACGGAAGTATAGTGCTTTGGGGCGCTTTCGACGGAGACGTGCTTTGCGGAGTATTGGGTAGCCGCGGTACAAACCACATCTGCCTTTTCTTTACTCATAAGGATTATATGGGTAAGGGTGTTGGAAAAAAGCTATTTTCCCATTTTCTTTCTCTTGCGGATAAATCAGACAAGATTACGGTCAATGCCAGTGATTACGGTATCCCGATTTATGAAAAGCTCGGCTTTGAGGTTGTGGGAGAGCGTTACGAGGACCATGGCACAGTACACACTCCAATGGAATACAGGAGGGCGGAATGAACAACGAGTATACGGTTTTACCTGCCTTTTATGATGAACTTAATTCCGACGTTGACTACGAAGCATATGCAAGCTTTATATGCTCGAAGCTTACAAATGACACGCCGGACGTACTTGACCTTGGGTGCGGCACAGGGGATTTGTCCCATATTCTTGCTCTCCGGGGAGCGAATGTGGTGGGACTTGATGCGTCGTCGGAAATGCTCACACTTGCAAGTCACAAGTCGGAAATGAAACGTGCCAAGGTTTTTTATACCTGCCAGAATATGACTTCGTTTTCAACGGGCAGAATGTACGATGCGGTAATTTCAACCTTTGACTGCCTTAATTACTTACTCACCAAAGCAGACCTTTTGAGAGCGTTTAATTGCGTTTCCAAAGAATTGAAGGATGACGGCATTTTTATTTTTGATATGAATACCGAATATAAATTTGTAAATATATATGCTGATAACAGCTATGTCCTTGAGTCCGACAGAATTTTTTGCGCATGGGAAAACTACTATGATGAAAAAAGCAAAAAATGTGATTTTTATATAAATATATTTGCGGAAGAAAACGGTATGTGGCGCCGTTATTTTGAAGAACAAACAGAGCGAATGTTCACCCTTGACGAAATCAAGAGCGCTCTTAAAAAAGCGGGACTCACCTTTGTTTCGGTATCCTCCGATTATGACGGCTCTCCCGTTACAGATACTACAGAAAGGTATTATATTATAGCGAAAAAATGAACAACTCATATATAAAGCGTTTTATCACCTCGGACGGCTCGGCACGTCTCATATTTGCCGATACAACAGAAATTGTAAACAAAGCACATTCATACCATATGACAACACCAACCGCCACAGCGGTGCTTGGAAGAGCGCTTACCGCAGCCTCCCTTATGGGCTGTCTTATGAAGAATCCCACCGACTCCCTGACCTTTCAGCTGAAGGGAAACGGCCCGGCGGGTACGGTGACCTGTGTTTCCGACTATTCGGGTAATGTCAGAGGCTATATGGACAACCCCGCTGTTGACCTTCCGCTGAAGCCTAACGGCAAGCTTGATGTTGGAGGTGCAGTTGGCGAAGGTTATCTTGGAATAATAAGAGACCTTGGCGCCGGTGAGCCTTATGTGGGTATGAGCGAGCTTGTGAGCGGTGAGATAGCCGAGGACGTGACCGCCTATTATGCAAACAGTGAGCAGACTCCCTCAGCTTGTGCGCTTGGAGTGCTTGTTGACAGAGATTATACCTGCCGTGTTGCGGGAGGCTTCATTCTTCAGCTTCTGCCGGGAGCAGATGACAGCGTTGTTGACCGACTGGAAACAAATATGGCTGTGATAAATTCCGTGACCGAGCTTATGGACAGGGGACACGGAGCAGACAAATTTGCCGAACTCGTAATGAACGGTATAGAATACGAAGAATTTGACACAATAGATATATCATTCAAGTGTACCTGCTCAAAAGAAAAGTACAGAAAAGGACTTATAAGCCTTGGAAGAGACGAGATAAAGTCCATGATAGATGACGGAGAGCCCATCGAAACGGTCTGCCGTTTTTGCAAAGAAAAGTACGTTTTCTCTCTTGACGAGCTTGACGAAATACTTAACGAAACCGCAAAATAAAAGGAGAAATTATGAAAAAGAACGCTATAATCGGACAGTCGGGCGGACCTACAGCCGCAATCAATGCAACTCTCTCGGGTGTTGTAAGAGAGCTTAAAAAATCCGATAAAATTGACACTGTCTACGGAATGCACAACGGTATAGAAGGCTTTATGAAGGAGGAATTCTGCAACCTTTCAAAGCTTCTCTTTACCGAAAACGATTTTGTGAGACTTGAGAAAACTCCTGCCGCAGCACTCGGCTCCTGCCGTCTCAAGCTTCCCTCGGAAACATCCGAAAAGGCGGAAGATATTGAGATGTATAACAAAATATTTGAAATTCTTGACCGCAACAATATCGGATATTTCTTTTATATCGGCGGTAACGATTCAATGGACACGATTCGTAAGCTCTCGGTTTATGCAAAGAAGCTTAACTCTGATATCCGCTTTGTAGGGGTGCCCAAAACAATAGATAATGACCTTGCTTGTACAGACCATACACCGGGCTACGG
This sequence comes from Oscillospiraceae bacterium, assembly GCA_015064635.1. Classification (GTDB taxonomy): domain Bacteria; phylum Bacillota; class Clostridia; order Oscillospirales; family SIG627; genus RGIG6353. Next base: position 31,368 of record SVRV01000026.1, read on the forward strand.
CTCGGCCGCAAAGTATGTTGCAACCTCACTTGCGGAAATTCTCCGTGATACATCTGTTTATAAGCTCAAGGCTGTAACAATTGTTGAGATAATGGGAAGAGACGCAGGATGGCTTACCGCGTCAGCCGCACTTGCAAGACCCGACTTGGTGTACCTTCCCGAGGTTGATTTCAGCATTGACGAATTTCTTGAGGATATCAAGGCGGAATTTGAAAAGAAGCCCAATGTGGTGGTTGCGGTTTCCGAGGGTATCCGTGACAAGGACGGAAGATATATCAGCGAGGACGGAAGCAAAACAGATGCTTTCGGACACAAACAGCTCTCAGGCACAGGCAGAGTTCTCGAATCTATTCTGAAAGAGAAGCTGGGATGCAAGGCAAGAACGGTTGAGCTCAGTATACTTCAGCGTTGCGCTGCTCATATCGGCTCGGGCACAGATATCGAGGAGTCTGTAAAAATCGGCTCATTCGGTGCAAGACTTGCACTTGAGGGTGAGACGGGCTGTATGGCTACCTTTGTGAGAACCTCAACAAAGCCCTACTCCTGCAATTGTCAGAAGGCTGACCTTGAAAACGTAGCAAATGTTGTAAGAAAAGTACCTCGTGAATTTATCAACGAAAGAGGTAACCACGTAACCACCGAGTGTATCGAGTGGATACGTCCCCTTGTGCTGGGAGAAAGTATTCCCGAATTTGAAAACGGACTCCCTGTACAGTTTATAATTTAAACTATAATAGGATTTGAAAATGTTTTTCAAATCCTATTGACTTTTTTGCGTGTTTAGTTTATAGTTTTGAGTGAAAAACAAATATATTTTTCAGAGGTTTTTATGTTTAAATTGAAGTATACCACACGCATTGATATTGCACTGGTAATAACCCTGTTTCTTCCTGTTTTCTGGGAACAGCTTGCCTCTATAGCTTTGACTATGATATCAAGCATGATTTCCACAAATATAGATACAAACTTTTTGAATGCTACCTCTCTTGTAGGAAGCGTGTTCGGACCATTTACCACTCTTTACGGATGCATTGCATCGGGCTCGGCTATCCTCATAAGCCAGTACATCGGTGCTGAGGATGAAGAAAAGTCGAGAAGCCTTTTTTCAACCTCGATGATTATAGGTACGTTCATTTCCGTGCTGATTACCGCAGTTGTAATACTTTTTCACAATCCTATCCTTCGTGCTACCTACCCCGACATGTCGGAAAGCTTCTTTGAGAATGCAAATATCTATGCAGTGTTCTATGCTCTGACTCTCCCTATGGGCTTTTTCAGAACGAATATGATTGGTATACTCCGTGGCTGTCTTAACACCAAAGGACCTCTTTACATATCCCTTTTCGGCGGTGTAGTGGATATTGCGCTCAAATGGATATTCATGATAGTTCTTGAAATGGGAATTGTAGGTCTCGGTATTGCTTCTGTCCTTACAAACCTTATTTTCACTCTTATCTGCGCCTTTATCATCAGCAGAACGGGTAATTTCAAGGGCTGTACTCTCCATTGCTTCAGACTGTACAAGGCTGACGTGGCAAAGGAGACTGTAAAAATAGGAATTGTAATGTGTATACAGAGCTTCCTCGTTTCAATCGGTGCTCTCATTATGAATAAAATACTGTCCTCCATGGGAGACAATCACGTTTCCGCATTCAGCGTTACTACCTCAATTGAGTCGCTTACCTATATCGTGCCTATGGCACTTTGCTACGTTGCACAGATTCTTGCAGGTAAGCACACGGGTGCGGGGGACAAGCGACAGGCACTTGATATTTCCGTGTGGGTTACAATGGCATCCACCGCTGTTCACATTATTATGAGTGTTTTTGCATTTATTTTTGCGGGCAATCTCGTTTCCATGTATACAGATAACAAGGAAGTTGTCAGAATTGCCACAGAGACACTCCGCATAGGTATACCCTTTATGGCAATCGCCTGGTCGGCAGGAAACGTACTTCCCGCAGGTATAAGAGGAATGGGTAACGTAAAATTCCCCGCCGCCGTCATTACATTATCCCTCTGGATATACAAAATTCCCGCTACTTGGTATGCCTGCAGCTTCTTGCAGTACGGTGCGCAGGGAAGAATGTTTGTCTATGCCTTTGAATCGGTAATCTACGGTGCACTCTTTGCGGGATATGCGGTTTATGTTAATAAAAAGATTAAAAAGGAGAAAGCAAATGAAGGAATTTCTGCGTAATAATCCCGTTTTCTGGTCTCGCTTGGGCTTTGCCTACGACCCCCCGATGAGAGATGAAAACGGTGACTTGATAGTATTTAATTCATCTCTTGAAAAATACGGAAACTATCACAGGTCATTTTCTAAAATCGGTGTAAATCTTCACACCTGCATTTTGCCCTCGGGCTGGGTGGGTGTTAATGAATATGATTATTCCCTTACCGATAAGGTTATGGATGAAGTGTTCAGGGATAATGAGGACATATACTTTATCCCTCGTATAAAGCTGAATGTACCCATTGATTGGTGCTACGAAAATCCCGAGGACGTGTTTGTTTATTACGGTGGTCCTGAAACGGCTGATGAAATACGAAATGTTGTAGGAACTCTTCAACACGACTACATCGGATATGACTCACCTCACGGTTATTATGCTTCGGGTGAATTTGAGGATACCCGCCCAAATGTCGGGGGAGTTATCGCAAGACAGAGTTTTTCTTCAAAGAAATGGCTTGAGGATGCAAGGGAAGCACTCACAAGAGTCATAAACAGACTCGAAAACGGAAAGTACGGAAAGCGTATTTTAGGTTATCATATTGCATATGGAACAAGCGGTGAAACGGTTGTATGGGGACGTGTCTCCAATAAATACGGTGACTGGGGAATTAACAATAAAAAGGCATTTTTTGAATGGTCAATGGCAAAATACGGAAGCCTTGCCGAAATTGAAAAAGCCTGGGGAATGAGTGGTATTTCTCCCGACAATTTCCCAATTCCGTCACCCGAGCTAAGACAGCCTACAAATAATTCCTTTGAGGAGTTTGTGAGAGCATCAAAGGATGGAGCTTTTGCAATTGATTATGATATGTTTATGTCGCAAACAAACGCAAATGCCCTTGAGTTTTTCGGGAAAACCGTAAAAGAACTAACGGGAAAACCGGTAGGTGCTTTTTACGGATATTATCTCCATGTGGATAATGCCGCATATACGGGACATCTTGCCCTTGAACGACTGCTCAATTCTCCTTATGTTGATTTCTTCTCGGCTCCCAAATCTTATTACAGATGTAAGGCAGGCGAGCCGGGCGGTGAATTGTCCGCCACACAGTCAATAAATTTGAAAAAGCTTTGGCTGGAGGAGCTTGATAACCGTACCCATCTTGACACGCTTGCAAACCGTCCCAACTACGGTGAAAATGACACCGAGTGGGAATCCGGCGGAATGAGAGACACAAAGACTGTTTTCTGGCGTGAATATGCGAAGAATCTTTCACACAATTCGGGCTTTTGGTGGATGGATCTTGGCGGCGGATGGTTTGACGACGATGAAATATTAAAGGAATTTAAAAAGATAGCCGACGTTAACAAGGAACTTAGAAAGAAGCCTCACGAAAGCGCATCGGATGTACTTATTGTAACCGATGAACGCTCGGCTTACTATATGAGAGCAAATCGTGATATGCGTTGCGGTTTTGCCGAGGACTTCATTGCCGAAGCAAGAATGACAGGTGCGCTTGTGGATACATACCGTGCCCGTGACCTATTTGATATTGACCTTACAAAATATAAGCTTGTTGTCTTTGCTTACAATACTTATGCCGACAGCGACTATTTTGAAAAGATTTTGCCAAAGCTTACTCACGCAACCGTAATGTTTAACTACGCACCGGGTGTATGGAGCGAAAAAGGCTTTGATATAAACAGAGTAAAGGAAATTACGGGCTTCGACATTGAGGAAATAAATGATAAAAATTATGACGTTCCGCTTATTCGTTCTGTAGGGCAGGGTAAGGCAAATTATATTTTAAACACCACTCCATATATGAAGCATTCCGATATTCGTGAAATAATGAAAAAGGCGGGATGCCATATTTACACAGAAGCCGAAGGAGTAACTGTCTACGGTGACGATAGGTTTATTTCCGTGTTTAACTCGTCTCCTGTCAACCTGACCCTATCCTTAAAACAAAATGCACTTTGCAAGGACTTGGTTACCGGAACAGAATATTCGGATTGTAAAATTGAACTTAATTGCGATACAAATGAAGCGCATTTTATAGTATATGATAAATAATGATGGGGCTGAGTCAAAACACTTGAAAAAGTGAAAGGCTCAGCCTTTTGCTGTAAATAGCAGCGAGAACAAAGAAAAAAGCCTCAAATCGAGGCAAAAAAGGGTACACGAAAAATAGGATTGTTAAAATC
>SVRV01000027.1 GCA_015064635.1 Oscillospiraceae bacterium
TAGAAATCGCATTCTTCATATGTTTTCTCATCAAATTTACAATATACAATAATGCGATCGAGTTTCCTCGACCGCACTATTCAATTCTTTTTAACCTTTTTTACCCCAACTATTGACAAAGAGCCTATTTATCTTGAAGGACCGCCACAACATAAAGATAAAAGCAAATTTATCACACAGATTATTGCAATAATTGAATAAAAAAGAATGAGCCTCTAAGGATTTACTCTCCTTGGAGGCTTTAATTTTTACTCAATAATTCTTTTGCAAAACAAAATGCAACACCTGCCTGTATCTATAATTTATACACTTAAAAATATAAATCAAACAAACAAGTATTGCATTTCACTTTACAATTGAGATTTAAGCTAAGCAATTTGCCAAATTCTACAGATATACTTGTTAAATCGAATTATAGCACAGCTACCTGTCCATTAATAGGTTCAAATCCCTTCCTATAATTCAAAACAAAAAAGACATCCAATTGGATGTCTTTTCGTTTTGGTTGCGGGGAGGGGATTTGAAAGGCCCTTCCGAAAATAAGTCGCCTTGTGCATTTTGGCTTGTTGCACCGAAAAAGATATCCCCTAATTAAATGCTTTTGGAAACAAGCTTATTGCGTTCTTCCATAAAATGTTTTCTTTCTCTTCCAAAAGGAGAGATGACAGGGCAATTCTGCCAAATTGAAAACCAAATGCATAGGTATCTGTCCCAAAAAGAATTTTTTGGGAACCGACACAGTTTACAGCATATTCAACAATATTGTTCCGTGAGCTTGCCACGCCCGAAGTATCCGTGTAAATATTATCGTGAATAGCATTAGCAATTGCATTAATATGTTCTACGGAGCCAAGATGCGCAATGATTAACTTCATATCCGGATATTTGTTTGCAAAGACAGGCATTTCTGCAATGTGTTGGGGGTGCATTAAAACAACAATCTTATACTTATTTGCAAAGCAAAAGAGTTCGTCTGCGTAATCTAAAATGTTATATCCATGAGAATCCGGATGTATTTTAATACCCAAAACTTTGGGATGCGATAACATTTTTTCTGCTTGCTTATAGGTTTCCTTTTGCCTTGGGTCAATAACCACCCACTGATATACCCACTCTTTATGATCTATTAGTTTGTATAAATATTCATTTTCTTTCACGATACATTCCTTATGCTCAAACACAGATGCAAAGGTAGACATACCAACCTGTGAAACGTCCGCATTGTGATATACCGACTCAATAAAATCAATTTCTCTAATATGGACTTCGTCTTCCGGACAATCAAATATTGAGCCGTGATTAAAGTGAGAATGTATATCAATCGGTCTGTGTGTAAAATCAGGCAGAAAAAAATTATTACACATAATAGCACCAACTTTCAAATCAATTATATTTTATCATTGTAATTATACAATAATAAGAAATCAACTACCTTCGGGTTATCTTTTTAAGGCGTTGTCTTAAAAAAGCCTCTTGCGTTGTCCCGAAAAAGCTTTAGGCTTACGCATTTCCTCACTGTTTTTCGAGTCCTGCCCTTTCAAAAAAGAAAAATAGTTCGGCTCCGTCAAGCCGTCGCCGGCGGCGCTCGTCCGCGCCGCAACTGATGGGTTCGAGTCCTGCTCTACCCACCAAAGAAAAGAAAAAGCCATCCCGGTTGGGATGACTTTTTTCTTTTCTGGTTGCGGGGGTGGGATTTGAACCTCACGACCTCCGGGTTATGAGCCCGACGAGCTACCAAGCTGCTCTACCCCGCGATATAGATTTTAAAAGTGGTGCCGGAAACCGGGCTTGAACCGGTACGGGATTTTCATCCCACGGGATTTTAAGTCCCGGGCGTCTGCCAATTCCGCCATTCCGGCACATATATCGGTCTCCCGAGTGCCTATATATAATAACACAGGCACTCGGTTTTGTCAAGTGTTTATCGGCTTTTTTTATAAAATAATTTTTATTTGCTTTAAAATTTTGTCGAGTAAAACAGAATTATATACAATTCGCCTATCCTTTTTTTAGTTTTGCATATGTACCCATAAGCTTTTTAGTTCCGCAGCTATCAAATGCAATTTCGTACAACGTATCTGCGCCCATTGGTTTTTTCAGGGTTATCATTCCCTTTCCAAAAATCGGATGAACGACAACATCGCCGATATTAAATGCATCGTGTGGTGTGCGCGGTTTGTTGGGCTTCACAGGCTCCGATTGAGTGTCAGCTTTCTGTGACCCCGGAGCAAAGCGTTTTGCAAAGCTGGTTACGTTTGCAAAGCGTTGTTGCTCGTTTATGTTGTTTATAAGATTTAATGGAATTTCTTTAAAGAATCTTGAGGTTCTGTTAATCGCAGTTCTGCCAAACATCAAACGTTCTGATACATTTGTAACTACCAGTTTTTCTCTGGCACGTGTGATGGCAACATACATAAGCCTTCTTTCTTCTTCGATTTCTTCATCGGTATTCATGGACATCGAAGAAGGTATAATATTTTCTTCCATACCGGGAAGAAAGACAACAGGAAACTCAAGCCCCTTTGCGCTGTGAATTGTCATGAGTACAACTGCATCTGCATCTTTGTCATAGCCGTCAACATCGGCAACCAATGCAACTTCCTCGAGAAATCCGCCCAAATCTCCTTCCGGGTTATCTTCGTTATACTTTATTGCGTTTGATATAAGTTCGTTTATGTTATCTAAACGTTCACGACCATCTTCAATTGAATTCCGTAGCATTTCCACGTATCCGGAATCGTAAGCAACCTTCTTGATGAGTTCGCTTATCGGATGTGTCAGCATAGCTTCACGGAAAGACTCAATGAGCTCCGAAAATGCAATTAATTTCGAGGCGCTTTTTTTCAGCGCCGTGTAGTTATCTGCACTTCTTATTACATCGTAAACAGATATATTGTCCGCTGATGCAATTGTCTTTACTGTCGCAATTGTCGAGTCCCCTATTCCCCTTTTGGGAAGATTTATAATTCTTTCAAGTTTAACCGTATCATGCGGATTAACTATAACAGAAAGATAAGAAACGATATCCTTGATTTCTTTACGGTCATAGAATCTGAGACCTCCGAGAAGTCTGTGAGGAAGTGCCGACTTGGACATTGCAATTTCAAGATTGTTTGACTGTGCATTTATTCGATAAAGGACTGCAAAATCTCGGTAGGTATACTTCCCGCTCTTTACGTATTCATTTATTCTGTCAACGATATATCTTGCCTCAGAATCCTGATTATCAAGCTTGATATAGTCTATCTTTTCTCCCTCTGACGTCTGTGTCCAAAGGACTTTGCCTTTTCTGCCTTCGTTATTTTCAATAACAGCATTGGCAGCGGCGATTATATTGCCTGTTGAGCGATAATTTTGTTCAAGATACACCACTTTAGCATTTTTGAACTGTGTATCAAAATCCAGAATATTTCTAACAGTAGCACCTCTGAATTTATAAATGCTCTGGTCATCGTCACCGACTACCATAACATTTTCGTATTGACTGCAAAAAAGTCTCATAAGTTTTAGTTGTGCACCATTAGTATCCTGGTACTCGTCAACAAGAACATATTTGAATCTTGTGCTGTACTTTTCCAAAACATCAGGAGCATTCTCGAAAAGTCTGATTGTAAGACAAATTATGTCATCAAAGTCAACAGCATTGAATTCCTGAAGGGCCTTTTGATACTTTTCGTATATAGCAAATATAGTTTTCTCTCTGAAGTCCTCACTGAAAGCTTCCTCTGAATCGGGATAAATTAGATTGTTTTTCATTTTGGAAATAGAAGACAGGACTGCTTTGGGAGCAAACATCTCATCATCCAAATCCAATTCTTTGATAATATTCTGTATAAGCTTCTTGGAGTCATCAGTATCATAGATATTAAAATTAGCATTATAGCCGATACGTTCAATATGCTGACGAAGTATTCTCACGCACACCGAATGGAACGTTCCTGCCCAAATATCTCTTGCACGCTCTCCCAAAATAGCTTCAAGACGGGATTTCATCTCATTTGCTGCCTTATTGGTAAATGTAAACGAGAGAATCTCCCAAGGCGAACATGGATTTCTCTTGAAGTTTAGCAATAGTTCTTTAAGCTGTTCTTGAGGAATATTGTTAATGTTTGAATAAATTTGCTCAAACGTTGAAACAAGACCTTCGTTTATGCCGGGAATTTCTTCACTGTCGTAATAAGCGTTTCCAAAATCAATTATATGTGCAATTCTGTTAACAAGAACTGTTGTCTTTCCGCTACCCGCACCGGCAAGAACCAAAAGCGGTCCATTAACAGTAAAAACAGCTTCCTTTTGCTTATCGTTGAGACGCGGATAATACGCCTCAAACAATTTTCTTTTTATATTTTGATATCTTCTATTAAGTTCTGAACTCATTATATTACAAATCCACCATTCACATTTAGTACTTCGCCCGTTATAAATTCTGCCGAATCATTTGCGAGAAACCACACGGCATCTGCAATATTTTTCACACTTCCGATACTCCCAAGGGGCGTTTCTTCGGCGATAGCTTCTATTTCGGCATCTGAATACTCTTTCATCATATCCGTATTAATTGCACCCGGAGCGACGGCATTTACTCGTATATGAGACGGTGCAAGCTCCTTTGCAAGTGACTTGGTGAAGCCGATAAGCCCTGCTTTTGAAGCTGAATAAGCTACTTCACAAGACGCTCCTGTAACTCCCCACATCGAAGAAATATTTATAATACTACCGCTTGAATTCCGCAAAAATATCGGAATTACTTCTCTGGATGTATAAAAAGCAGAGGTTAAGTTGGAATCAATTACTTGCTGCCAATCAAAATCACTCATATCTTGTAAAAGTCCGGAAAAAGAAACCCCCGCATTATTGACAAGAAGGTCAACATTTCCAAATTTATCAATCACTTTTTTAACTGCAGCTTTAACGTCTGCAGAATTGCGGACATCACATTGAATAGAAAAAGCACCGAATTTTTCTTCAATCTCTTTTGCTTTTTCATCACTTGAAAGATAGAAAAAAGCTACATTCCAACCTTCATTGGCGAATCTTTCAACGCAAGCTCGTCCTATTCCACGAGTGCCGCCAGTTATAATAACCGTTTTCATATTTTGTTCCTTTTAAAAATATCATTGCCAAATGAGTCTATTGCACAAAAAACAGGCATATCCTTAACCGTAAGTTTTTTTACAGATTCACAACCAAGCTCGGGAAATGCTATAACCTCACAAGAAGTTATACAACTGGAAATATACGCTCCTGCACCACCAACGGCGCAAAGATACAATGCACGGTTACGTACTATCGCCTCTATGACAGCATCGCTTCTACATCCCTTTCCTATCATGCAGGAAAGTCCCAAATCAAGAAGCGTAGGTGCAAATTTGTCCATCCTTGACGAGGTTGTCGGACCACACGAGCCTATAACCGTTCCCGGACGTGCTTCGGTAGGACCCGCATAGTAAATAGAGGCTCCCTTTATATCAAAAGGAAGCTCTTTTGAATCATTAATTAACTCAAGCATTTTTTTGTGAGCGGCATCTCTTGCTGTATAAAGCACACCACTCAAAAACAGCTCGTCACCCGCGTGAATATCAGTAATTATTTTCTGAAGTTCTTGCAGATTACAATAGATTTTACTCATTATCTTTTACACCTATTTTTGCAATTGTCTCATCGAGAGAGGACGTGAGCTTCTCGATTAAGGTCATAAACTCGACCTTTGTTGTCTCAATTATTCTCTTGTTTTCAGCAGCAGCCATTCTCCTTGTTTCCTCAGCCTCTTTTATCATTCTGTCGGCTTTTTCCTCGGCGATTCTTACCTTTTCCTTGGATGTATACTCTGCCTCAAGCATTATGTCCGCATATGTACCCTGCATAGTTTCATACTTTTGCGCTTTCTCTTCATTGGCAGATCTATCAGCAATAAGCTGCTTTACTTCTTCCTCAAGTTGAGCACAGCGCTTTTGAGCATTTTCAAGCTCATCGCTCAAATGCTTGGTTTCTTCCTGAGACTTTCTAATAGTGTCATTTAAACTGTTAACACGTTCAACTTGTTCTCTGTTGAGTTTTTCTATAAAGCTTATTACATCGCTTTTGTTGTATCCTGAAAAGGAAGTTCTGAAATAAATTTCGTTTGGCATTTTACTAATCCTTTCGACTTTATACTTTGTCTTTGTAACAGTATACCACAAATATTTGATTTTGTTAAGCATATTTTTAATTTTTTGGTGGAAATATGATAGAACTTATAAAAAATGTGCTCTGGAGCCCCTTAACTGTAATAAATATTTTGCTGCTAGGCTTGTTTATTATAGTCAAAACCCATTTTTACACGGTAATAAAGTTACCGAAAATTCTAAGCGACACTGTATTTTCTATTAAAAATAACAAAAGAGCCTTCAGTCTTATGTGCACATCACTCGGAGGTACAATAGGCGTCGGAAACGCTATTGGTGTTGCCGGGGCCATAACCGAAGGTGGTGCAGGGGCAGTGTTCTGGATGGCAATAGCAGGCTTCATCGGCATGGCAATAAAATATGCAGAAGTATATTTATCAATGATTTATAATGGTCCGATTATGTACATAGAAAAAGGAATAGGTTCAAAAATTCTCTCGCATATTTACGCTATTATGTGCATATGTGTATCTCTTGGCATGGGAAATATGGCACAAACAATGTCTGCAACAACGGCAGTACAAGGTATTATTCCTTTTAATCAAAAAACAATTGCGCTAATTTTTGTGTTATTTTTTCTTTGTGTCGCAAAAGACGGTATAGAAAAGATAAGAAAATTTTCTGAATTTGCAGTCCCGCTCGCATCTTTGCTTTACATTCTTATGCTTTTCGCAATCCTTTTTCGCCATAGAATTTATTTACATGAAGCAATTAAAACTATTTTAAACGGCTCGGGAATTGCAGCCGGCTTTAAGTGGGCATTGATAAAAGATGGGATAACAAAAGGATTTTCAAAAGCAGTATTTTCTTCCGAAGCAGGGCTTGGAAGTGCCGGATTTTCCCATACGGAAAGTTATTCCGAGCCAAAAGAACAAGCTAAGTGGGCGGTTATAGAGGTTTTAATAGACTGTATGATATGCATAATGACGGCGCTTGCAATTATTGTATCCGAAAAGCAAGTAATTCACCTCCCCGAGTCGTACATTACACGTGGCGTCTTCAGGCTGTCTTTTGGTGCTTTGGGGGAAGCTGTATTTGGTTTTTCAATGCTTATTTTTGGATTCGCGAGTATAATTTGCTGGTACTACAACGGGGTATGTGCAGTAAAATATATTTGTAAAAGTAAAACTACAACAAAATTATACTGTGTTATATTTGCTATTGTAATATTCTTATCATCTTTTGTTAGAGACGGTTTTATTCTAGATATATCGGATATTGCCAATGCACTTATGTTGATTGTAAATATATGTGCTTTATGGGTATTAGTTTTAAATAATTCATTGACCTTTTGATTTTGCTGTGTTATAATTTGATGAAAGGGGTGAATTTAATGGTTATTATCACAGATTGCATGTACCGAAGTGCAATAGCGGCTATATATACACTAAATAAAATCGGCGAAGACATATTAGCTGTAACTACGGATAAAGCTCCTACCCCTCCAGCTTTTCGTTCCAAATTTATAAAAGATAAATTTATACTTTCTTCCGACTCGCAAAAGTATTGCGATGAGCTAATCGAAATTTGTAAAAAGTATGACAGACCTGTAATACTTCCTATTGGTGTTTTTACTCTTGACATAATTTCCAAAAACACTGAGAAATTTGAAAAAGTTGCTGATTTTTGCGTTTCGGAAAAAAGTGTTTTAGATAATTTAAATAATAAAAATCACGCAAAGAAAGCTGCAGAAAATAGCGGTATATCAATTCCGACAGACAATGGATCATACCCGAAGGTTGTAAAACCATATTGCGGCGAAAAATTCGGTCTCAAAGCATCCGAACGATATGTAATCGTCAAAAACGAGGAAGAATTGTGCAAAGCTAAAGAGCGCTTTTTAAAATATGATAAAAATCCATTAGTGGAGGAATATATAGACGGCGAAGGAGTCGGAGTATCTTTAGTCATAGGAAAAGACGGTAATGCACTGTCCGCATTTTGTCACAAAAGGATTTATGAATATCCCGCTTCCGGCGGTCCTTCAAGTATGTTACGAACGTTTTATGATGAAACTATCATAAGAAAAGTATCAGAATTACTTAAAAACGAAGGCTTTGTCGGAATTGCGATGGCTGAATTCAAATTAAGAGACGGTGAATATTATTTTCTTGAGATAAATCCTCGTATATGGGGTAGCTTTGGCGCAACTTATAAATGTAATTCCGACTTTTTACTTGCTTACCTTGCCGGCGCAAGAGGAAGAGATTACAAATTCTCGCCAACGTACAAGAACAGAAAGATAAAATTTATACCGAATATTTTTGCATCAGTAATCTCTTATATAAAAGCAAAGAAAATTAAAAAAGCATGCGGAGCATTTTTTAGTGCAATAAATCCGTTTATTCCAAATGCGATTTTTTCAATTAAGGACCCGCTTCCATCTTTATACGATATATTCAGAAAAAGAAGGTAAATTAATGAGCAAAGTTGATATAATAAAATTTGCAAAAGCAATAAAGCGCAAATTAAAGAAAAAAGCAGTGCCCTATGTGTCTTATTGCAGACGAATTGAACGTGTTAAAACGAATAAACGTATTTGTGCAATGACATTTGACGACGGCCCTACCTATGACAGCGATATAACAAATACTATAATTGACATATTAAACAGTTATAATGCTAAAGGCACATTTGATATAATAGGAACAACCGAAGAAAACTACCCGGATGTTCCCGGAAAACTTGGAACACCAAGTTGGAGCGGCACGGCATATGACCATTATCCAAAATTTGAAGGCGATAAAAATGCAGGTGCAGTCAACTGCCATGATCTGATAAAAAAGATTATTGATTCGGGACACGAAATTACAAATCATACCTTTTCGCATATTTTGTTTGGTAAAAAGAACATAATATATTCAAAAAGACATACTCTCAACAGCTTTGATGAGGTGTATGATGACGTTAATAAGCTTCATAAATATTTATTTGATAATTTCAACTATGCCATGAAGTTTTCACGTCCGCCTCATTACGTCGATAAAATCAAAGGCGGTTTTTCATCATATGACATTTACTCAAAAATAGGATATAACTATCTCGCCGCATCCTTTGACGGTGCAGGCTGGCTCCCCTGTCAAAGTGAAGAAGAAGAAATTAAAGCAATGACATTTCCTCTTGAGAAAGCTCTTGCAGAGAATCCAGACGCGCTTTGCGGACAGATTATTTTTCAAAAAGACGGTTACAATATGTCACTCCGTGCACCTGTAAAATATGGACTGAAAGCACAGCTTGAAATTCTTGAAAAATATGGTTATAAAGTAGTAACGGTAAGCGAATTGTTAGAAGAATCCAAATTTTCGGACGTAGGGCGTGATGACCCGGACTATGAGATTTTCAGTGCCTTAGCCGAAAAACACGCAATAGCTTTCAATGATAACACTCTACGCCCCGATGTTAAAATGAGCAAAGGTGAGCTTGCTATGCTTATTGCTCCAAAAGAAGTTTCTTGTGATGAGCGCATCAAAGAAATAAGTGAGGGAAAAATATCTTCAAAATCACACTACTCAGCTGCTTTAAATTGGTGCAAAAATAAAGGGTATTTAAACGATATAAAATCCCCTTTGTCATTCGGTGACATAGAAAAATGTTCCGAGTATTTTGACATGAGTGAATTAAAAATTCTATCCAGGCGAGAACTTTTAACCGCTTTTAAATTAACAAAATAATTTTTTGAAAAAAGTTTAAAAAAATTTGATTTTGGTATTGACATTTTAGACACAATCTGCTATAATCTACACGTTGTCAAGAGACAACTCAATGTCTGGGTGTGGCGCAGTTTGGTAGCGCGCTACCTTGGGGTGGTAGAGGCCGCAAGTTCAAGTCTTGTCACTCAGACCACAAAAAGCAGATACACGTTTGTGTGTCTGCTTTTTTGTTTTGATGTTATGAATTTGAGCTTGCTGTCTATTCCCTGCCGCCACATCAAAACGCCAAGCGTTTTGTGGGGTGGTTGGGACAAACGGAGAAAAACAATCCGGTGAATTGTTTTTGTTCGTTTGGTAACGAAAATAGGGAGTTCTTGAAGCAAATCTATGATTTGCGCACAAGGCGACTTATTTTCGGAAGGGTCGCGCAGAGTTCAAGTCTTGTCACTCAGACCAAATAAAACCGAATGGATTTTTCCATTCGGTTTTATTTTTTTGTGTGTTGATATGAAGTGCTCGTAGAACTCTCTACGTTCCCAATTTTCGATATTGATCAGTTTAAATGCCATGATTATACCTTTCTGCAATACACCGCGATGGCCTCTGCAGCAAAATCCACAGTTCCCTCGCCGTATTTATCAATATTCTTCTTGAACCGTTCGTCGGCAACATACATCTTTCCAAGCCCTACGAGTGTCTCGTCGGTGCAGGTGTAGTAGTTCTCGGTGATGTGGTGTTGAAGCTTGATTACAAGCTCTTTTGCTTCGGCAGAATCGGCACTTGCTCCACTATCCTTGCACGCGGCAAACTCGGCAAATATTGCCATTAAGCCATCGTTTGCCTCTGCCCATTTTTTCTTTGTGTAATTCTTTGTTTTTTGCTCGTGCTCACGGTAAGCATCGGTGTTGCCCCAACGGGAGCGAGCTTCGGTTTCGTAGTTTGTCATTTTACTTACCCAATCCTTTTATATACATCCATTCTTCAGCCTCTTGTTCGGGAGAAAAGATCCGTCGACTTTGTGATAACCGAGCTTCTCGACCCACGGTTTCTGTAGGCTTCATCTACATATTGCACAGAGTTAAAATTTGTTCTGCAACTATATTTTTCCCTTTTTCAAATGAATTTCCCTATACGTTTCGGGAGATGTACCAACTTCTTTTCTGAATGTATAAAGGAACCCCGAAAGTGAGCCGAAGCCCGATTCAAAGCAGGTTTCGGTTACTGTTTTTCCGTTTTCAAGAAGCATCTTGGCGCAGTTTATCTTGCAACGGTTCAAATAGGAAACGTATGTTTCGCCTACAGTTTTCTTAAACAAATTTCCAAAGTATGCAGTGCTGAGTCCCACCTCTCTTGCCGTCCTCTTCAGTGATGGACTCTCTCTGAAATACGTCTCTATAAAGATCACAGCGCGGCGGATATGTCCCATCTCAACGCTCTTCCCGTCTGGCAATATAAACCCAAGGAGGTACTCGAAAAGAGGTGCTACCCTTTCTCTGTCATCCGTTTCATCGGCAAGTACAGACATAACTCTGTCTGCTCTTGCGGTCTCCTCTTCTGTGAGCTGACGAAGCTTGTCCTTTAAAGAAAACACCTTTTCCTTGATATCAGCCGACAGTAAACCGCCGTCAAAGGCGAGATTCCATACTGTGTTTTCTTCACTTATATTTACTCTGTGAAAGTCGGACGGCGTCAGCAAATAAAGGCTTCCACGGTTGATTCCGTACTCTTTTCCGTTGAGTATCTGCGTTCCGTTTCCCTCCAACACCAGCTCAAGCTCAAAGTAATCGTGTGAGTGCAGCGGAAAGGCGACTGCTGTCTTTTTTTCTGCAAAAAAATGCTCTCTGCTTCTTAAAAAATGCTTGGCTGAAAGCTTGGGGTAGGCTTGGCTCATTCTTATCACCTCGACCTATTTTACCATAGTATTTAAATATTATCAATAAATATCTTTAAATATTGCGTCAAATTATAAAAATATTCGTTGTATCGAGCTCTGCTTCCGTTGTACTATAAGGAAAAGGAGCGATACTATGGAAAAGATACTGAAAAGCTGGATGCTTGCCATTGTAAAAAATGAGAATGACAACGATGCCACCTGTGTCAAGGTGTTAGTTAACAGCAATTTGAGGTTAGAATCCCTTCCCGACGAAAAGGGACATTTCTACGTTATAGAATGGAGCGGGGATGAAAATGGTAAAAAACATTTTGTCACGTCAATCGGAGAAGGGCATGAGCTTGATATATATAAAAAGAACCTTGAAGTCTTGGAGGAAATATGATAGGCTTTGATATAGGAGGCACAAAATGTGCCGTAAGCGTGGGAGAGATCACAGAGGAAGGTATAAAGATAACCAACAAAACAGTAACACCTACCGACTTTTCTGTCTCTCCCGAAAGTATGATAGATAAAATGTGTACTCTAGCCGAGGAAATGACAGATGATTTTTCTAAGATCGGCATTTCCTGCGGCGGACCGCTTGACTCGAAAAGCGGAGTTATTCTCTCCCCTCCCAATCTGAGAGGATGGGACAACGTTGAAATAGTAAGGATTCTCACCGACCGATATAACGGAAGTGTGAAGCTTTGTAACGATGCCGATGCCTGCGCCTTGGCAGAATGGCGCTACGGAGCAGGCCGCGGGTGCGAAAATATGATATTTCTCACCTTTGGAACGGGGCTCGGTGCAGGGCTTATAATAAACGGACGGCTGTACTCGGGCTCTCACGGAATGGCTGGTGAAGCGGGTCACATACGACTTGCGGGTTACGGACCTGTGGGCTACGGCAAGGCAGGCTCATTCGAGGGCTTTGCCTCGGGTGGGGGAATTGCGGGGCTTGGCAGAATAAGAGCAGAAGAGGCAAAGCAACGCGGTAAAACGGTTTCCTGGGAAAGCAACTGTACTGCAAAGGGAATCGCAGAGCGCGCTACGTCAGGGTACTCAGATGCGATTGAGCTCTATCGGGAATCAGGCAGAAAACTAGGCGAAGGCTTGTCTGTTCTCATGGACATACTCGACCCGGACAAAATAGTTATCGGCGGAATCTTCCCGAAAGCAGAGTCGCTTCTCCGAGAGGCAATGGAGGAAGCGGTGGCAAGAGAGGCGTTGAATCAATGTCCTATAGTGCCCGCCGAGCTTGGAGAAAATACAGGAGATATAGCCGCACTTTGTGTGGCAATGGAGGCGTAAATGGAGCTTATTAAAAGATATCCTCAGCTGAAAGAATGCGCGGAAAGTATAGGAAAAGCACTTGATCTGATAATAGATACATATGAAAACGGCGGAAAAATTCTGCTTTGCGGAAACGGCGGCTCGGCAGCCGATTGCGAGCACATAGCGGGTGAGCTGCTGAAGGGCTTTATGATGAAGAGAGAGGTCAGCGACGAAAGAATTCCCAATGAGCTTCGCGAGAAGCTTCAGGTGGGATTGCCTGCGATCTCACTTGTGAGTCAATCAGGAATACTTACGGCTTTTGCAAACGACGTTGACCCGTCAATGATGTACGCTCAGCTCGTATATGCATACGCAAGAGAAAACGACCTTCTCGTTGCTCTGTCCACCTCGGGAAACTCAGGGAACGTGGTAAATGCAGTTAAAACGGCTAAGGCGATAGGGATCCCCGTAATATCCTTGACGGGAGAAAAAGAAAGTCTCATGTCCGAGCTGTCAGACGTAACGATAAGAGTACCGGAGCACGAGACCTACAAGGTACAGGAGCTACACCTGCCGGTTTACCATTATCTGTGTGCCGAAGCGGAAAAGTATTTCTTTGGATAGTAAATACGTCAAAAAAGTAAGAAACCTTTCTCAAAACTATAAAATAAGCAGAAATTTTCAATCAAGTGATCTAATAAAATAAACATATCGAGGTAAAAGTATGAATTACATGATAGGATGCAACTATTGGGGCTCAAAGTACGGTACAGAAATGTGGAAATATTGGGACGGCCAAAGCGTAGACAAGGATCTTGAGGAGCTTGCTAAGTACGGCGTAAAATATATGAGAGTTTTTCCGAACTGGAGAGACTTTCAGCCCTTAGTTCCTGTTTTCGGAGTATGCAATACCAGAAGAGAATACAGACTTCACGGCGAAGAACTTATGAGTGATGAGTTTGGTCTTGACGAAGCTTGTATGAGTCATTTCGAGGAATTTCTCGGCTACGTAAAGAAGCACGGAATGAAGGTAATCGTAGCAGTACTTACGGGATGGATGAGCGGAAGAACGTTTACTCCTCCCGCGCTTTACGATAAAAATCTTATAAGCGATCCCGAAGCACTCAAGCTGGAAATTAAATTTGTCAAGGGCTTTGTAAGACGGTTTAAGGACAGTGACGTTATTGAACACTGGGATCTGGGAAACGAGTGCAACAACCTTTCGAATGCCGCGTGCGAGGAGGAAGCGTACGTCTGGACCGCTTCGATAGCCAACGCGATCCGAAGTGAGGATCCAACGAGAATGATACATTCGGGTCTGCACGGAATTTACTCGGAGGGTATCTGGAATATTCGTCAGCAGGGTGAGATCTGCGATATGCTTACTCCTCACCCCTATCCTTCGCCTACCGTAAACGGCGACAGAGACGTTATTACCGGACCAAGGACAAGCTACGTCACCACCGAAATGGTAGAATATTACAGCGGTGTCAGTGGAAAGCCTGCATTGGTTCAGGAGACAGGTACGTTCAATGGCATGATTGGAAACAAGGGTATGGTTGCGCAGTTCGCTAAGCTGTGCATCTATTCCGGATGGGCAAACGGCTCACAGGGGTATCTCTGGTGGTGCGCTCACGAGCAGTTGCACCTGACCTACCCGCCCTATATGTGGAGTATGATAGAACGAGAGCTTGGACTCCTTTACGAGGATCTGTCACCCAAGCCTGTGGCATTACAGATGAAGGAATGTCAGGACGTGCTTTCTTCAATGCCGTTTGATGAATTACCGAAAAAGAAATACGATGCAGTTTGCATAACAAGAAGGGAAAAATACGGTTTATCTCTTTGTGCATCAGTACAGGTTCCCTATATGCTTTGTAAACAAGCAGGTCTCGAGCTTACCTACCGTTACCATCAACATGAGTTGCCTGATGCGGCGCTTTACATTGCTCCTTGTATTGACGGTTGGGACTGCTATGATATTGTTTGCTATGACGCATTAATGGAGAAGGCAACGAACGGTGCATCGGTGCTCTTTACCGTGGGCTCGGGAATGCTTTCACAAAACGAACTGACTCTCGGTCTGATAAGTTACGGTTTGCAAAATAACACTAAGACAATAAACGTTGACTTTGACGGCGACGTTCTTCCCATTCGTTACGAAAAAGAATATATTATGCGTGCAAATACTGCCGAGGTTCTTGCAAAAGACGACAATGGAAACGTCGTTTTCTCCCGTAACAAGTACGGCAAGGGCTATATCTATTACCTTGCGTTCCCGATGGAAAGAATGCTTGCAGAATCTGAGGATTATCTTCGTGATGCAGAAAAATATCCTTACTACAAAATATACGCTAAATGTGCTGAAGATACTATAGCAAACAAGTTTGCCAAGAGTCCCATTCCCGACGTGGGCGTAACAACTCACTGGTTAAATGACAAGGAATGCATTGTTATTGCAATAAACTATTCGGGAAAAGACGTTGACCCCAAGCTTGATATAAAAGCACATAGCAAATGCGATATTCTTTACGGAAAAATCAACCACATCCCGGTATGCGATATGACTGTTCTTAAGGTCACGGTTTGCTGACACTTAAATTCATTGTTATACCAAAACAGGCAAAAACAACTTTTTGCTTTGCATACAGATAAAATTAGAGCATTTTAAGCAGTTTTATAACTTAATTTAAAATGCTCTTTTCTCTTCCCTGCTACGCAGGTTTTTGATGGGTGTTACGCAATTTGCTGTGCAAGAGTATGTTTCGCTTGTTTTTAGATAAATAAAATTCAAAGCAAAAACACCGACAACGGAATAATACCGATAAATACATCTGCAATGAAATCCCCTCCGCTAAGTCAAAAACCGTCGCATTTGCGACGGTTTTCGTTTTTTATTACATAGAAAATTACATAAAGGCAGCGACAGAGCCGCATATGCATTGTTTAAAATTACACAGAGTGAATGTGGTGAGCATCGCACTTACTTGCTTCACTCACAGCGTTAGAAGTCACTGACCGCTTTTTACTTCAGCAAAAACGCTCTGTAGCCTAAGAAATCGCCTGTTTCGAATAACGTTCTGCCGTTTTCAATTCGGCTGTCTGTCTTTTTCATTTCCGGCAGCAGATATACCTCGTATTCACCATCAACGGAAACGGGATTGCTCTTCATATATACGTGCTCCTCAATTATACCGCGGCTCATCTTGTGCTCGGGGTAAGTAGCCTTAACGTGAAGGACGGTGTGCTCGGCATTTTTGGTAAGAGCGACGGTTGCCGTTTTGGGCATAAGCGGTGCTTCTACCAATTTACTCGGCAGCAGCAAATCGATAAGACTCTTTATCAAGTCTCTGTGCTCAATCAAGAAATTGTCGGCATATGCCTTGAATACGTTAAAGCACACACAAGCAACATTATCCTTAACAACAGCGGCACTATACTCGGTAGCCTCTCCCTGAGGTCTGTAATAGCAGGACTGTCTGCCATCCCAAGTGAAATTCAAAACGTTGCTGACATAACGGGCAACCTCCGTACCATTTTGATTTTTAATTACCTTGGAGGGATCGTACATCGCCCAACGCATATTGCTTCCATCTACCGTGTAGTAAGCATTATCGCGTGGATCGTTACCTACCAGCTCAATAAAATCAAGAAGTCCGAGTTCTTTACCAAGCTCAATCGCGTTGCCTGTAAAAATCACGCGTCCGCCCTTAGCACAAAAATCAAGTAATCGTGCTTTGAATACGTCACCGTAGTCCGCCATATCCTCAAGAATCAGCAGCTTGACGTTGTCATCCTCAAAGTGTCCGTTTTCGTCATATATGTTATAGGTGAGCTTCAACTCCTTAAGCATACGCACTGCGCCCTTGGTAAAATACGGAACTCCACGGTTAAAGTCATTCGAGCGTACGATCACGCCTATTTCAACCACGTTGTCGGAATCCTCGGTATAGGGCTCATAGGCAATCTTTTCCTCCATAACCTGCTTGATTCGTGATGCCACCTCATTCTCGAATCCGTCCACGGGATGCAGATGGTCACCGTAGGAGATGGCGAAGCTGTTCATCATTGCATCGTAAAGATCGTTTTGCATTGAGGTAAGTGTTTTTATTCCGCCAAAATCTCCCCAGGAATTTTGGAATCTGCCGCTCATATAGACACGGTCCTCATACATTGTCCTTGAATATGCCGCCAGTGAATCGAAGCAATCAAAGCCCCAAGACGGTGAACTGGTAAGACACTCTATTTCGGCGTGAGTCTGGATATCAAGAGTCCAAGACATACTGTTAAAATAGAATTTAATTTTTCCCTTCTTGTCCCCTGCCGCATCGTATATCTCGTTTGCAAATTCAATGCGCACCTTATTCTGATATTCAAGCACTGCGGCATTGTCCTGAACATTTACACCGCGCTTTGCCATATCCGCCATACATACCGGACAAAAGCACTCGCTCAGCTGAAAGCAATCGCAAAATATACCATCGATATCATACTGACATATCTCTCGAATTTCCTCTAAAAAGTGGGCTCTGTAAGGTGAATTATAGCACATCATACGGAAGAAATTGCTCTTCTTGTTATCTGCATAAATTCGTCCGTCACGGCTTACTTTAAGCCATCCGAGGTTGTCTGCGGCAAAATCGTGATCTAGGCTGACGTTAATATAGGCAGTCACGCCGATTCCTCGCTTATGACAAGCCTTTATCATTTCATCAAAGACGTCACGGTTGCCAAGTCCCGGATACTTCTTTCCGACCTTTGTGTTATAGTAGCTAAATCCCATATTGCATCGAGCTGCCAGATTCACATATTCCACATGTGAGTCAGCCATCTGTTTCGCAAAATGCTCTGCATCAAAATTTTCAAGAATGTTTTCGATACCGGGTGAAGTATGAAAGTCAAAATGTAATGCTCTTCTGAATTTCCTTCCTACTGTTTTTATCATTTAAGTTTCTCCTTTCGTCCTGTCTCAAATTGTTTAGTAATAAATATAATACACTTGAAGTATATCATAACAAGATATAAATATCAACAATCTTACACAGGTTGGTTGCATTTTAAGTTTTATATTCATTTATACCATTACTCTGTAACCTTTTTAACGCCGAAAAACTCGGCAATGACTTTCGCTTCAGCCTTTGCTAAAATTTCAAGGTTACTGCGCTCCGATAGCCACTTCGCGCACCTGATGTTTGTATGAAACCCGTGTTCGAGGATAACGCCGGGTGTACCAACGTTTCTTGCACCATGGAGAACACTGTAATACTCATCGTCGAGTAATCCGTTTTCGTCTCTGTCCTCTTCGTCTATGCAAATATATATTTTGTAATTCGATAACTGCATGACATCCTTGATACAAGCACCGAGTTTTTCCCCGATTGCCCTTGACTTATCATCAATGTCCGTCCATGATAAATCCTGGAACGGAATAATAACAGCTTCGTCGACGCTCGTGTCACTGCATGCATTTGAATGCAAGGATATAAACAAGTCACAGCCTTGGGATTTTTTACCTCTTTCTTCAAGCGGTAAATCTACATTCTTATTTGACCTTGTAGTGATAACCTCAAATCCGTATGCTTCAAGCTCTTCCTTCAACAAAAGGTGAAGCTCCCATGTCATGACAGACTCGGAATATGACGGGTACACAGCACTTCGATTCCAACTTGCATAATGGCCTGCGTCAATACAAATTTTAATTGGTTTTGAAGGTTTTTCATACCATCCCGCCTCAAGTAGAGTAGCAACCTTCGACTGTGGAAAGTACTTACTTTTACCCAGGGCATAGAGCAATACAAGAGGTTCATCGCACCATCCTGCCTCAAGCTGGGCGGCAACATTCGACTGTGGGAAATACTTACTTTTGCCCGGGGCATAGAGTAATACAAGAGGTTCTTCATACCAACCTACCTTAAGCTGAGCCGACACTTCCGATTTTTTGAACACCTTGCTCTTTCCGGGTGCGTAAAGCATCTGTACGGGGGATTCATACCAACCTACAGTAAGTTGGGCAGGCACTAAATCACGATGAAAGCTCTTGGCTCTTTCATCAACTGCATATAGCATACAATAATTGTATGTATCGGATATAATTGAAACCTGAAGAAATTTTCCGTCCCAACCCACAATACATCCGAAAGACTCACTTATAGCACGTACAGGGACAAGTGTTCTTCCATTCATAATCACAGCGGGATATGTAAGCGCTACTGCCTTGTCATTAACATACATTATCTTGCTGTCAATTGAAAGCTTTACTGTTTTATCTGCCATTCGAGATATAACAGTTTTTGCTTTTTCGTCCCATTCAACCGTTGCTCCAAGAGCTTCAAAAATAGCACGAACTGGCACAAGTGTCGTTCCCTCAGCCACATATGGCTTTACATCAAATACAACGGGAGAGCCGTTCAGAAGCACGACTATTTCACCATCTCCACTCAGAGATGTTGGCATATTGTCATCCTGAGGTACAAGCCCATTCTCCGAGTTACTCGTGTCCGTATCAGCATCATTAAGCTGTGCGAACACGCCGTAAGATAAAGCAAAAGCAAGCGTGAGAACCATCACCAAAAGTAAAACAATTTTTTTCACATTATTCTCCGTTTTTCTATTTAACGTATCATTTAATTTTCATAAGGTTATTTTGATTCACTTCTGTTTTCATTTTTAAAGTTAATAATAGCATCTATGTTATCATATATGAACTGCTGTGCGGCTGATGAAAATAAAACCGATATATATGTTCCATATTGACCTGTTCTTTCTTCGGTAAAAATCCCAAGCTCTTTTCCTTGCTCTGTAGGCAACTTTTTTGTTTTACCGTTTGGCTGTACAACGGCCTCTAACAATTGTAGACTCAAGAGCCAATTATTAATTGAAGTAGCCGATATCTTTTTGGTAGTTTCTAATTCTATCAAAGTGTTTAGATGATTTGATATTTCACTTACAGATAACGGAATATCGGAAATTTGGATTCTTTCCCGCTCTTCATCCGTCAGAGCAAACTCTTTTTTTCCTCGTTTCGCTGTCTTTATGGGATGCACTCCACCGTTTTCAACCACTTGACGAAGAATATCCGAGACATAAAAAAAGCATCTTGACAGTCTGACATTATTTGCGATGTCGTTATCCGGAATCGGAGAATCGTCCAAAGGATTAATTCCGTTGGCTAATTTATCGATAAATGATTTAGCATATTCAATCTTTTCAAGCTCAGTCATAATATTTCCTCTTTCATATCAAAATCCCATTACAATGAAACTTCATGAGACGATAAACAGCTTTCCTCGGTCGTTCATTGGTTCTTTCACTGTATCACTTCTCATGACAGAATAAATCTATTGCTTGTGAAACATATTCAGCAGTTCCATCACCATACTTGTCGATGTTCTTCTTGAATCGCTCATCGGCGACATACATCTTGCCAAGCCCTGCGAGAATCTCGTCGGTGCAGGTGTAGTAGTTCTCTGTAATGTGCGATTGAAGGTTGTTAACGAGTGCCAGCGCCTCATCGGAATCAGAACTCATGCCCCTATTCTTGCATGCAGCAAACTCGGCAAAGATAGCCAAGAGTCCTTCGTTTGCCTCTGCCCATTTTTCCTTTGCGTAATTCTTTGTTTTCTGCTCGTGCTCACGGTAGGCATCGGTGTTGCCCCAGCGGGAGCGAGCTTCGGTTTCGTAGTTTGTCATTTTATTCACCTAATTTCTTCATATAGATCCATTCTTCAGCCTCCTGTTCGGGAGGAAAGAATCCGCCGACTTTGTAATAACCGAGCTTCTCATAGAATTTCCAAGCATCTTCGTCAGCCTGTGTGCTCGTCATTACATACTTATATCCCATTATTGACATCGTTTCTTCCCATTTGCTCATCATTTTTGTGCCAAAACCGCAATTCCTATATGCTTCATCGATGCATAAAAGATCAAGAAAAGGTATGGTCTGCCAAAAAAGACTATAACGCAAAACTCCTACGACAGGATCTTTTAAACGATGATTCTGTCCGCCGTTTTTTATAGAATCGTCTTTCAGCACATAAACTTGACCGTTCCAAATACACTCACCTAAGCGCGGTGGCGCTATGTGGCTGTCAATCTTTGCTATTTTCTTCTTATCCTTGCATTGTCCAAGTTCAATAATCATAGGTATACCTCGATAATTCTCTTCAATATCACTTCGTCATAACTTACAATCACCTTACAACTAAAACAATATAATATAGCATAGCAAAAGTATAACATAATAAGATACATAAAGCAACAATATTCACGGAAATAATTCGCGAAGTTTAAATTTATTTCACTGTGGCAATATGTTACACACTCATTATTTTTTCAAATGCTTTTTACTGACCAAAGGGAAATTTCTATATGTAAAAGGGAATTTTCCATATATTAAGTGAATTTTTTATGATATAATAGCCGTGTATAGGAGGGATTTTATATGTATTACTTGTCTGATGCTTTTAATCTTTATGATGACAATTTTATTCCCCACTCATTTCATGTTGAAAGGCATTCTGCAACCCAGAATCTTCACGCCGCAGTTGATGAACGCGGTTTTGTACTGAAGTCCATCGGCAACAGATGGATATTAAGAACACCGCTTTTAAGGGAATTTAATTTAGAGTTTACCTTCAGCTACACTTATTTAAAGGAATTCAAGCCCTGTACATACATTTTCTTCGGCTATGATACACGAAGCCGATGCGGTAACGGATTACGTTTTGAATATAATTTAATGGGTATTATGACGGTTTCTCTGGTCAAGGTCGATCGCATGCAGATTACACAAGTCGGAGAGAGTAAGGTTCTCAACGATTTCTATATAGAAGAAAACGAAAGCATAAAAGCTTCGATGAAGGTCGGCAAAGACGGTTTGATTGGTTGCATCAATGAGCGCGAATTTTCCTTCGACATTGTTCCCGTAAGCGGTAGCATTGCATTGGAACGAAAAAACTTTGTCGGTGAATGGATAATTAAAGAAATATTCGTTTCATCCGAGGAAGAATTTTCCGAGCAAATAATACTTCCCGAGCGTAAGGTTAGAATTCCGCTTCGTGAAGGTGGCGATGTTCCTTACGAGTTCACTTACAGTGCCAAAAAAATCGGTGAGCAATGTTATCTGACCGTAACGCTGGACGGAGGTACTGCAACAAGAGAATTAAACAAAAGTGACCGTCCGTATCAATATATTGCAGAACAAGACAGTATTACATCTCCCTTTGTTATTTTGAGAAACGGTGAAAAGAAAAAAGAATTCAATTTATACCACGGAACAAAAATAATATGCGATCCCAATATTTGCTGGGACTGCTTGAAGGAATATTTCAATCATCCGAAGTTCCCCATTTGCGCAATTTTTCCTATAGACGAAAAAGAAGTTGCCGAGGATACGACCGTTTCCTTCGGATATGAGAAAATGAGTTGTATCGGATATCTTGCTCAATCGGGCGGACCGAGTGAGTTTATATTTGATAAAAACGGAGCGCTTGTATACCAAGGCGAAAAGCTTACGGAAAGTGTTTTTGAGCTACACTCGCCTGCCGACAAGTATGCAACAACGTTGATTCCTCAAAACGCATATCGCCGTGAAGAGGTACTTCAACATCTTGCAGTCAATCATTATTTTCACGTAAACGAAGCGATTTCCCTCACAATGTCATTAAAGACAAAGCTTGAGACAGAGTATTTCAGAACTGAGGCGGAAATCCGAGACATATATGACAGTGAATGCCTTGCAAGGCTGATCCCGAATATCGCCGTAAGCGATTGGAATTACGGCTACCGTGAGCTCTCCGCAACAGTTGAAAATCCACCTTTGCCTCTTGGTGTATATCGGGTTGTTTTCACCATTTATTACGGAGACGGTGTATATAAACGCTTCAACAAGGTATTTGAGGTATTTGACAAGGATGCACACATTTCTCCTGCGATGGCAAGCAGACTCCCCTTTACCTTCTCGATGCCTAATGAACAGAAATGGCTGAAAAGTAACACCTTTGATCTATGGAACCCCAAGCCCTCCTGCGATGAGATACACTTTATATCCTGCGTTACCAATACGCCGATTGAAGCAAGAGAACAAAAAATATGGGAACTTCTCCCAATTTTTGGAAGAGAATGGTACGCCTGGATCGTCAACAGGACCTGTCCTGACAGTAGCTTAAACAAGCATATGGAGACCTTAAAAAACGCAGATTATCTTAACGTATATCTGGAGAATAAATTCTACCCACGTGCTGCTACCTACCTGACAGGAGCATATCAGAATACTAAATTTAGAGATATACTTCACGAATTTTTAGAAAAGAATCCTCATTTTGCAGAAATGATAACATATCAGCCGCAAAAGGACTCGTCGCAACTTCCTCCATTTGCACACCGTGAGCTTAAAAGCCTGCTTGAAACCTGCCACACAGAGTGGTTTGATTTCATTAACGCAAAGATGCTTGAAATGATAAGAAAGCAAAATAACGAGCTGAAAAAGGTCAATCCAAAATTCAAGAGAGCGTTTTACGGACCTTTCTTTCAATACGTTATGGGTACCTCCTCGTATCACAGTGCAAGAGCATTCGGTTATAACCCCGATAATACCCTGGCTAAAGACGTGTTTACAGGGTTTGCTGTTTTCGAGGACTACCCTTCCGCGTGCGCTTATCCTACGTATCGCGGTGCATTTGCCGTTATGACCCTTCTTCTCCACTGTCCCGATCTGGTCATATACCCAGAGCAGTACAGCGGAAGTGATGGCGGATGCATTGACGGAGCGGTAAAATTTGCCCATGCCCCTATGGGCAAGTATGAAACTCCTTTGTATTTTAACAGCACCCATGCTTTTGAATATGTTTTCAACACGCCTCACAGAAGCAAAGACGGATACCGCTATTGGACTACCTACGGTTTCCACAGAAGAGACCACGAGCCTGAAGTGGCAGACGTGCTAACGAGAAATTGGAAAACAGTAATCGACAACAAGCCCTGCAAGCCATTACGCACAATGGCAATGATAACAGAGTATTTTGACAGTGAAGATGTTTACAGTGACGAAAATCTCACGCTTCATTCATTCTCCACTCTTTCAAACACTAGTGAGCAGGGACACGGATATATTTTTGACTGTGCAAGAGAAGCGGGACTCAATGCTCCGTTTGCGCTAAAATTTGAAACACTTTCAGATGTTCACGAAAGCGAATGCGATTTGCTTGTTCTTCCCACTCTCAGATACACAAACGAAGAAACAATTAGTGCGATAAGACACTTGTATAAAAACGGTGTATCTCTTATAGCAGTAAGCGACGTTTGCGGTCTTGAGGATATATTCGGTGTTAGGGAGAATAACCAAAGTGCAATAGTAACCGAGCTTTGCACAGACAACGAAAACGAGCTGATATACCCAAACCTTGCCACGTTCAAATATGAGGCTGACAGTGCACAGGTCATTATGTCATCAGAAAGTGGGCTTCCCGTTCTGCTCAGAAACGAAAGAGCTCTTCTCATTAATGCACCGATTTCAAAATTAGGACATGAATGCTTTGAGGGGCGTGAAGGAAAAATCAAAAACAATATAAGTACGCTTTTGAGAAAAACCTTGACGGAGGAAATGATAAAGCTTTCTTCACCTCTTGTCCTGGGAGAAAATGTAGGTGTTACTCTTTTTGAAAGTGAAAAAGGTAACACACAGCTGCTTGCAATTGATTATTCTCCATATGATAATCGCAATATCGATCAGCGGGAAGCGATTATCAAAATCAATTATCCGACTAAAAATATTTCATCCGACCATAGCTTTGTGTCTGTTTGTGACAAATACGGCTATATCAAGGAAATACGCTTTAAAATTCTCACTCACGAATCGGTAATGTTCAGACTGTGTTAATTGATAGATTATCAAAAAGCCTTTTACAATCATAAAAAAATCTATGGAGTAAACATCTTCGGGATAAACATAACGTGCTTGTTCTCCCTTTTTTTAGGGAAAACAAGCACGTTTTTCAACGTAGATTATAATTTTCTGATTATAATTCTTTTTTTAAGAAACTATTGCTTATTGAAATTTGATGGGGATTTTCCATATCTTTTTTTGAATATTCGAGAAAAATAACGTTCATCATTGAAACCGCTTTTTCGAGAGGCTTCAAGCACCGAAGAAAAATCCTGAGATAAAAACGCCGCAGCAGTATCCAATCGAACTTTTAAAAGATATTGCTTGGGAGGTATACCAAATCTATCTGAAAAATTTCTTCTTAACGTAGGAGCACTTGTATAGAGCTTTTGTGCAAGCACTTCAATGTTGAAACCAGGATTTGAATAGTTTTCATCAATCAGTTGTTTTGCATTTTCTGCTAAAGAATTGGTATGCTCTCTTACATTTAATTCATAACATAATTCTAAAATATTGTAAACCTTGGCTTTTGTTCCGTGAATTGAACGACAGTGTTCCCATTTTTCCAGTATCTCAGCAAAAAGATTTCCTATATACAGTTTATTTGTGAGTGATATATTCTCCGGCACATGATAATTGCAATCGGTAAAGTGAATAACTATCATATTCCCCCCGGAGTGCCGCACATCATATGATGTGCCTTCGGGGATGAAAATAATATCGCCGGGATTTGACGTTATAAGCTTTCCGTCAAAATTGAATTCTGCAGTACCTGAAAATCTATACGCAAGAGCGGCATACTGTCTGCCTTTAACATTAAAAAGTCCCCTTTGATGATCAATGCTGAGAACACCAAGTATTTGAAATGATAAATTATCAAAATCGTAAATCATCGCTACTCCTATATTGGCAATACTATTTTTTTAAATTATAACATTGTTTGAGCGAAAAGTCCACTATTTTGACTTAAATATATATTGAGATATCTGTGAAAAATAATATAATAAGATTATATAATAAAGGAGGAGTAAGAATATGAACACAAATCTTACAGCCAAAGTTAAAGAATGTGCATATACGATCGGTGCTGACCTTGTTGGAATTGCTCCGATTTCACGTTTTAAAAATGCACCTATTATGATGAGTCCTCAAGGCATTTTACCTACTGCGCAAAGCGTTGTGGTATGTGCTATACATCATCTTGATGAAGCGATCGAGCTCGGCGGAGAAGAGCATCCTCAAATTATAGGACCTTACTCTATTCAATATGTTATGAACCTAAAGCTTGATTACATAGCCTTCAGAGTAGCACGCTATCTTGACAGCCTTGGTTATGAAGCAGTTCCGATTGCGGCTTCTAACATATGGCGTTACCGTCCGTTTGAAAGTTTAAGCGCAACATTTGCCCCGGATATGTCACATATTTATGCGGCAACCTGCGCAGGTCTCGGACAACTTGGTTGGCACGGTCTTACAATGTCCCCAGAATACGGACCGAGAAACAGATTTATTTCCATTATCACAAATGCACCGTTATGTCCCACACCTATGTATGACGAAACAAAGCTTTGTGATATGTGCGGAGAATGTATTAAGCACTGTCCCACCGATGCTTACAGAAAAGAATGCAACGGAGTTAAAACAATTGAGGTTGAAGACAAAACATTCAAATTTGCAAATAAAAATCTTTGGCGTTGTGCATGGGCAGAGCATTTTGATTTAGACCTCGACCTCGATATACCTGATGTTGTTGATGAAAAGGTTATACTTGAGCACATTGACAAGTATGGTATGCGTGGCGGTGAAATGGGCTGCTGTGTAAAATACTGTCTGCCTAAGCATCTTAGAAGCGATGGTGGAACCCACACATCAGCGCCTGCGCGAAACAAACACAGTGTAGCAAATCTTGACTTACCTGTACATAGAAAGCTTTATGATGATGTTGTTGATTTCGTTGGTCGATATAGTATTGATAATGTTGTATTCTTAGACCGCAAAACCATAGATTCACTTAACGCAAGAAGTGCATACGAATATGCAAACGGCGCAGTTGTTATGACCATTTCCTGCAAAAAAACATCTCAAGCTCAGGGCGACAAATTAAATGCTCGTAACGGATACGGAAACGAAAGCTATGGAACAATAAGCGCCGAACAAACAGCACTGGCTCATTTCTCAGGATTCGCACGCCTCGACGCTGCAAGGATAATTGACGACTACGGATATAAAACCCTCAACAGCCCCGAGGTTAATATTGATGCATATTTGTCGGCTGCAGGCATCGAGAAGAGAGACGACGAGATTACAGTAACTGAAATTCTTCTGACAAATGCTCCGCTGGCAAATTACAAATATTTAGGTCTTAACGATCCGGTTGATAATGTAAATCTATCTTTAACTGAAAATCTTTGCCATATGATGGAGGAAGAAGGAAGCAACGTTTATGCAGTAGTACCTGCCGAGCGTATTGATAAATTGGCAGAAGAACTGATTCCCATTAAGGGCGGTGAGAATATTATAGATATGGTATCTAAAACACCAAGATTCCATATTTTTGAACCGAATTCAAAAAGCTATACCAGAAAGATTTATAAGACAAAGGATCATCTTGAAAACGCAAAAAATGTCATTATGTTAGGAATCCATTATCCTAAAATTGTTCAAAAAATGACTATTAAGCCCCCTGCTTTTGCAGTTGGACCTTATATGTATTCAAAATATGAAACCACCTTTGAACTTGCATATACATCATTCAAGATTGAAAAATATCTTGAAAAGAAAGGATATCATGCTGTTGCCACCTATAATTTAACGGGTATTGGCGGTGATATGGGAACTCCGAGAGGGGTTCTACCGGATGCATTCTGTAATCAATTAGAGGCAGTTGAGGCAGGTATCGGACGATTGACTCTGAACGGTATGTGTTATACGGAGGAACACAACTTCAGTCAGGATTTCATAGCGATTGTGACCGATGCTCCACTTGATGAAATCGTTAAGGCTCAGGCAAGTAAAGAAAATATTTGCTGTGAAAACTGTGATATTTGCATTAAATCTTGTCCTGCAAATGCACTTCGTGCAAATAAAATGACTATTATTGAATTGAACGGCAAAAAATACAAGTGGATTCCGACTGACGGCAAGGCTTGTGATTGGTCCAAAAAATATGCACTTTGTGGCGAAGAGGGACACAAATACACCGGATCAAATTCAAATTTTGAAGTTCCAAAGGAAATTACAGAAGAAAATCTGGCTGATGCTATGAAAAAAGCTGACAGAATTCTTTCATATCGCCCCACCACTGTGCATCGTTGTGTGATTGAATGCCCTCTTGTTCAAAAATAATGATTAAAGCTTAATTTCCTTTTAAAATCCTCGCTCGCGAATAATATTCCTATTGAGCTAATTGATCGATATCCATTTTGAATTATATCGGACTTGCGTTTTCACAATAAACATAACGGGCTTGTTTTCCCTATTCCAAGGGGAGCAAGCCCGTTTTAATAGTAATCTTAATTTTCTTGTTTGAAATTTCTATATATTAACCTCTATAATGTTTTATTCTTTCTCTAATAAAGGATTTATTGTGGCTCAAAGCACTAAAACCGAAAAAAAGGAGATTCGCACGAATCTCCTTTTTTAACCCTATAATACAGGGAAAAGTTATTATTTTTTACGCCATTGTAGCGTTTTCAAATGCCTTTACAAGTGCATCCTTGGAAGCACCGCTGAGATAGCGTCTGCCTGCAAGAGGAAGAATTCCGTTTTCGAAGGGAATTGTTTCTCCGCCAAGCTGTACTTCATATTCGAGGTCGCCTGCAAGGTCGAGCTTGAGGTTAGCTTCTCCCTTTGTGCTCCATGTTACAACATACGCCTTATTTGCTCTTTCGAACACATATGCTGTTACATCGGCATCAATTGCCTCGGGAAGCTTGATTCTTGTATATTCCACAAGCTCATAGTCGCCATTTTCGTTCACAAGAAGGATAAATTCACGGTCAGGATCACGAAGCATAACCTTCTGCTCTTCGGTAAGCCAATTCTTTGCTCTTATATCCTCCCAACGTCTCATGACCTCGAATGTATCGGGTGTTCTGGGATTTGTTTTGAAGAGATTTGTATTAACCTGAAGAGTTATAGGACAATCCCACGATGCAGCCTTTGATGTACCATACTCATAAATATCGGGCATGGTGTCATCCTTGTAGCACCACCAACCAAAGTTTACACGTGTGAAGTCCTCTGCCATGCGAGGTGCTTCTTCGAGTGGGAATCTTGCTATCATTTTCTTAAAGATGGGCATCGGGAATACGTCAAATGCATTACCGCCTGCAAGGAAATGCCAACTGAAGTGAGCCTTTGCTGCACCCTCGCAGTAAAGAGGCTTCTTAGACTGAATCTTTTCCAAAACCTTATACTGTGCATTGGGAACGTGAATTTCGAAAGGAGGATTAGTTCCTTCCGATCCATCATAATAAATGAATTCAAATCCACAGTCATAAATCTTTGCAAGCTTCCATGCAACCTCGTCCTGGAGGCTGGTATTCTGGTCTATGTATACACTTATTGCACAGAATTCACTGACGTCGAGTATACCGCCGATAGTACCAAGCTGATGAGGTGTAACATTGGTATTCCAATGACCTCTTACACATCCTGTGAACATATAGGGCCATTCGGTTGTATAACTTTCGTAATGGATAAGCTCACCGTTAAACTGAAGCACACGTGTCTTGGGGTGCATTGTAGTTCCTTCGGGATTCTGCTCTACATATATGGTAGTATCGTCTGTTCCGAGCTCCTTTGCAAGAGTGAAGTGACGTGTAAGATTAAGTCTGTGGTCCGCAACGGGAGTTACGTAGCTACTGTTTATTCCGATGTGAGTCTGAAGGAAGTGGATACCGGGAGTAATGCCTGCATCCTTTATTTTTTTGAGCATAGCCTTCAAATCTTCCTCACCGTTGGGGAAATGGGCGTTAAAATCGTAATCTCCGCAATAATCATAGCCACCGGACTTTGTTACCATAGAGCAATAATATATAAGCATCATACGGAAGCCTGCCTGCTTTGCATATGCTATATGCTCGTCAACTGTTGTGGGATTAACATTAGCCGCCCAATAAGCTGAAGCGTTGATCTTATCGCCCTTACGGCTCTCAACACCTCTGGGAAGGTCGTAATCTATTTCAAGCTGCTCGATAGCATCCATGAGATCTGCGCCGGGGGTTACAATAAGAGATGCAGAGTTACCCTTGAGCTTAACATCACGACGTGCATCGGCGAACATTACTCTGTAGCCGTTTCTCTTTTCGGAATCGATAATAGGCCAACGAGTATTTGCAAGGACGTTTATTGCCGCCTTATCATCCCATGAAACGTTAAGCCATTCACCGAATTTTTCTCTGTTCTTTATGGGAAGCTGGATGAGTCTGAATTCAGCTACAGGAGGAGGAGTCATAGCAAGACCGCCAAAGTCCTCGGGCTTAATAATGAAATCAACGAGAGTAAAGGACACATATTTGTCGGCTTCCTTTACTTCCACAATAGCTTCAAATGTTACAAGCTCAAAGCCTACAATAAGGTTATTACCCTCACGGCGTACACGGTTAGCTTGGAAGGTTGTCTTTTTATTGGGATGAGCAAGCTTAATTTCGTTGTTATAGGGTCTGTCCTCTGTAAGTGAGAAAAGAGGAAGATTTTCACCCTGCATGAGACATTCTTCACCTGTCGCCTTACAAACAAGGCTCTTGGCAATACAGTCTTCACCAAGTGTGAGACACAGTTCTTTGTTTTCGATAATGATACTCATAGTCGTTCTCCTTTAAGGGAAAATTTTGTACTTTCATAATAACAGATTGAGTGCCAAAAGTCAAGGTGTTGAGCGGATTTAATTATAAAGAAAGAGAGGACTTTTTCAGAAGTCCTCTCCCCTATAATAAGATTAATTTATGCTACATACTCCTCTGTAGCTGACCAGTAGTTGCAAAGTGCTTTCACAAGATTTGAAAGCTTTTGATCTTCCGAGGAAATTGCCGATTTCACATAGTTCAATGCGCTGTAGTTGATTTCAAGTGTATCGTTTACGCTCAGTGTGTAAATCTTGTCGAGGTCATGAGCGGGTATATCAGCAACATCTACATAGATAATGCCGTCACCAAGCTCTGTTGCTTCAAGCTCCTCCTCCCCTACCTTGAAGGTGTATGTACCGCCTGTCACCTCAAAGTAATGACGGATAGTGGTCTGACCTTCAAGTACAAGTGACGTGGATATGTGCTTGATGCCTGAAAGAGAGCCTGACTTTTCAGGTCCTGCAATCTTTTCAATCGCAGCTGTATCAGCTGTCACATCTTCAAGTGCTTCACCGTTACCGAAAAAGCTTTCGGCATACTCTACGTATGTCTCAAGTGCTTCTACCACTCCAAGTGCCTTTGCAAATTCTTCATCAGTCTTTGCGAGCTCCTTGAAATCGGATATGTAGTCTGAAATCATTATTGAATCGGGCTCAATTATCAAGTCATCGCAAATGATAATGTATATTATTTCAACGTTCTTAACGTCTTTGGGAGCAACATAAGTAGTTACATAGTAAAGTCCTGTGTCGGAGTCATAAATGGGAGTAAGCGCTCCCTCTGAAAGAGTGTCATCTTCACTGTTATCATAGACTAAGAACTCTACAACGGTGTTTGAAGCTAATTCCGCTCCCAAAACATTAAGATACATTTTTACACCGATTGATCCGTCAAGGACAAGGCTTGCGCCTTCCACTGATACGGGTATAATTGCTATGAATGGAATATTGTTATTGTTCGCATAAGTTTCCGCATATGAACCACTATATCCGTATATTGTCAGGTTGTCGCTGTCGCGGAAAGGAAATAAGCCGATGCTCGTCACACTAACCGGTATCGTTATACTTGTCAGATTGCTACAACCACAGAAAGCAAATAAGCCGATGCTTGTTAATTTACTGTCGGGATTAACGGTCACAATCTCAAGTCTATTGCATCCATCAAAGGCAAAATCGCCTATGCTTGTGACTCCTTTGGGTATAGTTATATTTGTTAGACCGCTACATAAAGCGAAGGCACGTTCACCAATGCTTGTCACGCTTTCCGGTATTGTTATGCCTACCAAGCTGCTACAGTCTGCGAAGGTATATGAATCGATACATGTAACTCCTTCAGGTATCGTTATATTTGTCAGGCTATTACAATAAGAGAAGGCAGATGAACCAATGCTTGTCACGCTATCGGGTATCGTTATGCTTATCATGCCACTGCAGTCTGCGAAAGCTTTAGAGCCTATAGTTGTTACTCCATTTTCGATAATAACAGTCTTTATGCTGCCAGCATACTCGTTCCACGGCGACGGCTCCCAATTAAAATAGTCCGTCATCGCACCGCTTCCCGAAATTGTGAGGAGCTTAGTTGAAGGGGTATATGACCAAGTGAGAGAGGCTCCGCAGGTGCCCTTCTCAATTAACTCAGTTATAGGCATAAAAGTAATATTATTGTTTTTAGCATATGTTTCGGCATATGAACCGCTATATCCATACATCGTCAGGCTCGTGCAATTATAGAAGGCAGATGAGCCGATACTCGTTACGCTGTCCGGAATGGTGATGCTTATGAGCATAGAGCAGTTGTAAAAAGCATTTTTAGGAATTGTCGTGACACCCGTTATCGTTACTTTTTTAAGGTTTGTAGGAATGTAATAGTGATAATAAATAAATGGTTCTTCTCTACATTGATAAGTAGCACCGCTTATTGCAGAGGAACTGTATGTAGTTGTATATCCGAAAATATATCCGAATACACTCTTATAACCTGTAGCACTTGCACTTGCTCCAATGAAAGGAAGTGTTATTTCTTCAAGATTTATGCACCCCTCGAAGGTAGATTTACCAATACTCGTCACACTGTCAGGAATGGTGATGCTTGTAAAACCTGAGCAGCCGGAGAAAGCAGAGCCACCAATACTCGTCACACTGTCGGGGATGGTGATGCTTGTGAGGTTCGTGCAGCCATAGAAGGCAGATTCGCCAATACTCGTCACACTGTCGGGGATGGTGATGCTTGTGAGACCTGAGCAGTCAGAGAAAGCAGAGCCACCAATACTCGTCACACTGTCGGGGATGGTGATGCTTGTGAGGCCTGTGCAGCCATAGAAGGCATTTTCAGGTATAGCCGTACCGCTTGTTATTGTCACTTTTCTAAGGGTTGTAGAAATATAATAGTGGTAATAATAATCATAAAAA
Organism: Oscillospiraceae bacterium; assembly: GCA_015064635.1. Lineage (GTDB taxonomy): Bacteria > Bacillota > Clostridia > Oscillospirales > SIG627 > RGIG6353. The sequence continues at coordinate 33,101 of SVRV01000027.1, forward strand.
TAATAATCATCATTTAAATCATCGTAATATTGATAAGTCGCACCGCTTATTGCAGTAGAGCTGTATGAGGTTGTATATCCGAAAATATATCCAAATACACTTTTCTCTTTTATAGCACTTGCACTTGCTCCAACGAAAGGAAGTGTTATTTCTTCAAGATTCATGCACCCCTCGAAGGTAGATTTACCAATACTCGTCACACTGTCAGGAATGGTGATGCTTGTAAAACCTGAGCAGCCGGAGAAGGCAGAGCCACCAATACTCGTCACACTGTCGGGAATGGTGATGCTTGTGAGACCTAAGCAGCCGGAGAAGGCAGAGCCACCAATACTCGTCACACTGTCGGGAATGATGATGCTTGTTACAAGCTTTCCGTCTATATACAAGTTATGTGCACAGAATAACGGATTGGCTAAATAATTACCGAAGCTTATTTTCAACCACGATTCTATATCACTTATATGCACTTCTTTAAGGCTCGTGCAATTATAGAAGGCAGAGCCACCAATACTCGTCACACCGTCGGGAATGGTGATGCTTGTGAGACCTGAGCAGTCAGAGAAAGCAGAACTGCCAATACTCGTCACACTGTCGGGGATGGTGATGCTTGTAAGACCTCTGCAATTGAAGAAAGCAGAGCCACCAATACTCGTCACACTGTCGGGGATGGTGATGCTTGTGAGGTTTGAGCAGCCATAGAAGGCATTTTCAGGTATAGCCGTACCGCTTGTTATTGTCACTTTTCTAAGGCTATCAGAAACAGAACCATAATTGCCCGAATATGAAGAAGCCCCAAAAATATACCCGAAGTGAGTGTTAGCAGTGTCATCTCTTTCTTTTCCTACATAGGGAAGAGTTATCTCCTCAAGGCTCGTGCAATAATAGAAAGCAGAACTGCCGATACTTGTAACGCTCTCGGGAATGGTGATGCTTGTAAGACCTGAGCAATTGAAGAAAGCAAAGCTACCAATACTCGTCACACTGTCGGGAATGGTGATGCTTGTAAGACCTCTGCAATTGAAGAAAGCAGAGCCACCAATACTCGTCACACTGTCGGGGATGGTGATGCTTGTGAGGTTTGAGCAGCCATAGAAGGCATTTTCAGGTATAGCCGTAC
>SVRV01000028.1 GCA_015064635.1 Oscillospiraceae bacterium
AAAGACTCTGTGTGAAAGATTGGCAATGGATGTAGAAAGAGGTATCCGTTCTGAAGATATAATTGAGCGAAGCATAGCAAGAATACCGATGTATCAAGCACTCAACACCATTAAAATTGATACCAACACCAAAACCGTGGCTATGATTGCCAATGAGATAAAGCTGTTGTCATCCCGTCAAATTCCAATTTGACGGAACGATAATAAACAACGAGGGGTGACGATTTTTTCTTCATCCCTCAAAATTTTAGTCGGAGAAAGCAAAGAAAAGCAATTTTAGCAGGCACCTGTAAATTCTTTACAACAGAAATGTGATATTATCACAGAACTGTGTCGAAAACTGTGGTATAATGAAGCCACAAAGAAAAAGGAGGACGTAAAAATGTCAGCTATAAACATCAATAAAAACAATTTTCAAAGAGAAGTATTAAGTTCCGATAAGAAAGTCCTTCTGGACTTCTGGGCTCCTTGGTGCGGTCCTTGCCGTATGGTTGCACCGATTATAGAGGAGATTGCCAATGAGCGTATCGATATAAAGGTTGGCAAAATCAACGTGGATGAAGAAGCGGAGCTTGCAAACAAGTTTGGTATCGTGAGTATTCCAACTCTTGTGGTAATGGAAAACGGCAGAATAATAAATCAAGCAATAGGAGCAAGACCGAAGGAAGCAATTCTCGGTATGCTGTAAAAAAGAGGAGGTACAAAATGGGATTTTTTGATTTTTTGAAACAGCCCGACATCAACGAGGGCGTAAAGCAATATAAGGCAACACAGGGAGCCGTGCTGTTAGATGTTCGTACACCGCAGGAATATTCCGAGGGACATATTCCAAATAGCCGAAATATTCCTTTGCAAACAATTAACAGTACAGCAGAAATCGCAAATAATAAAGATACTCCGTTATTTGTTCACTGTCTGTCCGGTGCAAGAAGCCGTCAAGCGACAGCAATTTTAAAGCAGTTAGGATACACAAACGTAACCAACATAGGCGGCATTGCCGATTACATCGGAAAGGTGGTGCAGTAATATGAAGGTTATTATAGTTGGCGGCGTGGCAGTGGGTGCATCAGCGGCAGCGAGAATCCGCAGGCTTGATGAATCGGCAGAAATTACGGTATTCGAGCGTTCAGGATATATCTCATACGCCAACTGCGGACTGCCGTACTATATCGGGGATGTGATTGAAGATGCAGAAGATTTGACAATTCAGACTCCCGAAAACTTTTACAAAAGATTTCGTATCAATATGAAGGTTCGACACGAGGTCACGGCGATTCATCCCGACAAAAAGACAGTAACGGTAATAAACCTTGAAACAGGCGAAGAATTTGAAGAAAGCTATGACAAGCTCATTCTTTCTCCCGGAGCAAAACCCACGCAGCCCCGTTTTCTCGGTGCAGAACTTGACAAGGTGTTTACACTACGCACCGTAGAAGACACACTTCGTATCAAGAATTATATAAATAAAAAACACCCCAAATCGGCAGTGCTTGCAGGCGGCGGCTTTATCGGACTTGAGCTTGCGGAAAACCTTCGTGAGCTGGGTATGGATGTTACTATTGTTGAGTATGCTAATCAGCTGATGAGTCCATTTGACTCGGATATGGTAGCTTTTATCCATAACGAGATGAGAAAGCACGGAGTAAAGCTTGTTCTCGGTCGTGCGGTGGAAGGATTTGAAGAAAAAGAAGGCAGAATTAAGGTGCTTTTGAAGGATGACGCTCCGCTTCATACTGATATGGCAGTGCTTGTAATCGGCGTGACTCCCGACACAGCTCTTGCAAAAGAGGCAGGGCTTGAGCTTGGTATAAAGGGGGCTGTCGTTATTAACGACCGCATGGAAACCTCTGTTCCTGACATTTATGCTGGCGGCGATGCTGTACAAATAAAGCATTTCGTGACAGGACTCAACACCTTGATACCGCTTGCAGGTCCTGCAAACAAACAGGGGCGCATTATTGCAGATAACATCTGCGGTCTTGACAGCCGATATAAAGGCTCACAGGGTAGCAGCATCCTGAAGGTGTTTACCCTGACAGCAGCAGTAACAGGCATCAACGAAACACAAGCAAAAGCTGTAGGTATTGATGCAGATTCGGTTATCCTTTCGCCTATGAGTCATGCAGTCTACTATCCCGGCGGTAAAGTGATGACAATGAAAGTGGTTTTTGAAAAAGAAACCTACCGTCTGCTTGGTGCGCAAATTGTGGGATACGAAGGCGTTGACAAGCGAATTGATGTGCTTGCCACAGCTATTCGTGCAGGGTTAAATGCCGTAGATTTGAAAGACCTTGACCTTGCATATGCCCCCCCCTATTCTTCGGCTAAGGATCCCGTGAATATGGCAGGCTTTATGATTGACAATATCGCACGTGGCGTACTCAAGCAATGGCATCTTGAGGATGCGGATAAACTGCCCCGTGACGGAAGCGTAACTCTTCTTGATACAAGAACTGTCGCTGAGTACAGTCAAGGGCACATTGATGGCTTTAAGAACATCCCGGTTGACGAGCTGAGAGAACGGCTTGACGAGGTAGAAAAAGGGAAGCCCGTATTTGTGATTTGCCAAAGCGGTCTTCGCAGTTACATTGCAAGCCGAATTTTGGAGGGAAACGGTTATACGGCTTACAACTTTGCAGGAGGCTTCCGTTTTTATGATGCGGTAACAAACGACCGCTCATTAATAGAACGTGCTACCGTTTGTGGAATGGATAACTAATATTAAAATGTCCGCCGTGCTTTTGCATCGGCGGACATCGTTTATTCGTCGCTAAGTTCTTCTAACTTATTTTTGTCTGCAAGCTCAACCGTACCGCGGGAAAGCTTGACCATTCCTTCGTTCTGAAAATATTTCAGCATTCGGGTGATGACCTCACGGTGAGAGCCCAAATGATTGGCTATATCCTCGTGTGTGATTTTCAGCGTGTCGCTGTCCTCAACCCGTGATTCTTCCAAAAGAAAGGCGGCAACACGTTTGTCGAGACTCTTCCACAAAATCTGCTCAATAAGCCACATAACATCTGAAAATCGGGTAGCCATCAGCTCGTTTGTGTAGTTCGCCACAGGTGCAGATTCAGCCATAATGCTCTGATAGACCTCTACGGGAATGATCCAAAGGTCGGTGTCCTTTTCTGCCTCAATAGTAATATCGAACTGAATGGAACGCATCATGCAGGATGCGGAAAACAGACACATATCCCTGTCAAACAGACGGTAAATAGTAATTTCACGTCCCACGTCCGATAGAATATATGCACGGAGCTGACCTGATTTTATAAGCAAGAGTCCCATGCAATCGTCACCACCGTTGTGGAGCACCGTTCCTTTTTTTACCGTGCGGGTAACCAGCGAACCGAGGATTTGTTCTCGGTGAGCAGTATTCAATTTGTTCCAGACAGGAAAATAGTTCTGAACTTCCACGTAATCCAGCCTCCAATTATCAATTCATAAATACGAAATCAGCCAAGTAAAAAAACAAATGCGACACAAATGCAGAACACGATATTTCAGTTTCAATGCCTCATTTTACAGCATTGCTCCTATAATCATAACAACAATAGCTACAAAACAAATATATCCAACGATGGCTGAAGCCTTTTTCTGTTCTCTATGCTCCTGAATAGATTGTATCAAAATCAGCATGCTCAAAAGAGGAACTGCTACATTAAGTGCTTTGTCCCATACGCCTGTGAGCTGCAACGCTGCACCCACTAAAACTACAAGGGATATAACAATCCTTAATACCAAAATTATTTTATCAGCAGCAGATTTTTCATTCCATTTTGTTTTCATATCCAAGTCTCCCTATTTATTCGTATCAGTCGCCGTGAACAAAACAATAACAAATTAGTTTGAAATCCTCTCAAATCCGTTTTATATGCCATACTCCTTTTTCACTTCAGAAACAAGGTCATGCATTTGATTTACAACATACTCGGGAGAAATGATTTTAGCTCTTTTGCCGAAGCTGAAAATCCATGCGAGAAATTGGGTGCTGACAGCAACGCTTACTGTACAATCAAAATGCTCGTCATCGGCTTTGGTAAGCACTACATCTGAGCCAAATCTGTCAAGGACAACACCGACAAGGTCGTTGGCAAATCTGATGGACACCTTTGTTTTCTGTCCCCCAAACATTCCGAACGTTGCTTTTGAATACTCGGACAAGTCAAAGGGTTCATCACTCAAAACTCTATCTGTTTCGGTGATTTGGATATTTTCCATTTTGTCAACTCTGTAGTGGGTATAGCTGCTGTACTTCTGCTTGTATGTTATAAGGTAGTAATTCTCGTCATCCCACGAAAGCGCCACGGGGGATTCGGTATAAAGCTCTCCGTTTTTACGATAAACCTTACGCTTGTCCACATTCATTTCGAAATACTTAAAAGTAATCTGTTTATTTGCCGCTATTGCCTCATGTATCTTATCCACGTTGTAATATATTGTTTCGTTAAAGGCTTTTACTCTGTTTGAAACATAAACCTGTCTGTGAAGCTTCTTTGCATTTGATGAGCTTGTCAGCTTCTCTATTTTGGAAATCAGCTCTTCGCTCTTTTTGTGTGTAATAAATTTAGATGCCTGAACGCTGTCAACCAGCAGCTTTAATTCGGGAAGCTCGAATTCCCTGCTTCCAATAAAATATCCGTAAGTCTTTCCTTTTATCGAACAAACATCCAATCCAAAAAGCTTAAGATACTCCAAGTCGCTGTATATACTTTTACGTTCAGCAGAAACGCCGTAGCCTTCAAGGGCTGTTATAAGCTGCGGTATTGTGAGGGTGTTTTCCTCATCTGTTTGCTCCATCAGTATTTTCATGAGATACAGGAGTTTTAATTTCTGTTGAGACTGTTTCATAATGCTGCCTTACAAACGCACATATCAAGAAAATATTTCAAAACCGCAGAGCCGTCAACAGTGTCAGTCCTTTTATTTGCAAAACACATCCTCTCAGGGTGCCACTGTGTACCGAAAATCGGCATTCTACTGTGCTCAATACATTCAATAACACCATCCTCTGATGAAACAGCGGCAACCTTTAGACCATTTCCGATTTTATTCACCGCCTGATGATGTCTGCTATTGACATAAAAAGAGTCACCATAAAGTGATTGTACTATACTGTCACCCTCAGCATTAACTTTATGTACAAAATCTCCACCCTCAAGAGCGTAATGGCGCTCATCAGCTGTAGCAATATGCTGTGTAAGAGAGCCTCCAAAAAACACATTTATAAGCTGCATTCCTCGGCATATCCCCATAACAGGCTTCCCTGCCTTGACAAATGCATCAAGCAAAGCAAATTCGGCCCTGTCTCTTTCTTCATTTATCACCTTTGAAGTGCGAATCTCTTCGTTGTAGTAGCGTGGTGCTATATCTTCACCGCCGCAAAGCAAGAGCCCGTCATAATCGGTATTTACTGAGGGAAGGTATTCTGCTGTGGGAATTCCCTCCAGCTTTTCTATTGCATCTACATAGTTTTGTGAATTTCTGCTGTAAGATAAAAGTATTTTGGGGTTCATACCATTTTACTCCTTATTTACGTTTATTTGATAAATTACTCAATATTTTCACAGTCCAATTCTTTTTTGAAATGCATGTAAAATAATGTCCAAATCATGACATCATTATATCACAAAAGCAAAATCGTGTCAATGTAGGAATATATATGTGATTGATTGACAAATCATATTTGTTATGTTAAAATATAAAAAAAGATGAAAGTGGGTACAAAGCCATGGGAAAACTACTTGGAGCTTTTTCCGAAGATGAAATGGCAGACAGTCCTGACCTAAATCAATGTCCTGACTGCAAATGCTTTTTTGACGGTAATAATTGTCCGATATGTAACAAGGAATGCCCTGAAAATATGAAAGCCGGCAACAGACCTGTTGTTAAGAAAAAGAAAAGAAGAAAAGCTTCCGGTAACGGCAGAGTTACCTTTATCTCCTGGTACCATTCGTGGTGGTTCATAGTTTTGATGATGATATTCTCCAAGATTATAGCTGCTGTCCTGATAATAACAAGTCCTCATGAGAAATGGAAAAAAGCGGTTGCCCTTTTAGTTACCGCAGTTCTCATGTTAGTGTCCATCATTGGAGTAGGAAGTATTATCTCCGGAATATCCGATATATTCGACGAGCCGGTGAACGACTCTGTTTCAAAAAACGAATACATATCAATGTGTGAGGACATAACCGCGGAACAGTTTTACCGTTCCGCAAACGGCTACGACGGTGATTATGTAAAGGTTCGATTGCAAATAATCGAACAAGTGACCTATGTAGACAAATATTACAACGATAAAGACTACGTATGCTATCTTTGTGAAGCAGAAAACGGTTCAAGTTACAAATTTGTAATTCGTGACTGTTTACTGGAAAACCCGCAAAGATTTATCTCGGGTGACGTAATAACCGTCTATGGTGAGGGCGCAGGCGAATGCGAGGTCTATGATAGCGAATACAATTTCATAACAGCAATGTGCTTGAATATGGCATATGCTGTTATTGAATAAAAGCTATGCAATAATGCAATAGGTAAACACAAAAAAGACATCCGAGAGATGTCTTTTTTATATAGGAAATTGCATCGCAATTTGCTTATAACAAATAAAGTCTACCTATCTGTTCCCCACCCCGAATAAAATTCCTCATATTTTCTTTTTCTCTATCAATTCTTCAAAAAAACAGCTCTCAAATTCATTATCTGTTAAAACAGAGAATACTGTATTCAATTTCTCCTCAAAATCACTCTGATGGTACGTATAGTCTTCGTAAAAATACTGCTCGTGTATCATAACTCGCACAGAATCTCTTGACAAAAGCTTTGCCAACTCTCGTGGGATGTCGCTGAGCTTCACGGTATTTATAACCATATCTATGGAAGCTATAGATACATCGTTAAAGGATAATACTTTGCCTTTACGTATTTCTGATGCGGTTTCATTATCAACGGAATAAGAAATCCTTGGATTTTCACTGTCACCAAATAAACCGAGCAATCCTTTGTAGCCATTATCTTTGACAGCTTCTAATCCCGCCGATGTTGTCACACAAAAGTGAACAGTAGTGGTTTTGGCAAGAGAATGGGGTGATGCAAAGCGAAGTATCTCGGAATTCACTTTATTGCAATCTGTAAACACCTCGTTATAGTCTGAATTCTCATACGGACACACATTTTCAAAAAGAGAATGGAATGAAAGCTTCAGCCAATGGGAATTCTCTGTCCATTCTTTTTTATACTTATCACTCATCTGCGACAGTTCAAAGCCTTCCATGAAATAAAAAAGATTCAGTTGAACTTCAAGATTGAATTTTTCATGTAAGCGTTTGTACATCCCAAGATACGGATGGTCAAAAATGCTTGTATAATTTCTTTCGGTAATTTCTTTCAAAAAACGGATGTTGTCATCCACGGTAAAGCAAAACTTTTTCATTTTTTCACTCCATAAAGGTATATGTCATTATTAGTGCAAACAATAATTTTCTCACAGCACCGACCAATTGTAAAGGAGTATCATCCTCCATTAATATTTCGTTTGTATTCAAAAAGACAATACAATACCATCCCAATACAACAATGAAGCAAAATAGAAATGCAATTATATAGTATTTAAATGATAACCTTGCAGTCAAAGTACTTTATCTCCTTTACTAACGATCGGCGTCACGATATCAAATTTTATCAAAAAGAATTATTCCTTCTTTCCATAACCGTAGCAGTCACCGTTCAAGTCAATATGTTCAATGTGCGGTCTTAAATCCTGTTCGCATAAATTTTCAGAATAATGTACACAATGAATGCATTTATCTTGAATCACTTTGCTTAGTCTCTTTTCGTACTCAGCACGACTCAAAATTAAAGCTTCACTTTCCTTTACATATCTGATATTAGACGGATTCACATACTCCTTTTCTGTTTTCAAATCCTCTTCGATATAAAAAGGAGCAACGCACCCTTCTTCAACAAAAAACTCCAATTCAACAAATGAATGATAATTCTTATTAAGGAATTCAATAAATTGCGATATATTTGTTATTCCGTCGGGAAATTTGCAGTATTGTACATTATTAATCAAAGCAACATTCATTTTTTTCATATTCTGAAAATCAATTATTGCAGTATGAGGACGATGATCCGATGCCACAACAGGCGGAATATCTGCATCAATTACCTTTACGTCCGGTGAAACAAAGACATAGTCTATCTTACTTCTTGGAGCATCCGACGGAAAGCTGAGCTTTTCAGAAGTAAAAAGAGAAGCTGTATCCGTCATTTTCTCTCTTATAGGAGATATAATGCTGTTATCAGGCTTAAGATTAAAGTCGCCCATAAGAATACACTTTTCGTCAGCGATATGTTCCATAACCGTTGAAGTAGCGTTAATTTGCTCATCTGGTGTTAGTCCGAAATGAGTAACCAAGACTGTAATATTCCCTTCCAATACCGCCTTCAAAACACAACGTCTTTCGTAATAGCGACCGGATATCTTGTTTATTACCTCGGGAATCAATATCGTCTCTGCCTTAATAATAGGTATCTTTGAAAGTATACCATTACCGTAAGGACCTCCGGAGGGAACGTCAATGGCTTTTGCAAAATAATAGTATTTCATTCCGGTCAGTTCAGCAAGCTTTTCAACCTGCGCGGTATATTCGGGAGATTCACCGTCTCCGCGCATTTCGTTCAAACCGACAATATCAGCATCAAAATCCAAAATCGTTTTTGCCATAATATCGAAATCAATTTTCTGTTCAATAAAATTTAAGCAATGCTGTGTGTTAAAGGTCATTATTTTCATATGTTTTATCTCCTAAATGTTTATACATTGATTTTAACATAGCAATTGTGAATAGTCAAGAAAAAGAAGCTAAAAACGCTTTTTATTCAGGTGGTTATTATGCATGAAAAAATAATTATTTATATTGAGAGAGGGAACTTTTTCACAAAAAGTCCCCTCTCTCAAACTCTCTCCCGAAAAACAATGTTAGATAATTCAATTAGTTTTTCAAGGCTTAAAGATTATATTAAATTTGATTTACATACTTTTCAGTGGATTGCCAGTAATTGTAAAGCGCCTTTACAAGGTTTGAAAGCTTGGAATTTTCTGAAGTCAATGCAAGCTTTACGTAATTCAATGCACTGAAATTAATTATCATTGTATCATTGACAGTAAGTGTATAAATCTCGTCAAGGTTATGAGCGGGAATGTCCGCAATGTCAACGTAAATTATACCATCACCAAGCTCTGTCGCTTCAATTACTTCTCCTCCTACCTCGAAAGTGTATTTGCCATCTGCCACCTCGAAATAGTGGCGGATAGTAGTGTTTCCTTCAAGGATAAGAGCTGTGGATATATGCTTGATGCCGGAAAGTGTGCCCGACTTTTCAGGAGCGGCAATCTTATCAAGTGCACTTGTATCACAAGCAATGTCTTCAAGTGCATTTGTGTCACTGAAGAAGTTGTCAGCATACTTTGTATAGGTCTCAATAGCCTCTACTACTCCAAGTCCCTTTGCAAGTTCTTCGTCAGTCTTTGCTATTTCCTTGAAGTCCGCTATGTAGTTGGAAATGCTGATAGGCTCACCAACAAGTGTCACACTACCACAAATAAGTGTGTTTCTTACCTCTGTGTTGTCCACATCCTTGGGTGAGATATAGGTCATTACATAGTAAAGTTCCTTTTCTGCATCATATACGGGTGTCAGGATGTCTTCTGAAATAGTATTAAACCTATTCGTATCATAAACTACGGATTTTACTGTTGTGGACGCTCCGTAACCCTCTTCAATGTCAAGATATGTTTTTATGCCGATCGAACCGTCAAGAATAAGGCTTGTGCCTTTGATTGCTATAGGTTGTATTTCCACGAAAGGAATGCTATTTTCATTTGCATATGTCTCGGCATATGAGCCTGCATAGCCGTATATTGTTAGCTTATCGCAGTCATAGAAGGCACCAAAGCCGATGCTGGTCACGCTCGACGGTATGGTGATACTCGCAAGGCTCGTGCAATAATAGAAGGTAACTTCGCCGATACTGGTCACGCTCGACGGTATGGTGATGCTCGCAAGGCTCGTGCATTCGTAGAAGGCATATGAGCCGATACTCGTCACGCTATCGGGAATGGTGATACTTGTAAGACCCGTGCAATAATAGAAGGTACCTTCGCCGATACTGGTCACGCTCGACGGTATGGTGATACTCGTGAGGCTCTCGCAAAAACAGAAGGCATAATCGCCGATGCTTGTAAAACCATAGGGGATTATTACATTTCTAACACCTTGCATACAATAAATGCTATAAGATGCTCCATTGTAAGTAAGCGGAAGAGTAACCGTATCTTCGCCGCCAACATATACACAAAGTCTATTTGACGAATCAAAGATAAAGCCGTTACCGTCATCGGTATACCCGTCTCTGTATGTAACAGTACCATCCTTGTTAACAAGCTTATATGCATAATATGCTACATAACCATAATCTGAGTTTCCGGGTATCAATTGTAAACTGCTGTTATTTACAACTGTCACAAGGCTCGTGCAATATTCGAAGGCATACTTGCCGATGCTGGTCACACTCGACGGGATGGTGATGCTCTCAAGGCTTGTGCAAGAAGAGAAGGCATAATTGCCGATGCTTTCAAGCATCGATCCTTCTTCGAAGGTCACACTCTCAAGGCTCGTGCAAAAAGAGAAGGCACCTTCGCCGATACTGGTCACGCTCGACGGGATAGTAATGCTCGCAAGGCTCGTGCAATCAGAGAAGGCATACTTGCCGATGCTGGTCACACTCGACGGGATGGTGATGCTCTCAAGGCTTGTGCAAGAAGAGAAGGCATAATTGCCGATGCTTGTTACGCTGTCAGGTATGGTGATACTCGCAAGGCTCGTGCAATTTCCGAATGCATATAAGCCGATGCTCGTAATACCTGAGTCGATCACAATTGCTTTAATTATATTTCGATTTGAATACCAAGGCATATCAGAAAAATTCACCCAATCAGCCATATCTCCTGTACCGGAAATGGTTAGAGTTCCCTCAATGTCAAGTGTCCAGGTAAGGTTATCTCCGCACTCACCTGAGGCTACAATTTCAACACTATTTAATGCGACAAAGGTAATACCATTACTCTTAGCATAAGTCTCGGCGTATGAGTCTTCATGACCATAGATAGTAAGACTTGCACATCCTGCGAAGGCAGATGAGCTGATACTCGTCACGCTATCCGGGATGGTGATACTCATAAGACTTGTACATTCTGCGAAGGTATTATAGCCAATGCTTGTCACTCCCTCGGGGATGGTGATGCTTTCGAGACTCGTGCACCCCCAGAAGGCACCTCCAACAATTTCCGACACACTCAAGGGGATAGTTATACTAGTGAGATTCTTACAAAAAGAGAATGCATATGCACCAATACTTGTTATACTATTAGGTATGATGATATTCGTGAGATTTGTGCAACCAGAAAAGGCACCATCACTAATACTCATCACGCTATCGGGAATAGTAATGCTCGTAAGATTTGTACATCCTGCGAAGACATCATCAGCAATCGTTTTTGTGCCATCTTTTATCTTATATTCACCTGATACTGTTGTTTCAGCCGCTATTAAATGGTTTCCTATATACAATACTCCGTTTTCCCAGTTCGATGAATTGTTGTAATATGCAGTATTATAAAAAGCTTCAATGCTAATCCATGTCACGCTATCCGGGATGGTAATATTCTCAAGGCTCGTGCAATTAGAGAAAGCATTAGAGCTGATGCTTGTCACGCTATCCGGGATGGTAATACTCGTGAGGCCCGTGCAATTTTCGAAGGCATAATAGCTGATGCTCTCAAGGTTTGACCCTTCTGCAAAGGCTATACGCTCAAGGCTCTCACAATTATAGAAGGCATATGGAGCGATACTTGTTACGTTATTGGGAATAGTAATGCTCGTCATAAGTTCACCATCCATGTATAAACCATTAGCATAATACAATGGATTTGAAGAAGAAGCATAAAAACCAATTTTCACCCATGATTCTATATCTGCTATATGTACTTCTTCAAGACTCATGCAATTATAGAAAGCGGATCCTCCAATACTTATCACGCTATTAGGAATAGTAACACTTACAAGACTTGTACAATACCAAAAAGCACCATCCCCAATACTCACGACACCTGAATCAACAACAACTGCTTTAATTAACTCGCGGTTTGAATACCAAGGTATGTCAGAGCTATTCCGCCAATCATCCATCTCGCCTGTGCCGGATATAGTGAGAGTTCCCTCGGAATCAAGTGTCCATATTAGATTATCACCACACTCACCAGAGGCTACAATTTCAACACTATTTAATGCGACAAAGGTAATATCATTGTTTTTAGCATAGGTTTCAGCAGCAGAACCTACTTCACCATAAATTGTAAATCCATTAATTACTTTATAACCAAAAAAATAATAATAGTATCCCAAGGCATAATCGCCAATACTCATCACACTATCCGGGATAGTGATACTCGTAAGATCCGTGCATTCGTAGAAAGCAAAATCGCCAATACTCATCACACTATCCGGGATAGTGATACTCGTAAGATCCGTGCATTCGTTGAAAGCAAAATCGCCGATACTCTCAAGCTTTGAACCTTCTAAAAAAATTACACTCGCAAGGCTCGTGCATTCGTTGAAAGCACGATAGCCGATACTCGTCACGCTATCAGGGATAGCGATACTCGTGAGGCTTGTACAACTACAAAAGGCATTATCGGCAATCGTTTTTGTACCGTCTTTTATCTTATAAATACCCGATAAAGTTGTTTCAGCTTCTATTAAATGATTTCCTATGTACAATACTCCGTTTTCCCAATTTGATGTGTCGTTGTAATATGCGGTATCATAGAAGGCACTAATGCCGATACTTGTCACGCTATTAGGGATAGTAATGCTTTCGAGGCTAAAGCAATCTCCAAAGGCAGATGGGCCAATACTCGTGACGGGGTAGCCGCCAATTGTAGGAGGGATGGTGACCGAGGTTGCCCAAAATTTACAATCGGTTATTGTAATGTTGTCATTTGAAACTTCATAAGTCAAATCTCCGTAGGTTTCGGCTGAGGCGGTTATAGAGAATATTGCGACTGCCAAGAGGCAAACAAGGAATAAGAATAAGGGTTTCTTTTTCATAAAACTTCTCCTTAAAAAAAGATGTGTCTCAACAAGAGACACACCGAAAAAGTGTTCTCTTATTGTTGCTACACAACCTGAATTTCATGAATAGAGTATATGCATATACTTCAGTTTTCGGGAAACAGGGGAAAGAGAAGCACCTTTTACCATAAAAGATACTCCCCGGAAACGTGAAAAATATGCAAAATGCTATAATAATATTTTGTATAATACTCCATTATTAAGTTGTGTAGCATGCACATCATAACACAGATTTTTGAGTTTGTAAATAGTTATTTGATTTTTCAATAATGTTTTCGGGAGTAGGTTTGGGAGAGGGTGCTTTTTTCAAAAAAGTACCCTCTCCCAATATAATAAAATATAAAATTAAGTTAAATATTGTTCTTCTCGGCAAGCTCGTAGTAGTAATTCATTGCATTAAGAGCAAGCTTGACACCTGTTGCTCTGTCGTAGTGACCTGTGCCCTCAAGGGAATAATAGCCGTCATATTTTGCTTTTGCAAGGAGGGTGAAAATTTTCTCAAAGTTGACCGCTCCGTAGCCTACAGGACAATCCTTGAGGTAGTTACCGTTTATAGTTCTGCTCCACTTATCGGGTCCTGGAGGTGTGGTCCTATAGAGATAGTCCTTGATATGTACATTCTTTATCATACTTGCAAAGCGGCCTGTATACTCCTCTGCGGGGATATCAAAGAAGAGTGAATTACCAACGTCGAGGCAAACACCTGTATTTGGCATATCAACCTTGGAAAGAAGTAAATCAAGGCGGTCGGGAGTATTAATAAGGAAGCCCTGGTCCTCGTAGATACAGGTTATTCCCTTTTCGCCCGCATATTCCGCTATCTCCTTTGATAGCTTTACAAAAGTAGGCTCTACACTTCCGTATGCGGGAAGATTATGATGAGTCATATGAAGCTCCATTGTGTGATGGAGGAAAGGCGCACCCATAGCGGCGGCAAGGTCGGTTGTTTTCTTCAAAAGAGTCATTGCGTTGGGGTCTGTGAGCATATTCACGGCAAGAGAATAGCAAGAGACTGCCATTCCAAGCTCTTCGACCTTTTCTTTTATCCTTTCGGCATTGTAAATTGCAACGCTGTCATCCCAATAATTCCTGAGGCTTATGGGTTCAACTGCATCAAAGCCTTCGTTTTTGAACTGCTCTACTGTCTTGAGCACATCTTCAAGCGGACGGTCAACAGCTAAAAAACAAGAAGTTTTCATTTTTTTCATTTTCGTTTACCTCACAGAAGCCTTAGCACGGTTGAAGGCTCTTTCTATATTCTTGAATGACTCAGCGATATCATCATCTGCCTGCTGTTCGGTGAGATTGTATATTGCATTCTGATTTTCGAGAGAGAAATATCCGTCATAGCCCGCAAGAAGGAGAATATTGAATATTCTTTCCATATTAACGATTCCTGTACCCGGCACACAGTACTTATACCAAGTTCCCGAAACCGAAGCACTCCAGCCTTCACCGGGGCAAAGATTTGCATCACACTTTATCATATCCTTTATATGTACATGCTTTGTAATACTTGCAAATGCGCCCGCAAACGCTTCGGGAAGCACATCATAATCATATGAATTACCGATATCAAGACAAACGCCCGTGTTGGGAAGTCCGATTTCGTGAATCAAATTGCTCATACGTTCAACTGTATTTACATAAAGTCCTTGGTCCTCGTATATGCAGGTTATTCCCTTCTCTCCGGCATAGTACGCTATCTCTTTACCGAGCTCAACAAAAATCTTCTCGGCATTACGGTATATTGTCAAGTCGGCAGGAAGGTCTTTCTGATTGAACGAGCATTGGAAAGTGTGATGGAAATATGGTGAGCCGAGTTCAGATGTTACATCAACGTATTTTTTGAATTTTGCAAGTGCTTCTTTGGGGTCAAAAAGCATTGAGCCACCGAAAGAGAAACAGGCACAGTCAACACCCTCGGTGTCAAGAAGGTCACGGAGTTTTTTGGAGTATTCAACTGCGTTATCACCCGCAAGGTCGCCTCCGGGAAGAATTTCTATTCCGTCGTAGCCATCGTCTTTTGTGTATTTGATTACCTGCTCCATGAAAGGAAGAAGTGTTTTGTACTCCTTCTTTTCCTTTTCATATCTTGGAGCATAGCAAGAGTAAAATAATGATTTTTTCATGTCGTCCCCTTTCAGCCTTCTACGTTTTCTTTCGCACGGTCAAAAAAGTATTGAAGATTATCAAGGCAAAGCTTTACACCGGCGTTTACATCCGACATTCCGCAGCCTTCAAGTGAGTAATAGCCGTTGTATCCTTCGCGGATAAGTATGGTCATTATCTTCTCGAAATCAACAACACCATGACCAATGGGACAATGATAGAGATAATTACCCTCTATTGATCTTCCCCAGCCCTGTGTTCTGCCGGGACAAGTGGTTTTTCTTATATAGTCCTTGACATGAACATGCTTTATAAGCTTTGCAAACTTGCCTGCATATTCCTCAGCGGGAATTTCGTAGTAAAGAGAATTTCCCACATCGAGACAAACACCCACATTGGGAAGTCCGATTTTTGTAATAATGGAATTGAGTCTTTCGGGGGTATTGATAAGATATCCCTGATCCTCGTAGATGCACTCCATCCCCTTTTCGCCGGCATAATATGCAACTTCACGGGAAACCTCAACAAATTTAGGCTCAACATCCTGCCAAAGGGGTAAATCTTTATAGGTAAGGGCAAGCTGCATTGTGTGGTGGAGGTAAGGAGAGCCTATAGCATGAGCAACATCAACGGCTTTTTTTAATTCCTTTACAGGGTCTGCGTGGCTAAGCATGTTTATTCCTCGAGAGAGACAAGAGCATTTCATTCCGTACTCATCCAGCTTTTCCTTTGCTCTCTTGGCTGTCTCTATTCCTGTTTCGTCATCCCAAATGTCGCGAATTTCATAAGGTTCGATGGCATCGAAGCCATGTTCTTTAGCTCTTTCGATAAGTGTGAAAATACTTTTTCTGTCGTCCCCCTGATATGTACAAAGGAAGCAGGATTTATTCAATTTGATATCATTCATTTTGTCACCTCAAAGACGCTTTAGCGTTATCGTATGCTCTCTGCATGTTTTCGTAGGATGTCAAAATCTCGCTGTCTGCGTATTTATCTGTAAGTCCAACGAGACAATCCTGATTTTCAAGTGAGTAGAATCCGTCGTAGCCTGCTGAAAGAAGAATACCGAATATCTTTTCCATGTTCACAGCACCTGTACCCGGGATACAGTTTTTAAGCCATTTGCCGCTGATTGTATAATCCCAGCCCTTACCCGGACAAGCGGGACCTTCATTGATTATATAATCTTTTACATGAACGTGCTTTATAATACTTGCAAATACACCTGCAAATTCTTCGGGAGAAACTTCATAGAAAAGAGAGTTTCCGATATCGAGACATACACCTGTGTTTGGCATATCTATTTTGCTTATCAGCTCGCCAAGTCTTTCAGTTGTATTGACAAAGAAGCCTTGATCCTCATAGATACAGGAGAGTCCCTTTTCACCTGCGTAGTATGCAATCTCTTTGCCAAAGTCAACGAAGAATTTTTCCACGTTGCTATAAATTGTATGCTCTGCCGGAAGATTCTTCATACTAAGAGAACATTGGAAGGTGTGGTGCAAAAACGGTGATCCCAGTTCCTTGGCAATGTCCACTGACATTTTCATCTGCTTAATGGCACGTTCCGGATCGGGGAAATAAGAAATTCCGTAAGAATAGCATGAGCAAGGGATACCTTCTTTTTCGTGAAGCTCTCTTACTTTCTTAGCATATTCTACACCGTGATCGGAATACAAATCGCCGTAAGGAAGCATTTCAACACCTTGACAGCCATCGTTTTTGGCATATATTATCGTTTGCTCTACATAGGGAAGCAGCTGCTTGCCAGCCGCCTGATCCATTCTGTATCTTGGGGCATAAATTCCGCAAAACATTGACTTTTTCATAACAATATCTCCTATAACAATGTACTGAGCTGATTATACAATTACAAGAAAAAAAAGTCAATAGATTATACAAGTTTTTGTTGCAAAATATAGCATTATATGATACAATCTTCGCAAAGGAGGATTGCAATGAAGTATATTAAACTTGAGGGAATAAATACTCCTGTTTCACAAATCGGTCTTGGTTGTATGAGACTTAATACAAGAAGTCAAAGTGAAGTCAGAAAATTCATAGATACAGCTCTTGACCTTGGTTACAATTTCTTTGACCATGCAGACATTTACGGTGGCGGAGAATGTGAAGAGCTGTTTGGAAATGAACTTAAAAACACGCCCTCGCTCAGAAACAAAATGATCATACAGACAAAATGCGGAATCAGAAAAGGGATGTACGACTTTTCAAAAGAGCATATTCTAAACTCGGTCGATTCAGCACTGAAAAGGCTGAATACAGAGAAAATTGACATTTTGCTTTTACACCGTCCCGACATTCTGATGGACCCCGATGAGGTTGCAGAAGCCTTTGACAAGCTTGAAGCATCCGGTAAGGTGACTGCCTTTGGAGTATCAAACCACTCCCCTTTCCAAATCGAGCTTTTACAAAAAGCCTTAAAGCAAAAGATTATTGTAAATCAAATGCAGCTCTCTCTACAGCACGCTACTATGCTATCTGCAGGTGCAAATGTAAATATCAGCTTTCATGACGGCGGTATTGACCGTGACGGCGGAATAAGAGACTACATGAGACTTAAAGGAATCACATTACAGCCCTGGTCACCACTTCAAAACAGATTCGAGAGAAAATATGTTGAGGACACTGTTTCCGAAGAGCTCTCTGTGTTGCTGAAGGAGATGGCAGAAAAGTATTCTGTAACAGTTAATGCTTTACTCATAGCATGGCTTTTGAAGCTTCCCGAAAATGCACAGCCCATAATCGGTTCAACATCACCTGTACACATTACAGAAATCGCAAAAGCAACTGAATTCACATTAAGCCGAGAGGATTGGTACCTCTTGTACAGAACAGCAGGATATAATTTGCCGTAAAAGGAGATATAAAAATGAGCTTAAAAATCAAACAAATATCAAGTCTTGAGAAGGTTCTTCCCAACAGTCTTTTGGGGTATAACGAAATATACCAAAAGACAATATTAAAGGGACAGAGCTTCAGCTATCAAATAGTTATGCACGAAACATCCGCAGTGCTCTACGAAATATCGCTTGATTCCCCTATTTCGGATTCGGTAACGCTTTATGAGGTTCAAAACGAGGTAATGGATCTTCCCACATCAGCACCCGGATATGACGGAGATTTCATTACAGAAATCCCCGGCATTATGCCCGATATTCTTATGCCACTTTCTATTAGCCAAAACACTGTAAAAGTAAGCTACGGAGCATACTGTGTATGGGTGGAGATTAAAACCGACAAGAATATTGCCCCCGGCGTATACCCCGTTACAGTAAATATCAAGAATCCTGCTAATGACACAGTTGTAAGTACGACAATGACGATTGAGGTTATCGATGCTGTTCTTCCGAAGCAGGAGCTGTTGTTTACTCAATGGTTCCACGTTGACTGTATCGCAGACGTACATAACGTCGAAATATACAGCAAAAAGCATTGGGAGCTTATTGAGAAATATATGGTGATGGCAAGAAAGGTTGGTATCAATATGATACTCACACCCGTAATCACACCTCCTCTTGATACAGCAGTCGGAACAACAAGACCTTGTACTCAGCTTGTAAAAATCGCAAAAGACGAAAACGGATACAGCTTTGACTTCACACTCCTTGACAAATGGTTCAGGCTTTGCCGTAAGTGCGGATTTGAGTATTACGAAATATCGCATCTTTTCTCGCAGTGGGGACTTGCATGTGCACCTAACATCAAGGTAAAGGAAAACGGCGAGGAATATTACAAATTCGGTTGGCATGTTGATTCAAAATCCGATGAATACAAGGAATTTCTTGAAGCCTTCCTTCCCGCTCTTATTAAGTATCTCAAAGAAAAGAAATTAAAGGATAAGTGCTATTTCCACGTATCAGATGAGCCTCACGTTGACCACATTGAAAATTACGCATATGCGCACAAGCTTATCACATCCTTGATTGACGGATGCAAGACCTTTGATGCGCTTTCGAATTACGAGTTTTACGAAAAGGGTCTTATAAAGACGCCGGTTACAGGTACAAGCAGTATTACACCCTTCATCGAACATGGCGTTGAGGACCAGTGGGCATACTATTGCTGTTCTCAGATATACAAGGTGGGTAACCGCTTCCTTGCAATGCCGTCATACAGAAACAGAATTCTCGGTTTACAGCTTTATAAATATAATATTAAGGGCTTTTTACAGTGGGGCTACAATTTCTATTACTCTCAGTATTCGAAAAAGAAAATTAATCCTTATGTGACATCCTCTGCTGAGAAAACATTCCCATCCGGTGACTCCTTCTCTGTTTATCCAATCAAGGATGATGTTATTCCTTCCCTGCGTGCCATAATATTCAAGGAGGCACTTGAAGATATTCAGGTATGCCGTAGACTGGAAAAGCTCATCGGACGTGATAAGGTGATCGCAATGATCGATGATGCTGCGGGAATGAATGTTACATTCGCAGATTATCCCAGAAACAGCGACTACATTCCTAATCTCATGGAAAAAATGATTAAAATAATCAAAGACAGGTCAACAAAGTAAAATATTCTGTTCACTATACAAAAAACGACTTCTCGGAAGTCGTTTTTTGTATTTACTATTCTATTTTAATAAAAGTCAGAATTTCTTATTGCACAAAACTTCAATGGCGTATGCCACCGCTTCGCTCAACTGTCGGTCGCGTTTTATTGCAACAACCGGTTGACGGGTGTATTTTGCGTCTTTGATGTCAAACACTGTCATTCCGTCGGTATTCTCCTGTCTGACAAACTGCTCAGGCAAAAGTGTCGCAGCTATGCCCGAACGAGCTACCGCCCAAATGGTATTAAGACCTACTGCCTCAACAGCAATTATAGGGTGAAACCCGGAGGAAATACACAACTTATCAAACAGCTGCCTCATTTCCTGCGATGGACTGACAACGGCAAACGGAAGTTGCCTGCAATACGAAAAATCAATTTCACCTTCATCGCACTCTATTAAATGCTTAAGTTTATTTGGAACAACCAATACCAATTTATCAGCCTCAAGAGTTCTTATCTCCAATAAAGCATCATCCACCGGAAGATTTACAATAGAAAAATCATATTTCCCTTCCTCTGCTTCTTTTCTAAGTACTTCATTTCTTACCTCATGAAGCTGGATACAAATTCCCGGATATTTGTTTCTAACCTTTTTAATCATTTCAAGAACAAGATATGAGCTTCTGAATGGTGTTACCCCAATACTTATCTTACCGGCATTACCCGATTTAAAAGTATCCATAGAACGTCGCAAGCTGTCCTCGCAGTAAACTATTTCTTTAGCTCGATATATAAAATCCTCCCCCGCAGGTGTCAATTTCACAGGATTTGCACTTCTGTCAAACAACTTTACTCCAAGTTCTTCTTCCAAACTCAATATATGCTTGCTAAGTGCAGGCTGAGTAATTTTCAAGTTCTCTGCAACTACTGAAAAGTTCTTCTTTTCCGATAAAGCTATTGCGTATTTTAACTGTCTGTAATTCATTTCTAACCTTTCATAAATACTGATACTTAATCTTTGTTATAAGTTTAACTTCTATTCAAATAAAAATCAAGACTTTTTAAAAAAATTCTTCAAACTACTTGACTTTTCTAAAATTTCGATTATAATATAATCATTAGGTTATTGAACTTATAACCGCAAAAGAATAAAGGAGAGAAAATATGCCTACATCACTTATTTATCTTGGCATCATGCTTTTGGTAATCATTGTGTGGTTTGTATGTATGAAGCGCCCTATATATGAAGCTGTATTTCTCAGTTTCTTGCTTCTGCTGACAATAACAGGGACATGGGAAAACTTACCGCAGTATTTTGAAAAAGCCATTTCCACTTCCCTTCTGTACTCAATGTTAGCATTTGTATGTATGTCAATCCTTATGACAAAAACAAAAATAATCGACGGATGTATCGGAATAATACTCGCACTCATAGGACGTTTACGCGGAGGTGCCGGATATGCAGCCGTTATATCCAGCGCATTCATGGGATCACTGTCAGGTTCCGGCCCCGGTAATGTAATGGCAACCGGTGCTATAACAATACCGTCAATGAAACGCTCGGGATTTCCCGCCGAACTCGCTGCTAACATTGAAAGCAATGCGAGTTATATGGGAAATATGATTCCGCCATCTTCCAATATTGTAGCAGCAATGGGGGCGTTTACAGCTCTTTACCCTAACTTTGAACTCTCAACGGGAAAATTTTGGATTATTCTCTGGGGGATATCCCTCTGGTTTGTTATACAGCGAGTTTTTATGGTGTGGGCATTTTGTAAATATTATAAAGTTGAACCATTAAAAAAAGAAGAGCTCCCTTCACTAAAAGAAACACTCAAGGAAAATTGGACAGGATTGCTCTTGCCCGTGATTATATTACTTCCGTTTGTTCTTGATTACATATTGAAGGATGGCTTCTTCACAGAAAGACTTGGTGCGCAAGGAGCAAAATTGCTTTCAAGCTCAATTCTGCTGTTCATTGGTGGCGTGGCATCTATTTATACATGTATTGCAGCTCGAAATAAAAGTCTTGTTACTCCCAAAGCTATCGCAATGCTCTTTTCGAAATCAATTAAATCAATAGTTCCTGCAATAGCCGTATGCCTTTTCGGCTATATGATTGGTTCCATGTTTGCTGATATGAATGTTTCTGAGGAAATGGGGGGCATCATTGCATCCTGGAACTTCGGCAAACTCGGCACTGTTGTGGCAATTTGCATCATCACTTGTTTCATGGGAATGGTTATTCCCGGATCCTCGTTGGTTGTAATATTTGGCTCAACTTTTATCAGCACCCTGACAAATGCCGGCTGCGACCCTCTTCTTTCTGCTGCAATGCTTCCTTGCATTTGCGGTGTAATGTGCGGAATCACTCCGCCTCTTGGACTCGGTATGTACGCAGGTATGACACTCGCAGAATCGGATTTCGAAAAGACCTTCAAGAATAACCTATGGTGGGTAGCTGCACAATTTGCACTTGAGGTAATTGTATTGATGGGATGGCTTCCCATATTAGGGCTATAAGGAGGACGCAATGAAAAATTTCCTTAAAAAAGTAGCAACGGTGCTTGGCACTGTTTTCGGATACGGGATAATGATTTGTCTGTTTGCCGGCGGACTTACGTTTTTTGCTTACATAGCGGCACTCATTATAGGCGGCAATACTGCTGCACAGATATGTGATTTTGTAGGTAATACTTTTTTTCCTGCATTAATTAAGATTTCAAACATAATGATTCTTGTGGGTTTAATATCAATGTACCTCAAAGGCGAAATGGCTCTAACAGCAAGCACAAAAAAGAAGTAACTTCTGAAATTTTATCTATCACAAAAATATCAATTCATTATCAAAAATGCACTCCCGAAAATCGGGAGTGCAATTTTTATTCAAATATGAAAGAATACAGATGAGCGTCACAAAGTGAAATTTTAAGTCTGACAGTCTTTTCGTTCAAATCCGATATAGGCTTATCAAACTCAACCTCGCGCTCTGTGCTGTCGCCAAACATTGTATACGATGAATAACCCTCTAAAGCATTACCTTTTTCGTCGCAGAATGCTACATCAACTCCACCTGCCGCTGAGGTTGCAAAATTGATTTTCATGGTATTTCCTTTGAATACAAACGGCTTTGTAAGAAGCTCTGCACCCTTGTATGCTCCATACCATGAGAAAAATCCGTCAAGACGAATTGTCATTCTTCTAAAGTTTGTGCTCTTTAATCTGTAGTTTTCACCAACATACATTGATATCTCTTTTGACTGTCCCTGTATATCTGCTTTTGTTTCCACCATGCCATAAGTCATGTAGCAGTTACCATACCACCAGTTATATCTGTTTTCGGGACCGGGTGTCAAAAATGCTTCGTCACGTCTGTCAAAGGTAAAGCCATCATTGGAGGTCATAATAAGGCAATCTGTAAAGGCAGTGCCCTCTCTTCCAAAATTCTCCGTCATATACTGACGTCTGTCGGCAATCGGCATATGAGAAAGGTTCTGTTTCACGCTTGAACGTTCGTTATATCTAACAGGAAATGCAATAAATGAATCACGAGCTCTGTAATACCTTGATATTTGATTAGTGTAAAGAGGCATATCGCTCTGCCCTTCGGCAAATTTTATTCTTCCGTGAACTGTCCAATTTACAAAATCGGGACTTGTAGCAACACGAACATCTCTTATGTCACTTACCAGGCTGGTTGTATTCCAATCTTCAATTTCATCACCGTTAGGACGGTGGAAAGCTCTGAAATAGAGATAATACTGTTTAGTATCCTCATCCCAGAAGGTAACATTGTATGTGTCAAACGTTCCCGAAAAGTCAAAATACCGCATTTCGGTAAAGCTGTAGCCGTCTTCGCTCGCAAAATAACAAAGCTTTTCTCTCTGTCCCGGTGCAGGACGCTTTGCTCCTATTGCCTTGAATTTTTCTGCAATTGGACAATTTGGATTTGTATCATAAAAAACGGCAAAATTGTCTATTTCGTTATCACGTCGATAAACAATATTGTTGTGCTTTGTTCCGCCTGCTTCATAAAGACCTACATCGACCTTTTCGAATGTAATACCGTCAAAGCTTTCAGCAACACATATACATGACTTGCAAAGTCCGCCGGAAGCACGGTAATAAAGGCGATATTTATCACCTATTTTCAATACACTTGAATATCCGTTGTGAACACCCTCCCAAATATCATCACATGCAAGGGCAATATTCTTTGTTGTTGGTTTATGTGATACTATTTGCAGATTGTTTTCTCTTTCGATAAAATCACTGTCCCAACAAAGGACTCTTCCTTTTATTTTTCTCATAAGCTTATCACTCCCTTCCGTTCTATGATAACATTTTTGCAAGCTTAATTCAAGACATTAAAAAGACAAATAAACAAAAATGCTGTCCCAATTTGACACAAAAGATAAGGATGCAAAAGGCGTATTGCCTTTTGCATCCAAAAAAGATTATATTGTAAATATTCCAAATGCGCCAAGTACCGAAGTGAGAAGAATGAGAACTATGCATATCGGTGCTATGTATTTTATCATAACGTTGAACAGTGATTTACGCTTGAACGGACCTGATAACTCTATTTCGTCAGTAAGAGTCTTAGTCTTGATTACATAACCTACAAATATACATGTCAAAAGTGCTACTATCGGCATTATTACGCTGTTACTGATAAAGTCAAAGAAATCAAGGAACTGCATACCAATTATCTCGACACTTCCCCAAACACCGTATCCGAGACAAGAAGGTAAACCGATGAGAACCGAGCCTACGAACACAAAGATACAGCAAGTCTTTCTCTTTATGTGAAGCTTATCACAGACAATGGACACAACTGTTTCCATAAGAGAAATCGAAGATGTAATTGCGGCAAGGAATACCATTGCGAAGAACGCAATTCCAATAAAACGTCCTGCAGGCATTGCATCAAATATCTTTGGAAGAGTTACAAACATAAGACTGGGGCCTGACTGAAGGTCGGTCGCAGGATTGCCAAGCGCAAATACGCCGGGGATAATCATAAGTCCCGCAAGGAAAGCAATACCTGTATCGAAAATTTCAATGCTCTTGACAGAAGACTCGATACTTACATCCTTCTTCATATAAGAGCCGTATGTAATCATAATACCCATGGCAAGGGACATTGAATAAAAGAGCTGTCCAAGTGCCGCAAGTACTGTCTTTACAGAGAATTGGTTAAATTTGGGGATAAAGTAATATTTCACGCCTTCTATTGCCCCGGGAAGGAAAAGACCGTAAACCGCAATAAACAAAGAAAGAATAACAAGAACAGGCATTAAAAACTTGCTGACACGTTCCACACCCTTTTGCACACCAAAAAGCACCACAATTGCTGTCAACGCGATAAATAGCAAGAACCAACCTACAGGTTCAACATCCCCGGTTATAAATCCGGTAAAATAGTCACTTTTAACTGTATCTGCCACATTCCCGAGAATAAACTCTTTTGCATATTTTATTACCCATCCGCCAATGACAGAGTAATAGGGCAGTATAATCATCGGAACTATTGCTGCAAGATATCCGATAAACGCAAACTTTTTATTGAGCTTTGAAAAAGCACCGACAACACTAAGACCTGTTTTTCTTCCCAAAGCTATTTCAGCCGTCATAAGGGCAAATCCAAACGTCAATGCCAAAACAATGTATACGAGCAGGAATATACCACCGCCGTATTCGGCTGCAAGATATGGAAAACGCCATATGTTACCGAGACCTACGGCAGAGCCTGCTGCTGCAAGAATAAAGCCTATCTTGCCCGAGAAGTTACCTCTGTTTTCACTCATAATTAATCTCCTTAAAACTTTTTTATAATTTTATCACAAACTTTCAAAAAATTCAATCACTTTCGAACAATTTATGACGAATTTATGTATATTTTTTTGTTGATTAATCAAAGCGTTTATGATATAATAATGTGTAAACTGTCTAAAATCCATTATTGCAATACAATCAGGAAGGATATCACTATGAAGGTAGTATTAAAAAATCTGACTAAAAAGTTCCCAAACAGAAACAAAAAAGGTGCTGACGTTATTGCTGTCAACAACTTCGATTTTGAAATTCCCGACGGTAAGTTGATAGGATTACTCGGTCCGTCCGGATGCGGAAAAAGTACTGCCTTAAATTTAATTTGCGGTCTTTTGAAGCCCACCGAAGGAAAAATATATTTTGGTGACAGTGATGTAACCGATTTACCTCCCGAAAAAAGAGGAGTTGGTCTTGTATTCCAGAATTATGCACTTTATCCCCATTTGAATGTAAGACAGAACATTACTTTTCCTCTGGAGAATCTCAAAGGAAAGAACAAAATGAAAAAGGAAGAGCGTCTAAAAAAAGCAATGGAGGTTGCAAAGCTTGTCCAGATTGACGAGCTTATGGACAGAAAGCCGTCGGAGCTGTCAGGCGGACAACAGCAGCGTGTTGCTATTGCGAGAGCTCTTGTAAAAATGCCAAACGTTCTTCTTCTTGACGAGCCTCTTTCAAATCTGGATGCAAGGCTCAGACTCCAGACAAGAGAAGAAATAAAGAGAATTCAAAACGAAACCGGAATAACGACTATATTTGTAACTCATGACCAGGACGAAGC
Source organism: Oscillospiraceae bacterium (assembly GCA_015064635.1). Classification (GTDB taxonomy): domain Bacteria; phylum Bacillota; class Clostridia; order Oscillospirales; family SIG627; genus RGIG6353. The sequence goes on from SVRV01000028.1 coordinate 26,443, forward strand.
AATGAGTATATCCGACCTCATAATTGTTATGAAGGACGGTGTTATACAGCAAATCGGTGCTCCGCAAGGAGTATACGATGAGCCTGAAAATCTCTTCGTTGCAAAGTTCCTCGGAACACCTCCGATAAACGTATTCGATGCAAGAGTTGAAAATGAAAAGCTTATTATCGGTGATGCGGCTGTATTTGACGTACCCGGCGTTGCTGACGGCGAGGTTGTAGCAGGAATACGTCCCGAAGGATTTATAATTGATAAAAACGGTCCTCTTTCGTGCTCTTTAAAAGGGATTGAAGTTATGGGACGTGACATCAGCATAATATCCTCTCACAATGCCTCGCAGAATCCCACGGTAAGATCCATTGTTATGTCGGACAAGGAGCTTGATATTTCCGGAACCGCAGTCAGATTCTCGTTACGAAAAGGCAAGGTATTCATTTTCGACAAAGAAACCGAACAGAGAATAAAGTTCTAAGGAGTCGGATATGGAAAAAAATAATCTTAAAGCGTGGCTTTATCTTCTGCCCGCAATCGTATTTATAGGCGTTTTTATGGTTTATCCCTTGGTAGACGTATTTATCTACTCATTTGAAGAAGGATTCAACTCGGCATCGCAAACATATTTCGGTGTCGGAGGTCACAATTATTCGTACGTACTCAGAGATACATATTTCATACAAGCTCTGAAAAATACTTTAATTCTTGTATTTATTACAGTACCTGTATCGACAGTGCTGGCTCTTCTTATTTCCCTTGGACTTTCATCAATCAAAAAGCTTCGTGAGCTTTTTCAAACAATATATTTCCTTCCGTACGTTACTAACACTCTTGCGGTCGGTCTTGTGTTTATGATTCTTTTCAAATCAGGAGAGGCAAGTGAAAGCCTTGTAAATATGTTGCTAAAGCTTTTTGGAATGACACCTGTTGACTTTATAACAGGTCCGTATTATGCAAAAATGCTTGTGCTTTGTATTTACACTGTATGGGTAGTTTTGCCCTTTAAAATTCTTATACTCACCAGTGCTCTTGCTTCGGTAAAAGAGGATTATTACAGTGCCGCAAAAGTAGACGGTACGTCCAAGTTCCGAATATTCAGAAAAATCACTCTACCTATGATATCTCCAATGCTGTTCTATTTGGTAATCACCGGCTTCATCGGTGCATTCAAGGCATACAGTGATGCAGTTGCGCTTTTCGGAACAGAATTGAATGCAGCGGAAATGAATACACTTGTAGGCTATATTTACGATATGCTATACGGTGACGGCGGAGGCTTTCCTTCGTATGCTTCGGCTGCAGCGATTATTCTTTTTGCGATAATTCTCACAATTACGTGCATCAATTTAATAATAAGCAAAAAACACGTTCACTATTGAGGAATAGAAAATGGAAAACGAAATTTTTGAAAAAGCCAGACGGCGTGATGCTATATTTAAATACATAACAAAAGGAATAGTTTATTTCCTTCTTGCCCTTTGGGCGGTTGCTGTTCTTTTCCCCTTCTATTGGATGATACTGACATCAATCAAAGAGGTAACGGCATATAACTCCGAAATAACACCTGAATTCTTTACACTTTCGCCAACTGCCGAGAATTACAAATTTGCTTTCACCGAGGTTGAGCTTGCAGATTATTTTGTAAATACCCTCATTTTCACGGTAGCCACCACACTTCTCATGTTGATTGTAATAATACCTGCAGCCTTTGCTTTTGCAAGGCTTAAGTTCAGGGGTAAAAACTTATTATTTACGCTCTTTCTGTCATTGATGATGATTCCCAACGAGCTGGTTGTAATAACTAATTTTATAACAATCACCAATATGGACTTGAGGAATACGTTTATTGGATTGATTTTACCTTCTGTTACATCGGTTTTCTACATATATTTGCTGAAGGAAAACTTTTCACAGATTCCCGACCAATTGTACTATGCGGCAAAAGTTGACGGTACATCGGATTTGAAATATATGTTTAAGGTAATGATACCGATTTGCTCGCCGACTATCATAACAATCACAATCTTAAAGGTTATTGAATGCTGGAATTCGTATGTATGGCCAAGGCTTGTTACCGATGACCCGAACTATTACCTTGTTTCAAATGGAATTCAGGCAATAAGGGAAAGCGGCTATGGCCGTCAAAACATTCCTGCCATGATGGCGGCGGTTGTTGCAATTTCCGTACCGCTTATCATTTTGTTTTTGATATTCCGCAAAAAGATAATGTCAGGAGTCGCAAGAGGAGGAACAAAGGGATGAAAAAAATATTTGTACTGCTCATTCTAACGATTTTCCTACTTTGTGGCTGTCACGGAGCTAAAGAAATAAACTCGTTTGATGTTCCGGAGGAATTCGATACCTCAAAGCAGTATGAGATATCGTTTTGGGCAAAGAATGACACAAACAAAACGCAGGTAGAAATATACAAAAAAGCTATTGCCGATTTTGAAGCTCTCTATCCTAATATAAAGGTAAATCTGAAGCCTTATACAGATTATGGAAGAATATACAGTGATGTTATAACAAATATAGCAACCGGCACTACCCCAAACATCTGCATAACGTATCCCGACCACGTAGCAACATATATGACAGGAGAAAATAACGTTGTACAGCTCAACACCCTTTTGACCGATAAAAAATACGGTCTTGGCGGCAGTGAGGTAAAATTTGATTCTCCAACCGTGGATGAGATGATTCCAAAGTTTATGGAGGAATGTGCATTCGGTGATGAATATTACGCACTTCCCTTTGTAAGGTCCACCGAAGCCTGCTATATTAACAAAGAATTTGTTGAAAAGTTAGGATATGAGATTCCCGATGTATTGACCTGGGACTTTATCTGGGAGGTATCCGAGGCTGCAATGGCAAAGGATGCAGACGGTAATTTCAAAGTGAATTCTCAAAAGACAATGATACCTTTCATCTATAAGTCAACTGACAATATGATGATAACAATGTTAAAGCAAAAGAATGCCGGATATTCAAATGAAAACGGTGAAATTCTCATCTTCAATGATACGACCCAGGAAATACTTGATACCGTTGGAAAACACGCAGGAAACCGTTCATTTTCCACGTTCAAGATTTCAAGCTATCCGGGAAACTTTTTGAACAGAGGACAGTGTATTTTTGCAATTGACTCAACTGCTGGCGCTACATGGATGGGAACCAAGGCACCAAACATAGATGTTCCTGAAGAAGAGCTTGTGGAATTCGAAACAACCGTCAGACCTATTCCTCAGTATGATATTAATAATCCAAAGATGATATCGCAGGGTCCGTCTCTTTGTCTCTTTAACAAGGAAGACCCTCAAGAGGTACTTGCTTCGTGGCTGTTTATGCAGTTCCTTTTGACAAACGAGGTTCAAATATCATATGCAAGTACAGAAGGATATGTTCCTGTCACCGAAAAGGCACAAAAATCACCCGAATACCTTGATTATCTTTCTAAAGAAGGTGTTGATAACGAGTATTATTATGATATTAAACTCAAAGCGACAAAGCTCCTGATTGATAATACAGATAACACCTTCGTTACTCCTGTGTTTAACGGCTCTGCAACGCTCAGAAACGAAGCTGGACAGCTCATTGAAAGTGTTTCGAAATCCGCAAGGCGAAAAGAAGAATTAAACGATGAGTATTATAAAAAGCTATACGATACTACAAAACTAAATGTAGATAAAGTTAAAGGTGACGATAAAGCCGAGCTTGGAGAGATGCCGTTTGTGTCATCATTACTTATATGGGGACTCGTAACCGTTTGGATATTGCTTTTTGGTTATATTGTACTAAATACCTTGAGAAAGCGAAAAAAATAATGCCAAACTATTGACATATTTTTGTTTTTGAATATAATATTTCTCAAGGTTAAAAAATAAAAAAGGAGAACAAAAAATGAAAAAAATCATAGCAATTCTTTTGACCTTCGTACTTGTATTTGCGTTTGCCGCATGTACAGAGGAAGAAAAGCCTGCAGGAAATAACGTTAATGAGGTAGAAAACAATACCGAGCTTAACAAGCCTGAGGAAAACAAACCCGAAGAAAACAAGACCGAAGCAAAGGGCGAAGGCGTTATGACATATGCTGAATATGCTGCAGCTGAGCTCGAGGCTCCCGTAGTTATCGAAGCTTACGTTCAGGCAACTCAGTCATGGTGGGATAACAAAATCACCGTTTATGCTCAGGACGAGAATGGCGCTTACTTCATCTACGAGATGGCTTGTTCAGAAGAGGATGCCGCTAAGCTTGTAAAGGGTGCAAAAATCAAGGTTACAGGTTACAAGGCTGAATGGGCTGGAGAGGTTGAAATCATTGATGCAACATTCGAGCTTCTTGAAGGCAACTGGGTAGCAGAAGCAACAGACGTTACTTCCCTTCTCGGAACAGAAGAGCTTATTGCAAATCAGAACAAGTTCGTTTCATTCAAGGGTATGACTGTTGAAAATATTACATACAAGAATGACGAACCCGGCGACGATATCTATGTTGACGTTTCTCTCAACGGAAATCTTTACAGTTTCTGCATTGAGCGTTACCTCACAGACCCCGAAACTGAAGTTTATAAGACAGTTCAGACACTTAACAAGGGCGACAAGGTTGACATCGAAGGATTCCTTTACTGGTATAACGGTGTTAACACACACATGACAAACGTTACTGTTGTTGCAAAGGAAGTAAAGGGCGAGGGCGTTATGACATATGCCGAATATGCCGCAGCTGAGCTTGAGACTCCCGTAGTTATCGAGGCTTACGTTCAGGCAACTCAGTCATGGTGGGATAACAAAATAACAGTTTACGCTCAGGACCATGACGGTGCTTACTTCATCTATGAACTTGCTTGCTCAGAAGAGGATGCCGCTAAGCTTGTAAAGGGGGCAAAGATTAAGGTTACAGGTCACAAGGCAGAGTGGGCAGGAGAAGTTGAAATCATTGATGCAACATTCGAAATCCTTGAAGGAAACTGGATTGCTCCTGTTACAGATGTAACAGCACTTCTCGGAACAGAAGAGCTTATTGCAAGCCAGAACAAGTTCGTTTCATTCAAGGGTATGACTGTTGAAAATGTTACATACAAGAATGACGAGCCCGGTGATGACATCTACGTTGACGTTTCTCTCAACGGTGCAACATACAGCTTCTGTATCGAGCGTTACCTCACAGACCCCGAAACTGATGTTTACAAGACAGTTCAAACTCTTAAGACAGGCGATAAGGTTGATATCGAAGGATTCCTTTACTGGTACAACGGCGTTAACACACACATAACAGGTGTTACTGTTCTTGAAGCAGAAGCAGAGGCTCCCGTAGAAGAAGCAGCTGAATAATTTATCAATAATACAAAATAGCGGATATTCTGAAAATGAGTATCCGTTATTTATTTTTCTAAAAAAGTGTAACCTAATGACTATAAAAAGTGCTTATTGGGGTGAAGGTCCTTCTAAATATTACGAAAGGAATCGAATGCTATGGACGATAACAAAATAGTTGAACTGTATTTACAACGTGATGAATCGGCAGTAAAACTAACATCAGAAAAATACGGCAGTCGATTGCGACAATTATCTTATGGTATCGTCGGTGACAAACAAGTTGCCGAAGAATGTGAGAACGATACTTATATGGAAGCATGGAGCACCATTCCTCCCCATGAGCCAAGAAGCTATCTATATGCTTTTCTTGCACGTATCATACGGCACATTTCTTTGAATTGCTGCCGCAAGCGAGGGCGTTTAAAGCGACGAGCATATATAAGTGAGCTCAGTGCTGAAATGGAGCAATGTATCCCCTCACCCGATGACATCGAATGTCGTATTGACAGCCTAACCTTAGGAAAAGCGATAAACGATTTTCTGGTGTGTATTGATGAAGAAAAAAGAAATATTTTCGTTCGTAGATATTGGTACTTAGATACAGTGCAAGAAATATCCAAGCGCTTTGATTTATCCGAAAGCAAAGTAAAAACGACGCTGTTACGTTGTCGGAACAAGCTTCGTGAGCATCTCGAAAAGGAGGGTTACACATTATGAGAGGAAACGAATTATTGGATAGAATGGGACTTATTTCACCTGAATTCATCGAAGCGGCAGAAACAATCCCAAAAAAGGTAAAATACAAAAAAATAAAATGGCAAGTTGCGGCAGCATGTTTCTGCCTTCTTTTAGGTACATTTATTATACTGAAAATTCAAGAATCGAGGGTTACCCCATCTTCTGAATTTCCTGTCCAAGAGCCTGATACGACCATTCAAAAAGTGGATGAACCAAACGAATCTCCTTCAGAGGTCATACTAAACAATGATCCGTGCAAGGCGTGTGTAGTTTTTAATGATGCAGCTTCTGTTTTAAGCGCTTCAAGACAATATATTCCCGGTTATTTTACAGAAGCTATCAGCGAGGAAAATCTTTTGGCAATCGAAACAGATAAATATCTTTCGGGAATGACCTTATCGGCAGTCGGTGGATTTAACGGGTCGGGCGAATTACTTTATGTATTTCTTCAAATAGATGCTCCATCACTCGAAAACACTGTCAATGTTACTTTTGGCAAGGGTAAGAACGGCAACTGTTATGAGCTTCAAGACGAGCCTGTCTCTACTCTTTTTAACGGAATCTATTTCACCGTATATCAATGGTCTCCAAACGGCAACGACTATACGCTTGAAGCACAAGCCGAAATCAACGGCTGGACTGTGCAAATAGTATACACCGCAACAAGTGAAACCCTGACAAAAGCAAAAAAAGACTTCGAATCAGTTCTTATGTTCATGTCGGAATACAATGACGGCAAGCCTGATTTTTCATCAATCGTACCCACCGAAATACCTGAATATTTCGACAAGGTTATAAGTTTTGGTGAGGCTCATGATGATTTGTGTTTCGGTTCTTTTATGATACCAAATATACCAGAGGGCTTTTCCGAGGAAAGCATCAGGCGATTTAAAGATCAAGGCAATGATTATCTTTCAGGGCTATGGACAAAGGGTTATGATGATCTGAGCTGGAAGATCTGCTCATACAATGAAGAAGATTCGGTAAGACTGACATCTGTTAATCAAGAGGAAAACTACGATTTATCCTTATATCCGATTCCGAGAGCTGATTCCGTTCCCGAAGAATTAAGAGAAATAGTTAATAATCCTATTTTTAATGCAGATGAGTTAACGCTTGACGCAGTTTATAAGCGAGCGTATAAGCTTAATGACGCCGGGGACAGCAATAGTTGGAGAATGACCTTCAGCGTTAAGTACGATGATGTCATTATAGAAGTAAAATGCAAGGGTATGTCACCCGAGTGGATATATCAACAATTAATGTCTGTTTTTGATAAACAAAATTCAAATTAACGGTAGCTTAAAAAATGGGGCTGAGTCATTAAGAAAAGCTCCAAAGAAGAGAAAAAGCGACAGCAAAATACCGAAAAGGTATTGAGCTGTCGCTTGCTTTGTTGTATAATTTAATCACCACAAAAAACCAACAACAAAAGCA
>SVRV01000029.1 GCA_015064635.1 Oscillospiraceae bacterium
CCCTCTGCTTGTAAGGCAGATGCTCTCCCAGCTGAGCTAAACCCCCACATATGGAGCGGATTACGGGGCTCGAACCCGCCACCTCGACCTTGGCAAGGTCGCGCTCTACCAAATGAGCTAAATCCGCGTGGCATGAGTCGCTAATGGTGCCTCCGGTCGGAATCGAACCAACGACACGAGGATTTTCAGTCCTCTGCTCTACCAACTGAGCTACAGAGGCATGAGCGACTCAACGTGTAATATGATACCATGTCTTACTCGATTTGTCAATACTTTTTTTGAAAAAAATTTATTTTTTTCGAGAAATTTTCAACACCTCTTCCATAGTGGTAAGATAAGGGTATTTTCTCGTGTCAAGCATGGATGCCACCTCCGCCATAGAGCAAAGAAGCGAGTCCTTGCTATGAGCATCAGGTGTGATAATAAGAGGAGCTTTAAGCTCAATAAGGCTATCTAATATAAATGGAGCGGGATACGGTGTTGTACGATATCCTCTTGATATTGCACCGGTGTTTATTTCAAAAACTACCGGCTTTGCGTGCAGCTTATCACAAGCCGAAAGTGCAGCATGGCAATATCTTTCGGTCTCTGCATAAATCTCTTCCCTCTCGTTAAACTTCGTGATAAGGTCAACGTGAGCCACTATATCGCATCCCGTTCTGTCATACACTTCAGAAACCATGCCATAATATTCCTCTGCAAGGGCATCGGCATCACCGCCGTAAAACTCCTTTATGGCATCCTTATGATGCTTCGCCGTTTCATCAAGAGGAATAAAGTAATCGCCCTTCTTAATGTAGTGCACAGAGCCGATGACATAATCGTAATCCGAAATATCAAAGTCAGAATACCAATCATATTCTATACCCATAAAAATCTTTATTTTATGAGCATATTTGTCTTTAAGGCGAAGGATTTCTGCCTTGTACTTCTCCTCCACGTCACGGGGCATTCCCCAACGGCTTTCGTGTGCCATATAGGCGTGGGATGAAAAACCGATTTCGGGACACCCGTGCTCTATTGCCTCAAGTATCATTTCCTCAGGTGTATTCTTTCCGTCACAAAAGGTGCAATGCAAATGGAATGGAGACAGTGTCATTTTGTCATCTTCTCCTGCTTCACCTTTTTATCAATGATGTGACGTGAAGCAAGCTCACGGTGTACATCCTCAACGCTTATTCCCATCTGTGTCATAAGTACCATTACATGATATGCAAGGTCGGCTATTTCGTATATTGTTTCCTTCTTATCGTCAGCTTTACCTGCAATTATAACCTCTGTACATTCCTCTCCAACCTTTTTGAGTATCTTGTCAATGCCCTTTTCAAAAAGGTATGTAGTATACGAACCCTCGGGCTTATCATTCATTCTGCCCTGAAGAAGCTCTGCAAGCGAATCAAGGGTAAACTGATGAAGCTCTTCGCTCTGGTAAAGAGTATTTGTAAAGCAGGAATTTGTACCCTTGTGGCAGGCGGGTCCGTCCTTTTCCACTACAACAACAAGTGAGTCCTTGTCGCAATCGGCTGTTATGGACACAACGTGCTGATAGTTTCCGCTGGTCTCACCCTTAAGCCAAAGCTCGTTTCTTGAGCGGCTCCAGAAGCAAGTAAGCCCCTTCTCCATTGTTACCTTGAGGCTTTCCTTATTCATATACGCAAGAGTAAGCACCTCGCCGTTTATGGAATCTACAACGACTGCGGGAATGAGTCCCTTTTCGTCAAATTTAAGCTCGTCTATATTTATCATTTTTACAACCTCACTGTGATATTGTTATTTTTAAGCTCCTCTTTAAGAGCCTTGATTTCTATTTCTCCAAAATGGAATACCGATGCAGCAAGTCCCGCATCTATGGTGGGAAGAGTCTTGAACAGATCTGTGAAATCCTGGATTGAGCCTGCTCCACCCGAAGCAATAACAGGAACATTTACGGCGTTGAGCACCGCATCAAGCATTTCAAGGTCGAAGCCTTTTTTGACACCGTCGGTATCAATGGAATTCACAACCACTTCACCTGCACCAAGGTCAACTGCTTTCTTTATCCACTCAATCGCCTCCATGCCTGTGTTTTCACGTCCGCCCTTTGCAAAAACTCTGAAGACACCGTCCACACGCTTTACGTCTGCGGAAATTACAACACACTGGTTTCCGTATTTCTTCGCAGCCTCTTCTATAAGCTTTGGGTTTCTAATAGCGCCTGAATTTACGCTGACCTTATCTGCACCGCATTTAAGAACTCTGTCAAAATCCTCAACAGTATTTATGCCACCACCAACAGTAAGCGGCACGAAAATAGTACTTGCAACCTCTGTAAGTATATCGGTAAACAGTGCTCTGCCCTCGGCTGAAGCGGTTATATCATAAAACACAAGCTCATCCGCTCCGCTGTCGGAGTAAAATTTTGCAAGCTTGACGGGAGATGACACATCTGCCAGTCCCAAGAAATTAACACCCTTTACTACCCTCCCGTCCTTAACGTCAAGGCAAGGAATTATTCTTTTAGTTATCATTTTGCCACCTCGATTGCCTCTTTCAGGTCTATTGCACCGGTGTAGTATGCCTTCCCGATTATTGCTCCGTACAGATTCATAGCACGAAGTGCCTTTATATCGTCAATATCAGATACACCGCCCGAAGCTGTAATGTTCATTGAATATTTTTCGGAAAGTGCCTTGTACATTTCAAGATTTGTTCCCGACATTGCACCGTCCTTTGATATATCGGTACAAATAACAGTGTCAACACCGAGTCTTTGCATAGAATCAAGAAATTCATCAAGAGTAACGGGTGATGTTTCAAGCCATCCCTTAATGGCAATTTTCCCGTCCTTCACATCGGCTCCCACGGCAATTTTTTTGCCGTATTTAAGGAGTGCCGACTTTAAAAACTCCGTATCATTTATTGCGGCTGTGCCAAGTATTGCCCTCTCTACTCCTGCACCGAAATATGCATCGAGAGTATCCATACTTCTGATACCTCCGCCTATTTCCACGAAGAGGCTTGTATTCTGTGCTATGTCGGCTACAACCTCAAGGTTGGGAGTCGTTCCGTCCTTTGCCCCTTCAAGGTCAACCATATGGATGTACTCTGCTCCGCACTTTTCAAAGTCCCTTGCTATTTCAATGGGATTGTCACTGTAGACCGTCATCTTGGCATAGTCACCCTTAAGAAGTCTTACAGCCTTCTTGTCGTATAAATCAATTGCGGGAAAAATATTCATTTTCAGTCCTCCCATTCTGCAAAGGCACGAAGGATGGAAAGTCCTACGTCACCGCTTTTTTCGGGATGGAACTGTGTGCCCGACACATTTTTAAGTGCCACTGCGGCTGTCAGCTCATTGCCGTATTCGGCTGTGGCAAGAAGACTTTCATCGCACCCCTCGGCATAGTAAGAATGAACGAAATAAACGTGGTCACCGTTTTTTACGTACTTGAATATGGGATGTTCTTTTTTTGTTATAAGTGCGTTCCAACCTATGTGGGGGATTTTAAGCTCGGATGGGATTTTGCCTTCCATCGGAACAACGCTTCCTTTGAGAAGTCCGAGTCCCTCGTGCTCTCCGTATTCAAAGCTCTTTTCAAAAAGAAGCTGCATACCAAGACAAATGCCGAATATTTTTTTCCCCGACTTGACCTCATCACGAATAACCTTATCAAGCCCTGTGACGCGAAGCTTTTCGGCGGCGTCGCCAAAGGCTCCCACACCGGGAAGAATTATTTTGTCACACGCTTTTATGGTGTCGGGGTCAGAGGTCACAACAACATCTGCTCCAACTGCACGAAGCGATGACTTCAACGAAAAAAGGTTGCCTACACCGTAATCTATCAATGCTATCATTAAAGTACTCCTTTGGTAGAAGGCACCTCGCCTTCAAGCTCGGGGTCTGTCTTCACTGCCTTGCGCAAGGTTCTTGCCACCGACTTGAAAACGCCCTCTATAATGTGATGTGAATTTGTTCCTGCAAGCTTTGTGATATGAAGGGTGATTCCCGCCTCTCTTACAAAAGCCATCCAGAATTCCTCGGAAAGCTCGGTATCGAAATCTCCCACCTTTGTTGTAAGGCAAGGAGCATTGTAGGAAAGGTATGCTCTGCCCGAAATATCCACAGCTGAAAGAATGAGAGTTTCGTCCATTGGGAGAGTGGTGTCGGCGTATCTTGTTATGCCTCTTTTATCACCGAGCGCTTCGGCAAAGGCTTTACCCAGTGCAATACCTATATCCTCTGCTGTGTGATGAAAATCCACCTGCACATCTCCCTTGCATTTTACGTCAAGGTCAAAGCGTGAATGCTTTGAGAAGAGGGTGAGCATATGGTCAAGAAATCCGCAACCTGTATCAATTGTGCCATTTCCTTTTCCGTCAAGGTTCAAGGCAAGCGCTATCTGTGTTTCGGCTGTATTTCTGTTTATAGAAGAGGTACGCATTATTTTTCCTCCAATATTTCTTTAACGTTTGATATGAGAGCTTCCATTTGCTCTTTTGTTCCAACGGTTATTCTGTTGTACTGCTCAATCGACGGCTTTGTAAAGTGGCGAATGAGTATTCCTCTTTCACGCAGACGGGCATAAAGCTCACCGCCGTCAATTCTGTCGCATTTGGCAAAAACGAAGTTTGTACTTGATTCAAGCACATCGAAGCCAAGCTTCCTCAAGGCATCTGTTGTGTACTCACGGGAATCTATAATTTTCTTGCAATTATCCTTATAGTAGCCATCCTCCTCAAGAGCCGCAACACCTGCCGCCATTGTAAGGCGGTTTATATTATAGGGATTTGTGGAGTACCTGAGAGTATTTATGTCTGCAATAAGCTCGGGAGATGCAAAGCCCATACCAAGTCTTCCGCCTGCAAGCGAGCGTGACTTTGAAAAGGTTTGTGTTACAAGAAGATTCTTATACTTGTTTATGAGTCCTACTGCACTCTCACCGCCAAAATCAACGTATGCCTCATCAATCACCACAACGTTATCGGAGTTTGATGCCACGATTCTTTCAATATCCGAAAGCGGAAGCGCTATTCCCGTGGGGGCATTGGGATTTGCTATAAAAATATTTTTATTTATACCGATATAGTCCTCAACACGTATTCTGAAATCCTCTGTGAGGGGAATTTCCTCATACGGAAGGTTGTACAGACCTGCAAATACTTTATAGAATCCGTAAGTATGATTTGCAAAAGCCACAGGATGCTCATCATCACAAAAGGCAAGAAAAGCGAAATTGAGTATTTCATCAGAGCCGTTTGTAACTACAATACAGCTCTCGTCCACTCCATACACCTTTGAAAGAGCCGAAAGGAGAGGCTTGCAATCTGGGTCGGGATAGAGCATCAGTCTCGATGCCTCACCGCTTACCGCTTCAAGCACACCGGGAGACGGAGGAAAGGGTGATTCGTTGGTGTTAAGCTTTATGTATTTCTTGTCATTGAGCTGTTCGCCCGGTACATATGGCACAAGAGATGTGTGCTTTGAACTAAAGAAGGCACTCATTCTTTTTCACCTCTCACGGTTGCACTTTTTGCGTGTGCGTCAAGTCCTTCTTTAGAAGCAAAATATGCCACCTTGTCAGCCACCTTGTCAAGGGCATCCTTGGTGTAATATATTATCTGTGATTTCTTCACAAAATCGTCTACGCTGAGAGGTGAAGAAAATCTTGCCGTACCGCTTGTGGGAAGTGTGTGATTCGGACCTGCAAAATAGTCACCCAGTGCTTCGGGGCAGTATTTTCCCATAAATATTGAGCCTGCGTGGTGAACCTTGTCCAGATAGTCAAAGGGATTGTCTACGCACAGCTCAAGATGCTCGGGAGCTATCTCGTTTGCAATGTCAATGGCAAGAAGAAGGTCATTTTCGGCAACTATTATCTTACCGTTATTGTCAATTGACGCTCTTGCAATTTCGGCTCTGGGAAGGAGCGGTATCTGACGTTCAAGCTCTTGGCTTACCTTGCCCGCAAACTCAAAGCTGTCTGTAACAAGCACAGCGCTTGCCATTCTGTCATGCTCTGCCTGAGAAAGCATATCTGCGGCAACATTCTTCGGTGAAGATGTGCTGTCAGCTACAACAAGTATTTCGCTGGGACCTGCTATCATATCAATTGCAACCTTGCCAAATACTTGTTTTTTCGCTTCGGCAACGTATGCGTTACCGGGTCCTACAATTTTATCCACCTTGGGAACGGATTCTGTTCCGTAAGCGAGAGCGGCAACAGCCTGAGCTCCGCCTACCTTGAAGATTCTGTCAACGCCTGCAATTTTTGCCGCCGCAAGTATTACAGGGTTAACCTTTCCGTTTTTCATAGGAGGTGTTACCATAACAATTTCGTGACAGCCTGCAATTTTTGCAGGAATAGAATCCATCAGAACAGTTGAAGGGTAAGCGGCAGTGCCACCGGGCACATAGAGTCCCACCTTTTCAATTGGGCTCACTCTCTGTCCCGTGATAACGCCGTTCTTTTCGTTTATAAAGAAGCTGTTTACCACCTGACGCTTGTGGAAATTACGAATATTTTCAGCCGCTTCCTCAATTATGGCAATAAATTTCTCCTCAACGGAAGAAAAGGCTTCGGCTATCTCCTCCTCGGTCACCTCAAGGGAAGAAAGCTGTACCTTGTCGAACTTTTCGCAATAAGCAAAAAGTGCTTTGTCGCCGTTTGCAACTACATCTGCAATTATTTTTTCAACGTCGCCCTCAACGTTTGAGGCAATGTTTTCTCTTTTAAAAACCTCACTGTTGGGCACTTCGCCGTATTTATATATACTAATCATCGGTCTTCACCTGTGCTTTCATACATTCTACAATTTTTTCTATGCCCTCGGTCTTAAACTTAAAGCTCGACTTGTTTGCAATAAGTCTTGCACTTATGGGAACAACCGTTTCAACAACCTCAAGGTCATTTTCACGAAGTGTTGTACCTGTTTCAACAATATCCACAATTACATCCGAAAGTCCGAGAATTGGAGCAATTTCTATTGAGCCGTTGAGCTTTATTATATCAATATCACGGCAACGGGAGGCATAAAAATTCTTTGCGATATTCACGAATTTTGTAGCCACTCTGAGTGTACGTGAGTTGTCATCGTAAAAATCCTTTTTTGCCGCAACAGCCATACGGCATTTACCGATATTAAGGTCGAGAAGCTCATATATTTCGGGAGAATATTCAAGCAAAATATCCTTTCCCGCAACGCCGATGTCGGCGGCACCTCGCTCAACGTATATTGAAACGTCGGAAGGCTTTACCCAGAAATATCTGACGCCCTTTTCTTCATTTTCAAATATAAGCTTTCTGTTGTTCTCGTGTATGGAGGGACATTCAAAGCCTGCCTTTTCGAACATGTCATATACTTTTTCACCAAGTCTGCCCTTAGGAAGTGCTATATTTATCATTTCAGTTCCCCTCCCTATCAAGATTTTCCATCATTTTGTATCTTAGCTTGTCGGGTATGCTCTTCTGTGCAGTTACGGTAAGGGATGCCGAGGTGAGAGAGCGTACTCTGTCAAAGACACGGGAAATATCGGTCTTATCGCTATACAACAAAAGCACATCCACGTCGTATCCTTTTACCTCACGGTTAAAGTTTTCAAGCAGGTCAAGGTAAAGTGCGAAGCCTATCGCACCAGAGCGGCGTCCCATGCGCTCCATCAAGGCATCGTACTGACCGCCTGCAAGAACACCCTCGGGGATGCCGTTCAAAAATCCCTTGAACACAAATCCGTTATAGTAATTCATATCGTTTATGACAGAAAAGTCCACTCTGATTCTGTCTGCATATTCTGTCTTTGAAAGCAATGCCCAAATCTGCTTAAGTGAGGATAGTGCCGCTTTCGAATCATCCTCGGTGCAGATTTCGTCAAGACGTGCTATTACGTCATCAGGCTTACCGTAAAGGTCTATAAAAGCAATAAGATTTGAAGCAAGAGAGGCATCGACCGAAGCTTCCTTCAGCAAGGATTCCGCCTCGTGTCTGTTCTTTTCGGAAACGAGTCGGATAATTTCCTTCTTGAAAATTTCATCCTTACCCGTTGCGTCAAGCACCGCCTTGAACACACCCATATGAGAAATGTCAAGTGCAAAATCTCCCGATATTGTATCAAGGCTTCTTGCAGCAAGGTAAAGCACCTCAAAAATATCATAAAGGTCAATATCGCCGATACACTCAAGTCCTGTCTGCATTATCTCCTTGAATCGGTGTGTGCTTCCCGAAACTCTGTATACATTTTCGTTGTAGTACACCTTTTCCTTACAGCCCGGCTTGTCGGTTGTGTTCTTTATTATCGAAAGAGTAACGTCAGGCTTTAGCGCAAGAAGCGCTCCGTTTGTATCGTTGAAGGTAATGACCGAATCGGAAACAAGAAAGTCCTTATTTCTCACATAAAGGTCATACTCCTCGAATTTACTCATTTTGAAGGGAAGATATCCAAACTCCTTATAGAGTGCTCTGAGTGTAAATATCGCCCTTTCCTCATTTTTCAATATATCATTTTCTCTCATTGCTCTGTCTCCTGCTTTTCCAGTTTCTCAAGTACTGCACGGTATCCACCTCCGCCGTATTCAAGGCATTTGTTTACACGGCTGATGGTGGCAGTGCTCATTCCGGTTGTCTTGCTCACAACGGCATAATTCTCTCCGTTCATCAGCATCTTCGCTGCCTTGAGCCTTTGAGCTATATCAAGTATCTCCTTCACCGTACATGCATCCTCAAAAAAGCGGTAACATTCATCAACGCTTTCAAGACACAAAATAGCACGGAAAAGGTTATCTACATCCTGTGTATGTAATTTATCCACGTTTACTTCCTCACTTTATCACTTTAGTACGCTAAATTATAATACCGTAGTCCGAAAAAGTCAATACCTTTTCAGAAAAAAAGTAAAAAGGGCTGTAAAAAAGTATCCTACTTTTTACTTGCCCTGTTTTAATTCTGACGTCTGACAGTTTTATATTCATCGTAAAGCTGATAATACGGACAGGAATCAAATGAGCTTTCCATATATCTGAGATATTCATCCTCGTCCAGGTTTACCATGCATACCTCACAGCCAAGCTCCTCGTCGTAGACGAAATTCACACAGCTTTCGCAATTTGTTACCTTCTTTTTCAAGAATATCACCTCGCATAATATTGTATAACCAAACCCGTTTATTGTCAATAAATTTTGCCAAATAATTGACATATATATAAATATATGATATAATTACACGAATAGTTATGCTAATTTCATACTTTTTTAGGAGGAAACAAACAAATGAAAAGAACACATGCTTTTCTTACCCTTGTTTTAACCGCTTTGCTTCTGTGTGCTGTATTTGCAGTAAGCGCCGCAGCGATTGAGGTCAAAGACGGGGCAATCATCGGACTCGATGCAAACAAGAATTACGAATATGCATCGGTAACTTTGGCGGATTATACTGTACCAAGTTACACATCCGCTCCGGCGGGAACAACCAAGCTCGAGGGTCTTGCCCCCGGTATTTGGTTTGTAAAAGAAACTTCATCGGATTCAAAAACCGCATTATGGATCCCCGGTGATGAAGAGAAAAGAGAAACCATCGGCGAAGTTTATTACAGTGACGTATACGGAAAAGACGTTGTCCGTGCGGCAAACGCAAAGGATGCACTTTATTTTAGTCCCGGTGTATGGACAGGAACAGAAACCAGAAACCACGCCTCTTTTGCAACATACTATCTTTCGGCAACAGGCGCTCATGTTGGTTCAAGCGTTTCTTCCGGCATAGTTGCGGGAACTGTTTCAAGAACAAAGGTAAGCTCGTACATCAAGGATATTGTGTTTAAGTACGCTTACACAAGCGATGAGATCATTCCTGTGGAAGAGCTTTACACAATGGGCTTCAGAGTAGGTGTGCGTCAGGGTTCAATCATACCTCAATACTCCGATGATGCTACCGACACAATGTTCAAGACAAAGTATGTACTCTATACAATGGATGAAACAGGTGCGGTTACGCAACATACCGTAAACTATGACACAGGATATAACAACAACGGCTCGGGAACATCCCATTCCATCCTCGTTTCAAACGACTTTCCCGATGCAAAGGGCTGGGTTGTAGGTATTGATGTTTATCCATATGGTACAATACCTTCAAAAGGACTTACATATACCGCGGTAATGTCAGGCGGTTCATACACCAACACCTGTTACTTTGTTGAGTTCCAGCCCAAGGCTTATACAACCAAGTCAAACAGCGGAAATATTGAAATTCCCTTCCAGTACAACGGTGCAAATACAGCCTACATAAAAGGCTACGGCAACGGTACTTTTGCTCCCGATGCCGACATTACAAAGGCTGAGGTTGCAACTATAATCGCAAGAATCTTAACCGACGGCGTGATCCCCTCGGGTATTCCCACAAGCTTTGCCGACATCAATATCGGTGATTGGTACTATGATGCCGTTACATATCTTGAAAACAAGAGTGTCTTCAATTATATCGACGGTGCAAAGCTTGAACCGGGTGCAAAAATCACAAGAGGCGAGCTTGCACAGATTATATATGCCACAGCTAAAACAGAGAGCACTTCCGCAACAGCTTTCAAGGATGTTACATCATCTAACCCTTATTATGAGGCAATATGCTCACTTGAAGCAAACGGCATTATTAAGGGATATGAAGACAAGACCTTCCGTCCCGACGATACAATTACCAGAGCCGAAGCTGTAACTATCATTAACAGAATGCTAAACCTTGTGGCAAATGAATCAACTGTAAGCGAAGAGCTTCTGGAAACAAGCTTCAATGACATTCATAACCACTGGGCAAAGTATCAGATACTTATGGCTTCCAATAACGATGTTAAGAGTGACCATCACCTTAACGCAAGCGTATCGGGACTCCTTGAAACCGACACAACAGTTTCAATTGAAAATAACCACGTTAAGATAGTAATCAACAAGCATAACGGTAAGGTAACAAGTATTGTTAACAAGGCGGATAATACCGAAGCTCTTGCCGCAAGCTCTACTCCTTGGTTCACATATGTGACAACACATTCGGGTATTTCCTTCTATCCTAAGAATATCACTGTCAAGGACAACAGACTTGAGGTAACATACGTAAACAATGCAAAGGCATATTTCATCATTGACGTTAAGGATAATTACTTCACAATAGAGCTTGACTCGGAGCTTCCATTTAATGTCAAGAGAATCTATTTCGGTGTACTCAACATATCAAATGAGTTTACCGAGGATGAAAACTCCTACAGAATATCCGCTGTTGCAATGAACGCAAACACAAACTCAACAAATTATCCCGGCGGTAAAGCTAAGGCAACCGCAGCATTTGCCGCACAGAAATTCGGATGTATCGGTGCAAAGCTCGGTATCACCTACTCGGTATACGGTGGACGTGTTGAAGGTGAACACAGAGCTTATCTTAAGGAAATCGTAGATGCCATTGACGAAAGCGTTGGCACTGCCTCAAAGGCAGGCGGTGCATATGCGCTTGACAATCCCGACCTCGTAGGTGACTATATCATTCCTTCAAGCGGTATTTCTATTTCAACAGCTCAAAGCATTGCAGATGCAATGGAAGAGTATGACATCAATCAGATAGACATACATCAGGGCGGCTCAACCTTCATTCAGGGTGACTTTAACTTTGTGTGTGCAAAAGCTTCGGGCGAGACCTTTACAACTGCAAAGCAGTTCTACGAAAGAGTAGGAAGTGTTATCACCTCCAAGGGCGGACAGATGGGACTTCACACATACTCCTCTCTCGTATCCCCCAACGCAACCAATATTCTTTCAACGCCCAAGTGGCAACAGGACCTTATTTATCAAAAGGACTATGTTCTCACTCTTGCATCGGATATCACAGCTTCATCCACAACCTTCAACACTAACGAGGATGCATCAGGTCTTATACTTGTAGGTGAAACAGGTGGCGGAGGAACTTCAACAATGCCTTGGTCAGGTCCCAACACCAACTATTTCCTCATTGATGAAGAGATTTTCAGAGTAACATCTGTTAACTCAAGCGGTCTTGTTATTGCCTCCCGCGGAGCATGCGGAACAACAAAGGCGTCCCACAAGGCGGGTGCCGAAATCAGACACCTTTATGCTCATTACGGCATGTTCCAGCCCACTCCCGGTTCTGACCTCTTCTACCACATTGCAGACCTCACAGCTCAAGCTTACAATGACGGCGGATTTGAAATGATCTATCTTGACGGTCTTGAATCGTTTGCAAGATCAGCATTCATCGATACAGAAGACTCATGGTACTACTACTCAACGTTCATCCAAAGAGTTGTCTCGGGATGTGAGATTGACCCCATAATTGAAGGTTCGAATATCCTTACAAGCTTCTGGACATCCCGTGGACGTGCAGGTGCGGTCGACAATGCTACCCGTCAGTACAAGAAGTACAATTACAATCACGCAATATACAACATAAACAACTACTTCAATTATTTCTATCAGTCAACTCTCGGCTGGTTCAACTACGGCCCCGATGTGTCACAGGCTTATAAGAACACCTTCAGAAAGACACTCTTTATTGATGACATCGACCATATGGGCTCCCTCGGACTTGCATTTAACCTTTCAACAGTATACAATCACCAGTTCACTGAATTCACAAATTATCCCACTATCGGCAAAAATTCAAAGTATCACAGTCTCTATTCCAGACTTCGTAAGGGTGGTTACTTCTCCGATACTGTAAAGAAAACTCTTCAGGACGGCTTCCTTGCAGGTAAGGAATACAAGGTTGAAGAACAAGCTGACGGCACATGGGCATTCAGAGAAATGAAATATGTGAAGAACAGAATCTTCGACATGGCTGACAATACCTTCGTTACAGGCTCGGCAAATAACCCCTATAATGCACAGACTCCTTACATCAGAATCGAGCAGAGATACTCAACACTCGGTGCAAACGAGCAGGTTGTTTATACCTTTGACGAGACAACAGACATTACAGCAGGAAAGAGAACATTTACTCCTATTTCTCTTACTTCTACCCAAGCATTTAAGATTAAGGTAACAGGTAACGGTAAGGCAGGAAGTGCTATTCTCCTCACACTCGGTTCAGCTGCTACAAGTGAAGCGGGAAGACTTGACTTCTTCATCCCCACTCACTTTACAGGCACTCGTGAGTTTATCCTCATTGACATGGATAACGCAGACTATGACGGATATACCTTCTCCGGTATCAGCATATCCCAAACGAACTACGAGGCATACCGTAACAGCTTCTTCTACGCAAATGCAAACAGCGTTAAGGTAACACTTGCAGGTGACTGCACAGGCGTTAAGATTGACGACCTCAGAGCATGCACAGTTGCTCCCGCTCCAGCAACAAATCCCTCTGTTACAATTGGAGGAAGCACTATCACCTTCAAGACCACAGTTCGAAGCGGTGAGTATATCGAATACTTCCCCGAGCTTGGCAAGGCATATCTCCATTCCTACAATATGCTTTCGGGTGGTACAAACGGCAACACCGCAACCGTTTCGGAAATATCCTTCACAGGCTCTGTAACGGTTCCCGCAGGTGATTTCACCTATACCTACAATGCAACCGGCACAACCGATGCTCCTCTCAGAGCACAGGTAGTTCTCGGTCTTAAGAGCAATGAGCTCATTAAGAATGAATCCTCTTGGACAGCTCCAACAGTTGAGCTTGAGGAAGATATCCAGTATGTAACCCTTAAATAATCTATTCCGAGGGGCTGCTTCAACGAGGCTACACCGAAAAAGAGCTAAGATAACTTTGAGAAAAGGTATCTTAGCTCATATTTTTTATTATAGACTTTTATTTGATTTGGCTGAATTCTTTATGACTCAGCCCCTTTTTTAAAACTTTGTGATATTACATTATATTTACTTTTTTATGTTGACAATACCTTGCAATATATGATAAAATTATACAAACGAAAGGAAGGTGTCGGATATGAAAATCAATTCTGCAAAAATAACAAGAATAGCACTGTGCACAGCATTTATTACGGTAGGTGCTGTTATTGCTTTTCCGACAAAGCCAGCCTTCACGCTTCAGACTCTTTGTATATTCTTATCGTCTCTTATACTAAAGCCCACAGAGGCATTTTTGTCCACGCTTATATACATTCTGTTGGGCATCATCGGAGTCCCGGTATTTGCGGGATTTCAGGGCGGTATAAGTGTCATAACGAGTGTCAGCGGAGGATTTATTCTTTCCTTCCCCTTAATTGCGCTCATGTGTTCTCATGCTCTCCGACGTTTTCGTTCCTCTGCTTTCGTTTATGCATGTGTATTCACTCTGGCAACAATGGTTTCCTATATATTAGGGGCTGCATGGATCGGTATCTTTTCACATGCAAAAATGACATTTATAGATTTTGCAGCATTCGCCATTTTTGATATTTTAAAAATTGCAGCAGCAACGTTTTGCTCGTTGAAACTTAAGAAGGCATTTAAAAATGACAAAAAGAAAGATACGAATAATAAATCTTGATGAAATCGACTCCACAAACACTTACCTTCGTGCTCTTGCCGAAAAAGGAGAAGCCGAAGGACTTATCGTAACGGCAAATTACCAAAGTGCAGGACGCGGTCGGCACGGAAAAAGCTTTTTCTCACCTGCTGACACGGGACTCTATATGAGTGTGCTTTTAAGACCTGCTTTGAGTGTTGAGGATTCTCTATTTATCACTCCCATGACAGCAGTTGCCGTATCCCGTGCAATAGAAAGTGTGAGCAATGTAAAATGCGGCATAAAGTGGGTAAACGATATTTTCATCGGAGAAAAAAAGGTTTCGGGTATACTTTGTGAGGCTTCCTTTAACCACACAGAAAACAAGGTGAATTACATTGTTGCGGGAATTGGAATAAATATCAATAAGCCAAAGGAAGGATTCCCTACCGAGCTTGGAGATATTGCAGCCTTTCTCGGAAATGACGATATAAAAGAAAAATTGCTTCATAAAATTATTGAAGAGCTGTTTTCAATCTACAATACCCTTCCCTCTCACAGTTTTTTTGACGAATACAAGGCACGCTCTGTAATCTTGGGGCGAGAGGTAGAGGTATTGGGCAGTGAGCCTTTTCAAGGCACTGTGCTTGACATAGACGAAAGCTGTCATCTTGTGATAAAAAAGAATGACGGAGAAATAAAAAAACTTTCCTCGGGTGAGATATCAATCAAAATAGCAAAGAAACAAATATAAGGAGAAACAGCAATGATAGTACCGAATTATTTTGAAAACGCTGAAGTTATCGGCGTAAACACCCAGCCTTACCGAGCTTATTACGTGCCATTTTCCGACAAAAACGCAGCAATGCTGATAGGTGACCGTGAAGCCTCGGACAGATTTATTCTTCTCAACGGAGATTGGGATTTTAAGTTTTTCAAGGACATATACGATGTTGAAGAGGAATTCTGGGGCAATGAATTTGACACCTCATACTATGATGTTATAGATGTACCCTCTGTATGGAATATGCGAGGCTACGATGGCAATATGTATGTAAATTCAAACTACCCCTTCCCCTATGACCCGCCCTACATTATGGCAGACAACCCTTGCGGCGCATACGCAAGATATTTTGAACTTTCCGAGGAGGAAGCAAGTTCAAGACTTTTCCTGAACTTCGAAGGTGTTGACTCTGCTTTTTACCTTTGGATAAACGGTGAGTTCGTAGGCTATGACCAGGTAGCTCATTGCACCTCTGAGTTTGAGATAACAAAGTTTGTCAAA
This sequence comes from Oscillospiraceae bacterium, assembly GCA_015064635.1. Lineage (GTDB taxonomy): Bacteria > Bacillota > Clostridia > Oscillospirales > SIG627 > RGIG6353. The sequence continues at coordinate 15,702 of SVRV01000029.1, forward strand.
GCAGGACAGAACAAAATTGCAGTTCTTGTTTTAAAGCTTTGTGACGGCTCTTATCTTGAGGACCAGGATAAATTCAGAATGTCGGGCATATTCAGAGATGTATATATTTTAAGACGTGAAAAAGAGCATCTCCGTGACTTCACTGTTCGTTCTCTCCCTGCAAATAATTATAAGGACGGCTCTCTCAAGGTTACATTTGACATCGAAGGAGACAAAGAAGTAAAATACACCTTCCTTGACGGTGATGATGTGCTCCTTGAAGGTACAGCAAAGGATAAAATTGACGAAACCATTTCCGACGTAGCTTTGTGGAATGCAGAGAATCCCTACCTTTACACACTTGTGCTTGAATGTAACGGCGAGGTAATAGTAACAGAAGTCGGTTTCAGAGAAATAAAGATTGAAAACAAGGTGGTTCTTCTCAACGGTAAACCTTTTAAGATAAAAGGCGTAAACCGTCACGACTCCTCTCCCTTTGACGGCTCTGCGGTATCATTCGACCACGTAGTTGAAGACCTTCTTTTGATGAAGGAGCACAATATCAACGCCATTCGTACAAGTCACTACCCCAATGCTCCTTATTTTGCAGAGCTTTGCGACCGCTATGGATTCTACGTAATCGAGGAAGCCGACCTTGAATCCCACGGAAGTGTACAGACACCCTTCGAGCACGACTACGGCAGAATAGCAAGACTTGAAAGCTTCAAGGATGCATGGATTGACAGACAAAAGCGTATGTACGAGCGTGACAAAAACCACGTCTCGATTATAATGTGGTCCATCGGAAACGAAGCAGGATACGGTCCCAATGCCGAAGCGGCTCTCAATTATCTTCAGGAGACTGACGAAAGCCGTCTTGCTCATTATCAATGCACAATTGAAACACGTGGCTATATGGAGGATGATTCGGCTGTTCCATCTGACGTCAAGAGCATGATGTATACTGCTCCCGATGCTATAAAGGAATATCTTGTAAACGGTCCAAAGCCTTATTTCCTTTGTGAATATATTCACGCAATGGGTAACGGCCCCGGAGGTGCGGAGGACTATCAACAGCTCATTTATTCAAACCCCTCGTTCCTTGGCGGATGTGTTTGGGAGTGGTGCGACCATGCAGTGTACATGGGCGAAACAGCAGACGGACGTCCCAAGTACTATTACGGCGGTGACTTCGGCGAAAAGCTTCACGACGGCAATTTCTGCGTTGACGGACTTGTTTTCCCCGACAGAACGCCTTCAAACAGCCTTCTCGAATTTAAAAACGTTATCCGTCCCATGAGAGCAAGATATGAAGACGGAAAGTTCATCTTTAAGAACTTCCTTGACTTCACAGATGTAGACGAAGTAATAGATGTTTACTACGAAATAACCGACGGTGGAAGACTTGTTCTTCACGGAAAGGTTGAGCTTGGAAGCGTACTTCCTCACGAAGAAAAGGAAGTCAAGCTCTACATTCCCGAGCTCTCTGAGCATGGATTTATAAGATTCATTTACATACAGAAGTGCGACCTCTCGGCAACAAATGCAGGTCACGAGCTGGGCTTTGACCAGATAGAGCTAAACGAAGCTGTACTTGAAACACCCAAAAAGGTTGAGGGCACATTTGAAGTCAGCGAAACGGACAAAGCTCTTGAAATATCCGGTGACGGATTCCTTTACGTATTCAACAAGAGAAACGGTGTATTTGACGAGGCTGTATTCGGACAAAGAAATATCTTCACAAAGCCTTCGGAATTTGTAATTTACAGAGCACCCACAGACAATGACATGTACATGAAGAACGAATGGAGGCAAGCACGTTACCACCTGGCTTACTCAAGGGCATACAGCACCGAGTATGAAATTGTCGGCGGTACTGTCAAAATTCATTCGGTTATCAGCATTTGCACAGTTGTTGCAAGAAGAATTGTGAAGCTTGATGCTACCTATACAATTGACGGTGCAGGTAAGATATACGTTGATATAAAGGCTGAAAAGAATCCTGTACTTCCTATGCTTCCCCGTTTCGGAATTCGATTCTTCCTCACCGATGCACAAGACAAGCTCACATATTTCGGACGTGGTCCTGTTGAATCATATTCCGACAAAAAGAATGGCTCATTTATTGCAATGTTTGATTCGGATGCCGACAGCGAATACGTTGACTATATCAATCCTCAGGAGCACGGCTCACACTGCGATACCGAGTGGCTTGAGGTTTCGGGCAATGGCAGATATATGAAAGTCCAGGCTATTGACAAAGCCTTGTCCTTCAACCTTTCAAAGTACACTTGGGAGGAGCTTGAAGGAAAGAAACACAATTTCGAGCTTGAAAAGAGTGGAAACACAGTGCTTACAGTTGACTACAAGCTTGACGGAATCGGTTCAAACTCATGCGGTCCCAACCCCTTCGAAAACTATCGCTTCAGCGAAAACGAATTTGAATTCAAGTTTGTAATTATTCCGGAATAAAAATTGCAAGAGGAAGGATGCAATTCATCCTTCCTCTACTTACGCAACAAGGAGACAACTATATGCTTAAAAACTACTTTGAAAACCCCGAACAAATAAATATAAACACTGAGCCTTACAGGTGTTATTACATTCCTTTTTCAAATTCGGATGCTGCACTTATGAAGTCAAGCAGAGAAATATCCGACAGATTTATTCTTTTGAACGGCGACTGGGACTTTAAATTCTTCAACGACTTTTATGATATAGAAGAAGAATTTTGGTGTAAGGAATTTGACACATCATATTATGATGTGATAGACGTCCCCTCGGTGTGGAACATGCGTGGCTATGATGGCAATCAATACGTCAATGCAAATTATCCCTTCCCCTATGACCCGCCCTACATTATGGCAGACAACCCTTGCGGTGCTTATGCAAGATATTTTGAGCTCTCCGAGGAAGAAGCAAGTTCAAGACTTTTCCTGAACTTTGAAGGTGTTGACTCTGCTTTTTACCTTTGGATAAACGGTGAGTTCGTAGGCTATGACCAGGTAGCCCATTGCACCTCCGAGTTTGAGATTACAAAGTTTGTCAAAGCAGGACAAAACAAAATCGCTGTTCTTGTCCTTAAATGGTGCGACGGCTCATATCTTGAAGACCAAGACAAATTCAGAATGTCCGGAATTTTCAGAGATGTATATATTTTAAGACGCGAAAAGGAATTTCTTCGTGACTTCACTGTTCGTTCTCTTCCTGCAAATAATTATAAGGACGGCTCTCTCAAGGTTACCTTTGACATCGAAGGAGACAAAGAAGTAAAATACACCTTCCTTGACGGTGATGATGTGCTCCTTGAAGGTACAGCAAAGGATAAAATTGATGAAACTCTTTCAGACGTAGTTTTGTGGAATGCCGAAAACCCTTACCTTTACACACTTGTGCTTGAATGTAACGGCGAGGTAATAGTAACAGAGGTCGGTTTCAGAGAAATAAAAATTGAAAATAAGGTGGTTCTTCTCAACGGAAAGCCCTTCAAGATAAAGGGCGTAAACCGTCATGACTCCTCCCCCTTTGACGGTCCTGCGGTATCATTCGACCACGTTGTTGAAGACCTCATTCTTATGAAGGAGCATAACATCAACACAATCCGTACAAGCCACTATCCCAATGCTCCATATTTTGTTGAACTTTGTGACAAAATGGGATTTTATGTTGTGGATGAAGCGGACCTTGAGGCAAACGGCACAAAGACAACACCGTTTGAGTGTGATTTTGGAAGAATAGCTCGCATGGAAGAATATAAAACCGCATGGATAGACAGGCAAAAGAGGCTGTATGAAAGAGATAAAAACCATGCTTGTGTCATTATATGGTCTATCGGTAACGAGGCAGGCTACGGTCCTAATGCAAAAGCATCCCTTGACTATCTCCACGAAATTGACGATACCCGTATCACACAGTACCAAAGTACAATTGAAAAGGACACATATATGGAGGATGATTCTCATGTTCCCTCCGACCTCAAGAGTACTTTTTATATACCTCCCGAATTGATAAAGGACTACATTGACAATGGTCCAAAGCCATACTTCCTTTGTGAATACATTCACGCAATGGGTAACGGCCCCGGAGGTGCGGAGGAGTATCAAGAGCTTATATATAGTGAGCCTTCATTCCTTGGCGGATGCGTATGGGAATGGTGTGACCACGCTGTATACATGGGTAAAACCACTGACGGACGACCTAAATACTATTACGGCGGCGATTTCGGGGAAATACTTCACGACAGAAACTTCTGCATTGACGGACTTGTATTCCCTGACAGAACACCATCCACAGGTCTTCTTGAATTCAAAAATATCATTCGACCTATAAGAGCAAAATTTGAGGACGGAAAATTCTTCTTTAAAAACTGCCTCGACTTTACCGATGTTAACGAAATAGTTGATATTTACTATGAAATAACCGACGGTGGAAGGCTTGTTCTTCAAGGTAAGCTCGAAATTGGAAGTATCATGCCTCACGAAGAGAAGTCGATAAAAATAACTCTTCCTGATTTTTCGGAGCACGGATTTATAAGATTCGTTTATATTCAAAAGTGTAACCTTATAGCCACCAATATAGGTCATGAGCTTGGCTTCGACCAGCTTGAACTCTCAAAGGCTGTGCTGACGGCTCCTGAAAAAGAAAAAGGTTATATTGAGGTAAATGAGACAAAGAAAACTCTTGAAATTTCGGGCAAAAACTTTCTCTATATATTCAATAAAAAGAAGGGTGTATTTGACGAAGCGGTATTTAAAAACAGAAGTATCTTTACAAAGCCGTCGGAATTTGTTCTTTTCAGAGCGCCTACCGACAATGATACTTACTACCAAAATACAATGTGGAAAACTGCAGCATATGACAAGGCATATCCAAGAGTATATTCCACAGAATTTGAGATAAATGACCAAGAGGTAACCATTCGCTCTTCTGCAGGAATCTTTGCCGTTGCGTCTTTGAGGATACTCAAGCTTGATTTAATTTACACAATTGACGGTGCGGGTAAGCTTTACGTAGATATCAAGGCTGAAAAGAATCCGTTATACAAGGTTTTGCCAAGATTCGGTCTTAGATTTTTTCTCTCGGACGGGCAAGAAAAACTCACATACTTTGGAAGCGGACCTTACGAGTCATATATCGATAAGAAATATGCATCGTACATCGGTATATTTGATTCTGATGCAAACAGCGAATATGTGGACTACATAAAGCCTCAGGAGCATGGCTCGCATTGTGAAACTGAGTGGCTCGAGGTTTCGGGTAATAGCAGATATATGAGAGTGCAAGCAATAGACACTCCTCTTTCCTTCAATCTTTCTAAATACACTTCAGAAGAACTTGCAACAAAGGCTCACAACTTTGAACTTGAAAAGTGCGGAAGTACAGTTCTCACCGTCGATTACAAACAATGCGGTATAGGTTCAACCTCATGCGGTCCCGAGCTTTACGAAGAGCATCGCTTCAGTGAAAACGAATTCGAATTCAGATTTGTAATTATTCCGGAGTAAAACAAAGTCAAAAATAAACCGGCCCCAAAAAGTTAGGTCAAAATCTAACAATTGGAGGTCGGTTTATGCTATATACTCTTTTTATTGAAACAATAGTTTAATGTCCGCTTCTCGAACATTTTTCACCTTTTTCAAGTTTTATCCCGGTTGAATCGGTTATACTGATATCCCCCTCGGTACAATAAACTATTTTGGGTGAGGCATATCCGTTGAGAGTTACATTTTCAAAAATTATATCGCGGAAATTCATCGCCTCAACAACAGGCTCATTACCTGCCCCTTCCCTTGCGCTTATTACACAATTCTTCATAACGAATGTAAGCGGCTCATCCTCGGAACCGCTGATAGTTATAGGATAACACACGTTTTCAAAAATGCATCTGTCAAATTCTATGCTGTCCAGACCTCTGTTACAGGACCATCTGTGCCCAAAAGCTTCCATAAACACCGAATCAATATTTGAAAATTTGCAATTTCTGAAAAGTATGTTTCCGGGAGTCTCCCTTACTTTAGCACGGTAATCGCAATAGTACAAAAAAGCATGATGACAACTGTGACGGCACTTTTCATTGGTTTGGGCACGAGCCTTTTTCTCTTCCAAGGAAAGATTACCTCTGAATCCGTACTCGTTTGGTGCAACCGTCACACAATTCTCCACAAGAACATTTGTTCCACCAAATCTGAGTACACTGCACGATGTATTCAATGTGCAATTACGAACCGTTACATCTATATTGTCGAATCCCGCTATTGCATCATCACCCGACCGAAATTCGCAATCCTCAACAGTTACCCTACCGCAAGTACGTATATCAAATCCGTCGTGACCTCCAAGGACAGTCACCTTATTCATTTCAACGTTTTTACTGTTTTGTATGGCGTGTGCCCAATTGCCACTGTCGATTATAGTATAGCCGGACAGTTTGATGTTTTCACAGAACCACATATTTACGCCGTGAGGACCTCTGTAGTTTTCTTCTCCTTGCTCATCGTAGCAATTCTGACCGTCAATAAATGAGTTCTTTTCTCCAATTATAGCAATATTTTGAGCTTTTATTGCACGGATAACAGCGTTATTCCAACGACTGTAAGGGAATACGGATTGGCTGTTTGCTTGAGGCGTAGCTGTCGAGACCTTTTGAGATTTCTCATCTTCACATATCGGTTCTATTTCGTCATCAAGGTATGAAAAATAATCCTCGGGATCAATACTTCCAACCAAAGCAGCACCTTCCATAAGATGCAATGTTACATTTGATCTCAGTCGGATACAGCCTATCAAAAATCTGCCACAAGGTATCACCACCTCTCCGCCACCCGACAAAAATGCTTTGTCTATTGCATCTTGTATTTCTTTTGTACAAAGTTCACCGTTTGATTTTGCGCCAAAATCTATTATATTGTACTTCATTTTCTCACGCTTTCCTTCAACTGTAACCAATGCAATAACACGATAATTATATCATCCGTATTATTTAAAGGTCATGGATCTACATACAGCTTCATATTTATTTTTGAAAATTGGGATACAATCCCGATTCGGACATCGGCTCTCCTTGTGCGTAAAGGTGCGATATATCTCCCACTCCCGTTGCACGAAAATGAGAGATTCCATTTACATCGGTTTCGGAAACAAGAGTTGTTACCGATGTGGGAGCAAGAAAAAATCCGTTCTGTGCCACAACGGGAGAAATTCCAAGTAAATACGCCATAACCGTAATTCCCAATCCGAAATGACACACAAGAGCAATAGTTTTATCTTCTCCCCCGAGATATGCCATTCCGTCTCTCTTCCAACCATAGCGCTCAAGCAAAGCGTCTACGCCACATGCCGTTTCTTCATAATACTTCAAGCTGTCACCGCTTGACATAATTTCCGGTTCACTCCATGTTTTTATATCATAAAACCTTTCGTCATAGCACCACATTGAAGGCGGTAAGTCCCAGCTGACACGTTTTCTACCCGTAAAGGGTGAAATGATAGTACCCCTGAATTCATGAAGCCAATCCAGTATTTCCGCTTCCTTACCAAGCTTTTTCAAGGTCAACGAAGCAGTATCACGAGCTCTGCCAAGGGGTGAACAATAAAAATCGTCAATGTTTTCTTTAATAAGCCTATGAGACAAAAGCTCTGCCTCTCTCCACCCCTTTTCGGTAAGGCTGTCAATGGAATAGTCGGGGTCTCCGTGGCGAATTATTATAATTTTCATAATTTGTTCCTTTGTTATTTGACATAAAGGCTCTCCTTTTTTAAGAGAGCCTTCAATATTAATTATCGTACATCATCGTACATTTCCATTGCCTTGCAAATATCGTCAAAGCTGTTGCAATGTCCGTTTTTAACATAGAGGTAAGATGTTGTCATGCCGCTTATAAGACAGCTCTTCACGTCAAGTCCTGCAAGGAGACCTGCACAAAATCCCGAATTGAAATTATCACCGCCACCGGTAGTCTTCTTGGGCTTTTCGCACAAAATCCCCTGAACCTCTACTTCACCACCGTCATATACTGCAGCCGAGCTGTCAACGGGATGAATTATAACAGTTCCGATACCCGAGTATTCCTTGATAACTCTCGCAATCGCCAAAGAACCCTCATATTCGCCCTCGCACAATACCGAGTGCATTACCATAGCCTCGCTCTTATTAAGACCGATGTATGTGGGGGCATACTGGCTGTAACGTCCGAACATTTTAAGTGCCGCCTTTATCTCCTCAGGAGCACGCTTTGCACAGTCAGCAATATCAATATAAACTTTTCTGTCCTTCTTCTTGAGCTTGGGCATTACGAGTTCCAGGAATTTTTCATAAATTTCGTGGAAATGTACAAGGTAGCTCCAATTTACAAGTGTGATAATATCTGCATCCTCAAAGTATTTAACCATTTCGTCAATACTTACACGCTGTATCAAATCATTCCATGTAAGCTGACTGATATCCTTGATATTGCTCATGATGATCTTGCCGTCTTCAAACTCAAAGAGGTAAGAATATCCGGGTTCTCCTACAGTTATAGTCTTACAATTCTTGTGTAAATCGAATACAGGGTTGATCTCGGGATATCCAAGTGTACCCACACAAGTGCAATTTACACCCATATTTGCAAGACCGTTAATATAATGAGGACCGCATCCTCCGAAATCTGTCTTTTCAAACACAAGCTCTATGTTTCCGCTTATTCCCGCAAGGCTCGAAACCTTTTCACCGAATTTATCAATAGTGGGATAATATGTACAAGTATTTTCATCTGCACGGGTTTTAACGGGCTTTACTACATAATCAATGAATCCGTCAAAGCCAACACTTACAAGCTTGGACTGTACTATGTCCTTTTTTTCTTTAAACTGCTGTGAATATTTCATCTTTTCCTCCAAAAGCTTTGGTTATTTACAAAACCAAGTTACTTTTACTTCAATAAATGTATTGTACTACAAAATTTCGATATCGTCAATGTAAAAAGCAATTATTTTGCAATTTTCGTCCCGATTATCATCGTCGAATAATACATATTTTATTCAACCACAATCAAGGCAATAAACGCAAGCATTTCGTTGCCTGTGTTTTTTACGGAGTGTCCATGTCCCGAAGGGGTAAGAGTTACCATACCCGAAACTATGTCAACATTTGTTCCGTTGTCGTTGTACACGCCCTTTCCCGAAAGAAAAAAGAAGGTTTCGCTCTCCCCTGTATGCTCGTGGTATTCTACCTCTTCACCCGGTTTTAAGTGAATAAGCGAATAAAGCCTTACTTTAGGATTAAAGCCTTCAAAATCGGCAAGATTGGTCTTGAACATTTTTTCAGTTCCGTTACTGTTAAGCTTTATTTGAGTTTTTAATTCTTCAATCTTTTTGTACATATGTATTCCTCTTATAACAATTTAATTATTACTTATATTCTCTGAATTGAACCGATACACCATCGGGGTCATAAACATAAAAATATTTTGCATCGGGCTCAGGCTGACGGATATCCGAAGGATTCATACCGAGCGAAACAGCTTTTTCGCGAACTATTTCAAGGTTGTCTGTGGCAAAGCACAAGAACATTCCCTTACCCTCGAAGGTCTGGCCTTCAGGCATAGCAATGAGCTCTACTTCGGTATCCCCTTCGCTGTCACAAAGATAAGCTACATTTCCACCACCTGCTGAAAATTGCCCCGCTACTTTGAGTCCTGCAAGCTCGGTATAAAATTTTAAAGAATTTTCAAAATTCTTGACTCTTAAAGATATGTGATGAAATTTCATATTGTCTTCCTTTCTATATTAAACAAATTAATTATAAATTCCCTTTTTCGATTCCGTTTTCTTTTTCAACATAGCTTCCGTAAAAATTGTTAAACTTGATTTCTCCGTTCGAGGAAAAATTAAAGATATTTTTGCAATTTCCAAGGAAAGCCTTATTTATAATAAGATTTTCTATCTTGTAATCACGACTTGCTTCATCTGTAACTATGTCAAAAGCTGTTGCATAATCGTTGTCCGCATTGTTGTAAAAAACATTTTCAATTACAACATTTTTTATTTGAGCACCATAAGGTAACGTATCTCTGTCATCTCTGGTTGTAAGTATATGGTCAACATCATTTTCGGCATAAATATTTCCGAAATAGCAATTTTCCATTGCTACATTGGCAACAATAACGCTTCCCTTGTACATATGTAAATTGGTAGCATGAATATTATACATTTCCCCTAAAACAGCATTTCTTTCTCCGAAATATCCGTGCTGACCTATTCTCAGAAGCGTATAAGGTATATTTCCGTCACATATACGATGCAAGGTGCTTGTTTCGGGTTTAAAGAGCTTAAACTTCGGATACTCGGGATAAGTTTTACCGTCCTGAGAGGCATAATTGTCGGTACAATGCACATTATCTATGGTGATATTATAGATTTTTCTGCCATCACAATTTCTCAGACTTATAACACCACACTCAACCGAGGTTGCTATTACATCCTTAATTATGACATCGTGAATATCCTCGTCCCGACCTTCCACACGAAGTCTGTTGTTCATACTATGGGGAATGGTATTGTTACCGATTGCGCTGAGGGCAATCACGTCATCTCCCGTCTGACCTGTGATTTTTTCTATTATAATATTACTACAACCGACACGAATGTCGATTCCATCCTGGTTTCTGCAATCGCACAATCCGTTTATATGTATTTGTGAGATTCTTCCTCTTTGGGCGTGAAAAAGGTTAATTGCCCAGTAGCGCTGATTTCTTAACTCAAAATTTTCAAGTACAAAATCTCGGATATTATACAATAAAATGAGATTGTTTGCAGTAATGTATGGCATACCGTCCTTCCCCGAATTTTTCTGGGTAAGTCCGTTATGGTTTCCTCCATCAAGAACAGCATTTCCCTGACCGCGGATAATAATATTTCTGCTTTGCTCTTCGGCTGTATGTCCCTCTGCTTCAATATTTTCAAAATTCCTGAACATATTATCATAGCAACCATCCGCCTGCCTCAAATGACAATTGTCAAGAACAATTTCCATGTCGGATGGTATTATTATCGCCCGTTCAATTACCCATAAAGGCTCATCGGTCCTTTTGTTTATCCTTGGAATTGTGACTGAATTTATTCCGTTTTCCTTTGCATAATTTATTGCACGCTGAATTGATGCACTATCATTTTCTGCAATAATATTTTCAAGATTTGGTGTTATTATCACATCTGCCTCCGTATTTCAGCTCAAACTATCGTCACAAGCTTGCCAAGGGAATCAATTTCATAGGTAATGGGGATTTCGGACAAGTTCGGAGTATGCTTCGGATTAAACCAACAGGTATCAATTCCCGCAATAAATCCGCCCTTCATATCACTTGTGAGGGAATCGCCTATCAACAAAGCCTCTTTTTTGTCGGTTATGCCAAGCTTTTCAAATACATAATCGAAAAACTCTTTGTTAGGCTTTTCCACGCCAATATTTTCAGATATAAAAATAGCATCAAATATTTTATCAAGTCCCGAAAGTCTGAGCTTCTTTTCTTGCGCGATTTTTGTCCCGTTGGTAACGGCTGCTATGGTATATTTCCCTTTTTGTGATAAGAGAACTTCTTTGGCACCCTCCACAAACTCAATGTGGTCACCGAGTGTCACCTGATAATCACGGTTAAAGCTTTCTGCTATGCTTGTATCAACCCCGATTATGTCAAAGAACTCACGAAAGCGCCCTATTAGAATCTCCTCTTTTGTAAGCTCTCCTCTTTCAAGCTTCTGCCAATATTTAACGTTGATAGCGGAATACATTTTCAGCATTTCGTCGGAGCATTCACCGATATTATACTTTTTAAATAAGAAACGTATTGCATAACTTTCGGATGCAAGAAAATCAAGCACCGTTCCGTCAACGTCCCATAAAATATATTTGTACATTTTAATTCCTTTACTGTTAAAGTAGAGTTCCCTGTGATTCTTCAGTGACGATTCAGAGCCTTATACATTCTGATAAGCTCATCGGTTACTATGTCTCCAGCATCGGCTTCAAGAGCACTTGTGGGGGCAAGTGTTGCCTCGTATACACCTTCCACCATACACTCGGGAGTAGGTACATATCCCGCATAGTCATTTGCAAAATCCGAAATGAAGCAAGTATCTCCACATGATTTCTTTATTTTTTTGCCAAAATTTACGAACATTTGGCAAGGATTTCCAAAAATATAGCATTTGCCAACTCGAAAAAGCTGAAGATGTATACTTCTCTTTGTTCTTTTATCTGCTTGAATCAAAAATGTTTGTAACGCAAAAAAGGTATTAAAATAATTGGGGTTAGATGGTGTTGAAACTATAAGCTCATCACCAAGTCCGTCAAAAACCTCCTTTGCCCACATTAACCTTTCTTTAGATGGCTTTCTGAACCTCACTTCAACAGATGAAGTCATTGACAAAAGGGTATTATCATCTACTATTTTTGCATTTTTCAACGCTTCTACAGATTTTTCTGCAATTGTTTTTCCTACATGAGTGTATGCTTTATACGGGTTTTTGTATGTGTTTTCATCAAAAGGATTGATATGATTTATGTCACCGCAAGCACCGTTTATAAAAACAGTAACAAACTGCTGACCGAATATTTTTTTCATTTCGCGGCTAAGTACTGAAATATAGTCACCCGTTGTTTCGTTGGTTGCAATTGTTGCGGGATGAGTAGCAAAATTTATCACTCCGCCAACGTATTCGTCACCTTTCTTTGCGGCAAGGACAAAAAGCTCGGGATCTATTTCTGCGCAAGGCTCAAAAATTGACTCCGGATGAGAGCGGTCAGGATTGGTTTTTAATGTGCCATCTTTCATTTTATATACTCTTACAAAAGAAATATCATTTATTTTTTCTTTGCCAAGAAGCATATCGCATTCTTCTGCTCTATCATATGCACAAGAGATAGCGTCGGCTGTTTTTTCTACGAGATTTCTCAAATAATGCTCGGCTGTGACAACCTCTTCTCCCCAATTCAGAGTAGGACCAGCACCGTGAGCGTGTGTCGCCATAACCATAATATTTTCAGATTTGATACCGGTCAATAATTCTGCTCTATCTCCGATACGCTCGGTTATATCCAAGGTTATACCGCAGGCATCAACCACCGCCAGTGCAAGAGTATTTTTACCATTATCAAAAACAACGGCTCTTGCAAAAAGTCGGTCAAGCACAGATTTGGAATATCTTGCACCAAAGCCTCCCGGAATTATGCTTCCGAGAGCAGGGGTAATATCAAGCTCAAAAAAGCCACATTTCATTGTCATTTTCCTCCAAAATCTCTGATATTAGAATTATTATATCACGAAGCAGCATATAATTCAATAAAAAAATTACTATCATAAAAAATACATTAAGTTGTGTCTGCTCTCATAACTAAAAAAGTAAAGCCCCGCCAAAGCGGGGCAGATTTAGTATTTATGAATTGTCATATCGTTTTCAGATAATAGTTTGTTTTACAAAAAATATTATTTTTCTACAACCAACAAAACGCCTTCCGGTCCAATTCTGTTCACAGGCTCGGTTAAAATATTTTCGGCAATACATTTCTCAATTAAATCATTCAAAACATTTATTCCCGCAACCAGCTCATTGTATGCTTTATATTCATTTAGAAGATGCTTTTGAATATGTGACACCATATAATCATGCAACTCTGAGGCAATTTCGTTGCAGACATGTTCTATAGAATCATAATATCCTCGCAATAGATTTCGATAACTATCCCAGTCTTTATTTTCAACAACTACTATTTGCGGTTCTATAATATCTCCGGTTTTTCTTAAATACCCGCATTCAATTGCTTTAGCCGCAATTTCCTTTTGACTGTCTGTAAGGTCATCTACACGCATTCCGCCTATTGCTTTTAAGGTAAGTCCCACTTTTTCATCGTTGGACATAAACTCACCGCAAGAAAAATGCTTGTCAATTCTTCTTCCGTACATATTGCGAATAAAAGCAAAAGAATAACCGCAAAAATCCCTTGCAGAATTTCCGTCACAACCGTAAAATCTCGCATTACATGCCGCACCGTTTTCAATCGCTATGGCAACAGTAGTAAATTTTCTGTCAGGGGTTTTAATGTCTTTAAAAAACCTTTCTTCAAGTATATCATCTACCCGCCCTGCCATAAGCCATACAGATTCACTTATCAAAGTCCAAAGAATAAACCTTAAATCGGTTTGACGGCTCAAATACGGAAAATTCAAAAAGTTTTGTTTGTTTTCTTTTAAGTGGTTTTTAAGCTTCAAGGCAAGTTCATCCAAATGCTTTGTGTAGATTTCTCCTAATTCATCGAGCCTGTTGTTGTCAACAATTATCACGTTGGCTATGTATTTCTCTCCCTCTTTGCGTAGGAGTCCGTAACTGCCGTTTTCACCTCTGACTTGAATATCAAGCTCATCCTCGATGTAAGGCATAGGAACAAATAATTCTTCCGATAACTCTTTAGCACTCTTTGCCTCGTCTTTACAAGCATAGACAATATTTTGAGATAAAATACGTTCTGCCTTAGATCTCGGATCATTACCTATGGGGTCACCCGCCCCGGCAAAAGACAATTCAATTGGTTTTAATGATAAGTTTTTATTCATATTTTTAACCTCTTTCCTGACTATGTTTCGTGCCGAAAACAAACGCTGTTTTACAGTTGTTTCATTAATACCCAGCCTTACAGCGATATCCTTGACTTTAATTTCGTCAACATAATATAACACCATAACTTCACGGTACGCTTTGGAAAGAAAAGATATCTCCGCAAAGATTTTCTTCATTTGCTCCATGTCGGCAGCTTCCTCAATAAATCTGTCAATTTCATTTTCTTTGCTTGATAACAATAAATCACTGTCCTCAATGCTTACAGCCTGCCGAATACGATTTCTTTTTTTAGAGTAATCGGCATACACTCTATGAGCTATCCCCCAAACATAAGCATAAAAGTTTTCAACGCTTTCCGTCTTATGCAAAGCAGAGAGAAGTGCCAAAATTATATCCGAGCATAAATCCTCCGCATCATGAGAGGTGTTGCATCTCCTATATGAGAATTGATAAATTTTATCGAGAAACTCTTTATCACCAATACATTTCAACGCTTCGTTTGTTTTCATTTTGCACCTTTGCTTCAATCATGATTGTTACACCTTTATAGTCAACAAAATCGAAAAATAGTTAGGCGGTTTTTACAAATATTTTGTAAGTTTTCTTTTTTTACAATCTTTTATAACATAATAATAACTTATAAACAACTCAATTGCAATATTTTATTAGCCGACTACAATCAATTTTTCAGCAAACAAAAAATCCTCCAAAGGAGGATTTAAAGACTATTATTTCTTTTTATTCTTAACGATACCGATAATCGCAGAGATGAGAGAAGCACATTCAAATATTATGCCGCCGATAGAGCCAACTGCAATATTATAGGTAAGGCAAAGAGGACATTTAATAAAGACAGCAAATCTTGTGTGCTGAGGGTTTGTGAATGAAAGACTTAAGTTTACAACAACAAGTCCGAGAATCAGGAAAAGGGAGAAAATGTTATCCCAAGACAGAATTCCAGAAATCACGATAAGGGAAATACAAATTATTGTAGTAATATTACTTGTACTGTTCATTTTATTGCGAATGCCGAGGCAAATACAGATAAAAGCAGAAAGAAGATTAAGAACAACAGCAGTTGTTGCGCCCAACAGCAGGTAATGTGCGGCAAAAGCAAATCCCGTACCACATTGAAAAACTATAATTCCAAGCTGTGTCTTCCTCTGGAATGAGATAAAGCCAAGAACCATTGCCAAAATTCCGAATGCCTGACCAAGTATGTATAAAAGGTTTTCCATATATCCTCCACAATCAGATAACCGTGCTAAAAATCTTCACGCCAAGGTAAGCACCGTCGACCTCGGGGTGACCTCGTAATTGATGAAATCACCGATTCTTTCGTATATTTTCACGTCGCAGCCCGTCCATTCGGACAAAGGCTTATCTGTACTTACGTAAAAGCTTGTACCAAGCCCCTCGGCCGTGGGAACATCCGACGTATCTATAATACATTTGCCACTGTCAAAGGATAGCTTTGAATACTTCTTGTAAAGCATCTGAGTTGAGCAAAATGCAATATCACGTGAAAGAATGATGCCATATGTGTTTTTGCAACGCTCAAAATAATTCACCCAGGAATCAACAAGCGAAAGGTTTTCCTTTGGGTCTTTGTGGCACACGTTTGCCCAATGGCACCCGAAGATTCCGCTGACGGTCGGCAGGTCGTCAAGCCCTGCCTCCATCACGTTCCACGGTATCAAATTGTTGTTTCTGTCAACGATCGGGATCCCGTTGTCAACGACAACACCACCCGAAAAATCCTCGTGACCTATATTTTTAAATGTAGTAGAAGCATAGAGAATGCCGTAATCCTTTAATATCTTAGTAAGATGATTCGGCTGATAGGTAAAGGTCGGAGGGATAAAGCTGTTTATCGTCTTTTTGAAGCCGTGGTATTCGATCAGATCAAAATATGCATCCAAGCGCATACGTATTTCGCTTTCGGGAGCAGCAATCACTCGGTTGTTTTCGGTATAATAATAATCAGTGTTGTTATACTGACCGCCATGAACGTAATAGGTATGATGCAATCCGTGGACGGCAAAGTCGATATATTCGGCGGAGTTTATCACATCAACGCAGCGAGCCGCTTCTTTTTTATCAAAATGAAGGGAGTTATTCCAATTTATACCGTGTGGAGATAAAGCTGGAATCGTTTTCAAACGGTTATCCGGATCCCATTCAGCCATAACAAAGGCACAGTTGATCCTCATTCCAAGCCGTCTGCCGATCTCGTTTACGACCTCGTAATCCTCTGCAACGTGCCGTCTTGTAATGCCCGTTCTTGCCGGCTCCATTGACTGTCTGCCATCCGTACCGTTAAACCACCCGAGGTCGTCCATGGTGATCTGTAACGGTGACGGAATTATAATATTTCTCATATCTTTCCCTCCAATATTAAAATAATTCTAATAATCAAGAGTATTCACGCTACATTTTATCACACTGTACCTTCAAAGTCAACTATAATGTATCTGTGAAAATGCGGTAAGAAAGCATTGCCGCCGGATCTATAACTTACACACAAAAAAAGAACTCTCTGTCCGAGATAAATATTGGTGAGAAAAAATTATACACTTTTAAAGATATTTAGCAATCTGAAAATGTTGTGAAATTGTAAATTCTCGTCTCTGGAATGAGACAAAAGGATAAAATATGCTATGATATAGTCGTAATATGAAACTTTTGGGTCTATTTTTGCGTCTATATAGATAATGAAACAGTTAGACAAACTTGAATTTGACGAAGGCGTGTGATTGTATGAAAAAAGTTTTACTAAGCCACGATGGTAAAATGAAGATGTATCTTGTCCCCGATGATGTTGCAGATAACTTAAAAAAATATTGTATGGATTTTGGCTTCGATTGGATAATGAATGACCCCAATGCTCAAAAACTTCGTGTTACCACACCAAGCGGAGAGATTGGTTATATGTTTGGGGCACAGGATTTTATAGACTACTTGAATGACTTTGTATTTCCAAACCAAAAATCTACATTGGTTGATGAAATGGATTTTTATGATTATGAAATTCCAGAGGAATACAAGGATATTCCTTGGTTCAATTTTTAAGAAACAAATTCCAATTTGTTGAACTGAATACTGACCCATAGGGGCAAGGTTGAGATACACCTTGCTCCTTTTCGTTTGCCAATGAGCATTCATAAAAAATGAATAAAAAGGTCAGTTATGCACACCAATACTTATCTCGGACAGAGAGAAAAAGAAAAAGCAGATGCCAAAGCAACTGCTTTTTAGTGTTAGCGACGATCTATCTTCCCGGGCCGCTTCCAGCCAAGTATTGTCGACATAAATGAGCTTAACTACTGTGTTCGGAATGGGAACAGGTGTACCCTCATTAACAAAGTCACTAACTTCAAGTG
>SVRV01000056.1 GCA_015064635.1 Oscillospiraceae bacterium
TAAAAATGTATCTCGCCCGAGCTTTCCTCCGTTATGGTGTTCTGATTCACAATATCCAGAAGACCGTGCGGATATTGCGCGGCAAACTCATCGGAAACTCTTAAAGCCTCCTCTGAAAGCTCATCCTTCATCCCGAGTACCGGTATCGGCAAGCAGGATAAGAGCATTGCAAAAGCGAGCAGCAATGCAGTTGATCTTTTAAAGATTTTCAGGTTTTTCATGCAATTTAAACCTCCAAAATAAGAATTGATCATCCTTATTTATCAAAAACAAAACTTTCGACTATGCTGTAAAAATTATACCACAGTTTTTTTATATTTTCAATATTTTCGTAATATTTTACCGCTGTTCCGATCCCACTCTAATCCGGAGCGCATTTATAATGTGTCCATAGGGTTTTGGAACGAGTTTTGGGAATAATTTTCGCGCATTTTTAGCCTGATATTTTGAGTATCAGAATTTTTAGTACGGTTTTGGTACAACATTTTTTCAAAAAATTTACCTTAACTTTTCTAATGCCAATCCAATAAGTCTGTCCGCCTCATCAGCCATAAACAAAGGAATATTCAGAACATCCTCGTCAAGTTTAAGATTTTCCAATGAGAATCGTACACGGAGTTTGACTTCATCAGGATACAATTCTTTGAATTTTTTAAGGCTTTTGCTTGCAATATTAGCTTCGGATTTAACTTCGACAGGAAAAATATCATTCTCTCTCTGAATAAGGAAATCAACCTCATAAGGAGGGTTATTCTGGCTCCAATATCTGGGCAGAACTTCAAACTGAGTAGCAAGTGTCTGCAATACAAAGTTTTCAGTCAAAGCTCCCTTAAATTCGGTGAACAGCCTATTACCCTCTCCGAAGGCTGTAGGCGCAAGCTGTGCAAGGCGACGAAGAAGACCTACATCAACAAGATAAATTTTAAAAGCGGACAAATCATCATACGCAGATACAGGAAGTCCCGGAGCCGCACTACGGTAAACTTTATGAACAAGTCGTGCATCTACCAGCCATTGCAACGCATCTTCGTATTCACGTGCTCTCGCACCTTCTTTGACAACTTTGTAGATAAACTTCTTGTTTTCTCTTGCCAGCTGTGACGGTATTGATTTCCATATCATAGAGATTTTCGGAAATTCGCTGATATTGGGGTGTTTTGCAAAATCACGCTCATAGGCTCCTATAATACCCGATAAAGCTTCCTGCATCGCCGATACATCTCGTGCTTCTGTCCACATTAGCACAGGTTCAGGCATACCGCCGGTAACATAATACATTTTCAACTTTTCGCACAAGGGATTAAAGAATGCATCCGGAATCGGTTCAAGAGAACCCCAACTTCCCAAAAAAGCTAATAGGTTATCGTCTCCATTGGCAAGCAAAAATTCTTCAAAGGTCATAGGATCAATTTGCATAAAGTTGACCTTTCCGACAGGAAAAGAAGATGGTTTTGCCAAAGCAATTCCCAAGAGAGAACCCGCACACGCAACATGATACTGCGGAGCATTCTCACAAAAATACTTCATCGAGTTGATAACTTTTGGGCAATCCTGAACTTCGTCAAAAATAATCAATGTCTTTTCCGGCTCAATCTTTTGAGCACTTGCCAACATAAGGTTCTGCAGTATTCTGTCCACGTCTTTTGTGGTTTCAAAGAACTGCTTATATTCCTCGTTTTCATCAAAGTTAAAATATGCGGTATTTTCATAATAGCGTTTACCGAACTCTTTGAGAAGCCAAGTTTTTCCCACCTGACGCACGCCTTTTAAAATAAGTGGCTTGCGATAAGGTGAATTTTTCCATTCAAGTAACTTTTTTAAAATAAATCGTTCCATATTCAAAAGCATCCCTTCACATAATTATTGATACTTTGGTGTTTTGAAATCACATTTTTATTATATATCATTTTTTTATAAAATACAAGTACTTTATAAAAAATTTTTTATATCTGTTTTCTGAAAAAACAAGCCCAAAATTGCATTGAGTAAAATAGTCAGCTCCTCAAAATGAGAGGAGCTGACCGATAATATCAAACACAATATGTAAGAACTATCACAGCGTATACGCTGCCATATGGTTTTATAATCGAAGCAGACCAAAGTGAAGAAGTCACTGATTTTTACATCTATCATAAAGATTATGGTATAAAAATGCTCATGTTTGGGCTTTGTAATTATGACGCATCCGAACAAGAAGAAATCTTATACGCAAATGCACCACGATATATGGATATATACAAAGATGAGTATATGGATTGATGCTTATAAAAATGCTCTGGCGAAAATTCGCCAGAGCATTTTTCTTGACCATTAACTGTTCGACAAATTGGAATTTACTCAGTTAGTAATCTTTCAGTTTCTTCTATGTCCTTTTCAATCAGCGGACGCATACTGTCTTTGTACTTCGATAAATCAGCACCATGAAAACAGGATAGTATCCTTGGAATGTATTGTGGTTTTACCGCTCCTATTTGCCTCAAAGCCTTAATACACTGTCTGGCAGTAATGGGCTTCTCGTCCGTGATATGCGTAAGAAAATCATCAAGAATCATATCAAAACGATTTTCGTCATCCCACTGTGCATTGGCGGCAAGAATATTCAGCACACGGTTTCTTACAAATGACTTTGGATGATTAAGCAAGGACGCAAAAGTATTGAAGTATTCATACCATTCATCAGTATCTTGACTTTCGGAGATGATTTTTTCAGCAATGGCACAAGCATATTTATCATCTTTTGCTGTCAGCTTTGCAATTATTTCCTGCACGGAAACACACCTCCAAATTGGAATTTGTTTATTTCATCCTGTTAATCTCATTTTGTAGATTCTCTAAGAATCTGCCAGCATGAGCACCGTCCATTTGCGTGTGGTGGAACTGAAAAGAGATTGGAAGGAAATACCTGAATCCTTTCTTTCGGTATTTTCCCCAAATAATAAACGGATTGTTGAAAATACCGCTGTTCATACCAACGGCACCGTCAATTTCTGTATCAACAATCGCAGATGTACCAATTACCATACTGTCACTTGACAGGTCTCTGTCTTGAGCAGTTTCAGCCACTTGCGTAGTATACTTCATATACTCCTGCCCAAATGTTTCCAAATTGTCGGAATATAGGATATCGCAGGAACTTACTTCACCCTCTTTGTTCTTTACAATCGTATTGACAGCAATCGTATCATATTGTATCAGCTTTTCGCCAACAGGAAGAACATAGAACTCCTTTACGCCAACAGCTGCTTTTCCAATACAATAATCAAGCATCATGTTGAATTTCAGATGTTTCCGTTTAGATACTCTAATGAGATTTGTCACATCCAAGGTTTTGAAAAATGTAACCATTGGATTCGGTGCTTTCATCCAAAGCTCATATGCAGAAGCTCTTGTGGTATCTTTGGGGTTGATTTCTCTTGCCATTGTATCCTCCGTCAAATTCTTATTTATCGAACTCATTATATCATAAAAACTGAAAACCCACAACAAGAAGAATCTGCTGTGGGTCCGTTGTCTTTGTTTGGTTTTCAGCAGAGCAATTTTGCTTCTGAATTTAGGCTTTTCAAAAAATGTGCGTCAAATCTCATTTTTTGAGGTTTCAAAGTCTTGAAAAGCCTTGAAATACAAGGCTTTTCGAGCTTTTGGGTGTCATTGCAAATCTTCTTTTTCCTCGAAAGGGCAAAAATCTTTTTTCTCTCTCCTTCTTCTTTTCTCCCTTTTTTCTTCTTCAAAAATGAGAAAGGAAACGGAAAAGAAAATGGATTTTCTCCTTCTCCCAAAAAAGGGAAGAAGGAGAGAAAGGGAAAAGAAAAAACGAAAGAAAAGTGTGCTGTAAAGCCACTTTTTTTCTTCTACTACTTCTTCTTGTGAGAGAAGGAGAGGGGAAAAGAAAAAGGACCTTGCTTTTGATAGCAAGGTCCGAATTTTTACTATATCTTCTTTTTCTTATCCGAGAGAAGGGAGGATAAGAAAATTTACCCTTTTGGGGCTAAAACACTTTTGCCGAAATATAGTATAACCTTGCAATATCATTATAACACATCCGACCATGAAAGTCAAGCATTCAAGCGAGCATTTGATACTCATCGTTTTTGGCAGAATGTCCGCTTTTTGCATTCGCAATACAGTGTATATGAAATAATATTGTCGCGAAGAGAAACGCACTGCCGTACACCATCGAAAATATGCCGTGGGTAACAGTATTTTGGGCTACCGAATATACCCATTCGCGTGCAATAAACCGCATTGTTATAGCCGAAAAGAGCCGAACTCATGTCGGTTTCGAGGACGATTTTCGCCCCTTTCGGCGTTATTTTTTCTTGTAATATGTACATATAACTGCGCAAAAATGCCTTGAAAGAAACAAAAATCGT
>SVRV01000030.1 GCA_015064635.1 Oscillospiraceae bacterium
CCTGAGGTGTATGGCATCACACCTTTAGATGTGCATTTTCCTTCGGATTGATTCCATACATCCCTTTCGGGATGCTTCCATTCAGTAACAAGTTACTGATTCCATGCAAGGCTTACGCCTTGATTTTTAATTCGAACCCTGAGAGGGTAATTTCCGTTTTAAAAAACAGTCCAGTGGACTGTTTTTAGTCGGATGGTGCGAAACCTTCAGGTTGAGCAAGTAGTATGCGAAGCATACGGTCGAATCCCTTCCCCTCCGCCAGAAAAACCGACTTGTTTCGACAAGTCGGTTTTTCAACTAAATCCACCATTGCGGATGGGCGAAATCGTCTTCGACGATGAAATCCAACTTCGTTGGGTGAAATCCGCCTCGACGGCGGATGTGTGGATTTAATTTCATCTGAGGCATAGCCGAAGATTTCATCAGCGTTAGCTGATTTCACCCTTGCATCAGCAAGGATTTCATTTATGCAAGGGTTTGAATTTATACGCAAAACCAGCAAAAATATCTTTTTTGTAGCCCATAGACAGAAAAAAGCATCGACTTACGTCGGTGCTTTTTTCATCCAATCCAAAGGATTGGTATGGAATCACGACACTGTCGTGCATGGCATCGCCTGAGGTGTATGGCATCACACCTTTAGATGTGCATTTTCCTTCGGATTGATTCCATACATCCCTTTCGGGATGCTTCCATTCAGTAACAAGTTACTGATTCCATGCAAGGCTTACGCCTTGATTTTAAATCGGATAGGATTCGACCCTTCAAAGAATTACCCGACAACTTCACTCTCGGATTCATTGACAAGAGTTTGACATTTAGTCACGGAATAATTCTCGAAAATATTATTCAGTTTGAAGTTTTCTAAAATCGCCCCATTGCTTACCTTGACAGTTGCGGCATGAGTTTGCTCACATATCTCATTTCTATATAAATTTTCTATAAGTACATTTCTTGCAGTCACACCGCCTTCAACCCATATAATCGGATCTTTTTCGACGTTCAAATTAAAAATTCCTGCGGTTTGATATGAAGCCTTTGATGCGTAAACGTCGGATATATGAACATTTTCTATAAGGATCGGGCGGTCTTCGGCAATTGGATAATGGTGAGTAAATGAAACAGCAAACAGCCTGAATTTACCGTGTATTTCCGAAATGCTGATGTTTCTTACCGGGTCGCCGCAAGAAAGAAGCCTTACTCCTGTGTAGCCGTTGTTACAGTATATACCGCTTATTTCCACATCCTCAATAGCACCTCTTGTTATCTCACTTCGTGTTGTACCGTTTGCGCAAAGCGCCACATGGTCATCGTTGGCATCTCCGAAAATGCCGATAACTTTTCCGAAACGGGCAGGACCTTGTATGTGTATGCCGTCCATGTTCAGCTTTTGAAGATTATAATCAAGCACAATGTTTTCCACACGAAAGTACTCAGCATCCGCCATATGAATTGCAAATGATGTGGGGTCTTTAAATGTAAGATTCTTTACTGTAAGATTCTTTGTGTGCACGAATCTTATCATAAAAATGGTAAGCTTGTTTTCGATATACTCATCATATACGCAGGGTGTATTTTCGTTTGGAATAACCTTTCGTACCTGCGCCATGTTGTTGCCGTCCCAGATTCCGCCTTCTATTGTGATATTGTAATTACAGCATTTTTTGTAAAGACCGTCGTTGTCGAGCAGCGAACAATTTGCACCATCGGCAAGACGAAAATGTGCATTGCAGGATGCATGAAGGTGGGTATTGTCGTGAATAATAAGGGGTTTTGTAATAAGATATTCTCCATCGGGAATGTGGATGTACCCGCCTTTGTCAAGAAGTTCCTGAATATTTTCCGTATCGTCCCTGATACCGTCTCCAAATAAATCTAACATATTTTCCTCCTAAAAGCTAAGTAATATAACAGATGCAAGTCCTATAATAATTCCCACAAACTGTTTTTTTGCGCATCTTTCATGAAATACGGTAGCCGATACAACAACTGTCAGAATAAGTGCACCGCCGTTGGCGACAGGATAGTATACTGTACTGTTCAATTTGCCCGCAAGTGTCAGATTTGTGAGTGCATAGACTCCAATAACAGCTCCGGAAATTATACCGATAAGCGAAAGCCTTTTTACAGAAACTATTTCCTTGGATTTGTTTGTAAGCATAAATCTTCCGCAAAGTGATACAACAAACATTATCAGATATGCGATACAAAGAAACTGTGCTTTTTCACTTTTACCGTCGGTGCTTTGGTGAATTTTTTCTATGATACCTGCCATGCCCGACAAAAAGAATACCGTGATTATTACGGGAAACCATTTTTTATCTATATTTTTGTTTGACTTTTCATTTACCGAAAGCAAAAACATAGAAATAAGCATCAACGTAACTCCTGAAAACTGTATTATTCCGAAAGGCTCGTGCCAAAATAATGGCCCCGAAATTGTAGGAATTATCATACCGTAAAGGGATATAAGTGAGCTTGCTGTCATGGGCCCAAGCTTCATTGCATAGACCGACAACCCCTGAAGCAAGCACACATTTATAGCGTAAAATAAAGCACATATCACGGTTGGTAAGGAAAAAGTAAACTTGATTCCAAAGAAAAGAGAGGTGACAAATGCCGCACCGTAGCAAACTGCATTGAATGAAAGTATTCCGCCAAAATCAGGTTTTTCAGACTTTGCATATTTGTTGTAAAAAGCGCTTTTTACAACTGCAAGAACAATTGATACGCACAAAAGCACATAATAGATCATGAGTTTTCCCCCTTGCTCACCGGTAGCTGAACCACCGTTTCCCAATCCTCCGTTTTCTCACAATTCCATGCACCTTTTAAATATCGCTCTCTTGGGTTTCCGCATATTTTGTAGCCGTTTGCCAGCGCAAAGCTGACTGCACTTGTGTAGGCATCGCGGATATTTTCATAAGAGCCGTAATGGGTAACGCTTATTGCGTCTATCGCTTTAAGTGTTTTAAAAGCTATAATATTGGTATCAATACCTTTTTTGTCAACAGATTGCACATATTCCACAAATATATTTGTTTCTCTGTAACTGTTGCCGGGATATATGATACAACAGTAATCCGGGGACGGAAATCCTACTTCGGGGTTGGTTTTTTTCAGCTCGCTGAAGGTCAGCTTTATGAAATCATTGATGTGATTAACATCCTTTATATAGCTTCTGCTACAATAAACCATACAAGAATCAATGTGTTCAAAAAACGGAGCATACTTCTGTCCTTTTGTATTATGTGTAAGAAAATTCAGTTTTTTGAGCTGTTCTTCAATTTCCGCTTTCTTGTTTTCCAATTCTTTTTTGTGGTTGTTCAATATCTTTTCGCTGTCATTATCTTTTTTGAGCATTTGCTGTATTTTTTCGCAGGGCATACCGATATCTTTAAGATTTTGTATGGTTTGTGCTATTTGTATCTGTTCCTCGGTATAATATCTGTAACGTGTAAAGTCGTCCTTGAATGCAGGTTTAAGCAGTCCTAATCTGTCATAATATCGCAATGCTTTAATAGTTATTTTTGTAAGCTTGGAAAATTCTCCGATTTTAAACATATACCTTCCTTATACCTTCCAAATTACTTATACGTATTATATACCCTACCGTAGGGGTAGAGTCAATACTTTTTTTTAAAAATCCCCCTCGGTAGTAATATAGCAAACGGCACAAAAAAGTGGCTGTAATAAGTCATGCAGACTTTTCACAGCCACTTTTATCATATTCATTTACTGCTCTCTGAATGTAACCGAGCCTGTTTCGGCATCCATTGCATCAACTATTGCAAGAGATTCTACATGGTATCCAAGATTGCGGATAACTCTTCCGCCTATCTGGAAGCCTTTCTCAATTACAATTCCGCATCCTTCAACAGTAGCGCCTGCCGACTCAACAATAGAAATAAGTCCTTGCATCGCACAACCGTTTGCCATGAAATCATCAATAATCAAAATATGCTCACCCTCGTGGAGGAATTTCTTTGAAACAATAACCTGATTTTTATTTCTGTGAGTAAAGGATTCAACCTCGGCTACAAAAACATCTCCATCAATATTTATTGACTTGGACTTCTTTGCAAAAACCAAGGGAACACCGAATTCCTTTGCAACAAAAGCGGCAATTCCAATACCGGATGCCTCTATGGTCATGACCTTTGTGACAGTCTTGTCTGCAAAGCGTCTCTTGAATTCCTTTGCAATTTCTTCTATAAGTGCAATATCCATCTGGTGATTGAGGAAACTGTCAACCTTGAGCACGTTACTGGATTTTACAACACCGTCTTTTATAATTCTTTCTTCTAAAAAATTCATTTTATACTCCATCCCCAAATTTATTTTATAATATTTCTCGCAACATGAACACCGCTTGCGGAAGCGTGAGACAGTGAGTGAGTTATACCGCTTCCGTCTCCGATGATATAAAGTCCGGGATAGCAGGTTTCCAGCTGTTCGTTGACAGTAACTTCCATGTTGTAGAATTTAACCTCTACGCCATAGAGCAAGGTATCATCGTTTGCAGTACCGGGTGCTACCTTGTCAAGGGCATAAATCATCTCAATAATTCCGTCAAGAATACGTTTCGGCAGAACGAGGCTCAAGTCACCGGGGGTTGCATTGAGTGTGGGAGTGATAAAGGCTTCTTCTATGCGTGAAGGTGTGGAGCGGCGTCCTCTGATCAGGTCACCGAAGCGCTGAACGATAACTCCTCCGCCCAGCATATTACTGAGTCTTGCAATAGACTCTCCATAACCGTTTGAGTCCCTGAAAGGATCGGAAAAATGTTTTGCCACAAGAAGTGCAAAATTAGTATTGTCCGTCTGCTTTTCGGGGTCTTCGTAGCTGTGACCGTTTACTGTAATGATTCCGTTGGTGTTTTCGTTAACTACCGCACCCTTGGGATTCATACAGAATGTACGCACCATATCACCGTATTTTTCTGTTCGATAAACTATTTTACTCTCATAGAGTTCATCTGTCAGGTGAGCAAAAACGGCTGCGGGAAGCTCTACACGAACACCGATATCCACACGGTTTGAGCTTGTTGGGATATCAAGGTCACGGCAAACCTTTTCCATCCACTTGCTGCCGCTTCTTCCTACCGAAATGATACACTTTTCGCAGGTGTAGGAATCATCCTTGCATTTAACTAAATATCCGCCTGCAACGATTTTTACCGATTCAACGGGAGTATCAAAGAAAAACTCAACCTTATCCTTTAAATAATTGTAGAGATTTTCAAGCACAACATAGTTTATATCCGTTCCGAGATGACGAACGGATGCATCAAGAAGATGCAGGTCATTTTGGATACAAAGGGTTTTGAAACGAGTACCTGCAGTAGTATAAAGCTTGCATCCTTCACCACCGTAGCGCATATTGATATCGTCTACATAGCGCATCAATTCAAGAGCCGTCTTCTTTCCGATGCGTTCGTAAAGAGTACCGCCAAAATCATTTGTAATATTGTATTTTCCGTCTGAGAAAGCTCCCGCACCACCAAAGCCACTCATGATAGAACAGCTCTTGCATCCAATACAAGTCTTTATTTTATCTCCGTCGATTGGACAGTGACGCTTGTTTAAAGCATGTCCTGCCTCAAAAACAGCTATCTTTATGTCGGTTTTGTGTTGCAAAAGCTCATAGGCAGCAAAAATACCTCCCGGTCCCGCTCCTATAATAATCACATCATAATTCATTTTGTTTTCTCCTCTTAAAGAGTAATAATATATTTATTCGGATATTATATCACATAAATGTGACTTTTTCAATATAATGCCTTTCTTTTTATCATTAAGCATAAATTTAAGAGTTTTTGGGATTCTTAAACCCTTTTTGCAAAAAGGGTTTAAGGAAAAAACTTGTAGTACAATCAAAAATCCCCCGAGGAAGCTTTATCTTGCGTATTGCGACGACGGAGGGGGTTGCAGTTAACGACGAACCCGAGGAAAAAGACGATAAAATCTTATTCGTTGTCTCTTTGTTTCCACTCTGTTACACAAATTTCTAAGTATTTTTCTGCAAGACAAGGCAACAAGAAAGCCCCCGAGGAAGCTTTATCTTCATAAAGCGACGACGGGGGCTTTTGCAGTTAACGAAGTATTGCGGGAAAAGACGACGAAATTTTATTCGTTGTCGTACATCTTAGCCTGTCTCACAAGATCATCATACTTTTCACGAGCCTTAGCAGCTGCAGCCTCGAAGAGAGTGTTAGCTCTTTCGGGGAATGCACGTGTAAGTGATGAGTATCTAACTTCTGAGTTGATGAACTCGATATAGTCAGCTGTGGGCTCCTTAGAGTCGATGGTAAGAGGATTCTTGCCTTCTGCTCTGAGAGTGGGGTTGAATCTGAAGTTGTGCCAGTAACCTGCGTTAACAGCCTTCTTCATTTCTGCCTGACAGTTGGTCATACCGCCCTTGATTCTGTGAAGCTCACAGGGTGAGTAAGCGATAATGATTGAAGGTCCGGGATATGCTTCTGCTTCGCAGATAGCCTTGATAGTCTGATTCATATCAGCACCCATAGCGATCTGTGCTACATATACATAACCGTAGGACATAGCGATCTGTGCAAGGTTCTTCTTGCTGATTGCCTTACCTGCAGCAGCGAACTGAGCAACCTGACCGATGCTTGAAGCCTTTGAAGCCTGTCCACCGGTGTTGGAGTATACTTCAGTATCGAATACCATGATATTTACGTCCTCACCTGAAGCGATAACGTGGTCGAGACCGCCGAAGCCGATATCGTATGCCCATCCGTCACCACCGAAGATCCAAACGGACTTCTTGGAGAGGTAGTTCTTTTCAGCGAGAATTGCGGGAGCAACGGGACATCCTGCAGCTGCAGCCTTTTCGAGTTCAACGATAAGAGCCTTTGTAGCAGCCTCATTTGCCTTGCCGTCGTTCTTTGTATCAAGGTAAGCCTTTGCAGCAGACTTGAATTCATCGGAAGCCTTATCGGATTCAGCCATAGCCTCTACCTTAGCGATAAGTCTTTCACGAATAGCCTTCTGACCGAGGTGCATACCGAGACCGTGCTCAGCGTTGTCCTCGAAGAGTGAGTTAGCCCATCCGGGTCCTCTCTTGCTATCCTTGTTTACTGTGTAAGGTGTAGCAGGAGCAGAGCCACCCCAGATAGATGAACAACCTGTAGCGTTGGAGATATACATTCTCTCACCGAAGAGCTGAGTGATAAGTCTTGCGTATGTGGTTTCAGCACATCCTGCACAAGAGCCTGAGAACTCAAGAAGGGGCTGGTTGAACTGGCTACCCTTAACTGTTGTTTCAGCGAAAGGAACATCCTTCTTGGAAATCTTTTCTGTTGCATATGTCCAAACGTCAGCCTGAGCTGATTCCTTAGCCTGAGGAACCATAACGAGTGCCTTTTCCTTAGCGGGACAGATGTTAGCACAAGCGCCGCATCCCATACAGTCAAGGGGTGAAATTGCGACAGCGAACTTGTATTCCTCGCAACCCTTACCCTTCATCTGAACCATCTTCATTGCTTCGGGAGCAGCAGCTGCTTCGTCAGCATTCAAAGCATAAGGACGGATAGTAGCGTGAGGACATACGTATGAACACTGGTTACACTGGATACAGTTTTCGGGGATCCACTGAGGAACCTTAACTGCAACACCGCGCTTTTCGTAAGCTGCAGCACCCTGAGGGAATGTACCGTCAACATACTTTTCGAATGCTGAAACGGGAAGTGAGTCACCCTTCATAGCGCCAACGGGTGTAACAACATTGTTAACGAAATCAACAAGCTCGGGTCTGTCACCTGTTGCAAGAGCAGCGGGAGCATCCTCACCTGCATTTGCCCAAGCAGCGGGAACCTTAACCTCAACAAGAGCGCCTGCGCCCGCATCAATAGCAGCGTAGTTCTTGTCTACGATTTCCTGTCCCTTCTTGCTGTATGACTTGTATGCCATCTTCTTCATATACTCAATAGCTTCTTCAGCAGGAAGAATCTTTGCAAGAGCGAAGAATGCGGACTGGAGAACAGTGTTCTTAACCTTACCGTCGCCGATCTGGTTGAGAGCGATATCGGTAGCGTTGATTATATAGAACTTGATATTGTTCTTTGCGATATACGACTTAACGCTTGCGGGAAGGTGAGCGTCAAGGTCTGCCTCTGACCAGTTACAGTCAAGAAGGAATGTACCGCCGGGAAGAATATCGGATACCATATCATACTTGGTAAGATATGCCTGGTTGTGACAAGCAACGAAGTTAGCCTTGTTGATATAGTAAGGAGACTTAATAGCCTTATCACCGAAACGAAGGTGAGAAATGGTGATACCGCCTGTCTTCTTTGAGTCATACTGGAAGTATGCCTGAATATACTTGTCGGTGTGGTCACCGATGATCTTGATAGAGTTCTTGTTAGCACCAACTGTACCGTCGCCGCCGAGACCCCAGAACTTGCAAGAGATAGTGCCTTCAGCCGATGTGTCGGGAGCGGGCTTCTCAACAAGTGAGTGACCTGTAACGTCGTCTACGATACCGATAGTGAAGTTGTTCTTGGGAGCATCAGCTGCAAGGTTTTCGTATACTGCGAATACGCTTGAAGGAGGTGTATCCTTTGAACCGAGACCGTATCTACCGCCTACAACTGTTGCGGCACGTCCTGCCTGAGCAAGAGCTGTAACAACATCGAGGTAGAGAGGCTCACCGAGAGAACCGGGTTCCTTTGTTCTGTCGAGAACTGCAATCTTCTTACATGTCTCGGGAATAGCTGCGATAAGCTTGTCTGCACGGAAAGGTCTGTAAAGACGAACCTTAACAAGACCAACCTTTTCGCCGTGTGCGTTGAGGTAGTCGATAACTTCCTCTGCAACATCACAGATAGAGCCCATTGCAATGATAACACGGTCTGCATCGGGTGCACCGTAGTAGTTGAAGAGCTGATAGTTTGTACCGAGCTTAGCATTAACCTTACCCATGTACTCTTCTACGATTTCGGGAAGAGCGTCATAGTATCTGTTACATGCTTCTCTGTGCTGGAAGAAGATGTCGCCGTTTTCAGCTGAACCGCGGAGAACGGGGTGTTCGGGGTTGATAGAACGTGCACGGAATTCAGCAACTGCGTCCATATCTACCATTTCCTTGAGATCTTCATAATCCCAAGCTTCGATCTTCTGGATTTCGTGAGATGTTCTGAAACCGTCGAAGAAGCTGATGAAGGGTACTCTGCCCTTGATGGTTGCAAGGTGTGCAACTGCACCGAGGTCCATAACTTCCTGAGGGTTGCTTTCAGCGAGCATAGCGTAACCTGTCTGACGGCAAGCATATACGTCGGAGTGGTCGCCGAAAATGTTGAGTGCATGAGATGCAACACAACGAGCAGATACATGAATTACGTTAGGAAGCAATTCACCTGCAATCTTGTACATATTGGGGATCATCAAAAGAAGACCCTGTGATGCAGTGTAGGTTGTGGTAAGAGCACCTGCTGCAAGAGAACCGTGAACCGCACCTGCGGCACCAGCCTCTGACTGCATCTCTACCATTTTAACTGTTTCGCCGAAAATGTTTCTTGCGGGTTCACCGAAGATGTTCTTATCGGCAGCTGACCAAGCGTCTGTAACCTCGGCCATAGGGCTTGAAGGGGTGATGGGGTAAATAGCAGCTACTTCAGTGAACGCATAGGACACGTGAGCGGCGGCTGTATTACCGTCCATGGAAATTTTTCTTCTTGCCATTGGTTTTATCCTCCTTAGTTTTACTAAATTTTTTCATACGGATATATATTACCACTTTTGTTTGAAAAAGTAAAGACAAAAACGTGACTTTTTTTATTTTTTTTAATTTTATTTCTTATTTTTATCATATATTGTGTTGTAAAGAAAAAAGTTTTGTGATATTATTATTAAAAACCGAAAAAGGAGCTGCCCGTGGACAGAGAATCACTTATTTCAATAATTTGGGTATTCGGAATTATTAATATTGCGGTAATCCTTTCCGTAATTATCTTTTATTTCCGTTCGAAAATAAAAAAGAGAAAAAGACAAAACGAGGTTGACCATTTCGGTGACTCGGCAGAAAAAAAGGTAGTAAGCTTTTTAAAAAAGAATTTTCCTCGAGCAGTTGTAATGGACAGCGTGTATCTGAAAACTCCCACCGGACTTACAGAGCTTGATATCATTATGCTTTGCGACAGAGGTATATTCATAGTAGAGGTAAAGAGCCACAACGGATATATCATAACGAACGGAAAATTCTGGACACAAAGGTGGCAGAATAAGGTTGTACGCTTTCACAACCCCGTCCACCAGAACAACATTCACAAAGCTGCACTTGAAACGGTGTTCCGAAAGCGTCAGAGCCTTGCAAGTCTGCCGATATATACTGTTACGGTTTTCACCTCCTCGGCTGTCACCTTC
The DNA here is from genome assembly GCA_015064635.1 of Oscillospiraceae bacterium. Taxonomy (GTDB): domain Bacteria; phylum Bacillota; class Clostridia; order Oscillospirales; family SIG627; genus RGIG6353. Next base: position 10,389 of record SVRV01000030.1, read on the forward strand.
AGCCGTAACACAAAGGACGTAATAAAGCTTTCCTCGCTCAATTCTTACATTAAACGCAAAAAATCTGACAAACGAATGACCCGCGACAAAATAAAAACGGTAGAAAAATTCATAATGTCAAATATGGAAACAAGCCGTGCACGTCAAAACAGACACAAGCGCAAAATCTATGAAAGAAATGCTCAGAAGAAGGCGTACAGATTCAACAGATGACAATATTTTACAAATAAAGTGCAAAATGTTTTAATTGACGAAAATGCATGACTGTACTATAATGGATTTATAAACTGAAAGGAGATATATTATGGCAAGAACAGAATACGGAATACAGATGTATTCGCTCAGAGATATTACGGGAGACAACCTCAAGGGAGCTCTTGAAACCGTCGCAAAGCAAGGATATAAATACATAGAATTTGCAGGCTTTTTCGGCAACAGTGCCGAGGATGTTAAGGCGTGGCTCGATGAGTACGGACTCATCTGCAGCGGAACACATACGGGCATTGACCCCATAACCGAAGCAAATCTTGAAGAGACAATCAAATATCATCAGACTATCGGATGTAAGAATCTCATTGTGCCCGGTGCGGACTGGAGCACAGAGGAGAAAATGAACTACAACATAGACGTGATGAATAAGGCTGCACCCATTTTGAAGGAAGCGGGAATCACTTTAGGCTACCACAATCATTCCCATGAATTTCTGCCAACTTCCTACGGAAAGTACCTCCACAAGGAAATTGAAGAGCGCTGTCCCGAAGTAGAATTTGAGCTTGACACCTTCTGGGTATTCAACGCAGGTCTCGACCCGGTTGCTGAAATGGAAAGACTCAAGAACAGAGTGAGAGTTATCCACCTCAAGGACGGAATTCCCTCCGGTGACGGAAGCCACGGAGCTCAGGGCAAGTCGGTAGGCGAAGGCAAAGCACCCATCAAGGCTGTAAGAGAAAAAGCTCTCGAGCTGGGTGTTCTTATGGTTATCGAATCCGAAGGACTTCAGCCCACAGGCACAGAAGAAGTAGAAAGATGCATTAAGTATTTGAGAACACTTGACTAAAAATCAAGGCTGTGAAGAATCACAGCCTTGATTTTTTATTGAGAAGACGGGATATAACCGTCGAAATCTCCGCACGAGTGATATAGCTGTCGGGATAGAAATTATTGGATGAATCTCTGCCTCCAAGAATACCCGCCGTATAAAAGCTTTTAACAATACCGTTATCGGTATCGGGTGGAACCAAATTCGATGAATATACAAGCTCACACGCAGGAAGCACGTTTATTATCCGAACGAAAGCCTCTCTTGTTATATATGCATTCATGTCATACACATTCTCTACAAGTCCGTTTTTAACGCAGTAATCAAGGTACACGCCATACCACACGTCCCCTTGCACGAAATCAGCTTTTCCTGTGTAATAAATACTGTGCAAGCGTGCCGCCATAGTGACGGCGTGAGCATAAGTCAAATGCTTTTGCGGCTCAAATATATCAGCACCGCTTCCCATCATTATTCCGACGTTGTACATATATTCAACATTACTTTTAAACCAGTCGGAGGGCTTAACATCTGTAAAAAGCGAATCCTTATAGCTGTTGACAATGCGAAAATTGTCCATACCGTCGGTGTAGACAAATGGGATTCCTTCCCATTCGTGAGATATTTCGCTGTCGGTGATAACCTCAACGAGTTTCGGGCATCCACCGAAAACATTCTGTCCCAGCCGAGCTTTCCCGAGCCTCACGCTTTTTAATGCTTTGCATCCCTTGAATGCGTAATAATCAATAAATTCCACACTGTCGGGAATATATACGCTTTCAAGAGCCTCGCATATTGAAAAGGTGCTCCAAGGTATACTTTTCAGATTTTCCGAAAGCTTTAAATCTTTTAGTGCGATGCATCCGTAAAATGCCTCGTATCCGAGAGTTCTAACGCTGTCGGGCATATAAAGAGAAGTAAGTGCCGAGCAATATGCAAAGGACTGAATGCCGATTTCTTTCAGACCTTCAGGTAAAATAACAGACTCGGCAAAAACGCATCCCGAAAACATAAAATTTCCCACATAGGTAATTCCACTTTCTATAACTATGTGCTTTATGTCATACTTGCTGTCATTCCAGGGCACTTGTCCCGAGTGCTCAAAATCGGGCAGTTTGCCCGCTCCTGACACAACGAGCGTATCCCCTTCCAGATTCCATTCAAATTCAGATGCCGTGACAGTTATACAAAGAACAGCTGCCATAAAAAGCAGTGCAAACACAATTTTAACAGTTTTTTTCATCATTTTTCCTCCATTTCAATTGTATAATACACTGTAAATAAAATCAATAAAAAAACGAAATTTTCCAAAATAATTACTTCTTACAAAAAAACAGTTGCAAAAAAATTAACACTATGATATAATTTGTTTGTACTATTAAATTTTTTCAAGGAGGATTAGTATGAAAAAGATAGTATCGCTTATCCTTGTTTTTGCAATGCTTCTTTCATGCATCGCACTGGTAGCATGCACCGACTCGGAAGAAACAAAAACAAAGAACAAGCAAAACACTCAAGACCAGGACGACCTTGCAAAGCGTGCTGAGGAAGGCGACATCTTCGCTGAACGTGCCCTTGTAGACGACGGTCTTGATGACTATGACTTTGGTGGAAAGACACTCCGTGTCGTTTGCCACAATGACGGCTATGAGGTATTTGCAGCAGAAGAAGAAATCAACAAGGGTGACCTTATCAAGGACGCTAAAGCAAACCGTAACAAGGCTGTTGAGGATAAGCTTAACATCAATATCGAGCTTACATACAACGCCGGAATCACAGAACTTCAGGAATACGTTTCAAAAACAATTCTCTCGGGCGTTGATGAATTCGACCTTATTGTAAACCACATACTTACAGCGGGCGGAATGGTTACAAAGAATCTTTTCCTCAACTGGTATGATATTCCCAAGGTTGACTTTTCAAAGCCCTGGTGGGCGGCATCAACAGCAAGTGAGCTGACCTACGACGGCAAGTGTATCCTTGCAATATCTGATATAAACGCAACATCCATCACATCAACTTGTGTTATCGCCTTCAACAAGAATCTTGCGGCATCCTACGACATGGGCAACCTTTATGACGTAGTTCTTAACGGCGAGTGGACATATGACTATATGTACAACCTCATCAAGGACATATATGTTGACTCAGACGGTTCGGGCACAAAGACATCAGGCGACTTCTACGGCGGTGCTTTCGGTATCGGTGATACAACCAATGCATGGCTTTGGGCATTTGACAACCCCGTTGTTACAAAGAACGAGGAAGGCGTTCCCGCATTCTCTATCAAGTCCGATAAGATAAACAACATTATGCAGACACTCTTTGATTTCTACTACAATACCCCCGGTATTGGTAACAACAAGGAAATGGAAGGCTTCGATAGTCTCAAGATGTTTACAAACAAACAGTGTATCATGACCCCCATAGTACTTGGCACAGTTACAGGCGAACAGCTTCGTAACTTTGAGGATGACTACGGTATCCTTCCCTATCCCAAGTGGGATGAGTATCAAAATGATTATCACTCGCATGTATACGGCGAATCCACAGCCTGTGCAGTTCCCAAGACAGCAAAAGATCTTGAGTTTATCGGCGTATGTACAGAGGCTCTTTCCTACGAATCATGGAAGACTGTAACACCCACAATTTACGAAACAGCTCTCAAGACAAGATATCTTCGTGACTCCGAGTCCAAGGAGGTTCTTGATATAGTTCTTGACCAGCGTTACTTTGACTTTGGTTTCGTATACGATAACTGGCAGGGATTTGCTTACACAGTAATGTTCATGCTCAGAGACCAGGTTGAAAACTTCGAGTCTTACTACGCAAAGAGATATGGTAATGCAAGAATCCATCTCAAGAAGGTTATCAAAGCATTTGATAAGCTTACCTAAAAATTAAAGCAAAAATGTCGCAGAGAAATCTGCGGCATTTTTTGTTGCGTTCGTCTATAATTTATTTACAACAATCCCTTGAGATTTTACAATTGAGTTTTCGGGAATAACGCCTCTGACAGATGTCAACGGATAAACAGAGGTGTTTTTTCCTATAACTGTACCGGGATTCAAAACACAGTTACAACCAATCTCAACACGGTCTCCCAGAATAGCACCAAGCTTGCGGAGACCGGTTTTTGTCTCAATATCGGAATGTATCACAACGTCACTGCCATCGGATTTAAGATTTGAGCAAATCGCACCCGCACCCATATGAGCAAAGTTTCCGAGAATTGAATCTCCCGCATAATTGTAATGGGGTAGCTGTACACGGTTCATCAAAACCGAATTTTTCACCTCGGAGGAATTTCCTATAACGCAGTTTTCTCCCGTTATCACCCGTCCTCTTATATAGGCGGATGTGCGTATTTTACTTCCTGCACCTATAATGCACGGTGCTTCGATCACAGCCGACGGATGAATTTCCACATCCCGACCGACATAGACTCCTTCCTTATACTCCTCAAAGCCGTCCTTTGGGAAAGCAGCAATATACCCCTGAATTCTCTCAAGCACCTGCCATGGCTGATGAACATTTTCAAAAAGGCTTGAAAACCAAAGAGAGTCTATGTCAAAAAGGCAAGAGGTCAAATTTTCACCCAACAACATAACCACCCTTTCTAACGGCAACCGCAATTTCTTCGCAGTATTTACGACAAAGCGCCTCACTTTCACACTCCACCATAATTCGGATAAGGTTTTCTGTGCCGCTCTTTCTCAAAACTACTCTTCCCTCTCCGTGAAGCTGTTGTTCAACACCGGAAAATGCCTTTTTTACACCATCATCATTTGTGACGGCATCCTTATCCTGCACCTTTAGGTTGAGAGTGAATTGAGGAAACAGCTTTACCTCTGCGGCAAGTCCCGAAAGAGTCTCCTTTCTGTCGCAAACCTCCTCGGCAAGCATTATTGCCGTGAGTATTCCGTCTCCCGTTGTGGCATATTTTTTGATTATTATATGTCCCGATTGCTCACCGCCAAGAGACAGATTTTTATCCTGCATACATTCGTATACAAATCTGTCCCCCACCGCCGTCCTGATGCATTTGATTCCCTTCTTTTCAAGAGAACGCTCCAGGCCGCTGTTCGACATAACAGTGGTCACAACTGTATCTCCGTTCAGCATATCTCTATCCTTCAGGCGTTTGGCAAGAATGTAGAGTATTTTGTCTCCGTCAATCACCTCTCCCTTTTCGTCAACGGCGATACATCTGTCAGCATCGCCGTCAAAGGCAAAGCCCATATCAAGATGTCCGTCCTTTACCAAGGCTGCAAGTCTTTCAATATGAGTCGAGCCGCAATCACGGTTTACATTCAAGCCGTCAGGTTCATCCCCTATAACGGTAACGGATGCCCCCAGTGCAGAGAATACTGCTTTTGCAATCATCCAGGATGCACCATTGGCACAGTCAAGTCCGATTTTTAATTTTTTATATGAATTTGAGGCAATGGATATAAGGTATCCCATATATCTGTTTCTGCCCGAAACATAGTCGGTAATGCTTCCTATTTTTTCTCTCGTTGCCAAAGGCAGGTCATCCGCAAAAATGCCGAGAGCTGACATATCTCCGTCAAGGTAAGCCTCTATCAACGAGGTTGTTTCGTCATCAAGCTTTTCACCGTAGCGGTTAATAACCTTTATACCGTTATCAAAATATGGATTGTGGGAAGCGGTTATCATTATGCCGCAGTCAAATTCCTCACCCGACGTCACATAGGATACGCTGGGAGTAGTGGTAACGTGAAGCATATATGCATCCGCACCCGATGCGGTGATACCTGCCACGACCGAATACTCCAGCATATAGCTTGACCGCCTTGTATCCTTTCCCACAACGATTCTTGCACGTGAGGAATTCTGCCGTGAATAATACCAGCCGAGAAATCTGCCGATTTTATAGGCGTGCATAGAGGTTAATTCAATATTGCTTTCTCCTCTGAAGCCGTCTGTTCCGAAATATTTATTCTTCTTTGTGCTCTTCAAAGGATTTTTATCCTTTAAAAGCTCGTCTGTGCTTATGCCGAAAATTTCCGAAAGCAAGACCACTTTGTCAAGTTGAGGAAGTGCCTGCCCTATTTCCCATTTCGAAACGGACTGCCTTGAAACCGATACTCTTTCGGCAAGCTCCTCTTGAGACATCCCCGCACGAATGCGAAGCTGTGTTATTTTTTCCGATAGTGTCATATATCTGCTCCTTTCAATCACATTATATTATAATGCATTATTTTGTATTATCAACCAACTTCAATATATTTTTTTGGCAACCGCAGGTTGCGGGAGACCGCTTTTTACTTTACTTGCCGAAAAAGCTTTTCCCGATTGCTTTTTTTGACATTATTCTTTACCGGCATCAGTATAAAATAAGTCATAAACTCACGACGTTTGAATAAAATGAAGTAAAAACATTGGAGGCATAATATGAACGATAAACACTATTTTCCCGAAGGAATGTTAATAAAAAGCGCCGCTAACAGACTTGCTATGTCAAGCATATCGGCACTGGACGAGGCAAGGAGCAGCGGAAAGATTCTTGAAGCCACCGTAAATATGTGCGGTGAGGGCTTTGACTTATATCTGGACCTTGGAGTGTGCAAGGGAATTATTCCACGTGAAGAGGTTGCCTGGAGTGAGGACGGCTCTCTCCCACGTGATATTGCCATCATAACACGTGTGGGCAAAGCGGTTTCCTTTGTGGTGGAATCAATAACAAAGGACGACAGCGGTGTGACAGTCGCCTACCTCTCAAGGAGAAGAGCGCAGGAGGAATGTATAAAAAACTATTTGAACAAGCTGGCAATCGGGGATATAATAGATGCAAGAATCACTCATTTCGAGCCCTTTGGAGCCTTCTGCGATATAGGGTGCGGCGTAATATCTCTTTTGTCAATCGACTCTATATCCGTTTCGAGAATATCACATCCAAGTGACAGATTTACGGTGGGACAGGTAATCAAGGCGTGCATAAAATCAAGAGAAGAGGCACTCCCCGTAAGAGGTAACATATCAAACGGACGTCTTTCGCTTTCCCATAAGGAATTACTTGGCACATGGGAGGAAAATGCAAATCGCTTCAAGGTAGGACAAACAGTGGCAGGCGTAATACGCAGCATTGAAAACTACGGTGTGTTTGTAGAGCTTGCTCCAAACCTTGCGGGTCTTGCCGAGTGGAAGGAGGACGTAGAAGTAGGACAAATAGCCTCGGTCTACATAAAGAATATTATTCCGCAAAAGATGAAGGTAAAGCTTGTCATAGTAGACAGCTTTTCAACCGACAGACATTTTATTAAAAACGAATATTATATCACCAGCGGAAACGTGGCAAATTGGGTATATTGAATGTGGATTCAAGGAGTGTTTATCACTCCTTGAATTTTTTTGAGTTATATGCTATACTGAAGAAAAAGATTGATTTTTGAACATTACAAAAAGGATACAACAAATGAAAATCGGACTTATGACACTTGGCTGTCGGGTAAACCAGTACGAATCCGATGCCATTGCCGAAAAGCTTGAAAAAAAGGGGTACAGCGTAGTAGATTTTGAAGACAACTGCGATGCTTACATAATAAACACCTGCACTGTTACATCCGAAAGCGACTCAAAATGCAAAAAAGCCATAAGACGTGCTGTAAGGTACGGTGCTCCCGTGGCAGTTATAGGCTGTTTTGTACAGGGTGCAGATAACGTTGAGGAATTCAATCACGTAACCTATCTTGGCGGAAACATAAATAAGGGTGAAGTTGCCAACCGAATCGAAGCTATAATCCGCGGTGAAAAAGCAGATATGCGACACTCTATGTCGGGTGCCTCTTACGAAAACCTTGAAATATCAAAAAGAAAATATGTCAAGGCATATGTTAAAATAGAGGACGGATGCAACAATTTTTGTTCATACTGCTATATTCCTTTTGTGCGTGGGCGTGTACGTTCAAGAGAAGAAAATGATATACTCTCAGAAATAAAAAGGCTTAAAAGCTCGGGGTATCGGGAAATAATATTAACGGGAATCGAAACCTCTGCCTTTGGTGAAGATAGAGGAGAAAGAGATGCTTTGTGCAAGCTTGTGGAAAGGATTCAAAGTGAGAGCCCAGTTGAACGTCTTCGTTTCGGCTCACTCCGTCCTTCATTTTTTACTCCCGAAAATTTGAATATTCTTTCCTCGGTAGGCGGGGTTATGCCGCACTTTCATCTGTCTGTACAAAGTGCCTCCGACAGTATACTAAAAGCGATGAAAAGAGATTATACCTCTCGTGACCTTTATACTGCAGTGGAAAACATAAGAAAATTCTTTCCCGATGCAAATTTGTCCTGCGATATGATATGCGGATTTCCCGGCGAAACGGAAGACGACTTCAAGGAAAGTCTTGATTTTATTGACAAGGCTGATATTCTTCATACTCACGTTTTCCCATATTCCGAGAGAAAGGGTACAAAGGCGGCAGCTATGACATGTCAGCTTCCAAACGCTCTGCGTCACACAAGAGCGGCAGAGATGACAAGGGTGGCATCTCTTGTGCACAGGAGAATATTTCAGCAAAATTTGGGAAAAGAGTATAATGTGCTCGCCGAGTTTTTCAAAAACGGCAAGATGCTGGGGTATACGGAAAATTTCATCAACCTCAGATTCACTCCTCCCGTCGGCTGTAACAAAGGCGACATAATAAAAATAAAAATTGATAAAGATATGGACAACACTAACAGATAAAAAATTAACAAATTCATAAACACTTTTGCAAAACAATTTGGTAAAATATAGTAAAGTTAAATTTTGTTAATAATTGAAATATGAACAAAATTATCAAGAATACAAAAAACCCACTTAAAATAAGGGGCTTTAGAAAGGAATGTAATAAATTATGTCTACAAAAATTCTTGTAATCGACGACGATCCTAATATCTGCGAGCTATTAAAAATTTTTCTCGAAAACGAAAACTATAAGGTGAAGAGCGCAGGAGACGGTGCCGAAGGAATTGCGGCATTCAAGGCATATGAGCCCGACCTTGTTCTCCTCGACATAATGCTTCCCAAAAAGGACGGCTGGCAGGTGTGCCGCGAAATACGTGAAATGTCTCAAAAGCCTATCATTATGATAACTGCAAAGGGTGAAGTGTTTGACAAGGTGCTCGGTCTTGAGCTCGGTGCCGACGACTTTATTGTAAAGCCGTTTGACGCCAAGGAGGTTTCCGCCCGTGTTAAGGCAGTACTTCGCCGTTACACAGCCCACAACCGTACCGACGAGGACGAAGTGGTTAAGTTTGAAAACATCGAAATAAGCCTCAGAAAGTATGAGCTCAAGCTCAACGGAAAGGCAATTGATATTCCTCCCAAGGAGCTCGAATTGCTTTATTTCCTCTCCTCCAACTACAACAGAGTATTTACCCGTGACCAGCTTCTTGACAAGGTATGGGGATTTGATTATCTGGGAGATTCAAGAACAGTTGACGTTCACGTAAAAAGACTCCGTGAAAAGCTTGAGGGTGTCAGCGACAAATGGAATCTCAAGACCGTATGGGGTGTGGGATACAAATTTGAGCTTCTGTAAAAAGAGAGGCTGAAAATGTGCAAGAACATATTCAGTAAATATATACTCACCTTCATGATAATCGTTGTTATATCGTTTCTTGTACTCAGTCTTATCGTTTCTTCGCTTATAGGAAATTATACCGCTGAGGCAAAGAAGACGGTAATGAATAATACTGCACAAGGTATTTTCTCATCACTCAACGGAATTATGTCAATGAGTAAAATGCCTCTTGAAGCCACAATAATGATCGACAACGGCTATATATTAGACTTTATAAACAAAAACGCAACAAGCAGTGATTCCATAATATTTATAACCGACCATAACGGTAAGGTTATACTGCTCAGCGACAACGGAAAAGGAATCGTCCCGGAGAGAATAGATGCATCTCTCGTTGAAGCCTATCTTGAAGAGGATTATCTCTATTCCGACCTTGAAGGTGTGTTTGACACACGTTATATAAACGTTATCCGTCCCGTAAACCTTTTTCCCGCAGGAAAAATGGACTATGATGCCGAAGCAAATTCGGGTGCTATATTTATCTGCTCCGAAAACACAAACTTCATTTTCGAAAAGCTCGGCTCCACAATGATAATGACGCTTATATGGATATTTGCCTTCTCGCTTATTGCAGTATACTTCATAAGCGAAAGAATATCCCGCCCGCTCAAGGAAATGAGCTACGCCGCAAAAAGCTTTGCTCAGGGTAAATTCAATGTGCGAGTTCCCGTGAGAGGAAACGACGAGGTGGCAGAGCTTGCAACAGCCTTCAACAATATGGCAGGTAGTTTGGAAAAGCTTGAAGAAAACAGAAGCATGTTTCTTTCAAACGTTTCCCATGACCTCAGAACTCCTATGACTACCATAGCAGGATTTGTTGACGGTATTATCTCGGGAGCTATTCCCCGGGACAAGGCAGATCACTATCTCCGCATCGTTTCCGACGAAACAAAGCGCCTTGCACGCCTTGTAAATTCACTTCTTGACATAACGAGAATCCAATCGGGTGAGCGAAAGTTCACGATGACTTCATTCGATATATGTGAGCTCGCAAGACAAGTGCTTATTTCCTGCGAATCAAGAATAGATGCAAAGAAGCTTGATGTCAGCTTTGAATGTGATGACGATAACATAAACGTCATAGCCGACAAGGATGCTATTCATCAGGTAATGTACAACCTTATAGACAATGCCGTCAAGTTTGCAAACGAGCAAGGAAATCTGTCGGTACGTCTCGTAAACAATGACAAAAAGGTTGTTATCTCGGTCAAGAACACCGGAAACGGAATTTCAGCCGAGGATCTTCCCAGAGTATTCGACCGTTTCTACAAGTCTGACCGTTCAAGAGGACTTGACAAGAGCGGACTCGGTCTCGGTCTTTACATCTCAAAGACAATTATTGACCAGCACAGTGAAGAAATGTGGGTTAAGTCCGAGGAAAACGCTTGGTGTGAATTCACCTTCACTCTTACAAAAGCGAAGAAATCAAAAGTAAAAGAACCGAATTCAGACAATTAATATTATTCTATTTGCAAAAATCAGCAACCGCACCTTAACGGTGGGTTGCTGATTTTTTATCTGATACGAGAATCCTTATCCTGACCTGTTTCCCTTTTGTATTCTTCAAAATTCGAATAATTCTTTTGCCCAAAACGGATGAGAAGTGTTTTGCTTGCGGTGTATGTATTGTTATTCAAGGTTATCTGCGACTCGGCATCGGGAGATATTATCGAATATATTGCCGCTCCCACCGGTGCCGCCTCGAAGCAATTGTTTTCTATTACCAAGGAACCGCCCTCTGTTCCCTTCTCCATTCTCCAAAGAAATATGTGATGTCCCATAGGCTCGGGATATATTTCCGAAAATCTCGGCAGTTCTTCACCTTGCATTGCAAATCCGCAGCCTGCATTTTTGCAAATGTTACCCGAAAAGCTTGACGAAACTGGTATTCTGTCACGGTATTCAAACGCCGCCATGCCGTAGCTGTCAAAGGTATTGTTTCGGCATATCATATTTTTGGCAGGAGTGACGATATCATGATTCCCCTGATGAGTTACGCAGGAATCATACACTTGATAAAAGGTACAGTTTTCAATGAGTATGTCCTCACCGTACTGCCAGAACTCCACAGCATTTCCAAATCTCACCTTTGTATTCTTGTAGAACATTACGCCTCCGATATTTTCAAAGGCACAGTTCCTTATCACAACACCCTTACCTTGTCCTGCAAGTCCGTGTACTCCGCTGTTTTTAAATCGAAGTCCCTCAAAGGTGTTTCCGCTTTTTATATAGCCAAGCACTCGCTTACCGTAGTGACATATCTCAATTCTTTTATAGCACTCCGCAGGATTCTTCTCCGAATACAAAAGAAGTTCGTATGAATCATATTCCTGAGGCTTGTTTTCGTCAATCTGTCTGCTGTCCCAGAAATCTCCCTGAAGGCTCAGCTCGTCCTTTTCCCAACGAAATGTGCCATAGCAGTCGTCAAGAACTATATTACCAACCTTACCTATGCTTTCGCCTGTGTACTTCCAGATGTTTTCTTCTGTCTCTACCCAGTTATCCCTGTTCGAGGCGTCAACAGAGCCGCAAAAAGTGGGCATATCGCCCTCTCCCCAGGCACCGTAAGTCACGCCTTCAACACTTTCAAGAGGAGCGCTATATATATTTCCTCTTTTGAAAAGAATACTGTCCCCTGATACGGGTGTGAGCTTTGTATAATCTTTTTTTGGATTGTCCGATGTCTGACCGTTATTGGCATCGCAACCGTTAATACTGTCAATATAGTATATCATTTCGCTTTTATCCTTATTTTATATTTTCTTTCAAGGCGTGTGGGATGATATGACAGCTTTGAACGTCTGAGTCCCTCTATTCCCATATCCTCTTCACGGTTGATAAAGGTGGCAGGATTATGACGAGCAAATTCACGTACTGTCATCTGATATGCTCCCTGAACGTCACGGCGTGCCTTTTCAATGTGTACATACAGCGTTTCGCCTATCACTTCGCCGAAAGCAAGAGAAAGGATTCTGCCTCCCGCTCGGATAACACCGCCGGCAAGAGGAAGCTTTGAAACCCCGCCGTCAAAATACTCTTCAAGCCATCTGTGCTCGTAAATTGCCGTCCCTTCAGAGAAAGATACGTCTTGGGTAAGCTCCTTGTAAAAGTCAAAAACCTCCTGAATGTTTCGGTCATTCACTTCCTCATAGGACCAATCCGGATTTGACTGCAAAAACTTATTTATGTGGTTTCTCTGTCCCGAATAACGCTTTCCCGCAAGCTCGGCGAGGTCGGAGTGGAGATAGATATAGTCCGACCATGCATCGTCACACTCAATGCTTAAAGCTTCGTATTTTTCTGTCAGCTTCTTTACGTCCGCTTCACAAAGGGGCGAAAGGCTGACAGACTCCTCTCCCGAAACAAGCTTTTCTGCAACCGACAGAATGTCCTTTGCCAGCGGTGCGTAGCAAAGCTCACCGTCTATATTGTGACGAAGCACAAGAGCATCATCAATTAAAGCATAGTGCGTGTCATAATACTTTTGCCATGTAAAAATAACATATGGTGTAAAATCGCAGAAATTAAAGGGGACGTCCCCGATAACCTTAGTCATCGGGGCAAGTCCCTCATAATCTACCGCTTTAAAGCTGTAATTCATTTCTTTGCAAGTAACTCCTTAATATCTGCAAGAAGTGCCGCAGTTTCACGCTGTGCCGCACGAGCCGCTTCGATATCAGCCTTTTCAGCTTCAAGAGCTGCCTTTGCAGCCTCTTCTTCTGCCTTCTTTGCAGCTGCTTCCTCTTCAGCCTTCTTCTGCTCTGCTTCATACTTTTCAGCATCAAGCTTCTGGCGAAGCTCTTCCGAACGCTTCTGAAGACCTGTGAATACTCTAAGTACTACAAAAATAGAAAGTGCGATAAGTATAAAATCAATTATATACTGGATAAACATACCGTAGTTCAATGTAACCTCGGGTGTCACAACTGTCACACCGTCTTCTGCAAGCTCTGCAGGGGTTATTATATACTTGAGGTCCTTGAAATTGGGTGAACCTGTAACAAGTGAAATAAGAGGTGTAATGATATCCGCAACAAGAGACGATACTATCGCCTTGAATGCAGTACCGATTACAACACCGACTGCCATGTCAACTACGTTACCCTGTGTGATAAACTTTTTGAAATCCTTCCAAAATGTACCCTTTGCCATTTTAATATTCTCCTTGTTTTTTATTTTTTATTCGCTCCGCGAATTATTTTTTTGTATTCTTCTGCCGCTCTTTCGGTCTTATTGTTGCCGAAGCGATAGTAAACTCTGTCCTTTAAGTCATCGGGAAGATACTGCTGCTCCACCCAATTGTTCGGATAGTCATGAGGATAAAGGTAAGCATCCTTCTTATCCCCTTCTCCAAAGCAATGGTTGTTTTTAAGCCTTGATGGCATATCCTGACCGAGTCCCTTGGTAATATCCTCCATTGCCGCCGCAATAGCCAGATATGCACTGTTGGACTTGGGTGCCGTTGCAAGGAGTATTGCCGCCTGGGCAAGTGGTATGCGTGCCTCGGGGAGTCCCAGCTGAAGCGCCGAATCCACAAGAGATTTTACAATGGTTGCCGCCATGGGATAGGCAAGTCCTATATCCTCGCTTGCAATGACAAGAAGACGTCTGCAGGGAGAAATTATGTCTCCCCCCTCAAGAAGCTTTGCGAGGTAAAAAACCGCCGCATTTTCATCCGAGCCTCTGATTGACTTCTGGAGCGCCGAGAGAAGCTCGTAGTGATTGTCTCCATCTCTGTCGAAGGACATATAGTTTCGTGCCAGAACGGATTTTGCGCTCTCCTCGGTTATTTCATTCTCCGAAATATGGAATGCAAGCTCAAGTGCATTCACGGAGGCTCTCAAATCACCGCCGCCCGACACCGAAAGCGCCGTCATTGCATCCTCTGAAAGAGTTTTGTTTGCGTTGTTTTCACTGTTCAGAAAATCAAGAGCTCTTGAAAGCGCCTGCTTCACCGCACTGTGCGACAAGGGCTTGAATTCAAATACTGTGGATCGGGATAAAATAGCCTTGTATATATAGAAATACGGATTCTCTGTTGTGGAAGCAATAAGGGTTATTCTTCCGTCCTCAATAAACTCAAGGAGGGTTTGCTGCTGCTTCTTATTGAAATACTGTATCTCGTCAATGTAAAGAAGTATTCCATCCGAGCCGAAAAGGGTTCCCGTTTCGGCAAGCACGTCCTTGATATCCTTTGTCTGCGCAACGGTGGCGTTAAGCTTTTTTAAGGTCATTCCCGCATTTTTTGCGATAATATTTGCAACCGTTGTCTTACCCGTTCCCGAAGGGCCGTAAAAAATCATATTGGGCAACACGGGCGATGAAACGATTCGCCTCAACGCTCCGTTTTTGCCAAGTATATGCTCCTGACCCACCACATCGTCAAACGTGGCGGGTCTGAGCCTTTCTGCAAGTGGTGTCATTATTAATAGAGAGGATGAGCCGCACAGAGCTTTTCAACTCTTGCACGTATTTCGTCAGCCTTGTCAAATTCCTTAACTGTCATATAGATGAGGTGTGCAATTTCCTTCATGTCGTCGTTTGTAAAGCCACGGGAGGTAACAGCCGCAGTACCGAGTCTTACACCGCTGGTAACAAAGGGACTTTCGGGGTCACCGGGAATTGCATTCTTGTTGGCTGTGATATAAACCTCGTCAAGTCTGTGCTCAAGCTCCTTACCTGTGATACCCATATTTCTCAGGTCAACAAGCATAAGGTGGTTGTCTGTACCACCGGATACAAGGTTGAAGCCTTCCTTCATCATTGCCTCGGCAAATACTGCACAGTTTGAAACTATGTTCTTCTGATATTCCTTGAATTCGGGTGAAAGTGCTTCCTTGAAGCATACGGCCTTAGCGGCAATGATATGCTCAAGAGGACCGCCCTGCATACCGGGGAATATAGCCTTGTCTATCTTCTTTGCATACTCCTCACGGCAGAGAATAAGACCGCCTCTGGGACCGC
This sequence comes from Oscillospiraceae bacterium, assembly GCA_015064635.1. Taxonomy (GTDB): domain Bacteria; phylum Bacillota; class Clostridia; order Oscillospirales; family SIG627; genus RGIG6353. The sequence goes on from SVRV01000030.1 coordinate 25,977, forward strand.
GGAGAGTCTTATGAGTTGTGGTGGTAACAACATCTGCATAGGGCACGGGATTCTCATGAAGACCTGCCGCAACAAGACCTGCAATGTGAGCCATGTCTACCATAAGATATGCGCCGTTTGCGTGTGCTATTTCGCCAAAGCGCTTGAAATCAATCTTTCTGGGATATGCAGAAGCACCCGCAACGATAAGCTTGGGCTTGTGCTCCTTCACAAGAGCCTCTACCTTATCATAGTCTATTCTGCCGGTGTCATTTTCGACACCGTAGGAAACAAATTTGTAGTTTATACCGGAGAAGTTTACAGGGCTTCCGTGAGTAAGATGTCCGCCATGGTCAAGGGACATACCGAGCACTGTATCGCCGTGCTCAAGGAAAGCCTGATAAACCGCAATGTTAGCCTGCGCGCCCGAGTGAGGCTGAACGTTTGCATGCTCTGCACCGAAGAGCTCCTTTGCACGCTCAATTGCAAGCTTTTCGGAGATATCGACGCACTCACAACCGCCGTAATATCTCTTACCGGGATAGCCTTCGGCATACTTGTTTGTAAGATGGCTTCCCATCGCCGCCATTACCGCTTCGGAAACAATGTTCTCACTGGCAATAAGTTCAATGTTTCTTCGCTGACGTGCAAGCTCAAGCTCCATTGCCTCAGCAATTTCAGGGTCAGTCTTCTTAATTAAATTCAAATTTTCCTGTAACATTTTTATCTCCTAATTAAAAATAAATATTTTTTCAATTGTATTATATAACAAAAGATATTATTTTTCAATACCTTTTTATCAAAATGATTGACATAATAAGCTAAAAATAGTATAATAATCAAAAGCACAAAGCAAGGAGGACACCTATGAGTTATATAGTGGGAATAGACGTGGGAGGAAGCACGACAAAAATAGTTGCCTTTGACCATGATAAAAAAATAGTTGCCCCTATGTTTGTAACAGCCGAGGACCAGATGACATCCATTTACGGTGCCTTTGGCAAATTCACAAACATGAACAATATTGCACTCGGAGACGTTGACAGAATAATGATAACCGGTGTCGGATCAACCTTTATCGGAAACGAGCTTTACGGAATTGCCTGTGAGCACGTAAGTGAATTCCAATCGGTGGGAATCGGCGGACAGTATCTGTCGGGACTTGATAGAGCTCTTGTCGTAAGTATGGGAACCGGAACCGCATCTGTTTACGCAAGCGGAAAAGAGCGCACCTACATCGGAGGTACGGGAGTCGGTGGCGGTACTATTATAGGACTTTCAAAGAAGATGCTTGGCGTTGCGGATATCGGCACGCTGTATGAGCTTGCCGCCGAGGGCGACCTTGAGAAAATCGACCTTCGCATCGGCGATATCACAAATAAGAGCATCAGCCCCACTCTTCAGGATACGACAACTGCGGCAAACTTCGGTAATCTCAGCGACCTTGCAACACATTCGGACATTGCACTTGGTATTTTAAACCTTGTGTTTGAAACAGTTGGAATGGTAGCGGTATTTGCATCAAGAAGCTGTAAGATACGTGATATTGTACTCACGGGAACTCTTACCCGAGCTCCCCAAGCAAAGCCTATATTCGATAAGATGAGTACTATGTTCGACGTCAATTTCATCATTCCCGACCACAGCCGTTACGGAACGGTTATCGGAGCAGCACTCAGCTACTTTGAAAAATAATTTTTTTGTTAAAAGCTATTGACAAATTACAGTTGAAATAGTATACTAATTGTAATTTAATAAACTATTTTCAGGAGGAAAAATTATGAAGCCTATCAAAACATTAGATACAAAGAATCTTTGCGAAAGCGCTAAGAAGGGCGGATGCGGCGAGTGCCAGACATCTTGTCAGTCAGCTTGTAAGACAAGCTGCGGCATTGCAAATCAGAAGTGCGAAAGCAAAAAGAAATAAGTAAAGCTTTGTAAATGCCGCCATTAAGGCGGCATTTTTAATATAATAAAAAAGTATCGGAGAAATTTATGGTTCATTCATATAAGCTCGGCGGACTTAACATTGTAATAGACGTTTACTCAGGCTCTGTTCACGTTGTGGACGAAGCAACCTTTGACGTAATTGAAATGTACGAAAAAAGTACCCACGAGGAAATAAAGGCTTTCATTTTAGACAAATACTCAAGCGACCCCACCGTGACCGATGAGGCTATTGATGAATGCTTTGAGCAGATAGAAGAATTGAAGAGTGAGGGGAAGCTCTTTTGTGAGGACACCTTTGAGAGTATGGCAGGTGACCTTAAAGCAAAGAGTGCAGGCGTTGTAAAGGCACTTTGCTTACATATCGCACATACATGTAACCTGAACTGTTCATACTGCTTTGCAAGTCAGGGTAAATATCACGGTGAGCGTGCTGTCATGAGCTTTGAGGTAGGAAAGCAGGCGTTAGACTTTCTTGTTGCAAACTCCGGCAGCAGAACAAATCTTGAGGTTGACTTTTTCGGCGGTGAGCCCCTTATGAACTTTGAGGTCGTAAAGGAGCTTGTAAAGTATGCACGCAGTATTGAAAAGGCTGCACACAAGAATTTCCGTTTCACTCTCACTACCAACGGTATGCTTGTGGATGACGATGTGATTGAATTTGCAAACAAGGAATGCTCAAACGTTGTACTCAGTCTTGACGGCAGAAAAGAGATACACGATAAATACAGAGTTGACTATGCGGGACGCGGCTCATGGGAGCAGATAGTTCCGAAATTCCAGAAGTTTGTCAAGGCACGTGAAGGCAAGAACTACTATATGAGAGGTACCTTCACCCACGCAAATCCCGACTTTTTAGAGGATATAAAGACAATGCTTGAACTGGGATTTACAGAGCTCAGCATGGAGCCTGTTGTAGGTCCCGAGGGTGAGCCCTCCTCCCTTACAATGGAGGATCTTCCCATTGTACTTGAGCAATACGAAAAGCTTGCAGAGCTTATGCTTCAAAGACACCGTGAGGGACGTCCCTTCACCTTCTATCACTATATGATAGACCTTAAAGGCGGTCCTTGTATATATAAGAGAATATCCGGCTGTGGCTCGGGCACCGAGTACATGGCTGTTACACCCTGGGGTGACCTTTATCCTTGCCACCAGTTTGTAGGCGAAGAAAAATTCCGTCTCGGCGATGTATGGAAGGGTGTTACCAACCATGATGCTCAAAAAGAATTTGCAGACTGTAATGTTTACACACGTCCCGAATGCAGAGATTGCTGGGCAAAGCTTTATTGCTCGGGCGGATGTGCCGCAAACGCATATCACGCAACGGGAAGCGTAAACGGTGTTTACAAGTACGGCTGTGAGCTGTTCAGAAAGCGAATGGAATGTGCAATAATGCTTGAGGTTGCCAAAACCCTTGACGAGGAGTAATGAATACACCGATTTTTGATTTTGTGCAAAGCTATAAAAACAAAAGCGCCGCAAGATTTCATATGCCCGGGCATAAAGGAAAGACCTTTTTAGGTCCCGAAGCCCTTGACATAACCGAAATTGACGGCGCTGATGTGCTTTACAAAAGTGAGGGAATAATAGAGGAGAGTCAGAAAAACGCTTCTTCCCTCTTCGGCACAAAAAAGACGGTCTATTCCTGCGAAGGCTCTTCGCTTGCAATACGTGCAATGCTTTATCTTGCTCTTTTGAATTCTAACTCCTCAAGAGTTATTCTTGCGGCAAGAAATGCGCACCGTGTGTTTATGAGTGCTGCAGTTCTTCTCGATTTGGATGTAGAGTGGCTTTATTCCGAAGAAAATACGGTTTTGTCCTGCAGCATTTCAGCTGATGCCCTTGACAAAAGGCTTTCGGAAATGAAGATAAAGCCAATGGCATTTTATGTTACAAGTCCCGATTACCTCGGAAATGTTGCCGACATCAAGTCCCTTGCCGAGATTTGTCATAAATGGGGTATACTCCTTCTTGTTGACAACGCACATGGGGCATATCTGAATTTTCTGCCCGCATCAAAACATCCCATACATCTGGGTGCGGACATGTGCTGTGACTCGGCTCACAAGACACTCCCCGTTTTAACCGGCGGTGCTTATCTCCATATAAGTCAAAATGCGCCCGAAGCACTATCGGAAAACGCCAAAAGAGCAATGTCCGTCTTTGCTTCCACAAGTCCGTCCTATCTTATTCTCGAGTCCCTTGACCTTGCCAACAGATATCTTGCCGAAGGCTATACCGAAAGACTTGTGAAATGTGTAAAACGGGTAAACGATATAAAGAAAAAGCTGTCACACAAAGGCTTTGACCTTATAGGCAGCGAAGAATTAAAGCTCACGTTAGCTCCTAAATCCTACGGCTACACAGGAGAGGAGCTTGCAAGTATTCTTTTAACAAACAATGTAGTTTGCGAGTTTGCGGATTCCGATTTTTTGGTATTTATGATAACACCCGAAACCGAGGAATGTGACCTTACACTGCTCGAAGGTCTTCTTCTCGGACTTAAAAAAAGAACAGCAATAACAGACGCACCACCCTCGCCCCGCCCTCTGAAACGTGTAATGTCACCAAGAGTTGCCGCCTTTTCAAAATGGGAGACGGTAAACGTTGAAGAAGCAATGGGGAGAATACTTGCCACAGAAAATGTGTCATGTCCCCCTGCGATACCCATTGCGGTTTGCGGCGAAAAGCTTGACGAAAACGCATTAGAGCTTTTTAAATACTACGGAATCAACAAAATCACAGTAGTGAAATTGTAATATTTTTTCAAAAACTTGTTGACAAATCATAACTTATGTGATATGATATTAAGGCTGTCAAGAACAGTTTGAACCATTAGCTCAGTTGGCAGAGCATTTGACTTTTAATCAAAGGGTCTGGAGTTCGAATCTCCAATGGTTCACCACGAAGAGCCGTCAGTTTCCATGCGAAATTGACGGCTTTTTCATTTGTTTTTTAGTATAAAAATCTCCCATTCCGTCAAAAATATCAGCGGAAGGAAGTGGAGATATGAAGAAGGACAAGAAGAAGGTATATTCTTACATTTCAAATAATCCCATGATGGATGCAGAAGCGCAGATTGACATGCCCATCATCAATGCGCAAGCATATGACGTACCTCTTCCCTACTGCAACAGCACAATGCATATGCGTGGAGTCAGAAGTGCGGCAGATCTTAAAACAAAAGACGAAATCAAAAAATGAGGCATTCGCCTCATTTTTTCTTTCTCACAAAAAGTCCCAGGAAACCGCGTAAAAGCTTTGGCGGTCTGACAGTTATTATTTTCATGCTTCTACCTCCTAACACATAACAAAGAAAGCGCCCGCAACTATTATAACAAGTGCTTCAAGTACAATGAGCACACTTTTGGGAAGAAAGAAAGCCATCAGCAGACCGAATCCGAATGCCACAACACAAATCCCGATACACTTCGCAATGCCGTGCACACATATTCCCCCTTCACTGTTACATAATATGCGACAAGTGTATTTTTGTTACAAAAAAAGAGCAAATCGAGATATATTAATCAAAAAAATGAGTCAAAAGCCTAAAAAGCCTTTGACTCAAAACTGCATTTTAAAGAAGCACCTCTTTGTTTGTACCGTAGAAAATATCCACTCTACCCGAAATAAGCTTAAAGAACTCCTCTAATCTTACCCAGTAATCCGACCCGAGATCCATCTCGTAGGAATGTCCCCAGATATAAAATATTTTCGGTGCTTCGGTCTTTAAAGCAACAAATTCCTCACCAAGCTTCATCATACTGTCAAGCTGTATATAGTACACTGAAGGATTGAAGCGGAACAGATTTTCCTGAAGGTCAAAATTATTCGTGGAGGTAATGGTACGGCTGTATTTTATTCCGGTATTATTTTTTATAATCTCCGCCACACGGTCATCGTTGTTGACACCTCCGCAAGGGTACGCCATGCCAATGACCTCATATCCCGCAAGCTCCGAAAGGTTAAGTCTATCCCTTTCAACCTGTCGGATAACCTCTTCGTCTTCAAGTCCGGTAAGGTTCGGATGTGTCAGAGTGTGTGCGGCAATTTCATGCCCCTCGTATATTGCTTTTACATCCTCGGGATGTACCTTGTAATGTGAGATGCGCATTCCGTCGCCACGTACCAGCATTCCCTTTCTACCAAGCAGCTCGGAATTGAGATTGAAGGTTGCCTTCAATCCGTATTTGTTAAGCAGCTCTATAAGTCTTATATCCTGAGTTACGCCATCATCAAAGCTGAAGGTTACTGCCTTCTTTTTTTGTGAATTGATAAAATTCATATAGTTTCTCCTTTTATTTGTGAAGCCCTTTTCTTCTTAAGATTTCAAGCACCTCGTCGGGATTGTTGCAAGTAATAAGCTCTATTCCAAGCTCCAGAGCGGCATCTATTGCCTCCTCATCCTTAACGGATGCAGGTGCCCAAATGCGTATGCCTGTTTTTTTATGAAATTCATTTACTTCCTCTACGGAAAGCTCTCCACGAAAAACACAAGCGCAGTAACCAAAGCTGTATATAGGCAATTCGCATCCCTCGGTCTGCAAAACGCTTTCGGGATAAAACAGGTGTTGTTTATATCTGCCGTTATATGTCTTATACACATATTCATTAAGCTTCTGATTAAAGCTGTTTATAACACAGCGGTCTGCAAAGTTAAACTCCTCAACCATGGCAATAATTTTGTCGCAGGTGCTATAAGCCACATTCTCCCAACCGCTTACAGGGTACTCCTTGAATTCAAGGTCAAGGGTCATGGCAGGATGGTCTTTTACCAGCTCGAAAAGCTCCCTCAAAGTAGGTATCTGCTCGCCTCTGCCCGCATCAAGCAGCTTCAATTCTGCAAGGGTATAATTGCACACCTTACCACTTCCGTTGGTTGTACGCTCAAGGGTAGCATCATGAATGAGAACAAGCTCACCGTCACGGGTTATTCTAACGTCGGTTTCTATCTGGTCTACACCCAGCTTTACAGCCTCTCTGAAAGCCAACATTGTGTTTTCGGGGAATTTGGCACAAAAGCCTCGATGTGCCGCAACGTAAATGTTTTTATTGCTTTGAGTCCAGTAGTTCATAATATGTAACCTCCTATAGCCGAAGAGAGCCGAACTCTTGTCGGTTTCAAGGGTGATTTTCGTCCCTATCTTCGTTACTTTCCCTTGTAATACATAAAGTATTACTTCGGAAAAGATGCCTTGATATGAACAAAAATTACC
>SVRV01000031.1 GCA_015064635.1 Oscillospiraceae bacterium
ATTTCCATTTGGTCTCTTCCGTTTTGTCCCTTACTCAGCATATCTTTTACCTCACTTCTTTCTACCTCCATTATACCATATTTAATACAAAAAAGCCACTCCTTAGAGTGACTTTTTCGACAGTCTGTCTAATCCCTCGAGTGCTTATAAGCACTCGAGGGATTAGCTTTTTTATAACGAAAGTAATTATTTTAATTTGTTTTTGAGTTTTAATATTTTTCCGCCCGCAGGGAGGTCAAGTATTTCGTCATCGGTAAACACATTTGTTTTTAGCACAGACAGTCCGTAAACCGCAATTGCCGCAACAAATGAAACTCCAAGTCTTATTACTTTGTTTGGAATGATAAATCCAAGTCCGAAGTTTGTCAAGAACGCTACTCCGCCCATGATACCGGACAGGAAAAGCGGCAGAAGGAAGCATCTCTTGAATTCAACTGTATACCCGGTATGCTTTTTGAGTGATATGATATTTAAAACACATATGACGAGAGGGAAGGTTATGTCTCCGATTAAAAGAGCGTACACGGACAAGTCTGTATATTTCAACATTAAAAATACAGCAGCAACGTGAATAGCAAATGATATAAAGGAGTTAATAACCGGCAATCTCATTCTGTTGTTACCTTGTAATACCGAGGTAGTAACTGTTGCAATTGAATAGAAGACACAAGCACTTGAACCATAGACCAAAAGCTTTACAGCGATTTCACGGAAATCTACAAGACTCGGAAAGAGAGTGGATATAAGCGGTTCGGAAAGGACCGCAAGTCCGACAGCACAAGGTATGGTAATAACGGAAGTTAATTTTATAACAGATGTTATCTTTTCGTTTTTTTCTTTATGAAGACCTTTGACAAAGAGCTTGACAACCGAAGGCAAAGCCGAGGCAGCAAGAGCCGTTGCTATTGCAATCGGAAGGTTAATAAGCTGCGTATACTGGGTGTTAAAAACACCTTGCTCCGCACTTACCACGGCATCCTCAATTCCTTTGGTTGCCATAATGTTTCCGTAAAGCAGGTCGTCAACCGTAAAGCCTATCTGATATATAGATTGGCTGAGAATGATTGGAATCATAGTTGTAACAATGTCGTAATAGGTTCGCCTTTTGCTCTCCGGCACAGAGGTATCGGATTTTACATCTTTCTTGATTGAGGCGAGCTTACCTGTGAAAAACAGTGTCAGCATCACAAGAGCACCAAAGGCACCCGCAAGAGTACCTACGGTAGCTCCTGCTGCGCCGCGGGCTGCAATGTCGGGCGCACCCTCATACGCTTTGATGAAAAAGAATGTTGCAAGAATACTTACAACAGCATTTACTATCTGCTCAAGTATCTGTGACAGCGCTGTCGGCACCATGGTTGAGTGCCCTTGAAAATATCCTCTAAAAACACCCAGCAACGCAACTATAAATGCTGTGGGGGCAAGCACTTTCAGGGGATGCGCAAGACCGGTTCTGCTGTATAACGCTTCAAGCCATTCAGCTCCGAAAAAGAGTACTGAAAAAGCACAAGCTCCTGCAATCAAAGCGAAGAAGAAAGCACGCTTAAACAGTATAAACGCATTTTTAGGTTCGTTTTTTCCAAGCCTCGAGGATACAAGCTTTGACAGTGCCAAGGGAAGGCTGTAGCTGGAAAGAGTCAGCGCAACATTATATATTCCAAAGGATACCGAGTATATGCCGTTACCTTGTTCACCGAGCATATTAGCCATGGGTATTCTATATATAAATCCAATTATTTTTGTTATTATTCCCGCCATTGCAAGTATTGAGCCTTGCACAATGAGTTGGTCACGTTTTTCTTTCAAATATCTCACCCCATTTGCATATAATAACATTTTTTCAAGGTTATGTCAACCTCCCGTTACAACAAAAGACATTCATTCCAATGATAATCGGTGAAATAAGACGCTACCTTCGAGATAATAATATGATAAGAGTCAGCCGCTCTGTACGAGATACTGCTTACAAAGCGTTGACTGCAAGGGAAAAACTTTCAGTGCTGCTATCCCGAGACCCTACTATCGAAGAAATAACTGAGGAGGTAAATAAGCGCTCAATTGAGGATGCTAAAGAAAAAAGCATTACAACAGGAGTTGAAACAGAACCGATTCAGTACACCGTTAAGGCTGTTTCCGATGCGCTTGATGCAGTTGTTGTACCCGTATCGCTTTACGAGCCTGTATATTCGGACAGCGGAGATTCAATATATATAATGGATCAGCTGTGTGACAATAAAAACAATGACTCTGTGTGGACGGAAAGTATTGCAATAGGGGAAGCACTAAAGAAACTAAGTGACAGAGAAAGTAAGATAATCAACATGAGATTTTTCCTCGGCAAAACTCAAATGGAAGTAGCATCTGAGGTAGGAATAAGTCAGGCGCAGGTATCCCGTCTCGAAAAAGGAGCACTTGCATCAATAAAAAAGAATATATGACAAGAGCTTCTTGCAGCAACAAAAAAGAAACTCAAAGTGATGAGTTTCTTTTTTGTTGACCTTAAATCAGTCCTTCTTTTCTTCTTCCTTCTTGGTTTCCTTGGATTCCTTAGGTTCCTCGGGAACATCGTTTCTGGGCATGGGATTTACTACTTCTCTTACAGCCCAACGGTATATTTTCATACGTGTTCTGTCTTTGTTGATTTCAAGAGTGAGAATATCATCCTTGATAGTGCAAACTCTGCCGATAATACCGCCGTTTGTACAGATTTCGTCACCTACAATAATGCTGTTACGCATTCTTGCAACTTCTTTTTCCTGCTTCTTCTGCGGTCTTATCATAAAGAAATACATTACAGCAAAAAGACCTACCATCATTATGAGAGGGAAAGCACTTGCTTGCTCAGCGAGAAATGTTATCATGGTCAAACCTCCAAAAAAATATTTTGTCTATTATACAGCAATTTTTTGAAAAAAGCAATAGATAATTTATGAATTATACGAATTGAGCGATTAAAATTCCGCAAAACATCAGGATTGAACCGAAAATTTCTGACGAAGTCATTCCCTGACCCAGCAAAACCCAGCCGGCAAGAGCGGCAAAGACGGATTCGAGACTCATTACCAAGGTTGCAAGAGCGGGGGAGGTGTATTTCTGTCCTATGATTTGAAGAGTGTATGCAACTCCCGAAGACATTACACCTGTGTAAAGAATCGGCACTGTAGCCGACATTATTCCGTCAACGGTTGGAGTTTCGAAAAATGCCGTCAATACAAGGCAAATGCATCCGCATACAAAAAACTGAATACATGACATCTTTACTCCGTCAATTCTTGGAGAAAAATGGTCTATTACCATTATGTGGAAGGTGAAGGCAATAGCACAGAGGAATATATAAAAATCACCGCGGTTAATGGTGAGACTTTCTTTTACACACAGAAGATACATTCCAACCACTGCAAGCAATACGGAAATCCATATTGTGGGTTTTGGCTTCTTCTTTGTGAAGAGAGAAAACAGCGGAACAAATATTATGTAAAGTGCTGTTATGAATCCTGCTTTTCCCGATGTTGTGTACTGGATTCCTACCTGTTGGAGGGTTGAAGCTACAGCAAGTACAATACCGCAGGAAACACCTCCCATCCACAGAGCTTTTTTGTCCTCTTCGGCCTTTTCTTTTTTCATCTTACCCATAACGACAATTACAGGGAGAAGTGCCAGCGCACCTACAAAATTTCTGATACAATTGAAGGTGAATGGTTTTATATGGTCCATTCCCACATCCTGCGCCACAAATGCCGTACCCCATATAAAGGCGGTCAGGAGAAGAATCAGACTTCCTTTTGTGTTTTTCATAAAATACTGCCTTTCGGATAAAATACCCATATATTGTATCATAAATTTCGAAAAAATCAAGCATAAATTGAAGTAAGCGTTGAAAACGTTTACAAAATTTACCAAAATACACGTTATACTGTTGACATTTTAGTATTTTGGTACTATAATCAATAACGAAAATAAAAAAACATTAAGGAGACAAATATGAAAAGAATTATTACTTTCGGTGAAATAATGCTCAGACTTGCCCCCGAAGGATATTACAGATTTCTTCAGGCAGACACTCTCGGAGCAACCTTTGGCGGCGGCGAAGCTAACGTCGCTGTATCGCTTGCCAATTTCGGAATGGATGCAGCTTTCGTTACAAAGCTTCCCAAGCATGACATTGGTCAGGCTGCGGTAAATTCTCTCAGACGCTATGGCGTTGATACCTCAAAGATAACCAGAGGCGGAGACAGAGTAGGTATCTACTTCCTTGAAAAAGGAGCAAGCCAGAGACCTTCAAAGGTTATTTACGACAGAGCTTATTCAGCTATTTCTATGGCTAAGCCTGAGGACTTTGACTGGGTTGAAATCTTCAAAGGAGCAGATTGGTTCCACTTTACAGGAATTACTCCCGCTCTCGGTGATGACGTTGCCGCTATCTGTCTTGAAGCTTGCAAGGAAGCAAAGAAGCAGGGACTTCAGATCTCTTGCGACCTTAACTACCGTAAAAAGCTTTGGACAAGAGAAAAGGCAGGCGAGGTTATGGGCAAGCTTATGCCTTTCGTTGATGTATGTATCGCTAACGAAGAGGATGCAGGTGACGTATTCGGCATCAAGGCAGCTCACACAGATATCACAGGCGGTAAGATAAACGAAGAAGGCTACAAGGATGTTGCAAAACAGCTTGCTGACCGTTTTGGCTTCAAGAAGGTTGCTATCACTCTTCGTTCATCAATCAGTGCCAATGATAACAAGTGGGCGGCTATGCTCTACGAAAACGGTGAGTATTTCTTCTCTAAGTCATATCTCATGCACATTGTTGACAGAGTTGGCGGCGGTGACAGCTTCGGTGCAGGTCTTATTTATGCAACACTTTCCGAGATGTCAAGCCAGGAAATAATTGAATTTGCAGTTGCCGCAAGCTGTCTCAAGCACAGTGTTGAAGGTGACTTCAATATGGTTACCGTGCCCGAAGTTATGCAGCTTGCAGGCGGAGACGGTTCAGGAAGAGTTGTAAGATAAGGAGATATATATAATGGACGTTATTGCAAAACTTAAAGAATTTAAAGTAGTTCCCGTTGTTACTATCAAGTCTCTTGACAAAGCAGTTCCCCTTGCAAAAGCACTTGTAGACGGAGGTCTTCCTTGTGCTGAGGTAACCTTCAGAACAGAGGGCGCGGCAGAATGTATTGCCGCTATCACAAAGGCATATCCGGATATGTTTGTCGGTGCAGGTACAGTTCTCACAGTTGAGCAGGCAGACCGTGCAATAGCTGCTGGTGCGAAATTTATCGTTGCTCCCGGCTTCAATAAGGAGGTAGTTCAGCATTGCTTTGAAAAGGGCGTTCCCATGATTCCTGGTGTATGCACACCCACAGAAATCGAAGCCGCTCTTTCAATAGGACTCAAATGCCTCAAATTCTTCCCCGCAGAAGCAGCCGGCGGTGTTAAGATGATAAAGGCTCTCACAGCTCCCTATAACATGATAAGCATCATGCCTACAGGCGGAGTTTCTCCCGAGAATATTGGAAGCTATCTTGCTTGTAAAGCGGTTATCTGCTGTGGCGGTAGCTGGATGACTACGGGCGATAAGATCGATGCAGGTGACTTCGACGGCATTACAAAGCTCGTTGCCGAAGCTGTTGCTCTTGTAAAAGATTTATAAAGCAATATAAAGATTATGAAAAAGTGCTCCTCTCGGAGCACTTTTTTGTATACAAAAATGATACATTGTAATGTATAATAGACTTTGAATGAAAGGACGTGAAAGAATGAACAGAATACTTATCGTAGACGACGAGGAATCAATTACAGGCATGATAAAGCTTTGCCTGGTAAAGAACGGATATTTATGCGATGCGGCTAATGACGGAACGAAAGCCGCAAAAATGATAGAGAGTCAAAGCTATGACCTTGTTTTGCTTGATATTATGCTTCCTGATATTGATGGATACGAGCTTATAGAATATATTTCACAATACGGCGTACCTGTAATTTTTATTACAGCGAAGACATCGGTTTCAGACAGAGTAAAAGGATTGAAGCTTGGTGCGGAAGATTATATATCCAAGCCGTTTGCCTTGGAGGAGCTCGTCGCACGCGTTGAAACTGTATTGCGCAGATATAACAAAACCAATAGCATTATAGAGTTTGACGGTGTTAAAATAGACACGCTGTCAAGAACTGTATTGCGCAACGGCATACCAATACAGCTTTCAGCCAAAGAATACGACCTATTGTTATTTCTTGTAAGGAATAAAAACATTGCTCTTTACCGTGAAACTATTTACGAGCGGGTATGGCAAGAGCCCTATTACGGTAATACTCGCACTATTGATCTACATATCCAACGTCTAAAGAAAAAACTTGATTTGGGAAATAAGATTGAAACTGTATATAAAGTAGGGTACAGATTCAGAATTGAGAAATAAAAATGAAGCTATCAACTAAATTTTTTTGTGTAGCATACGCTATAGTACTGCTTTCTACAGGAATAGGCGGAAGCTTTTTGATTAAAAGTGTGAATAATGCTATCATGGAATCCCGTGTAGATCAGATGGACTCTGCAGTAAATTTCGCCGTAGAGATTTTTCGCAGTTATGCTGATGCTTCTTACGAGAGGATCACTACCGATGGTAGCGAGGGGATAAAAAAACAGATAAATAATTCTATCGGAGACACCGTTTTCTGTACGGAAATTATACTCAACGATGCAACTCGTGATGAATATTTGAAGTTGTCCGAAAGCTCTTCTGTATCGCGCTTTGTTGAAATCAATGATGCCCTTATCAGAGAATCGTTTTGTAAATTGGAAACGACTTTCGGGACATATTATTTGCGCTTTGAATCGGATTTTACAAATATAAAAAATCGAAGCGAAGGATTTTGGGATATTTATACAGCTGTTGTTCTCGGTATTTCTGCTTTTAGCGGAATTTTACTTTTTTTGATTACCCGCAAAATAACAAAGCCCCTTCGTGTGCTTACTATAGTGACGGACGAAATTGCTAAAGGCAATTACGGAAAAATGGTTAAGATCAGAAGCGGTGATGTTGAAGTAATAAAGCTTTCTGACAGCGTTAATTCAATGTCCATGGCTGTCAAAGAAAAAATAAATGAAATAAGGGACGAAATAGAACGCCGCAACACATTTGTTGCAGATTTTACCCATGAACTAAAGACACCGATGACATCAATAATGGGGTATTCGGGATTGCTTTGCAGCTATGATCTGGACAAAAATGAGCGAAGAGAAGCCTCACTTGCAATTTATAACGAAGCAAAGAGACTTGAAAAGCTGTCTTTACAGCTTCTTGATCTATATGTATTACAAAATGAGAAAATAGAAAAACAACGAATAAGCCTATTATCCATAGAAGAACAGCTTTATACCACTTGCAAGTATATATCCGAAAAATATAATATTGTATTGCGAGTGAATTTTGATGACGAAACAGTAATTGCCAACAGGGAATTAATACTCTCTCTTCTTTACAATTTGATTGACAACGCTGTAAAAGCATCACCCGAAAATAGCGTTGTAAGAGTTTTTTCAAAGAATATAAACGGAAGGATATATATTTATGTAAAGGACTCGGGACGTGGCATAGCCAAGGAAAATATAAAGCTGCTGACCGAACCGTTTTACAGAGAGGATAAATCTCGGTCAAGAAAGCAGGGCGGCGCCGGTCTCGGACTGTCGTTGTGTAAGGAAATTGCGGCGCTACATTCGACACATCTCCATTTTACAAGTGAAAAGGAAAAAGGAACAACAGTATCCTTTTCGCTGAAAAGGGGAGGTAAAGTATAATGGCTATAAAAAAATTTTTGATATTTTTTATACTGGCAGTAATGACTTTTTTGGTTGTAGATCTTCCGAGAAAAATGAATCTTTTATATGATTGTGATGATATAGAATATCGTAAGCAAGATTACTTGACGGATTTTGAGCTTAAAAGCAGAGATATTGCAACTTATTATATCAACAACTTTGCTCATATTAATGCATCAAAAGCTTACGAGCAGCAATCGTTTTTTGAAGGAGCGAAGAAAAAGTTTGAAATGGTCATAAAAGAAGTCTTTTTGGATGAGTTTAGCCATTTTAACCAAAAAAATGCCGGCGCTAATGTTTCGTATTATCTTACGACAAATGTCCTTGCTGTAATTAATAACCGTCCTGTTGTTTTAAGATTCTCAGAAATCTGCGTAATTATCGATAATGTAACTTTTTGTGTGGAATTTGAAGAAAAAACAAATACCATGCTGAAATTCTTTTATTATACCGAGACAAAGCATGATAGTCCTGAGAAAATTAAAAAGAATAACAGTAAAATCATATCTTGTGTCGATGAGTATTTTAAAAACCGCCTATATCTCAGGGACGATGACCTATACTATGGAGAAGGAGCATACGAAGCGTCGAAAAATACAAACGGTGAAATAATATGGAGCGGATATGCTGAGGCAGGCATAGCTATACAAGGCGATAACTTTGTAAAAGAAGAGAGTATTGTCGACTAATATACATTTTCTATACAATATCGAGAACATCAAGATACAAACCTCCTGTATGCTACACATACAGGAGGTTGATATGAAAAAACTAATTTTAATATTTGTAGTTGTAAGTGTGGTGTTTGCAATTTGTATCATAAAGCTTTTTTCGTCATTACCCGAAACACATGCTCCAAGAGAGGTGCGAGTTACGGAAAGCAAAATAGAAACTGCAAGCATCATAAAGGTCCCCACGATCAATCAGTACCCGGAATTACCGACAGGCTGTGAATCGGTAGCGGCAGTAATGGTTTTACAGTATTATGGGTCGGATATAACACCAAGGTATTTTGCAGAAAATTGGCTTCAATGTGATACGCTGTTTTATTCCTTTGAGGGTAAAAGCTACGGGCCGGATCCTCACGAGGTGTTTGCGGGCAATCCTTTTTCAGAAAGCTCATACGGATGCTTTGCTGAGCCTGTTGTAAAAGCGGTCAACTCCAACAGCCAAGAACATAGAGCCGAGTTGATAAAAGGAGAAGCGCTTGATGACCTTTGCTCGGAATATATTGACAAGGATAAGCCTCTTTTAATATGGGCAACTATGGGCATGAAGCAGTCAAAAAAGGGTAGATCATGGTATTTAAAGGACGGCTCGCTGTTTACCTGGACAGCGGGAGAGCATTGCCTGGTATTGGTCGGGTATAATGAAGATTATTACTTTTTAAATGACCCGCAAACAGGAAGCACCGTGGCTTATGAAAAAATAATAGTTAAAAAAAGGTATGAGGAACTGGGGAAACAAGCGGTATATATATCAAAAGTCTGATGTTTAGTCTTCTATTATTCCATCCACATCATTTGTGTGACAGATGTTGTACATATATTGCTTTCCTTTTTTACTGCTGTCAGCCAGATAATAGCATTCCCTTGAGTTTTTTATCATAGCAAGGCGGACAGATGCTTCCTCGGGGGATGAATCTGTTATCATGCCGCCCTCTGTGTATCCTCTGCTTGAAAAGAAAAACAGATCCGCATTAATACATGAGATAAATTTTTCCGTTTCACTTCCAACATAAGCTACCGAATGCATAAGTAAGAGTCCACCTGTACAGTAGTTTTTTATTCCGACCTCTCCAAGCTTCATAGAAGTTTTTGGGCTGTTTGTAACGACTATAAGGTCATCAAACTTCTCGAGATAAGGAACAAGATAAGAAACAGTTGACGATGCATCCATGAATATTACTTTTCCGTTGCCGATAAGCTTTGCAGCTTTTTCGGCAATAATTTTTTTTGCATTGTTATTTTGACTTTCCCTGAGCATCAACGGTATCTCTCTGTTATCCGTATTCCGAAGAACAGCACCGCCGTGTGTCCGTGTGATTGCCCCTTGCTCTTCTAAAGCCGTGAGGTCACGCCTTACTGTCGGCTGACTGACATAGAGCAGCTCCGAGAGCCTCGCAACGCTGATGCTTTTGCTCTTTTTTAGTATTTCGATTATCATATTCTGTCTTTCAAGGTCGTACATGTCTATTTCTCTTTCATGTGTTTTCGTTTGCTTTCGTATTTTATCACAAATTGCAGTGTTTTGTCAACATATACGCCAAATATTGTCATTTACTTTCGTTTTGCTTATAATGTAAAAAAATAAGGAGTGATAAAATATGAAAAATACAACTAAATGCGCAAAGCTCCATGCAGTTTCCGATCTTCGTGTGGAGGAAAACGTAATACCAAGCGTTTCGGAAGATGAGGTCCTTCTTGAAGTAAAGGCATGCGGCA
This sequence comes from Oscillospiraceae bacterium, assembly GCA_015064635.1. Taxonomy (GTDB): domain Bacteria; phylum Bacillota; class Clostridia; order Oscillospirales; family SIG627; genus RGIG6353. Next base: position 10,258 of record SVRV01000031.1, read on the forward strand.
TCTGCGGAAGTGACCTTCCAAGAGTTTATACTAAGGGTACATACCACTTTCCGACTGTTATCGGACATGAGTTTTCGGGCAGGGTAGTATGTGACTCTGAAAACAAGCTCACGGGAAAGAAAGCCGCCGTATTTCCCTTGCTTCCTTGCTTTGAGTGTGAGCCTTGTAAAGATGGCAATTACGCTACCTGTAAGAATTACGACTATTACGGCTCTCGACGTGACGGCGGTATGACGGAATATATTCCTGTAAAACGCTGGAATATCGTGGAAATGCCTGAGACACTTTCCTTTGAAGAGGGAGCAATGTGTGAGCCTGTTTCGGTAGGACTGCACGCAACAAAAAAGCTTGACATAAGTGAAGGGGACACCCTCCTTATTTCGGGCGCAGGTCCTATAGGTATTATTGCTGCTCAATGGGCTACCTCCTTCGGTTCTAAGGCTGTTTACTTCTTCGATATCGATGAACGAAAGATAGCATTTGCAAAGAAAATGGGATTTTTGGAATACACAGGTGTTGAGAAGGTTACTTGTGTAATAGAGGGTACGGGCAACTCTGCTGCTCTTGCTCGTTGCCTTGAGGCTGTCGAGCCCTTCGGTAGGGTGGTGCTTATGGGAAATCCGTCTGGCGACGTATCAATGACACAGAATACATACTGGCATATACTTCGTAAAGAGCTGAAGGTATTCGGCACCTGGAACTCCTCTTACAACGATGACATGAATGACTGGCGTGACAGTATCAAGGCACTTGGAGAGGGCAAAATCAACGTAAGGCCATTGATCACTCACAGATATTCCATTGATGATGTGAACGAAGCCTTCGAAATGATGAAGGACAGACGCGAATTCTATAACAAGGTTATACTTATAATGAACGGAGGAAAATAATGAAGAAGCAAATTTCACCGTCGATTATGTGCGCTGATTTTTTTGATTTAAAAAATACCATAAGATCCTTTGAGCAAAACAGCATTGAATACATACATGTTGATATTATGGACGGATCTTTTGTACCCAATTTTACTCTTGGCACAGATTTTGTGAAAAAGCTCAAGGCAAACACCTTCATACCTCTTGACATCCATCTCATGATAAATGAGCCTGAGAGTAAGCTTGATTGGTTTGAATTCGGAGAGGGAGACTATGTCGCTGTACACTTTGAGTCAACCGCACATCTCCACAAGGCTGTCATGGCAATTAAAAGCCGTGGTGCAAAGGCAATGGTAGCTATTAACCCTGCAACCCCCATAAATGTTCTTGAAGCAATACTCGACGATATTGATGCTGTTCTCGTAATGACGGTAAACCCCGGTTTTGCAGGTCAGAAGCTTGTAAAAAGCACTATTAAAAAGATAAAATCCCTTCGAGAATATCTTGATGCAAACGGATATTCACATATCGAGATCGAAGTCGACGGAAACGTAAGCTTTGAAAATGCCGCCCTCATGAGTGAGGCGAGTGCCAATATATTTGTAGCGGGTACATCAAGTATTTTTACAAAAGGAATGGATATATCCGAGAGTGCAAAAAAACTCCGTGAAGCCATTGACATAGAATAAAACAAGTAGTATAATAGCCGAAAAGAACCGAATTCTTTTCGGCTATTACTATAAGGAGAACAAAATGGACGTAAAAGTTATAAGCTTCAATATCAGATGTGCAAACGACCTTGAAGGACATTCGATTGCCGAGAGAGCACCGAGGCTTAAGGCAATTCTTGACGAGTATGATGCTGATATCATCGGTTTTCAGGAGTGTCAGCTCGATTGGGAAAAGATAATAGAAAAAGACTATCTCGATAAGTACGAAATGTACCTTGTGAGAAGAAAAGACCCTGAATCCTGCCCCATTTTTTGGAGAAAGGACCGATTCGACTGTGTTGACAAAGGTGTTTTCTGGCTTTCCGATACTCCCGATGTAATGTCAGGAGGATATGATGACCTTTATCATTGCTATCGCGTTTGTATGTGGGCTATACTCAAGGACAAAAACACAGGTGAACAGCTTCTTTACATGAATACTCACTTTGGCTTCGGTGACGATGCCCAGACAAAATCTGCAAACCTCATTGCAAAGAGAGCAAAGGAAATAGGTGATTTTCCCACGGTACTTACAGGCGACTTTAACCTTACACCGAGTTACAAAACATATCCTGTTCTTACTTCACATTTTACCGACGTAAATGCCGTAACAGCAAAAGATGACCGTCCGACCTATCATGGCTATTACTTTAAAGAAATTACAAAAGATTATCATATAGACTTTTGCTTCGTAAACGATAAAGTAACTCCTGTTTCTCAGGTGATTCTTGACCAAACCTTTGACGGCAAATATCCCTCCGACCACTACGGAATACTTAGTGAATTGAAAATATAACAAAAAAATCTGTGAAAAAGTTTTAGCTTTTTCGCAGATTTTTTATGGTTAATCATTCCAAAACCGGGCAAGTCGGCGGAGCGGCGGGGTAGTCGCCGTTGAGACTCTTTGCGTGAGGGATTGTCCAGCTGTAGTCACCTATGAGCTCAGCATTTGTCAGCTCACCTTCCGCGTAGTCGAGCACTCGCTCGTATAAAGCAACAGCTGTTTCTTCAAGACTTTTTTCACCCCAAAGGAAAACACTTGCATCAAAGTCTGCACATTCGGGCATTGCTTTCATTGTCTGCTGGTTTGCACAAATCTTTATGGTGTGTGCACAGGCGTTTCCTACCATTGAACCGAGACCTGTTGTAAACAGAATAAAATGTGTTCCCGCCATAGCGGCACCTGTACAGTCAAAGCTGTCGTTGTTGCCGTGGCACTGGTCAATTGCCCAGAATCCCTCTCCGCGCGGCTTTTCGCCAAGTTCCAAGAAATCGCGGATCAAACAGTGACTGTGAGCCTGATGCGTACCGCAGTTTTTTTCTTCAAGGGTTGTCAGCCCGCCGGCTTTATTACCGGGCGTAGGATTTACCTTGCTCATTCCTTGACCGTTTCGTATCTTGCAATCAGCACGGAACCGATTTCCTATATCAATCATTTTTCTCAGCGTATCTTCGCTTCCGCATCTGTCAATCTGGTTTCCTCTGCCCGCCGTTGCAACTATCGAGCCACCCATAGCCTCATGAATGTCAAGAGCAACTCCGCATACAGGATTTGACGCAAGCATTGATGTCCAGTCACTGCCGCCCGTATGAACCGACAGAGTAAGAGCCGAGACGGGGCAGGAAACTCTCTCCTCCAAAGCCGCTTTTGCGCGCATTTGTTTTACTATGCGGGTACCCTGATTTACTACACTGTAAAAACCGCCGTCTGTACTCAGGCACAGATGATACACCTCGCGTCCGCTTTTTCTGATTGGCTCAATAATCATATCGGGATTTATCTGTTGACATCCCTGGCTGATGACCAGAACACCGTATGTATTCGGATGAGTGCCTGCACAAATAAAGCTGTTTACCAGATGATACAATCTGTCCGAAAACTCCAGACATCCGCCCTCTTGCGTAATGCAGGGTGCACCTGTAGCCTGTGCAATTTTCTGTGCGGCATTGTTGGCGCAATGTATAATTGATATGATTATAACGTTGTTTCTCACTCCCACAGTACCATCGCTTCGGCGATAGGCTCTGATTGCTGTGCGGCTGAGTGCGGGTGCTGTGCGATAAGGCTTGATTTCCCCGGCATTTACACCTTTCAGCTTTTTCAGAAGCTCTTCCTGTGCTTCAACCTCAAGCTGTTCGGTGATATCGTTCACATTGTGACAATGCACATGTGCACCTGCTTGTATATCTTTGCTGATTTGTCCCACTGTTTTACCGTACTTTATGAGCGGCTCGCCCGCAGAAAGGTTCCTTATTGCAATTTTGTGCCCTCTGGGGATATCTTCTGCCACTTCTATTTTAAGAGAGCCCGCATTTGCAATTTCGCCCTTTGAAATTGGTTCGATTGCCATAATTACATTGTCTTTTTCATTGATTAAGAGTGCTTGTCTTTCCATTTGGCTTCTCCTGTAAAATTCTGTTGCAAAATGCTGTCTCGATTGTAGTTCTACTTTCAAGACAGCATTTTTATCGTTTTTACTTATTCGGGATCCCACTCGTACTGGTCGGCGTAACCCTTGATAAGCTTGTAAGCATCAAGGATGTCCTTGTTACGCTCACTGCCTTCCTGGATCTCACGCTCAATTGTAAGGTGTCCTCTGTAGCCGTGCTCGTTAAGTCCCTTTATAACGGCAGGGAAGTCAACCTCTCCCTGACCGATGGGAGCTTCTTTTCCGAGAAATCTTCCGTCTGTTGGCCAATGTCCGTCCTTGAGATGGAGACACTTAACGTAGTCACCAACTATCTTGAGTGCATCAACGGGGTTAGCTTTACCATAAAGAATTATATTTGCGGTGTCAAGGTTAAGTCCAACGTTGTCTGTTCCGATATCCTGAATGGTACGGAGAAGGGTTACGGGTGTTTCTTGACCTGTTTCAAGACAGAACCACTGACCTCTTGTTTTAAGCGTTCCGCAAAGATATTTCATCATTGAAATGAACGATGTGTATACGGGATCGTAGGGGTTTTCAGGAATGTATCCGCAATGTGTAACTATGTACTTAACACCCCAAAGCTGTGCTACTTCAGAAGCGTTGAGTATGTACTGCATTCTTCTGTCACGGTAAGCGGGAGGCACAAGACCGATGGTGTTCTGTCCTTCGTAGAAGTTCCACATACAAGGCTGTCCCCAAGCCGCCCAGATAGCGTTAATTTCTACGTTGTACTTTTCAATGTATCCCTTTATCTCTTCAGTTCTTTCGATAAAATGATTTTTTGTTGCTTCTGTGAAGAAGGCACAAAGCATGATACTGCTAAATCCGAGCTCGGATGCATGCTTAAAAAGCTCCTCCATGTTATCCTTTGTGTAATCGCCACGCCATGTAGCCATTACACCAAATTTCATATTACTCATATTTCCTCCTTATTCGGGATCCCACTCATACTGTGCAGTGAGGTCCATAAACATATTCTTTGATTCAAGAATGTCGCGCTTTCTTTCGTCTGTGTCGCCTCTTTCACGCTCAATTGTGAAGTGACCTCTGTAGCCGTGATCGTTAAGTCCCTTGATAACAGCGGGGAAGTCAACGTCACCTTCGCCTATTTGCACTTGCTCACCGAGGTTGTGACCGTCTGTGGGCCACTTGCCATCCTTGAGGTGGAGACACTTAACATAGTCACCTACAATCTTGATAGCATCAACGGGATTTGCCTTACCGTAAAGGATAACGTTTGCTGTGTCGAGGTTAAGACCTACGTTACCTGTTCCGATGTCCTGAATAGTACGGAGAAGGGTAATGGGAGTTTCTTGTCCTGTTTCAAGACAGAACCACTGATCTCTTGTCTTCATAACTCCGCATACGTATTTCATCATTGAAATGAATGAAGTATAAACGGGGTCAAGGGGATTTTCGGGAATGTAACCGCAATGTGTTACGATATACTTAACACCAAGTGCCTGACCGATTTCGGAAGCATTGAGAACTCTCTGCATTCTTCTGTCGCGGTATTCGGGAGGAATAAGACCGATTGTGTTCTGACCTTCGTAGAAGTTCCAAACACAAGGCGCACCCCAGCTTGCCCAGAGAGCGTTGATTTCAACACCGTACTGCTCGGAATATTTCTTAATAATAGGAGCGTCAGCCAGCATTTTTGCCTTGAATTCATCTGTTGCATGAATGTTTATCATAAGGCTGTCAATTCCGATTTCAGCCGCATCGCTGAACATCTTTTCAAAGTTGCCTTCGTAATGTGAATATGCAGCCATCATACCAAATTTGATTCTTGCCATTTTTCTTTTCTCCTTATGTATAAATATAATTATTAAAACTATAATTATTAAAACTCAACAATTTTGCCACTGTCAGCAGATTGCTTTTCTGCAAGTGCTATCTTTGTTGAGATAAATGTGCTTTCTGCAGGGTTTATTGCAGATACCTTGTCATTTACTATACAATCAATAAAGTCGATAACTTCTGTAGCTTTATCGTCAGTTTTGGGCATATCCAGGACTTCTCTTTCTCCGCCTTCAACTACAAGAGTCATAACTCCGCTCTTCATCTCAAGAGTAGCTTGCTCGAATTTTGCAAACAAGCCCGAGCTGAACTGATATTTCTGAGGACAGCCCCATTCACCTGTAGCTGTTACTACCATTCCGTCGTAGTCATAATATGTTACGATGGAATCATGCTCTGTCTTGAAGTTTGTAGCGTGAGAAGAAACGAATTTCGGCTGACCGAAAATGTAATTGATAAGGTCAACATCGTGTACATGAAGGTCGAGGGCTGCACCGCCACTCTTAGAACCGTCCTGGAACCAGTTGTTCCAACCGCCGGGAGTAAGTGAAAGTCTGTAGAAATCAGCTCTGAGAAGATTACCGTACTTCTTAGTATCGACAAGCTCCTTGAGGAACTGATATCTGGGGTTATATCTGCAACACTGACCTATCATCAGCTTAACACCCATTTCCTTTGAAACCTTGAGCATGTTTTCAGCCTGCTCCAAATTTATTGCCATAGGCTTTTCTGAGAAGCAATGGATACCCTTCTTCATAACCTTGACAGCCATCTGTTCATGAAGATAAGTGGGAAGGGCTGTCACTACGAAATCAAGCTCCTCCTTTTCAAGAAGCTCGTCAGCATCGTAATAGATGTTATAGTCTGAAAAATCAAGGCTGATGTCGCTGTTACCGAGGTTTGTTGCTGTCTGCTCCTTGAACATCTGTTCACGAATATCGCAAAGAGCTACAAGCTTTACCTCTGTACAAGCTTTTTCCTTTACTTCTTTGTAGGCTCTGAAATGAACCTTGCCAAGTCCTCCAAAACCAATAATTGCGTATTTTAACATTGGTTTATCTCCTTTTTATTTTTATATTTTGTATGGCTATTGACATGATAACCAAAATGATTCCAAAGTACTGAATTCCCGAAAGCGGGTCATCAAAGATAATTTTACCGAGTATCACAGCTACAACAGGTTCAACCGCTGCGACGACTGCCGCTTTTCCCGATTCGATCTTTTCAAGTCCCATAGTGTAAAATAAATAGGGAAGTACCGCTGTGATAAGGCCTGACAAAAGCATTATGACACAGTTTGAGGGTTTTGTCAATACGCTGTTTGTAATTGCTTCAATATCTGCAAAAAATATAAGTCCTGACGTTGCAAAAAGAAAAGTATATGCGGTAATTGTTATGCTCGGATAACCCTTTTGAAGCGCAAATCGTGAAAAAATACTGTAAAGCGCATATGCAAATCCCGATGTGACACCGAGCAGAAATGCTATAATTGATATTTTTGTGTCACTACCGATAACTCCCGATACAAATGCTGTACCTGCAACACAGACAATGCATGACAGTGCTTTGATTTTTGTTATTTTCTCTTTGAAAATGATAAGAGATAAAACAATTACAAAAACAGGAGAAGTGTAGAGAAGTACCGCCGCAACAGACATTGAAGACAGCACGATTGTCCTGAAATAGCAAATCGTGAATATCATAAGACTCAGAAGTCCGCTTCCTAAAAAGCACCATATGTCCTTTATTTTTATTTTTAACAGTGACGGATTTTTGATAAGTATAAACAAGATCACAAGAACAGATGCGAAAAACATTCTTATTCCCGAAATATCAATAGAACCGAGATTGATAGAATCAAAATAGTTTACAAAAATTCCCATTGTACCCCACAGTATTCCTGCGATGAGCACATAAACTATTCCTAAAGTGTCCTTTTTCATTTTTACCTCATATATTTTGAAAAATCGGTTTTCTTTTGCTGAACGAACAAATTCTTTTAAATCCAGCTTCTTTTACAAGAGCTAATGCACTTTCAAAACGGTGTCCCAATATAACGGGAGAATGTGCATCTGAGCCTAGGGTAATTATCTCACCGCCAAGCTCCCTGAAACGTTTTATTACGTCAAATGTCGGGTGTGGTGAGTCAAACCCCTGGCGGTAGGCGGCAGTGTTGACCTCAATTCCGCAACCGTTTTCTATAAGAAGCCTTAACACCTTATCGATTAGTGATGAAAATTCGCTGTAATACATTATTTTATTTTCATATGTACCATATCTTGCGATATAGTCCAAGTGTCCGTACACATCAAAGTGTTTTCCGTAAAGCCTTATGTTTTCACACACTTCTTCAAGATACTCACAATAAGCCTCTTCTTTGGTTCGTGCATTGCAAAAAGAGTCATCGTGGGAAACATTCACTCCACAAACAATGTGAGAAGAGCCGATGATGAAATCATAGTCAAAAAGCTTCGATGCATTCTTTACAGCAACAGGTGTGTCGGGTCTGAGTCCTATTTCGACACCTGCTCTGATGTAACCTTTGTGTTTTTCAAGTGAATTCCACAGCTTCACTTCATAATCGCACAAATCGAAGGGCCGAGCCTTTTCATCATGCGGATTCATTCCGTCAAAAATATCATAATGCTCTGTGAAAATGATTCCGTCAAGACCTTGCTTTTTGCCTTCCACAACAAATTCGTCAACAGAGGAATTTCCGTCAAAGCTTATATCGCTGTGAACGTGAGAGTCAATGAACATTTCTTTCTCCTTTTAATCCTTGTGTATCAGCACACAGCACTCCACATGCTTTGTACCTGTAAATAAATTGACCGGATAAACAGGGGAGAAGGTATATCCCTTTTCCTTAAAATATCCCATATCGCGTGCAAGTGTAGCCGGGTCACATGAAATGTACAAAATTTCTTTTACGTTTCTGTCGGACAGAAAATCAATGAGCTGTGTTGTCGTGCCCTTTCTCGGTGGGTCAAGTATCACAAGTGACGGAGGGTACTTGTCAAACCAATCCATCTTTGTTATATCTGTTGAATCGGTTGCGGCAAATTCCGCATTATCAATTCCGTTAAGCTTTGCATTTACTCTTGCGCATTCAGCCGCTTTTTCAACGATTTCTATACCGAAGAGTCTGTCCGCAGTTGCTTTGATATTACCTTTTTTTATTTCGTTGAAAAGTGTTATACCGATAGAGCCTATGCCACAATAAAGGTCATATACATTTTCGTAATGTCCGCTAAGCATTGAAAATCCAATTGAGTATATTTTTTCCGCACCTTCGCGATTTACCTGGAAGAAGGAATCGGGTGACATTTTAAGCTTTGTATCAAGAAGCTTATCCTCGAAATATTCATCCCCACATAGAAGTCTGTAATCATCTCCGAGAACAACATTTGTATTTTTACTGTTGTAATTCAAATATATTGAGACTATGTTACTGAATTCTTCGGTGAGAAAACTTGTGAATTTCTTTTCTGTTTTCTCTGATATGAGATGAGGTGTATTTGTTACAATACAGACCATTACTTTACCGTCGGAATTTATTCTCATATAAAGGTGTCTTACTACACCTGAAGAAAGCTCCTCATTATACCCGAGAATATTTTCTCTTTTCATAAAGCCAAGAATACTTTTTGCAATGTCCCCGAATATCTTGGGGGACGTGACACAGTCAATGCTTTCCGTAACAATTCTGTGTGAGTGATTTGCATAAAATCCGCAAGCAAGACCGTTTTTGTCCTCTGTCACCGGTAATTGAGCTTTATTTCTATATCCCTTGACGGTAGGTGTAATGCATCCTTTTACTTCAACATTAAGATGTCCGATACGGATTATTGCGGAGCGCACTGTTTCGGTTTTTAGTCTCTCTTCTTCTTCAAGTGTAAGATGTCTGAAAACACAACCTCCGCATTTTCCGAATGCCTGACAATCGGGAGAGCATCTTTTGTCAGACGGTGAAATGATTTTCGTAAGCTTACCCACAGCATAGCTTTTCGTTACTTTAATTACGGTGATTTCGGCGCTGTCGCCAACAGCGGTAAAGGGTACGAATATAACTTGCCCGTCACGACGGGCAATTCCACTTCCGTCACCCGAAATACTTTCTATTTTTACTTGTAATATGTCATTCTTTTTTAACATATGAATCTCCAAAACCATATTTATTAAAGTATACACCATTGTTTTGAGATTTTCAAGTAAAAAGGCAAAATTTAACGCATAAATAACTGACATTGTGCAATACTAACTGTGCAGAAAAAAGAAAGGGGTAAATATTATGCCAACACTTACAACCAAAGAGCTTGATGCCATAAAGTCAAGTCTTACAGGCGAAGAAAACATTATAGCAAAGTATAAGATGTACGCAAATGCCACTTGTGACCCCGTGCTCAAGGAAAAGCTCAACGGCATTGCGGCAAAACACCAACAGCATTTTGATAAGCTGATTTCTTTATTGCAGTAAGGAGAAGGAACATGGCAGATTGTATGACAAATTATACAGATAAAAACATCATGACAGATGCTATTGAAACACAAAAGTTTGTAACAGGCGGTTATAATTGGTCCGCCAATGAGTGTGCTCACCCGAATATCAAAAATGTGTTTATGGACATTCTCAACGAAGAGCATTGTATCCTCCACGATGTTTTCGATGAGATGCACGCAAGAGGATGGTATCCTACAGAGGACGCCCCTTCCGCCAAGATCAACGAAGTAAAGACCACCTTTACGGGCACACAAAACTGATAAACGGACGGCTTTTGCCGTCCGTTTTGGTTCAACATTTATTTATCGATATGTACATCAAGCTGGTTGAAGGGGATTTCAATGTTCTCTTTAATAAATCTTTCGTTTATTGCCTCAAGAAGGTCGAAGTTAACAGTCCAATAATCGCCACTGTTGACCCATACTCTTAAAGAAAAATCAAGTGAGCTTGAATTCTGAACAGAAAGTCTTGCAAAAGGAGCAGGGTCTTTCAATACCATTTCGTTCTTAGCCGCTTCGTCAAGAAGGACCGCTTTTACTTTTTCAACGTCGGTACCATATGCAACCGAGAGTGTAAAATCAAGTCTTCTTGTTTCGTGAACGGAATAGTTTGTTATGGTTGAAGCCATTACCGTACCGTTGGGAATAGTTATTTCTTTGTTGTCGGGAGTTTTAAGAACAGTGTAAAAAATTCCGATGTCAGCTACAGTTCCGGCACTTCCTGCGATATCTACAAAGTTGTCGATCTTGAAAGGTCTGAAAATCAAAATCATGATACCGCCGGCGAGATTGCTAAGTGAGCCCTGCAAAGCAAGTCCGACAGCTACACCTGCTGATGCGACAACAGTGATAACTGATGCCATGGGAACACCAAGTATTCCTATAACGATGATGACCAACAGAACATTAAGAGCGATTTTGATAAAGTTGGATGCAAATCGAGCTACTGTAGGTTCTGAGTTTTTCATGAGTTTGCTTTTCTTTACGGATTTCATAACAGCTTTGATTATTATTTTGCCTACAATCAACGCTATAATTGCTCCGACAAGTTTACCTGCAACTGATGTTGCAAGTGCGAGTAAATTGTTAATAAGTTCCGGCATAATATGCCTCCTTTCATTTTGTTGTATATAATAATAGTACATTTTATGAATTTTGTAAAGATATTTACCGAAAAAACTTGCATTTTTGAGAATAATAAGCTACAATATTAACAAATAAGGCCGAATTTAATGGTCGATAAAAGAAAGGAATTCATATCATGGGAAAGTTTGTACTTAAAGAAACCAATACAGGTTTCAAGTTTGACCTTAAAGCAAACAACGGACAGGTTATTGCTACATCAGAAGTTTACACAACAGAAGCTGCTTGCAAAAACGGCATTCAGAGTGTAAAGAACAATTGTATCGGTGCAATCGAAGACCAGACAGTTGAAAACTTCGAAACCGTAAAGCATCCTAAGTTTGAAGTTTACACCGATAAGGCAGGGGAGTTCAGATTCCGCCTCAAGGCTAAGAACGGTGAAGTTATTGCAACTTCCGAAGGTTATACTGCCAAGGACGGTTGTCTCAACGGTATCGAAAGCGTTAAGAAGAACGCTCCCGACGCTGAAATCGTTAAAGAGTAAGCACAGATTTTCGAGGTAGGTATGAAAATATTACGCAAAGTCAGCGTCACGCTGTTTTTGACCCTTGCTTTTTCGATTATCTTATCTTTTTCAGTTATAAATGCAGACGCCGCTTCTTACGGAAACTTTACGTATACCGTATCGGGCACCCGTGTAACAATAACCGACGTTAATGAGACTGCTTCGGGCGAGATTACCGTTCCCGAAAAAATAGGTACGTATACCGTAACCGCAATAGGCAGATATGCCTTCCATAATTGTAGCGACGTTACCGGAGTTACACTTCCCGAGACCGTTACGTCGGTGGGCGAATACGCCTTTATGAATTGTTTGAGCCTCGAATACGTCAATCTGCCTGCAGGATGTACCACTCTTGGTGGTTCTATGTTTCTCAACTGTACCTCGCTGACGGAAATCACTCTCCCGTCGGCAATAACCTCCGTTCCGTCCTCCTGCTTCGGCTCGTGTATCTCTTTATATAGAATAGTCATACCGGATTCGGTGAAAACCTTCGGTTACGGAGCGTTCAAAAACTGCATCAATCTCAAGGAAGTGGTCATCGGAGAGAACAATTCCGTAAAGACGATCGGTGAGGATGCATTTTACGGCTGTACCTCACTCAGAAGCTTCGTTATTCCCAAGGGGGTAACAAAGCTTTACAGCGGAGGCTTTTCGCAATGTACCTCATTGGAAAGCATAGTCATTCCTAAAACCGTGACCGTTATCCCTGCCTCCTTCCTGCGAGGCTGTACGTCGCTTAATACCGTCACCTTTGATGAAGGGACGGCACTTACTCTCATTGAGAATTACGCATTTTACGGCTGTGCGTCACTTTACGGTATAACGCTTCCCGGTAATATCACTTCTATTGGGAAATCAGCCTTCGAGGGCTGCAAATCTCTTTACGACGTGGAGATTGAGACGGGCTCGGCTCGTGTGTATCCCACCACCTTCGCAGACACAGGTTTTTTCAACGACGAGACTTGCTGGGACGATGGCATACTTTATATGGACGGTTATATTATCTCTGCAAAGAAGGATATAACTGGGAATATCGTTATCCGCAACGGTACGAGAGCAATAGCCGACGAGGCGTTCCTTGGATGCAAAGTCAAGACCGTATATCTTCCCGAGGGCATAACCCGTATCCCCGGAAGTGCGTTTGAGAATTGTAGTCTGATGACTCATATATACGTCCCCGAGGGAGTGACCTATATCGGAGGCTCGGCATTTATGAGCTGCACTTCTTTGCTTAGCTTCGAGCTTCCGAGTACTATTGATACCATTGAGGACCTTGCCTTCTTCGACTGTGTAAATCTGCTTACCGTAATAACAAACGGCAACGGCGAGATAACCGGCAGCTATGATTACGGCGGACTCAATTCTTACGTATGCAAAGGGATAGATAACTCCACGGGTAAGGTGACTTATTACTACTATCACGAAAACGGATTCACGTTCAAGTACTACGGCGGTTCTTATTCGCTTGTAGCCTACGTGGGAGACGAGGATACCGTTACTCTTCCCGACAGCTATAACGGAAAGCCCTATACTATAAGCTCACTTAAAGGAGTAAAGAACGTCATTATCCCCGAATCCATTACCGAAATACCCGACTACGCCTTCGATCAGTGCGTTACCCTGGAGAGTATCACGCTCCACGACGGAGTTACGTACGTCGGAGATTGGGCGTTCTATTATTGCTACAATTTGAAAAACGTACGGCTTTCCAAGAACGTTCATACCATCGGCATGAATGCCTTTGATTCCTGCAGTGCCCTTGAGAGCATCACTTTACCTTCGGCGCTTTGTAACCTGGAATCGTATGCTTTCGATGGATGTAAAAGCCTCAAAACAGTTATATTCCCCGAGGATATCAGCCTCAGCTGCATTCCGTCATATCTGTTTAACGGTTGTACCTCCCTTGCGGAGATAAAGCTTCCCGAAATTATCGATACAGTAAGGTCGAACGCTTTTTCCAATACGGCGTTTTATAATAACGACTCGAATTGGGTGGATGGTATTCTCTATATCGGAGACTGTCTCATCAGCGCAGAAAGAGTAAACGGTTCCGAATGTGCGATTAAAGAGGGCACGAGGCTTATTGCATACGTTGCATTTACAGGACAGTCAGGCATAGAGACACTCGTTCTTCCTCGAAGCCTCGAAATAATCGGAAATAATGCCTTTAACGGTTGTGACGGTATATTTGAGGTTTATAACAACAGTAATCTCCCTATCGTTGCAGGAAGCGATACGTACGGCGGTATCGCAAAGTCGGCTTATATCGTATACGACAAAGCAGGCACCCCGGTTCTGAGTAATGGCTGTAGTATGGATTCAAACGGATTTGTGTTTGAATACAGAGATGGCGAGTACTTTTTGAGAGCGTATATAGGCGAGCTTGAATCGGTAACTCTTCCCACATATTATAAGAGCAAGAGATATTCTCTTGACTGTGTCAGGGGAGTGAAGGAGGTAATTATCCCGTCGGGCTTTACGTCAATATCCGATAAAGCTTTTTGCCAAAACAAGACGCTCAAAAGAGTGACTCTTCCCGACACCGTAACTACTGTCGGCAACAGTGCTTTCGATATGTGTACTTCCCTTGAGTATATAAACCTTCCCGACAGTATTACAAGTATAGGAGAAATGGCTTTTAACTGTTGCACTTCGCTTTCAGGGGTGGACTTGCCCGACGGACTCACTGTTATATCTCCTGGTGCTTTCAGCAGTTGCGGTTCGCTTGAAAGCATAGTTATTCCCGATAAGGTTACGGAGATAGGCTCGAGAGCATTCAGATGTTGCTCGAGCTTGCGTAGCGTATACCTTCCCGCAAGCCTCACAGAGCTTTGTCCATACGCCTTCTACGATTGCGATGCGCTTTCCGAGATGTTCTTTGCAAGAAACAGCGCTCTGTCGTTGGTGGGGATGTGTGCATTCCCCGATGATACCGAGATTGCGCTTTACTGTTATTCTCATACGTATCTTGAAAATTACGCCGAGACGAGTAATTGCGATCTTTACTACGTTGACCTTGATACGCAAAAAGTCAATCTGAAGGGCATCAGCCTCGTCCTTGACGGCAACATTGGTATGAGATTTTACTATGAAGCAGGCGACTCGGTAGCCCGTTTCGTAAACGTTGATGCTGCCGTAAGATACAGCGACAGTCATGAGCTTCTTAAATATGATAGCTTTGCTTTCAACAGCGGAATAGAATACGACAGCGATAAAAAGCTGTATAGCGTTACCGTTCCGATAGCTCCCAAGGATGTGGGCTCGGTCTACGTCACCGCAAGCATATCATACGCAGATAGGACGATACCTGTGGATAGCGTGTCCGTTTCTGATTATATCACCGCTTTCAGAGAGGGTGAAAACACCGCCGAGGCAGAGAAATTGATAGACGCCCTGGAGACCTATACCGAGGTCGCATCGGCTTATTTTGAAAGAAGAACCTGCCCCGACTTCAGCTTGGTTGATGACAGACTTGACGGCATTACACCTCCCGCAAAGAAAGGAATCGCAAGAGGTGTCGAGCATATCAGCACCTCGCTTGTGCTCGAAGGAAGTACCACGATACGACATTATTTCATAATGGATACACCCGAGGCTATCTTTGTGTGCAACGGCGAGCGTCTTACACCGATTTATTTCGGTGAGGATATCTATTACGTTGATATACCCGATATTTCTCCCGATGCTCTTGACGAGACCTTTACCGTTTTTGTTAACGGTAGCCTTGAGATATCATACAGCGTACTGAACTACGTTAAGGATGCCGTCGCATCTTCAAACGGGTCGCTTGTACAGCTCGCAATGTCGCTGTATAACTTCCACGTCAGCTCAAGGGCGTATTCCGACGTTTATTAAAAAACACGCGTTTTAGCGTATATTGTAAAAGAGTTTATAAAAAAGTTGTTGCATTTTTTGTTATTATGTGTTAAAATCAATTCAGTTAAGGATCGATACGCTCGGTCTGTATGAAAGAAAGGAAAAATATCATGGGAAAGTTTGTACTTAAGACAACTAACACAGGTTTCAAGTTCGACCTCAAGGCTACTAACGGTCAGGTTATCGCAACCTCAGAGGTTTACACAACAGAAGCTGCTTGTGAGAACGGTATCGCAAGTGTAAAGAACAACTGCATTGGTGAGATAGAGGACCAGACAGTTGAGAATTTCGAGAAGGTAAAGCACCCCAAGTTCGAGGTTTATACCGATAAGGCTGGCGAGTTCAGATTCCGCCTCAAGGCTAAGAACGGTGAAGTTATTGCAACCTCTGAAGGTTACACTGCCAAGGACGGTTGTCTCAACGGTATCGAAAGCGTTAAGAAGAACGCTCCCGACGCTGAAATCGTTAAAGAGTAAGCACAGATTTTCAAAGGGCGGGATTCCGCCCTTTAATTTTTCAAAATTTTCCCTTATGAATTTTATAATATTTTCAAGGAGAACAAATGAAAATAGCATTTTTTGACACTAAAGCCTATGACCGTCCTGCTTTTGATAAGTATGGACAGCAATACGGTATTACATTTAAATATTTCGATACAAAGCTCACCTTGGATACGGTTGAGCTCGCTCAAGGATATGACGGCGTTTGTGTTTTTGTTAACGATACCGTATGCAGTAAGGTTATTGACCGCCTTGAGGAAATGGGTGTTCGGGTCATAGCCCTCAGATGTGCAGGCTTCAATAACGTTGATATGAAGCACGCATTCGGCAAAATTCACGTCCTTCGTGTTCCTGCGTATTCTCCATACGCTGTAGCCGAGCACGCTATGGCACTTCTTTTGACGTCTGTCCGCAGAATTCATAAGGCGTATATACGCTCAAGAGACTTTAATTTCAGTCTGAACGGACTCACCGGCTTTGACCTCCACGGCAAAACTGTGGGCGTTATCGGAACAGGTCGCATAGGACGGGTTTTTATTGATATTTGCCGTGGATTCGGAATGAAGGTTATAGCTTATGACAAGTACCCGTCATCCGATGATATCGAATATGTATCTCTTGACACAATCTTTTCCGATAGCGACATCATCTCTCTTCACTGTCCTCTTACCGATGACACCTATCATGTAATAGACAAAGAAGCTCTTGATAAATGTAAGAGGGGAGTCGTAATTATAAACACCTCACGTGGCGCGCTTGTTGATGCAGAGGCTCTTTTGAACGCTATAAAATCACGTAAGGTTGGAGCTGCTTGCCTGGACGTATACGAGGAAGAATCAGACTTGTTTTTTGAAGACAATTCCGGACACATTCTTGATGATGATATACTGGCAAGACTTATTTCTATGCCTAACGTAATTGTTACGTCTCATCAGGCATTTCTCACCGAAGAAGCACTTGAAAACATTGCCGAAACCACAGCAAATAACCTAAACGATTTCTTTGAAAAAGGCGAATGCCCCAACGAGCTGTGCTTCAGATTCGACAAAGCAGAAGATTGTAAAACAGGAAAATGCTTCTGATGCGAAATTTTTAACAATAATTTATTCAAACTCTGTTGAAATAAATTATTGTTTCTGCTATAATTGTCTAAAACAAAATATTGGAGTTGAAAGTATGTTTATAACAAACGATATCAAATATATTGGTGTCAATGATAAAAAGATAGACCTTTTCGAAGGACAGTATGTTGTTCCCAATGGCATGTCGTATAATTCTTATGCTGTTATTGACGAGAAAATAGCTATTTTCGATACAGTTGACGCCGCCTTTACCCACGAATGGCTTGATAACATTCAGAATACTCTTGGCAATCGTAAGCCGGATTATCTCATCGTTCAGCATATGGAGCCCGACCATTCTGCGAATATTGCAAACTTTATGAAAGCATATCCCGATGCAACAATCGTTTCGTCGGCAAAAGCTTTCGTAATGATGAAGAATTTCTTCGGTACGGATTTCGAGGACAGACGTATTGTAGTGGGAGAGGGAGAAAAGCTCACTCTCGGAAAGCATGAGCTGAACTTCGTAACCGCTCCCATGGTGCATTGGCCCGAGGTTATTGTTACCTATGACAGTACCGATAAGGTTCTCTTTTCGGCTGACGGCTTCGGAAAGTTTGGCGCTCTTGATGCAGATGAGGATTGGGCGTGCGAGGCAAGACGCTATTACATCGGCATTGTAGGAAAATACGGTGCGCAGGTTCAAGCACTTCTTAAAAAAGCTGCAGGACTTGATATTGGCATTATCTGTCCTTTACACGGTCCTGTTCTTACTGAGAACCTTGGATATTACATTGGTCTTTATAACACATGGTCAAGCTATCAGCCTGAAACAGAGGGGGTAGTTATTGCATATACTTCTGTTTACGGCAATACTAAGAAGGCTGTACTTCAGCTTGCCGAACAGCTCCGTGCAAAGGGTTGCCCCAAAGTTACGGTTACCGACCTTGCACGCTGTGATATGGCAGAAGCGGTTGAGGATGCCTTCAGATACAGCAAGCTTGTTCTTGCAACAACGACCTACAACGCAGAAATCTTCCCGTTTATGAGAGAATTTATAAATCACCTTACCGAGCGCAATTTCTCCAACCGCACGGTTGCTCTTATCGAAAACGGAAGCTGGGCACCTCTTGCGGCAAAGGTAATGCGTGAAATGCTTTCAAAATGCAAGAATCTAACCTTTACCGATACAACTGTTAAGATTATGTCAGCGTTGAACGAAGAAAGCTCTGCGCAGCTCAGTGCGCTTTCAGATGAGCTTTGCCGTGACTATCTTGCTCAGCAGGATTCAACAGCAAACAAAAACGATTTGAACGCTCTTTTCAATATTGGCTACGGTCTTTATGTTGTAACCTCCAACGACGGCAAAAAGGATAACGGACTTATCGTAAATACTGTTACTCAGGTTACAAATACACCCAATAAAATTGCAGTAACTATAAATAAAGAGAACTATTCTCACCATATAATTAAGCAAACGGGAATTATGAATATCAACTGTCTTACTACCGACGCTCCGTTCTCGGTGTTCGAAACCTTTGGATTCCAGAGCGGCAGAAATGTGGATAAATTTGCGGATTCAACACCTCTTCGCTCGGATAACGGACTCGCATTCCTTCCCAGATATATAAATTCATTCATGTCTCTCAAGGTAGAGCAGTACATCGACCTTGACACTCACGGAATGTTTATCTGTTCTGTGACCGAGGCAAGAGTCATTTCCGACAAGGAATCAATGACCTATGCATATTACCACGAAAACGTAAAGCCTAAGCCCGAAACAGACGGTAAGACAGGCTATGTTTGTAAGATTTGCGGATATATATACGAGGGTGACGATATACCCGAAGATTTTATTTGTCCGCTTTGCAAACACGGAGTGGCAGATTTTGAAAAAATTAAATAAATCCATAAAAGGAGGATATACTAATGGATGCAAAAGTACACGCTCTTTTAAATGAGCAAATTAACAAGGAGTTTTATTCAGCTTATCTCTATCTTGATTTCTCAAACTATTTTGAGGAAGCAGGTCTCGAAGGCTTTGCAAACTGGTACAAGGTTCAGGCTCAGGAAGAGCGTGACCACGCAATGCTTTTCTACACATATCTTCAGAATGAGAATATGAAGGTAACTCTTGACGCTATCGCAAAGCCCGATAAGGAGCTCACAAGCCACATGGCAGTTCTCGAAGCAGGTCTTGAGCACGAAAAGTATGTAACATCTCTTATCAACGACATATACGCAGCTGCGTATGACGTAAGAGACTTCAGAACAATGCAGTTCCTTGATTGGTTTGTTAAGGAGCAGGGCGAAGAAGAAACAAACGCAAACGATCTTATCACAAAAATGGAACTCTTCGGTTCGGCCCCCAAGAGCCTTTATATGCTCAATCAGGAGCTTGCCGCAAGAGTTTATACAGCACCCTCGCTTGTGCTTTAATATTTATTTATAACAGGACTCTGTCCTGTACCTGCCAAGAAACTTTTTGTAAAAAGTTTCTTGGCACTTCAAAAACTTTTAAACTAATTTATTATTAACATTATTATCAATTATATCAACGGAGGAAAAAACAATGGCAAAATATGTATGTGACGTATGCGGCTGGGTATACGACGAAGAAGCAGGAGACGCAGAATACGGAATTGAGGCAGGCACAAAGTTTGAAGACCTTCCCGAGGACTTCGAATGCCCCTTATGCGGAGTAGGTAAAGACCAGTTCAGCGAAGAAGAATAATTTTTGGCCTATTTATTTTATTATATTGAGAGAGGATACTTTTTCAAAAAAGTACCCTCTCTTAAACTTTCTTTGCGACTCGTTCATTCTCACTCAATGCTCGGATTCATTCACTGCACGGCTTGAATTTTTGCACGCTCCGCTAAATGCTTTACGGCAAAAATCCCCCGTAAGTCAAAAAACAAAATTTGATTTTGATTATAAAAAAATATTAAACATTGTTTTTCATAGGTGGGTTTGGGAGGAAGTGCTTTTTTCAAAAAAGCACCTCCTCCCAATAGTAAACAATATTATCTTTTTTACTTGACAAAAATACAAATAATGGTATAATTATCTTGTCACACAAACTGAATATATTGGTATTTTTCATACACTCGAGGTATGCCCTTTTTGCATACCCTTAAAGTCATACATATAAGCTTACAATGGAAAAGTACAAATTCCTCTAACTTGTATGTATGGATGAAAGGTTTGAAATACCGTATTCACGTTAGTTTGTGTGACAACAATCGGAGTTTGTATTTTTTAGTGTGTGCAGCTTCGGTTGTGCACACTTTTTGTTTTTTAAGGAGAAGAATTATGAAAAAGAAGCTTTTACTCTTATTCCTTGTTTGCCTATCGGCTGTCGCAATATTCTCTATAACCGCCTCGGCCGCAACTTATGGCGACCTGTCCTATGAAGTTTCAAACGGAGAGGTAACTATAACCAGTTGTAGTGCGACAGTAATTTCTATTACTATCCCCTCAACAATTGACGGACACCCGGTGACGAGCATAGGTCGGTATGCCTTCGATGATTGCGATATTCTCACAAGCATTATCATTCCCAACAGTGTGACGAGCATAGGTCGGTATGCCTTCAATGATTGCGATAGTCTCGAAGAAATCACTATTCCTTCAAGCATGACGAGTATTGGCGAATTTGCCTTTAGTGGTTGTACAGGTCTTACAAGCATCACCATTCCCAACAGTGTGACGAGTATTGGCTCATATGCTTTCCATTATTGCACGTTCCTCACGAGCATCACCATCCCCGACAGTGTGACGAGTATTGGCTCATATGCTTTACGCGAATGTACGAGTCTCACAAGCATTACCATTCCCGAGAGCGTTACAAGTATTGGCGAATCTGCCTTTCTTAGTTGCACGAGCCTTGAGGAGATAACTCTTCCCTATGTAGGAAAAGAAAGAGATGGCACTGCTAACACTCACTTCGGGTATATTTTTGGGGCTTCTTCATATTCGGACAATTATGGTTCTGTTTCTGCAAGCCTTAGAAAAGTGACAATAACAAGCGGTACGGCTATACCTGAAAATGCCTTCTATGGCTGCTCAAACCTCACAAGCATCACCATCCCCGACAGTGTGACGAGTATTGGTGGCTCTGCTTTC
>SVRV01000032.1 GCA_015064635.1 Oscillospiraceae bacterium
AGTGAGATTTATGTATTTCTCCGTTTGCTTGAAGTCGGCAAGCTCTATGCTGCGGATGCCGACTTGAACAAGATGGACGATGTCTTTTATAACATCATCAATATCGTAAGAACCGAAAATATCGGTGCTCTTGAATTTCGTGTTGACCGCAATGCAGGGCGCGTATCTGTTTACAACACCGAAACCACAGAAACCATGATCGATCTTCCTTCCGATGAGTTCGCACGTGTGGCAGATAAGCTCTATGCGGAAATAGTTGCAGCGAATTCGCCTTCCTTCGCTTCTGCTGATACCGAAGCTTTTCTTGACAGAATCAGCGTTAGCACCTTGAAGGCAAAATCAAGCGACAAAGCAGATATTCGCATCAAAATTCACGATATCAATACGGGATACGAGTCTGTACAGGGATTCAGCATCAAGTCGAGGCTCGGTGGTGCATCCACACTTGTCAACGCCGGCAAGACTACAAACTTTATTTATGAGATTACCGGTAATCCCACCGACGATATCGCAGCAGAGTTTGAGTCCTGTTCAAAACTGTTTAAGCAGAAAATGGCTTACCTCACCTCGATTGGTTGTGGTTTGAGATATGCAGGCATGGAAAACGATACTTTTGAGAGCAATTTGCTCTTGATTGATGGCGATCTCCCACAAATTTGTGCCTATATGTTGACTGAATATTATTCTACCGGTGCCAATACGGTTGAAAAAGCTCTTGAATCCATTGTCGCTGCTAATCCTATGAAATACAACCTTTCTAAAGGTCATCCTTTCTATCAGTATAAATTTAAGAAGTTCTTGACCGAAAGTGCACTCGGAATGCTTCCTTCCAAACCCTGGGACGGAACAGCAGATGCAACGGGCGGTTATATCATTGTTCGTGAAGATGGAGCGGTACTTTGTTACCATTTGTTCAATCGTAACGAGTTTGAGAACTATCTTGTTAAGAATACAAAGTTTGAAACCGCAAGCACGAGCAGACACCAGTTCGGCAGTATCTATAAAGAAAACGGAAAATACTATTTGAAGCTGAACTTGCAGGTCAGATTTATCAAATGATGTATAAATCCAAGGTAGGAAGTTTGTTTTCGGGAATTGGCGGTATAGATCTTGGCTTTGAACAGGCAGGTTTTGAAATCGCTTGGGCAAACGATATGGATGCCTCGGCTTGTAAAACCTACCGCCATAACTTCCCGAACACGCACCTTATAGAAGGTGATGTGCGCGACGTCGATCCTCGTGCTCTCCCCGATATTGATGTGCTTGTTGCGGGATTTCCGTGTCAGCCATTCTCAATTATGGGCTATCGGCGCGGATTCAAAGACCCTCGAGGAAACCTATTCTTTGAGATTTCGCGTTTCATTGACATAAAACGTCCGAGAGTAGTGTTGTTGGAGAACGTCCGAAATCTTATGGAACACGATAGTGGCAAAACATTTCTCGTCATCTATAACACCCTTGCGCAGTTCGGTTATTCCGTAAAGTATAAGGTGATAAACGCGACCGATGTCAACATTCCGCAGAACCGCGCACGAATTTTTATCGTGGCATTTCTGAATATAGAGGATTGCGACCGCTTTACATTTCCCGAAGCAATTCCCCTTGAAGCGACCATTGAGGATGTTATCGACCGTAGCATTAAACATGATGAGATTTATTATTATGACTCAAACAGTAGATATTTTAAGGAGCTCAATGCAAAAATAGTCGAAAAATCAGGAATTTACAGGATTGATGACAGCGGAGTAGCAACACGCAAATGGGAGATATGTCCTACTTTGAAAGCAAATATGGGAACATATCACGATCGAGTACCGATTATTCGTGACGATTTTGGAATTCGCAAATTGACTCCGATGGAATGCTTGGCATTTCAAGGATTTTCAAAGGAGTATATTTTTAGGGGAATACCGCTTGAAAGCGCATATAAGCAATGCGGAAATACAGTATGTGTACCGGTAATTAAACAAATAGCTTTACAAGTGAAATGTTTATTTTAAAATTGGACTGAAGCAGTATAAAAATTGCATGTAAAAAACGTAAAAAGTGAAGTTTTGTAAAAAATGTGGTGGTTGAATGATTGACGCAATTACATATGAGGATATGTTAAAACATATCCTTGAAAATGAATTGATTGAAGATACGGTTGGTATTTTGTTTACTCGTCCGGATTTATGTACAGGTAAGGATATTTTAGAATCATTAAATTATTATCACCATTTGACAGGGGGGAAAATAAATTTCTATTTACCGGGTTATGGAGCTTATTGGAACGGGAGTGATTATCCGGATAGAAATACGGTTACTTGTATAGATGGTGTTGATTGGTTGTTTAGCTGTAAGGCTTTTGTTGATTTTGTTAATGATTTGGAAGATGTATCAAAGTGGGAATATTCGGGTGAAAGTGAGTTGCTATTGATATCGTATCATGATAAGATACTTGATTTTTCCAAAACAATAGTGTTTTACTTGGATGAGATGTTGAGAGATGAAACAATATCTTCTGTAAGTAGTTTTGTTACAGAATTGAATAGACGTGTAAAACGTAATAATTCTATAATGAGTATATCAACCTTTGGAGCATCTAGACGTGTGAGCAAAGAGATTGTAGAAGAAATAATTGAAAGTATGCCAAAATTTATATCAAATCCATTATGCAAAGGGAAACATTACCTGCACAGGGATTTTAGTCTATAACAGTTATGAGGGTTGCTTTTGCTTGGCTTTATAATTGTTAAATGGTTTAGATAAAAACACGAGTGAGTTGAAAAATGATTAAAACCAAATTGTTAGGATTATTTTTGTCCAAGTAAGAAGCTGAGAAGATAATATATTTTAAAAAAGCAAGGCGGAAGATATGCTTACAAATAAAGAAATATTAAAAATCGCCATGGAGCAATCGGCTCTTGATTTGTGTGCTGAGGCAAAGGATTTTGAAAGGGAAGAAAACGTTATTGTCACATCAAGGGAAAGTGTGTGTGCAAGGCGGTATCTGAAGCTCCCTTTTTCTTGTCAGATAGTTTCTTACGGAAGCAATGTTGTGGCATCGGTGTCGGAGGAGTTTCGTGAAATAGCCGAAAATTATATAAACTCATACCCTGTGGAGCATTTATTTGAAACACCGAATTTGCATGTTTTAAATGAGGCTCTTATGAAAAAGGGACAGAAAATATGCTTTATGGCGGAGTATTTTTTGCCCGATGTGACATTTCTTCATGCCCTTGATTGCAAATATGAGCTGAAGCTTCTCACGCAATCGGATTTTGTGGGGCTTTATCTTCCCGAGTGGTCAAATGCTCTTTGCGAAAAGAGAAAAGAGCTTGATGTTTTGGGTGTGGGAGCGTATAACGGTGACAGACTCATTGGTCTTGCAGGATGCAGTGCGGATTGTGATACCATGTGGCAAATAGGCATTGATGTGTTACCCGAGTATCGTAGACAAGGTATTGCATCGGCTCTCACAAGTCGGCTTGCAATTGAAATTTTGAACCGAGGGAAAGTGCCCTTTTACTGTGCCGCATGGTGCAATGTAAAATCCGTCCGCAACGCTATAAAGAGTGGCTTCAGACCTGCGTGGGTAGAAATGACCGCCAAGTCTTGTGAGACGGTGGACGGTATGAATTTTGTGGAATAAAGGTGCAATAAATTATGATACTTGAAACTAAACGTCTTATTCTCCGCCCTTGGTGTGAGGAGGATGCTGAGGATTTATTCAAATACGCCTCAGACCCTGATGTGGGTTACTCCGCAGGCTGGCTTGCACACACAAGTGTGGAAAACAGTCTTGAAATTATAAGGACGGTGTTTTCCGCACCCGAAACATATGCCCTTTGCCTTAAATCCGACGGGAAGCCCATCGGAAGTGTGGGATTTCACCGTAATGACATTGCCGAAACGGACGACGAATATGAGCTTGGCTATTGGATAGGTAAGCCCTTCTGGGGACAAGGACTTGTTCCCGAAGCATCTGCGGAGCTTCTGCGCCATGCATTCGAGGACCTTGGCATGGCAAGAATCTGGTGCGGACATTATGACGGAAACACAAGATCCCGACGGGTGATGGAAAAGCTTGGATTTGTATATCACCATACTACTGAGGGACTTTGGGTGAGTCTTCTTGGAGAAACACGCACAGGTCACGTTATGCTTTTAACAAAAGAGGATTGGAGAAAACTATGAATTTTACCGAAATTGCAGAAAAAAGACAGTCTTGTCGAAGCTATAATCCCGAAAAGGCGGTGGAGGAGGAAAAGCTTCAAGCCATTCTTGAGTCGTTTCGCCTTTCGCCTTCTGCTTGTAATGGTCAGCCCTATCAACTCACAGTTTGCAAAGGTGAGGCGGCAAAAAGGGTTGCAAAAGCCACACAGGGCATGGGAATGAATAAATTCGCAACAGATGCACCCGTTATGCTGGTGCTGTCCGAAAGGTCATATGTTGCAACGGCGGCGCTTGGTGCAAAGGTGAAAAAGAACGATTATCGCTCCATTGATATCGGAATTGCCTCTGCGTATATTACAGCCGAGGCGACAGACAGAGGACTTGGTACTTGTATTCTCGGATGGTTTGACGATAGCGAGATACGCAAAATATGTACTCTTGACGGTGCGGTAAGACTTGTTATAACCCTTGGATACGCAAAGGACGGAGACAAGCTTCGCACAAAGAAGCGAAAGGACATGGACGAGCTTGTAAAAACGGTGGAGTAATCCATATGGAGGCTTTATGATAACATTTGAACAGTTGTTTGAGCTTATGAAATTTGAAACCGAAAATAAGTATTGCCTTGAGATTGCTTTTTCGGTATCCGGAAGTGAAAAATACGGATTTTGTTGGATGGGGAAGAGACCTGAAAGTTCTTGCAAGGATTTATATTGGTTTGGTCTTACCGAGGATGGGAAAGAATACCATTCATTTGAAGAATTTTCATCTGCTCCTGTGTTTGACGGAAAAACCGTTTTTCAAATCTGGAATGATGTAGTTTTATTGGAAATTAACGGCTGTGACCCAACTGAAATGATTGAAACGTATTTGAAATAATGTCAAATCCGACTTTTTAACTTATTGGCATTCAATTTTAACAAAAGGCTTGAAAATTATACTGTTTTGTTTTATAATAATATAAACTAAAGAAGGGAGATATGATATGGATATTGTTAAAAAGGTTTGGGCATATTCTTTTAAAGTGGAAAAGGGAAATGCTTCGTCACTGGTAGTAAATCTTATCGTTTGGGTCGTTGCGGCTTTCTTGGCAGGACTTGTGCTTTGGCTTGCAACTGCAATTACCGGTTGGATTCCTGTTATAGGAGCCCTTGTTGGTATTATAGTTGGACTTGTCGGAGGAATCATTGAGCTTTACAGCTTAATAGGCATAGTCCTTTCTGTCCTTGTTTTTGTGGACGTAATAAAAGAATAAGTATTTGTACATAAAAATCAGCCTTGGCGGAGATTCTTGCCGAGGCTGTATTTATTCCGGATATCAATACAGAGAAAACGAAGCAATTAAATACAAAAAGGTTGGATGAAGGAAAAAATGATTAAAGAGCTTATACATGACCCGATATTCCTCGGAGGAAGGTCGGAAATTGCTACCAAAGAGGATTTGCAGACTGCGCAGGACTTAATGGAAACGCTGATTGCACATAAGGAGACCTGCGTGGGAATGGCGGCGAATATGATAGGCGTGAAGAAGCGCATTATTGCATTTTTGGATGAAAGCGGGAAATCACCCGTATATACAGTGATGCTAAATCCCGAGATTATAAAAAAAGACGGCGTGTATGACACGGAAGAAGGTTGTCTTTCTCTTCTCGGAGGACCGAGACCTTGTAAGAGGTATAAGACTGTTAAGGTCAAGTGGGAAACACTTGATTTTCAAACACGTATCAAGACCTTTGAGGGCTTTACCGCACAGATTATTCAGCACGAAATTGACCACTGTAACGGAATTTTGATATAAGGAGTTGCATTTATGGAATACAGAAGGCTGCCCCACGGTACGAATAGAGAAAAATTCGGTGTACTGGGGCTTGGTATGGGTGGTATAGCCGAAGGGAGCCGAACCATTATACAAAGCTTTCTGTCAACGCTTCGGCTTGTCTTCATTGCGGACATTGTGAAAAAAGATGCCCCTTCTCGGTAAAGCAGGAGGAGCGCATGGAAAGAATAGCGAAGTATTTTTGCAAATAATTGATTGGAGAGATAACAAATGACAAAGGAAGAAATACAGAGCTTGCTCGAAAAGCAGAGGGCATATTACAGAAGCGGTGCGACTATCCCTGTGAAATTCCGTATAGAGCAACTAAAAAAGCTGTACGCAAAGGTAAAAAGCCTTGAGACGGAAATATGCGAGGCATTGAAAAGTGATCTTGGAAAAAGCGCTTATGAGAGCTTCATGTGTGAGATTGGTATGGTGCTTACCGAGATCACCTATATGATAAAGCACACAAGGAGTCTTGCCAAAAGGAAAAGGGTTTCAACGCCCTTGGCGCAGTTTCCCTCCCGCAGCTACAAACAGCCAGTCCCCTACGGTAACACCTTGATAATGAGCCCATGGAATTACCCCTTCCTTTTGACAGTTGACCCTCTTGTGGCATCAATTGCCGCAGGAAATACGGCGATTGTCAAGCCAAGTGCATATTCTCCCGCTACAAGTAAGTTGGTGGAAAGAATCATAAAAGAGTGCTTTTCTCCCGAATATGTGGCGGTGGTTACGGGTGGCAGAGCTGAAAACAGAGCACTCCTTGACCAAAAATTTGACTTTGTATTCTTTACGGGAAGTCAGGCGGTGGGACGTGAGGTGCTCCGTCATACCGCAGAGCATTTGACACCTGTTGTTTTGGAGCTTGGCGGAAAAAGTCCTTGCATAGTGGACAAAAGCGCAAATATAAAGCTTGCGGCAAGGCGTATAGTATTCGGCAAATATCTCAACTGCGGTCAGACCTGTATTGCTCCCGACTATATCTTATGCGAAAGGTCGGTCAAGGACGAATTTTTGAAGGCTGTCATTTCGGAAATTGAAAAGCAGTATGGCGAAAATCCCCTTGCAAACGGGAATTACGGCAAAATCATCAACGAAAAGCACTTTGCAAGACTTTGCGGCTTGATTGATGAAAAAAAGGTGGTATTTGGCGGAAGTGCCGATGCCTCGACTTGTCGTATTTCACCGACTGTTATGGACAACGTGACCTATGACGATGCGGTGATGGGGGAGGAGATATTCGGTCCTATCATGCCCATTCTTACCTTTGATGATTTTGATGAGGTAGTGGATGATTTAAAAACGAGGGACAAGCCACTTGCACTTTATTTGTTTACCGGCGATAAAGGGCATATAGAAAGAGTAAACTCATCGCTCTCCTTCGGAGGCGGCTGTATCAACGATGTAATTATTCACATTGCCACAAGTAATATGGGATTTGGCGGTGTGGGTGAGAGCGGAATGGGCTCTTATCACGGTAAGGACGGATTTGATGCCTTTTCCCATTATAAATCAATGGTGGATAAAAAGACATGGCTGGACCTACCCATGCGCTATCAACCGTATAAGAGCAAATTAAATGAAAAATTATTGCATATGTTCTTGAAATGAGTTACGATACATTGTAACTGTTTTATCAAGGATGGCGATGCCGTGAGTGTAAAAACAAAGGATGTTGAAATATTTGAGGTATTGACCAAGAAGGACCTTTGGAAAATGTTTGATAAAGAGCAGCACAAACGCCGTCGCTGTTATATTAAGAGTATATAGTAAGGGTGCGGAGGACTTGGAAATATATCCGAGCCTCCGCACAAATTTTTTCACATTGTTAATGCTTCATTGGAAAAACAATATTATTTTATTAAAATCCATACTGTAATATAATTGCAGAGTCAAGGTACTAAAGGAGAAAATAATTATGATAAGAAAAATAATAAAAATCGATGAAGAAAAGTGCAACGGCTGCGGACTTTGTGTCAACGCTTGTCACGAGGGCGCAATTGAGCTGGTAAACGGAAAGGCAAGGCTCACCCGTGAGGACTATTGTGACGGGCTCGGAGATTGCCTCCCTGCTTGTCCCGTAAATGCAATTACCTTTGAAGAAAGAGAAGCACCTGCCTATGATGAAGCGGCGGTTAAAAAGTCAAAGGAGGAAAAGTCAGCCCCTCTCCATTGCGGTTGCCCCGGAACTCATTCAAAGGCTATAAAGAGAGAAAAAAGTGCCTGCGTTGTGTCACCGAGCAGTGCAAACCCAAGCCGTCTTAATCAATGGCCTGTACAAATCAAGCTTGTACCCGTGAGGGCGCCTTATTTTGAGGGCGCAAACCTGCTGGTAGCGGCAGACTGTACAGCCTATGCCTACGGAAATTTCTACAATGAGTTTATCCGCAATCACATTACGCTTATCGGTTGTCCCAAGCTTGACGAAGGAGATTATGCCGAAAAGCTTACCGCAATAATTCGAGACAACAACATCAAGAGCGTAACCGTTGCCCGCATGGAGGTGCCCTGCTGCGGTGGAATAGAGCTTGCAGTGAAAAAAGCACTTCAGGCAAGCGGCAAGTTTATTCCCCGGAGAGTCGTTGTGATTTCCACTGACGGAAATATAGTGGAATAGGCTTTATAAAATTAATACAAAGGAAAGAGGCTGTCTCAAATGTGAAATAATCGCATTTGAGACAGCCATTTCAGTCTGCTCAACCTATTGCCAGTAGGTTATTTGTTCAGCTTTTGATTGACATATTCAATACATTTTTTTGTGTTTTCTGCAAAATCCTCGTCGCTCACGTCGGGGATAAGGGATTTTGCTTCGGTGTATTCCTTAAAACCGTACTTTCTGTATATGGAAATTGCGGGATAAAACCAGGAGCCTGTGGCAAGGTAGATAAAATCCTTATACCCAAGCTCGCCGAAAAGCTCCAACACCTTTGAAAGCAGTGCCTTTGCAATGCCGAGGCCTGCAAATTTATCGCTTACTGCCAGCCAATGAGCACGCTGATACTCCTTGCCGAAATGGTTTCCGTTCCAGAGTGTGAGGGTCGCGGCATATTCACCCTCGGGGGACATTACAAACAGCATTCTGTCCTCGGGACGAAGCGTCTGACCTTCAAAAAATTCTCTTTTGAAACAATCAATTCCGTCCTGAACTGTGTCAAACTGTCCAAGCTCCCACTCAATTCGTGCCCATTCCTTTTCGTCTCCGCTTTTGTAAAAAGCAAAGGTAAAGCCCTCGGGCAAACTGCATTTCGGATAATTCTCGGGGTCTGTTTTGGCCATAAAAAGAGTGTAGTTTTGTGCGGATTTATCTATCATTTCTTCATCCCTCCGATTGTATTATATCATGCAGAAAGCACATTGTATATAGGAAAATTCCATGTTTTTATGTGTTTTTTCTTTATGACAGCTTGATTGTTACGATTTCAAACGGCTTGATGTCAAGAGATATTTTTCTATCCTTTATTTCAAGCTCGTCAATTTCCTCCTCCATCAGATTGACAAGAGAAGCCTTTTGTCCTTCGATGCCAATGCCCAGTGTTATTCTGTCGCTCATATTCTTACATTCGTAAAGACGGATTATTGTGCCGCTGCCCTTTTCCTCTTCCTTTATCGTTTCGCAAATAACATGGTTGGAATCAATTGCGACAAGGGATTTTGATGTGGGGATAAGGTCACATTCTCCCGATGTTGGAAGTGCAGTCATGGGGTAGTTTAAGAAATAAGCTTCCTTTACTGTATCCGATGCATCAAGTCTGCCGCTGTGAGGATATATTGAATAGGTGAAGGTGTGCTCGCCCATATCTGCATCCTTATATGGGTCGGTGGGTGCTTTGAGAAGGGAGAGCTGAATCACGCCGTCGTGAATATCGTGACCGTATTTGCAGTCGTTAAGTATACTCACGCCGTAGTTGCCTTCGGAAATATCCGCATATTTGTGTGCACATACCTCAAATTTTGCCTTATCCCAGCTTGTATTAAAGTGGGTGGGACGCTCAAGTGTACCGAACTGTACTTCATAGGTCGCCTTGTCGGAATTGATATCAACAGGGAATGCGACTTTGAGCATATTGTGCTTGGAGTGCCAGTCAACAAAGGTTTCAAAGTCAATCTTCGCAGTTCCTTCATAGAACCATATTGTTTGAATGAGCCTTGAGCCCATAAATGAACGGCTTATTTTTATTCCGAAGCGAGCACCGTCATTTACTGTTTCAACTTCGTCAAATGCATTGATTACCTTATAGGAATCTCTTGAATATTCCTGCCACTCCCATGCATCATATGCATCGGGGCGGTCGGCATATATACGAAGTTCATTTGCTGTTTTACCCTTTGTCAGCACTTCACGTCCGTTTTCCTTGTCGTATATCGAAACGATTTGATAAGCCTCGTCAAAGGTTACCTTCAGAAGGTCGGTTTCAACCGTCTTGCCGTCAAAGGTGATGGATTGGGTATCGGTGAAATCCTTTGTTACCGAATATCCCTTGGGGGAGATACCCTTTACCTTGACCGTCTTGCCGTCAAGCTTTACATATCCGTTTCCTTCAAAGGAATGGGGGTTAAATACTACATAACCACGCTTTTTATCAAGAGATGCGGCGATTTTTTCCTTGACAGAGTTGACTATTAACTCACCGTTTTCTTTTACCCTTGCATAGTCAGTATCGCATTGGTCATATACTTCCTTTATTGAAGAGCCGGGAATTACATCGTGGAACTGATTTGAAAGTATATCCTCCCAGCCACGGTGGAGTGTTTCCTTGGGGAAGGTGTCCCCGAAAAGCTCTTTTGCAAGTGTTGACAGCATCTCTGCATTAGTGTAAAGAAATTCGCAATAGCGGTTGTTTTTCTTGTTCTTGGCGATAGAAGTATAAGTACCTCTGTGAAACTCGAGATACAGTTCACCACGCCATTCGGGAAGCTCGGGATGACCTTCTATCTTCTTTGCAAGTCTCTTAAGGAAGTCGCCTGCAAATTCCTGCTTCACCTTGGGACAGCCGGGGATACCCTTTTCTCCACGGCGGGCAAGTTCAAGATATTCAATTGTAGGTCCTCCGCCACCATCACCCCATCCATAAGGCAAAAGGGCTTCGTTTGACAGATTCTTTTCGGAATATCTCTTGTATGTGCCGAGAATTGCAGATGCATTTGTATTTCCGTTGTAGGTGGTGAAATTTAGGGTAGGCTCTCTTGTTACATTTTGAGCTGTGATAAACTGAGTGTTTATTGCCGTTCCGTCGATTCCTCTCCAACGGAAGGTATCATATGGCATTCTGTTCATGTCATTCCAGCTTATTTTCGAGGTAACAAACCAATCAATACCACTCTTTTTAAGAATCTGAGGCAGAGCCGCCGAGTATCCGAATACATCGGGAAGCCAAAGCACACGGTTCTCAACACCGAATTCGTCCTTGAAGAAATTCTTTGCATAGAGCACCTGACGTACAAGGCTTTCGCCCGAGGTGAGGTTACAGTCAGCCTCTACCCACATGGCACCCTCGCACTCCCATCTGCCCGCCTTTATGAGCTCTTTTACCTCATTATAAAGCTCGGGAGCCTCCTCCTTGAGATATTTATAGAGAAGTGCCTGGGATGACATGAACTTGTACTCGGGATAGAGCTTCATAAGCTCCTTTACTGTACCGAATGAGCGTTGTACCTTCTCCCTTGTCTGCTCAAAGGTCCACTTCCACGCACAGTCAATGTGAGTGTGTCCGATAACCGAAACGGATGCATCAATACCGGGACATTTTTCACTGTCGTAAAGGGTGGAGGCAAGGTAAGTCCTTGCTTCTTTTACCGACTTTGCAAACTCCTCACTTCCAACCTCATGCATGTCAAGAAGTGATACTGCACGATAAAGATGTGTTTCAATTTCGGAATATTCGTGCCCCTCTGTGTCAAGGCAGTCAAGCATAGTGATGGGGTAGGCAATATCATAGTAAAGACCGCTAATATCCGTGTCACGCTCTTTTATTTTTGTTATGAGCTTTGCACTTGTGGGCTGTGAGCCAATGTATGCATAAATATAAATATCTGTTTTTTCTGCTTTACCGATATAGTGCTCACGGTGATTGGTGTCAAGACCCTGACGGAGCAAGCCGTCGGTATAAATTATAAATTGTGGGTTGAATACATTCCAACCGTTATGCTCGGTTTCAACCGTCAGCCAGTCGTTTTCATGAGTTTCGGGGAGGGTAAAGTGAAACCATGCATGACAGTGTGCCACGCCTCCCCATAGGCAGTCCTCTCCCAAAGGCTTGAATTCGGTAAGAGGAGGTGGAGTGTTCGACTTTTTATATCCGCAATAGCATATTTCAATGCCGTCTATATTTCTTTCGTTTTTCCAGATGAGTCCTTTCAAAATGTTAAAATACTCTCTTATTTTTCTTGTTTTTTTATTTCTTGGTGTTTCTGACATAAGAGTCACTTCCTTTCAATTTTATTCTATCATCAACGAAATTTTTATCAATGTTTTTTTATATGAAAAGATTGTCTTTTTTTACGTTTTGTGTTATACTTCAAAGGGTGAGGATTATGCGAAGATTAACAAAAGAATATGAAATCGGCAAAGGTGCAATACATTCTTCACGAAAAAATTATTCGAGAGAATGTTCCGTACACAGCCACGAATTCTTTGAAATAGAATACTTTTACGCGGGACGGGGAGAGCATATAATGGACGGTGTGAGAAGCGAAATAAAAGAGGGTATGCTTTATTTCATGACACCTCTCAACTTCCACAGCTTCAATGCCGAAAACTGTGTTATTTACAATACTATGTTTTCCGAAAAAATATGCAATACCGCATTTCTCCTGGGGTTGATAAGGAACAACGAAGGGCTTAGCATCAGGCTTGAAGGAGAGGATAAAATCTTCGTTGAAGCACTTCTTTCCGAGCTTTGCGAACATCATAAGAATGAGGAATATGCCTCTTTTCTTCTGAATGCGGTGCTTTGTAAGCTTGCATTGATAAAAAACTGCAACGATGCGGAGATGTCAACTCTTTCCCGAGCACTTGTATATCTTATAGAGCATTTCAGAGAAAATCCTACCCTTAATGATACCGCCGCCTACGCAGGCTTTACACCTACTTATTTTTCTGCACTTTTCAAAAAAGAAATTAATATAGGGTTCAAGGAATACGTTGACAGATTACGTTTCGAATATGCCAAAAAGCTTCTTGAGCACACCGACAAAACTGTAATGCAGGTGTGTTCGGAAAGTGGATTTGATGATTATCCCAATTTTGTGCGACGGTTTAAAAGCAGATACGGGATTGCACCGGGAAGCTTGAAAAAGCAACAGGGAGAGAGATAGATTAAAAAATATGGGTGTGGCAAATTGCCACACCCAAAATTTATTTAATTATTGAATTCAAGTTCAAAAATATTTCCCTTATTGTCTCCGTAAATACATTTATCGCCCCAAAAGTCTATAAGCTCAGGCTCGTGTATGAAGCCTGCTTCGTAGAAATCGGCATGGAATATTTGCTCTTTCTTTTCAAGGTCAATGATTCGTATTGCGGGGCGTATTCTTTCGTGAAAGCCTTCAACCTCGTATATTCTTCCTTTATGGCAGGTAGCACCCTGCAAGAAGTTGTGATATGGTGTATCAAAGTATTCAATGATATCCTCTTTTGTAAGCACGGCTTCAAATCCGTCGGCAAGAGTGGGAAGACGAAGGGCAAAATAACGTGTTGTTTTGTCACCGTCACGCATTACAAAGGCATAATACCGACTGTTTTCACGGTCAACAACAAAGTTTCCCCAGGGACGTACATCCTTCACACCCTCCGAGCGCCAAAGAGTGTCATCTGTAAAGCCGATTTTGATGACCTGCACCATCGTTGTTTTAAAAATGCCCTCTTCACGGTAAAGTCTGTATACACAGCATTCACCGCAGTGCTCGTTTTCCTTTTCCGCATAATTGTTATATATATTTGCATAAAGAAGGGGAAATTCATCATCCTCCTTGAAGTATTCCTTTCCGAACATTACCGAGTTGCAGTGGGGTACAAGTGTTTCTGCCTTGTCAAGAGTGAATTCGGCAACAGGCTTCAAATCCTCAAGCTCATAAACAAAGCACTGACCGTTTCCTTCAAATCTGAACAGAAGGTTTTCAAAAATTGCACCGTCTTGACCTTGGCGTACCAATCCTTTTTCTGTTATCTTCATGATTATTCTCCTTTGCTTTTCCTTTGAGCGTATTGTAGCACATCTCAAAAACATTGTCAATAAAATAAAGCTGTACTTCACAGCCTCATTTATTTTTTTGAAAAATTTTTCAAAAACCTCTTGACTTTTGTTGTCTACTGTTGTAGAATACATACAGACTACGAATGTAGAATATAAAAATGGAGGTATTTCTATGACGTCTGGAAATATTAACATCGGAGAAGCGGAGCTTGAGATAATGAAGGTTCTGTGGGATGCGGGGGAGAGTGTCAACTCCCAGTACATAAGCGAAGCTGTTGAGGACAAAAACTGGAAGCGTACCACAATATTGACTTTCCTGACGAGGCTTGTCGATAAGGGTGCGATAAAAGCAGAAAAGAGAGGAAAGCTGTATTACTACACACCAATAATCTCTCAAAAGGAGTACCGCGGCTCGCAGACAAAGAATCTGATAAAGAGTCTTTATAACGGTTCTGTAAAGGATTTTGCGCTTTCTCTTTTTGAGGAGCAGGTGATAAGTGATAAGGAAATTGAAGAGCTTCGGGCAATTTTTGAAGACAAGGAGTAAATATGACGGAGTATTTGTTTAAAGCCGTTCTTATTACTTCTGCGCTCGGTACTCTTCTCGCCTTGACCGTTTCGGCTCTGAAGCCTATTACAAGGAGTCGGTTTTCAAGTGCGTGGCACTACTATGTGTGGCTGATTGTACTTGTTGTGATGGTTATGCCCGTAAGGCTTTCCTTTGAAGAAAAGCCTCCTCAAAGCATTGCAAGGGAGACTGTGACAGATGTGACACAGGAGACGCAACAGATTGCCACGGATAGTATGGCGGAGATGGCACCGTCCTTCAAATACGTCCCCGAAGGACGTGAGGAGATAATAAGCTTTGACATTGTATCAAAAATCTGGCTTTTTGTTACAGTGCTGCTTTTTTCCTCAAAAGTGCTTGGATACGCTGTATTCTGCGCCAAAGTTCGCAAAAGCTCACATTTATCCTCTCTGCCTCAGCTTTCACTGTTCACGGATAAAAGCATCGAGGTCAGAAAAAGCGGAGAGATTGCATCTCCCTTCATTATGGGACTTTTCAAACCCATTCTTTTGCTTCCCGACATTGAGATGACAAAAGAACAGATCATAAATATTTTGTCCCACGAAATGACACATTTCAAAAGACGGGACGTTTTATACAAATGGTTTGCACTCACGGTAAAATGTATTCATTGGTTCAATCCCTTTGTGTATTTTATAACCTCACAAATCAATATCGAATGCGAGATATCCTGCGATATGAAGGTTGTGGAAAATATGACAAGGGAGGAGGAAATCGGTTACGTCAACACCGTGCTGTCATTGGTAAGTGTCGGAAATTCAAGATTCGTAGCCTTTACAAGCAATATGACAAGTAACAGAAAGGTGTTAAAAAGGAGGTTTGAAATGATTAAAAACAAATTCAAGGTCAGCAAAAAAACGGCGGTTATTTCTATTGTGCTGTCTGTGCTCTTACTCAGCACAACAGTTTTCGCAAGCGGAATTGTGAACGGCAAGCTTTTGGAAACCCCCGAGAAAGAAACGAAAGACAGCACACCGATATCCGAGGAGCAACAGATTCCCGACGTTGAAGTCAAGGATGAAGAGGGGACTCCTTTGGAAAGTGAAGAAGCATTTATTCCCGTTTATCCGTGTGACGGAGAGCTTTCAAGAGGATTTTCAAGCGGTGATAACGACAGACCTCACGTGGGGATAGATATAATCGCACCGAAGGGTACGGAGGTTGTATCTGCTATATCGGGAACCGTTGTTTTCGCAGGTTATGACACGGAAAAGGGCTATTATGTTACGGTTGAGAGCGGAGATATCGAAATAACAAATGCTCATCTTGACTCTGTATGTGTCAGCACGGGAGATGTTGTTTCTTGCGGTCAGGTTATCGGTACTGTGGGGACAACCGGAATTTCAACGGGACCTCATTTGCATTTTGAGGTAACCAAGGAAGGCGAATATATTGACCCTGAAGAATTTCTGAACTAAAGCACGGGGCAGTAAAACTCCTTTGAATGGGTTTTACTGCCCTTTTTGTTGACATAGACGGGAATTTATATTATAATAATACGTAATAAAAACATTGACAGAGGTAAAAATGTATCCGTTTATAGATTTGTTTGGAATAATAAGGCTTCCGTCATACGGACTTTGTATGCTTCTTGGAATAGCGCTTGTGGTGTTATTGTCACGAAAAAGATGCAAAAGCGTGGGAATAACCTTTGACGGCACACTTGTCATAGTGGCGCTTACGGTGGGATTTGCAATAGCCTTCGGATGGCTTCTTTACATAGTTACAAAGTACTCTCCTTCGGGAATATGGGAACGCATAACGGCAGGGGATTTCGACTTTTTGAACGATATGGGAATAGTGTTCTACGGCGGTGTTATGGGTGGCGCTCTTGGTATGCTTATAGGACTCAAAATAATGAAGCTCAAGCTTGAAAGCCTGGAGTTTGCCATAGTGCCATTTGTACCCTTCGGTCATGCGGTGGGAAGAGTGGGATGCTTTTTGGCAGGTTGCTGCTACGGAATGGAATACGACGGCCCATTTGCAGTTCATTACCCCGGAAGCACCAAAGGGTATTTCCCCTCACAGCTTACCGAAGTGATTTTTAACATTATAATCGGTATCGTTTTGATAAATGTTCACAAGAAGCCGAGAAAACGTTTTTATATCGTTTCCTCCTATGGCGTGATGTACGCTGTTGCAAGATTCCTTAATGAATTCACCAGGGGCGATGCTGTCAGAGGCGTGTATGGGGGATTGTCTACATCCCAGTGGATAAGTATTGGAATTGTGGCTCTGGTGTCTGTGTACTTTATGTTTATAAAAATAACATGCAAAGAAAAATAAAACGGCAGTTTGCCGTTTTATTTTTTCTTTGATAATTCTTTTTTAGACCGTTCCATTTCTTTTTCACGCTTGAGGGTGGATTCCTTTATAAGTGTGTAAAGAGTTGAGGCTATGGGGACACTGAGGAGCATACCCACAGTTCCGGCAATTCCTCCGCCTATTGTTACGGCGGCAAGTATGCATATGCTTGGCAGATTCATTTTGCTGCCCATAACCTTGGGGTAGATAAGGTTTCCTTCAAGCTGTTGAAGAATCAAAAGGAATACTACGAAAATTACAGCTTTTATCGGAGATACGGTGAGTATCATAAATGCACCGACTCCCGCACCGATAAATGCTCCGATAACGGGTATGAGAGCGGTAACACCCACCAATGTACCAACCATAGGGGCGAAGGGAATTTGCAATATAAGCATACCCACCATACAAAGTGAGCCCAGTATTACAGCCTCCAGTGATTGCCCCGACACAAAGTTGCGGAAGTTTGTGTTGGCAATTGTGGCAACGTGTATTGTCCATTCCCCCACCTTTTTGGGGAACCATGCCAAGAGAATACGTGAGGCTTGCTTTTTCAGAGTTTCCTTGCCGAATAGTATGTAAAGACCGAATACAAAGGAAATGAAAATATCGAAAATTCCGCCCAGCAGTGTGCTGAGTGTACCTACCGCCGTATTCAATATATCACCGCTTTGCCTGTATATCCAGTTTTGTACATCGGAGGTGATTCCGTCCCAGTCGAGGCTGAGAATGTATTCTCCAAGAGGAACGCGGCTCAATTCTTCGGAAGACATGGAGCGGAGATTTTCCACAAGGTCAACAATCTCATCTATTACTATCTTGATTGCCGCTATGAGCTCGGGGATAACAAGGAAGATAACGCCCACTATTACCCCTATAATAATTAAAAGAGATACAAGAAATGCCAGCGGTCTGCGCAGCTTTTGAAGAATCGGCTTTTCGGTATTTGCGAAGAACAGAGACTCGAAAAAGCGCATAGGCACGTCAAGTATGAGTGCAATGATACCGCCAAGTAGTATGGGCATCACGAGGTCGATGACATAGCCGAAGGCATCTGCGATTATGCCAATATTCTGGAGTCCCAGAAATATGACAATGCAGATTGCGGCAATGGCTATTATCCATTTTGATATTGATTTGATTTTTTCAAAGGGAAATTCCATGATAGTACCTGTTTTACTTTGTTTCTTCACTGTCAGCCTTGGGAGCATCCTTTTCCTCGGGCTTTGTCTCGTCTTCGGACTTGGGAGCATCTTCAGGCTTGGGTTCGGGTTTTTGCTCTGACTTCTTTTCGCCGCTGTTCATTATTGCTGTTGCGATGTCAACGAGAGACTCAACAATAAGTGTAACACCTATGAATATCCAGATGACATTTGTACCGGGGAAGGGGTTGTAGATGATTATTGCCGCACATACGATTGATATTGCGGCACTTATAAGCGCCATAAACCATTTGGGACTCTTACGTCTGAGAAGGTCTGCAGTAATCTGAATTTTATTGAGACCTGCAACAAGTACAATAAGTCCGTAAACTGCGGTGAGTATATTGATAATGTTTGCAAGAGAGTCACGGTTGAATATGCAAAAAGCTCCGATAGACAGAGCGATAAGTCCCTTGAAAAGATACTGTCCCGTTGCCGCTAAGTTTATTTCGGTACGGAAGTATTTTATTGTATTGAAAATACCTGCCGCCAAAAGGACGATTCCCGCACCTACAATAATTGCCTTGGAAAAGCCTATGGGATTGATGAGAAGCAGTATTCCGACAGCTATCTCAAAAAGACTGATGAGAATTACGTTTGCGTTCTTTTGCTTTTTCATTTTTTTTACTCCTTTATATTATATTATATTATAAATTTATCGTCCTCTGTAAGCTCAAGCATATCTATTGCTCTTTCAAATATTGCTTTCGCTTTGTCAAGCGTCTCGGGATGGTGCGCATCGCTTCCGCAATAGAATTTGCAGCCGCAGCTTCTTGCGATTCTGTACGGTCTCAAAACTACATCTGCCTCGCTGTCCGGAAAGCTCATATCCAAGCTGTTTAACTCAATACCGACACCGAGCTTTGCGGCTTTGGTGAAAAGCCTTTCCATTTCGTCACAGGGCAAAAGACTTAGGATTTTTAAATATTGTTCTCTGTCACGGTCAATAAGCCCACACGTCAGATGTGCAAAGCCTATTTTGTTGAAGGGCAAGTCCATATTAAGCACAGCATCGAACCTTTTTATCCATGCCTTGGCTTTGCTTTCTGCACATGAGTCCTCTTCTTCGCTGATGGTATATCCCTTCATGTGAAAATGCGTGGTGGGAATAACAATGAAATCAAGCAGGTCAAGTTTTTTCTTTGACACGCCTAATATCAGATTGCGGGTCAACTCTGTTTCGCAACCAAACAGAAAACGAATGCCATTGTGAGTGGGCAAGGGGAGAGCCTGACTTATGTGCTTAAAGCTTTGCCCCTCATACCAGGACGAAGCGCCCTCTACTGTTTCATCCCAAAAATGGTCGGTGAGACACAGGGTCTTGATGCCGCAGTCCTTGGCGTATTGGAGAATTCTTTCATTGGTTTGCTCAGGGTCATTTGAACATAAAGAGATTTTTGAATGAATGTGCAGGTCATTGTCTACGATGTATCTCATGCTGTTATCCTTTCATTGATTGAAGCCTTCGGGAGAAACTCCGTAATGCTGCTTAAACACCTTTCCGAAATACAATGGATCCTTATATCCCACAAGGGCAGCCAGCTCCTTTACCGTGCTGAATTCCCCACTGTCTATGATCGACTTGGCGTATGAAAACCGTTTGCTCTGTACATAATTTTTCGGAGACATTCCGAATTTAGCAATAAATATTTGCCTGAAATATGTATGGGAGATGCCGCACATCAAATGAAGCTCATTTATTCTCATGTCACAGTCATAAATGTGACGCTGTAAATACTTGATTGCGGGCTCTATCAGATTTAATCTTTTTTTATCCTGGTATTGCTGAGCATCAAGGTTTGAAATATAGGAGAGCAAGCTGTACATCAGCGAAATGCATTGGTATCTTTGACTTTGATTTCCAAATCGCCACAGGTCAACAAAATGATACATTATGTACTCGGCGTCGTAAAAATCCTTTATCGAATAAACCGACGGTGCTGCTTCACCAAAGTCACCCTCTGCATTGATCATAGTTACGACTGTATCCTCCTCGGACACTTTTTTGTATTCGTAGCTGCTCCCTTTGGGCAAGAATATCATTTCTCCCTCGTTTACTGTAAAGGTTTTGTCCGCAAAGGTATACTGAACCGATCCCTTGACACGAATGCCGAAGCTGTGGGCTTTTCTTGACTCCACCTTACCGTAGGGCTTGCTTGTTTTGTGAAGTGCGGATATTATTTTCAAATTTTCTATGTTATCAAGCATACAAATTCTCTCACTTTATCCATGTTGCACCTTCATAATATCATATTTTTAAGTGAATTACAATATCATCATACAATATTTGTTTCAAAAATTTCATATTCTTTCATTATTTCCATTTACATTGGGTTTGCCTTTTGCTACAATATCCGCAAGAAAGAAGGAACTAAAATGGAAGAACAAAACGCAAAAAGAATCAAGTTTAGTTATACCTGGGTAATCGTTGGGCTGAGCTTTTTGATTATTGCTACAAGTCTCGGACTTTGCAGCAGTGGTAGAAATCTGTATCTGACAGCCATTACGGATGCATTACATATTCCTCGAGGCGCTTTTTCACTTACTAACACCATAAGATTTTTCACAACCACGGTGGTTAATCTCTTTTTCGGCAAGCTGGTTTCACAGTTTGGAACGAAAAAGCTCATCTGTGCGGGATTTGTCTCTCTGATATGCTTTGC
The DNA here is from genome assembly GCA_015064635.1 of Oscillospiraceae bacterium. Classification (GTDB taxonomy): domain Bacteria; phylum Bacillota; class Clostridia; order Oscillospirales; family SIG627; genus RGIG6353. The sequence continues at coordinate 20,928 of SVRV01000032.1, forward strand.
TTTGATAAACTCTTTTGCCGAGCATCTCTTTGTTTTTTATATTGGAAGTATCTTCCTCGGTGTTGGTATTTCCTGGACGGGTACAACCATGGTAAGTGCCATTGTAAACAGATGGTGCAAATCCAACAAGGGAACCGTTACCGGTGCTATTTTAGCCGCTAACGGTATTGGCGGTGCAATTGCAGTGCAGATTATTTCCCCAATCATCTTTGAGGAAGGAAAGCCCTTTGGCTACCGTACCTCCTACCGTATGGTTGCGGTGGTGCTGGCGGTTGTTTTGCTACTTGTTATTTTACTTTTCCGTGACAGACCCAAGGGGGACACCTCAGAGGTGACCGTTACCAAAAAGAAGCGTAAGGCGAGGGGAACGGGATGGGTTGGAATGGACTACTCTGCAGCCGTTAGAAAGCCGTACTTCTATATAGCTATCCTTTGCATGTTTTTCACCGGCATGGCACTTCAGGGCTTGGGCGGTATCAGCTTTCCCCATATGTATGATATAGGCATTGACGTGGCATTTGTTGCCAACATCTCAAGTATAAGCAGTATTTTGCTCACCGTTTCAAAATTCTCTACGGGCTTTATGTATGATAAGTTGGGTATGCGCCTTTCTATGAATATCTGCTTCTTCTGTGCGTTTATTTCCATAACGGGACTTATTCTTATTACCGACACTCCCGCAGGTCACGTTATCGCATTTGTGAGAGGTATCTTCTCTTCCTTTGCACTTCCGCTTGAAACCGTTATGCTTCCGCTTTTTGCGATGGAACTTTTCGGCAATAAGGAATATGAAAAATTTGTAGGCGTTTTCGCCTCGGCAAGCACCGCAGGCTTTGCTATCGGCTCACCCTTTGGAAACGTTTGCCATGACATATTCGGAAGCTATAATCTTGCCTTTGTTATTTTTGGTGCAATGCTTATATTTGTAACCGTTGCAATGCAGTATGTTCTTTCTGCCGCACGACGTGACAGAATGATAATAGAAACGTCGTCAATTGATAGGGAATAAAAAAGCCGCCATGCGTTTGCATGGCGGAATTTTTTCATATTAGCCGAGCTTTGCGGAGTTAACCTTAACACCGGGGCCCATTGTTGAAGCAATGGTACAGCTCTTTACGTACTGACCCTTAGCGGCAGCGGGCTTAGCCTTGATGATAGCACCCATGAGAGCATTGAAGTTCTCAGCGAGCTTTTCCTGACCGAAGGAAGCCTTTCCGATAGGACAGTGAATGATGTTTGACTTGTCAAGACGGTACTCAACCTTACCTGCCTTAGCTTCCTGAACAGCCTTAGCAACATCTGTTGTAACTGTTCCTGCCTTGGGGTTGGGCATAAGACCCTTAGGACCGAGCACCTTACCGAGACGACCGATAACACCCATCATGTCGGGAGTAGCGATGATAACATCGAATTCAAACCAGTTCTCTGACTGAATCTTCTGAACGAATTCTTCAGCACCAACATAGTCTGAACCTGCAGCTTCAGCAGCCTTTGCGAAGTCACCCTTTGCAAAAACAAGAGTACGAACTGTCTTACCTGTTCCGTTAGGAAGTACAACAGCACCTCTAACCTGCTGGTCAGCGTGTCTTGAGTCAACACCGAGTCTTACGTGAAGCTCAACTGTTTCGTCAAATTTTGCCTTTGAAGTCTTGCAAACAAGATCACAAGCTTCTTCTACATCATAAAGCTTTGTCTTGTCAACAAGCTTTACACTTTCTTTATAATTCTTTCCTCTAAACATTGTACTCGACCTCCTTATTCTTCAACGGTAACGCCCATGCTTCTGGCGGTACCTGCGATCATGCTCATAGCTGATTCGATGTTGATTGCGTTAAGGTCGGGAAGCTTCTGTTCAGCTATCTTTCTAACCTGATCCTTGGTAAGCTTAGCTACCTTAGTCTTGTTAGGAACACCTGAACCGCTCTCAATGCCTGCTGCCTTCTTGATAAGAACTGCTGCAGGAGGAGTCTTTGTAATGAATGTGAATGAACGGTCTGCATATACTGTGATAACAACAGGTATGATAAGACCCATATCGTTCTTTGTACGCTCATTGAATTCCTTTGTAAAGGCGGGAATTGCAAGACCGTACTGACCAAGTGCGGGGCCTACGGGGGGGCCGGGCATTGCCTTTCCTGCAGGTATCTGCAGTTTTACGTATCCAATAATTTTCTTTGCCATTTTAAATACACCTCCATGTGGTAATAAATTCGGGATTTTGTCCCTCCCACTGATGCGCATGCCCGATAATAGCGAATGACGGCGCCGTTTCGGTTTAGTTGCATACGCATTTATTAACGCTTTACTCCGTTAATAAACAAAATTAAAGTTTTTTTACAAGCTCTGAATCTACCTCGATGGCTGTTTCTCTGCCACCCATGTTCGCAAGGAGCTTAACCTGCTTCATGTCGGCTGATATTTCAAGTATCTTACCGGAGGAGATGATGCCCTGAAGAGGACCTCCAACGATTTCTACTACATCGCCGAGTGCAAAATCAAGTGTTTTAACGTCGGTATCAACCCCGAGTGCTTCTACTTCTTCATCAAGCAGGACTACGGGCATGGAACCGGGACCGACAAAACCGGTTACGCCTGTGGTATTTCGTACCACGTGCCAGCTTTCATCGTTCATTATCATCTTGACAAGAACGTAGCTGGGGAAAAGCTTGTGCTCTTCCTTCTTTCCACCTTCACCTTCAACTTCCTCAACAGGAACTCTGATGGCGTGGATGAGATGGCCGAGGTTTCTGTTCTCGACAATCTTTTCAAGATTTGTAGCAACCTTGTTTTCGTAGCCCGAGTAGGTATGAACTACATACCAGTGGGGCGTGTTGTTTTCCTGAAGCGTCATACTGCCTCCTCAAAAATTAAAATTTCTCAGCGAGCCAGTTAATACAGCTTGTCAAACCACCGTCAACAAGTGTGATGGCAATAGCAACTACTGCAGTTACGACAATTACAACAGTTGTATTCTTTACTACATCCTTCTTGGGAGACCATACGATGTTCTTCATTTCTCTCTTGAGATCCTTGAAAAACTTCGAAACCTTATTGGTCTTCTGTACATTCTGTTCTGCCATATCGTTTCCTCCTCTTTTAATCGTTGAGATTACTTAGTCTCTTTATGAAGAGTGTGTTTACGGCAGAATTTACAGAACTTGCGCATCTCAAGTCTGTCAGGGTCATTCTTCTTATTCTTGACCGTGTCGTAATTTCTTTGCTTGCATTCGCTGCAAGCGAGGGTAATTTTTACTCTCATATCGGCACCTCCGTTTATTTTTGCGAATAATCGCGCCTCCCTCTCGACATTTAAAGCCTAAAGAGGTAGAGTAATTGTATCACTCTTTGAAGAATTTGTCAAGGTTTTTTGCATAAATATATTATTTTTTACCAAAAGTTTTAGCACTCAACTTAAGAGACTGCTAAACGTTTACTGTGAAGAAACAATGTATTAACCATTTATTAACAAATAGCGGATATAATAAGCACATAAAGAAAAAGAAAGGATTGGTAAAATAATGAATACTCAGAAATTTACCCAAAAATCACTTGAGGCACTAATGGGTGCTCAGTCGCTTTCTGCCACTTACGGCAACGGCGGAATAGAATGTGAACATCTTTTACTGTCCCTTCTTGAGCAAAAGGACGGACTTATTCCCCAGCTTATGATAAAGATGGACATTTCTCCCGAAGCCGCAGCCGCAGAGGTAAGGCGTATGGTGGAGGCTTTACCCAAGGTGTCGGGCACGTCAAGACCCGCCGACGGAATGTACATTTCCGCCGACCTTGAAAGAGCTCTTGTTTCCGCCGAGGAAAGAGCCAAGGCGATGGGGGACGAATTCATATCCGTTGAACATATATTCCTTGGTATTATGGAATCGGGCAGAAAAGAGATATCAAAATTTTTAAGACTCTTTTCCATTGACCGAGAAAAGTTCCTTTCGGTGCTTTCGGAGGTAAGAAAGAACACGAGAGTAACCGGTGACAACCCCGAGGAAACCTACGATGCTCTCAGCAAATACGGCGTTGACCTGGTGGAGCGTGCCCGTACAAAGAAGCCTGACCCGATAATCGGCAGAGACGATGAAATAAGAAACGTAATCAGAATACTTTCACGTAAGACGAAAAACAATCCCGTGCTTATTGGTGAGCCGGGTGTCGGTAAGACGGCAATTGCCGAGGGACTTGCCCAGCGAATAGTAAAGGGGGACGTTCCCGCAAGCCTTAAAGACAAAACTGTTTTCTCTCTGGATATGGGAGCGCTTATCGCCGGTGCAAAATACCGAGGTGAGTTTGAGGAAAGACTCAAGGCGGTGCTTGGCGAGGTGTCGGCAAGCGAGGGCAGAATAATTTTGTTCATAGACGAGCTCCACACCATTGTAGGTGCGGGTAAGACCGACGGCGCCATGGATGCGGGCAACCTTCTCAAGCCGCTTCTTGCCAGAGGTGAGCTTCACTGTATCGGTGCCACAACTCTTGACGAGTACAGACAGTACATCGAAAAGGATCCCGCACTTGAGCGACGCTTCCAGCCTGTACTTGTGGGTGAGCCTACTGTTGACGATACCGTTGCGATACTCCGCGGACTCAAGGAAAGGTACGAGGTTTTCCACGGTGTAAAGATTCAGGACTCTGCCCTCATATCGGCGGCGGTGCTTTCAAACAGATACATCAGCGACCGTTTTCTTCCCGATAAGGCTATTGACCTTGTGGATGAAGCCTGCGCAATGATACGCACCGAAATAGATTCACTTCCCATCGAGCTTGATATCATACAGAGAAAAATAATTCAGCACGAAATAGAGGAGGCGGCACTCTCCAAGGAGACCGACCCGCTCTCCCGTGAGCATATTGATGAAATCAAGCGAGAGCTTTCCGAGATGCGTGACGAGTTCAAGGGACTTCACGCAAAATGGGAGAATGAGAAAAACTCCATTACGAATCTGCAAAAGCTTCGCGAAGAGCTTGAGGGTGTAAACTACGAAATAGAAAAGGCGGAAAATGAATACGACCTGAACCGTGCCGCCGAGCTCAAGTACAAGACGAAGCCCGAGCTTGTGGCAAAGATAGAAGAAGCGGAAAAGGCGGCATCTGGTGAGCATCAGCTGCTCCGTGACAAGGTTACAGACGAGGAGATAGCACGAATAGTCGAGCGTTGGACGGGAATCCCCGTATCAAAGCTGGTGGAGGGCGAAAAGGATAAGCTTCAAAATCTTGAGGAAGTGCTTCACCGCCGTGTTATCGGTCAGGAGGAGGCTGTGACCTCGGTTTCGGATGCAATTATCCGCTCAAGAGCGGGAATACAAGACCCCGATAAGCCAATCGGCTCGTTCCTGTTCCTCGGTCCCACGGGTGTGGGAAAAACAGAGCTTGCAAAAACTCTTGCCGAAAGTCTTTTCGATGACGAAAAGAATATGGTGCGTATAGATATGAGCGAATATATGGAGAAGTTCTCCGTATCCCGTCTCATCGGAGCGCCTCCCGGATACGTCGGCTATGAAGAGGGCGGTCAGCTTACCGAGGCTGTAAGACGCAGACCTTACTCGGTAATTCTTTTCGACGAAATAGAAAAGGCTCATCCCGATGTGTTCAATATCCTTTTGCAGGTGCTGGACGACGGACGTATTACCGATTCCCAGGGACGCACAGTGGATTTCAAAAACACAGTAATCATTCTCACCTCAAACCTCGGCTCTCCCGTCATTCTTGAATCAATTGAGGAAAGCGGCAGAATAACCGATGAGGCGAAAAACGAAATAAATGCAATTCTCAAGCGTAGCTTCCGTCCCGAATTCTTAAACCGTCTTGACGAGACGATTATCTTTACACCTCTGTCAATGGAGGACATAAAGAAAATTGTTGACCTGACACTTGCATCTCTCAAGGAACGACTTGAAGCGCAGAGAATCACACTCAGCGTTACAGATGCCGCAAAGGAGCACCTTGCCGAAAACGGATATGACCCACAATTCGGAGCACGTCCCTTAAAGCGTTATATCAAGCACACAGTTGAAACCCTTGTGGCAAAAAAGATTATCGGAGGAGATATTTCCGAAAGCTCCACCGTTATCGTAGATGTCGAAGACGGAAAAATTGTTTGCAAATGACAAAAATGCGGGGTCAAAAGACCTCGCATTTTGTATGCAAATTTATATCCTGTTTTGACGATTTCCGTATTCTCTTTCCATAGCATTTACAGAAACTATCCATTGCTTACCGAATTTGCAAACATCAACTCCGTTTACGAGTTTTCCGTAAGCGATCGCTTTGCGCAGAGTGCTTTCATTGAGACCCCACAGCTCGGTGGCGTCGCTGAATGCCATCAGGTTGTCAAACGGAGTATCAACTTGAACACCGTTTTCCCATAGCTCATCGCACGAAAGGTCGAGACGGTCATTCCATACAACCCCGTATCCGCCTATATCAACCGATATATTTGAAAACTCGGCAGTATTGTTTTTCAATTCCTCAAAAGCAGGTATTTTTTTAAACAATGGATTCATGTCGTATATCTTGGTTATACCCTCGGAAAACTGTACACTTAATTTGTAGTCCGAGAGGGGAAAGACATTTTTTATTTTGTGAAACATGAGCTTAACCTCCAAAATTATTCAAGGGGCGGTATGGCTTTAAATTCTTGAGTTTTCCAAATTTCCATTAAGGTATCTTTGTGCAAAGTAAGCCACTCACGCACCAAATTTATTGCTTTGTCGGGCAAGTGACCTTCAAGTATTTCTCCCGTCATAAAATCAATCGATGCAACATCTTCGTTGTAAATTGCGTGGATGTGAGGGGGATTGTGTTCGCTCTGAAGGAAGTACATCCTTATGATGATTCCGTAAAATCTTGACAATACGGGCATTCTTATTCTCCTTATCAGATATTTTTCAATATTATTATATCACGGTATCGTGATGTTGTCAATTATTTTTGTGAGAAAATATATTATATTTTACTGCGTAACACCATGTAACAAACTATTATTTTAAATTTTACATACAAAGGTATAATTAACTCACCTTTATACATACACACTGTACGTATTGCGAACTTCCAATGTAATCGTTATACGATTATACTAACGGTGAGGTGATAACTATGCCTGAAAAGACTATTGGGAAAAGAATTCAGAAACTTCGTAAAGAAAAAGGATATACACAAGCAGAGCTGGCGGAGATAATAGACATAAGTACTCATCATATGTCAAGCTTTGAAAGAGGAGTGTATAATATAAAACTCTCAAAGCTCGTTCAAATAATGAATATACTTGACTGTACGGCGGATGATATATTCTGCGACGTTATAAAGACGGGACATCGCCATAAGGAAGGTGTTTTGTCGGAGGAAATAGCAAAGCTTCCGCAAAAAGAGCAGGAAAAGATATTCGCAGTTGTTGAAACAATGATTGAGTACGCCAAAAAGAATTAAAAAAAATACTTCGGAGAAAATGATTTTTTCCGAAGTATTTTTTTGTTAAATTTCATATTTTTACAATATTCGACAGAGTAATAGATTATACTGTAATCGTAATACGATTACAGTAATTGTTATATGAGGTGTAAAATGAAAGAAACAAAAATAACTGCAATGCAAAAGAGAATAGATGGTCTGGGAAGAATGGTAATTCCCATGGAAATAAGAACATTACTCGGAATCAGGACAAACGATGTTCTCACAGTTTCCACAGACGGTGAAAATGTTATAATCAAACTAAAAACACCAAAATGTCCGCTGTGCGGTGGGAGCATGGGCAACGGGAAAAGGCTCTGCGATAAATGTATTGAAATAATAAAAGCGACAGAATGAAAAAAAGGCAAGATGTATAACGCATCTTGCCCTTTGGCTATTATTCCATTACATACGCTCTCATTTTGCGGCGTCCGAATCTCACACATTCCTCTTCCGTATCAAGGAATACGTCGATACGCTTGCCCTTGATTCCGCCTCCGATGTCCTCGGCACGGCAAAGACCGTAATCTCCGTATCCGCCGATAACGTAAACATTTGAACCGAGCTTGATATTTCTCGGGTCAACGGCTATAACGCCCACCTCGGCAACAGTTCCCATATAAGTGGGGTCACCTGTATGTGTGTAAGCGGTAGCGGTAACGTCAAGGTAATATGAGTAGTTGTACTTTGTTCCGTCGGGGGCAATGAACACACCTCCGACACCTATATACACTACCTCGTTTACAGGTGCGATGTATCTGTCTGACGCTTCGGACTCCTCAACAATTTCTCCGTTAACGTACTTCACGTTAACAACCTTCTGGGAGGAACCCATAACACCCTCGGTCTCAACGACACGTGTTCCCTTCGGAACAGTCTGTGATTCTATTTCCACAATGTCAAAGGGAATAACCGTCTCAACGATCTTTTCCTTGTAGTAGACCTCGTCCACACGGATAGTCATTCCGTAGAACAGACCGTCATCCATGTTGTGGTTGACGACATCGTTTTCGCCAAGCTCAATATTGAAGTGGGAGAGTACTCCCGAAACGGCAATATCGTCACCCGAGTATTCGCCAACTCTGACTCCGTGATAATATACCTCGGTCTTGGGGAAGATAGCCGTTGTCATACTGAGCGGTATTTCATCCGATACCGCCACACCTGCGTTTACCGCAAGCTGCTTGGGTGTGAAACCGTCAACCGGGGAAAGCATAATTTTTACTGCGATAAATGAAACAACCGATAGAATCAAAATAATGCCGAGCAAATAAACTATGTATTTGCCAAAAGACGATATAAAAGCCGAGAATGAAGAATTTCTTTTACGAGCTTCAATCATGTCGAAAACGTTTGAAGCTTTTACAACACTGTCGATTTTTTTCTCGTACATGCAATACAACCTTTCGTAAAATTATTTGATTTCGTGAGCTATTATACACACAAATATTCAATTTGTCAAGCAAAATAAGCATTTTTGTCATTTTGACGACATTTTGAGCCTCCAAAACGTTACGATATTTCGTAACAAGAGCATTCGAAACCGTCTTGTTTGGAAATGATTACCAACTATTTGAAAGCGGATGTCGGACAGCATTTTTGTCTATCTTTCTACCATTATATTATAATAGGGGTTATTTATATACAATTTTTTTGTTAAAAAAATAACAGTAAAAATGCCTTCGTAATTTTTTAAATGGTAATAAATGGAAAATACAAATAAATTTTTTGTTAACACAACAATTTTTGACCCGAAAAAAATGTTTTTTTCAAGTTTTTTATTTTTTTTTCAAAAACATCTTGACATTTTTCAATTAATGGTATATACTTTAATCCGTCAATTGAACATTGCGGAATTGTGTAAAGGTAGCACGACAGACTCTGACTCTGTTTGTCTGGGTTCGAATCCTAGTTCCGCAGCCAAACAAAAGAATCACACCCAACGGGTGTGATTCTTTTGTTTGTATGAGAATATGAATAGGATTCGAACCCGAGAGGGGATTTTGCGTGAATAAAAACATCCAGTGGATGTTTTTTAGCAAAATGTCCGAGGGCTGTGCCCGAGGAGCGAGGTGAGCCTAAGCTCACCGTCGAATCCTAGTTCCGCAGCCAGAAAAAAGCACACATTTGTCAACCGGACAAATGTGTGTTTTTTTCAACGAAATAAATCCCTTGCGGGATTTGTGAAATGCACTGCGTGCGTGAAATACGCTCCGCGTGTGAAATGCGCTGCGGCGCGTTAGGGGATTTATTTCATTTCACATTGCGACGAAGGAG
>SVRV01000033.1 GCA_015064635.1 Oscillospiraceae bacterium
TGGTTGTGTGAAAAAACACGCCATATCAAGCTTTATAGGCATTTATAGGAATATGTGGAGATATGAAAAATGGTTAATGACCAACTATACCAAGTTTCATAAAATTTTACATCTCCTTATATACAGCACTTTTTGGGCATAAAATTCGGTGGTTTACACCATTTCTACACCATTTTTTCAAAAAGGCAATATTTTCTTTCAATATGATTTCAAAACATTATATCATATTTTGCATCTAAAATCAACGGCATTTTATTAATTTGAGATATTTATATTATTGTTTTTTAAAAAGACTTGACAAAATTGGTAATATAAATTATAATAATGGTAAGTTATAAAACGGAGGTATTTATAATGTCTAAAACATTTGGAGAGAGAATATTAGAGCTCTTACACAAAAAAGGAATGACACAAAAAGAACTTGCAATTATTATAGGAGTAACGGAAGCAACAATGTCGCGATACGTAAAAGACAGCCGTGTTCCAAGAGGAGAAATTGTGGCTAACATCGCAACAGCCTTACAGACAACTTCTGATTACCTTCTGGATAAAGAGGAAAGTGCTGACTTAAAAAACGATTACCCGCAAATTCAAAGATTGATTGCAAGAAATGCTGCACTTATGACCGACGAACAAAAAAGAGAACTTATCAACGCACTTTTTGATGCGCAAAGCAAATAGGAGGATAGTCATTGAGATTAACTGGCACCAGATACGAGAATATTAAACAAATTGTTGTAAATATGTTTATCGTCAATGATATAAGGCGAATTCCTATTGATTGTTTTGAAATTTGTCAAAAAATGTGTATAAAACTACGAAAGTATTCAGGTTTGACAGATGTGGCTTTGATAAAAGCAAAAGAAGTAAGCGAAGATGGTTTTTGTATGTTGCTCAAAGAAGGCCCTGCACCTTTCGAGTCATATCAATGGTACATTTTTTATGATGACACAAAATCAAGAGAACGTATTCGTTTTACTATTATGCACGAAATCGGACATATCGTTTTAGAACATACGGAACACAGTGAATTGGCGGAAAGCGAAGCCAACTTCTTTGCAAAGTATTCCCTTGCACCGCCACCGCTTGTAAACAAAATAAAACCCGAAGATTATATGGACATTGCTGAAGCATTTGATTTGAGCCAAGAGTGTGCATATTACGCTATGTCTTTTTATAATAAGTGGTTGCAGTATGGCAGTTCAGAGTTTTTGGACTATGAACTTCAATTACTTTCGTTGTTTGATAAAGCCGTTTAATTATTTTGGGGGTGATGTTTATATGTGTGTAAAAGAAAAAACACATTAGAAAAACTGTTGGCGCAGTTTAACAATGTGCTTTTTGTGGATATGCTAAGCATATACCTATTGGCAAGTATAGTTTAGCATATCCTTTCCGATTTGTCAATTAGACAAGTTGACCAATTTTTTATATTTGACGGCATAAAGCCGGAAAGGAGATGTTGAATTATGACATCTAAGCAAATGAGGGATAACCCTCTTTTTATGCGAAATGAATTTGAATCTTCGGGTAAGTGGGGCTTGCCGCTTATACATAAGCAAGAATTAAATGTACCTAAAATAGATTTAATTGCCTGTTCTGATACAAAAGCCAATGACAGAATCGAAAACACTCAAAAAGGCGTACATTTCTTTGTTGACGATTATAGATTTAACGGAATTTATGAAAATCCAGCAAGAACTTTTGAACGCTACTCTCAATACGCTTTCCTCTTATCACCCGATTTTTCAACATACACCGATATGCCACTTTGGCGACAGCTTGAAAGTGTAGCAAAAAATCGTTGGGTTGGTGCATATTGGCAAAGCAGAGGAAGAATTGTTGTTCCGACTATTAGCTGGGGTTTAGCACAGACCTTTGACTTTTGTTTTGACGCAGTTGAAAATAACGCTATTGTCGCTGTCGGTATGATAGGCTGTAAACATACTAAACTTCAATTTATGCGTGGCTATAATGCAATGCTTGATAAAATAACCCCATCGCAGATTGTTTGCTTTGGTACACCTTTTCCCGAAATGGAAGGTAACATCTTTGTTGTAGATTATAACGAATCAAGAAAGGTGGTACGATAATATGGGTGGTAGAGGTACTTTTGCAAGCGGTAATAATGTTGCATATTCTTATGAAACGGTAGGAAAAATTGATGGAGTAAAAGTTCTTCAGCCGGTTGATTCCTCTAAATCTTTCAAATTGCCAGAGGAGGCACACTCTTCTAGTAGTTATATAGTATTGGATAAAGCCGGTGTTTTTAGGCAATACAGGGAATACAATGCCCAAAAGCTTCCGACGTTTGAAATTGGATATCATTTTGAGCAAGGTCTGTCAAAACACGGTGAAGCAGTTTTTCATTATCACGAATATTCTTCGCCTGGCATTGAACATCGAGGAAAGGCACAACCGATAACCCCAGAAATATACAAGAAATACAAGAAATATTTCAAAGGAGTATAGCGATGCAAGGAAAAAAACTAAATGAATTTATTGACTCTCTATATTTTAACCCTGAAATGGAAATCACTTTTTCCAACAAACGTTTTCTGATTTCAGGATATTACGAAAACAATGAATATACGCTTCGAATTGATTCAATCGAATTGGATAGCATCAATATTTTCTGTGTCAAGGGAAAAACCGCACAAGATTGTGTCAATGAATTTGAGCACGCCAAGTTATTCGAAGGCAGAACCATTTACGAGGCTCACAACGAAATTACCGTATTGTTTGGTTAGTTTAAGGAGTGAAGCAATACAAAACACGACATTCAATTGAATGCATAAAAGATAATAAGTTTTCAAAATGAGATTACAGCTGAAGGGCATACCTCAAATTTGAAGGTATGCCCTTTAACCGTATTACTTATAAATTAACCGAATAATCCTTCTTAAAACCATGGGCACCGAAAATCTGCCACTGTCCGACACCAAGCCTTTGCAGAATTGCTTTTCTTTCCTCTGAGCATAACTCCGAATCTGTGTCAACAGAGGTCATAAGAATAGGTGCATACTGATTATACTTTGCCTGTTCGACAGTTAAACCGTGTGTATTGATATAAATATCTCCCGTGATTACAATGTGATTTGTATAATCTATCAGCACAATTTTTCCCGGTAGATGTCCCCCTTTCCCTTCATAAACCTCAAAATGCAATTCCCCGAAATCAAAAAAGCCGATTTGTGTAAGAGGCTCTTTGAGCTCACGGTGTTCACTCCACAACGATATTATCTTATTTGGATTTGCAGGTTTATATGACGTGAGAATTTTACAGATATTTATATATGGCTTGTGCAAAGGATTTGATTCTCTGTAACCGTCTTTTCCCTCATACTCGTTTTTAAGACAATTTGCCGTTTTTGTACTTGCAATCACCTTATCAAACATTGGAAGAAGACCGCAGTGGTCAACATCTGCATGAGTTACAAGGATAGTCTTTTCGATAGTGTCAAATTCTGGAAGAATCTTTTTGAAAACCTCAAGCATTTCATCGGTGTAGCAAGCGTATCCGCTATCAACAAACAATATCTTGTCATTACTTTTCACGATAATTGTGTTACTTCCGCAAGGTGGCTCAATAAGAGTTATTTCGGTATTATCAGTCACCTTATGAGTGCTTATGCGAGGATTAAAGCTTTTACCCTTTGAAGCACCTAATAGTTCTGCAAATTTGCTGATGCTGTCAAATGTACGATACGGAGATAACCCCTGTTCGTCAAGAGTCTGCATTGCAAGGTTGACATGAACCAACAGTTCACGGCTCACTTCCTCTGAAAGTCCCATTGTCTGAGACAAGCCTAAAACATAGGTATTATAGAAGATGCTGTTGTCATAAACCTTTTCAGAGCTGTTATAATCTATCACTCGAACCTTGCAAAGCTTCTCGGCTTCTTTAAGAAATTCCGAAATCTTATCGAAGTCCTCAACATAGAGCCCCATTTTGAAATACTGATAATCTGTTCCGTTTTCCTGTGAGCTGATATAGGAAATATTAAAGTTAAATTCACTTATCAGTTCAAGTACATTCGTTACACTTCCCGGAACATCCGAAAGACAGAATTCTATCAAAACAACACTTGTCTTATTCGCATTACTCTGCAGATAACCGATTTTTTCAAGTTCGATATCCGCTTTCTTTAATTGTTCCTCTGTGCCTTCAGCATCAATAAACAAGGTGTGTGAATCAACCGCTTTATTGTAACTTACACGGGTAATATTTATTCCAAGTAGAGAGAAGCATTTACTTGCTTTTAAAAACGCTCCGATATGATTAGGCATAGAGGTTACATAGGTCTTTTTCACTTAAATCACCTCGTTCATATATGCTTTGTATAGTTTTACTTACCAAGTTTCTCCATATCGTTTTTACGGATTTCAACTCGTCTTACTTTACCGCTGATAGTTTTGGGAAGTTCATCCACAAATTCAACTATTCTCGGATATTTGTATGGGGCGGTATGTGTCTTTACATATTCTTGGATTTCTTTCTTCAGTTCATCTGTACCTTCCTTGCCCTTTACAAGCACGACGGTAGCCTTTACTATCTGACCTCTCACCTCATCGGGCACCGGAGTAACCGCACATTCAAGAACATAGGGAAGCTCCATGATAACACTTTCGATTTCAAATGGACCTATACGATATCCGGATGACTTGATAACGTCATCTATTCTGCCAACATACCAAAGATATCCGTCCTCGTCCATTGTCGCCTGATCGCCTGTGTGGTAATATCCGTCATGCCATACTTCATTTGTTTTTTCTTCGTCCAGATAATAACCGATAAAGAGTCCGCATGGAGCGCTATCTTTTACTCTGATACAAATTTCACCTGTATCACCGGTTTTGCATTCATTGCCATCGGGGTCAAGAACTACAACATCATAAAGGGGCGAAGGTCTGCCCATAGATCCGATTTTAGGAGTTGAACCTACAAAGTTTGCAATAGAAAGTGTAGTTTCTGTCTGACCGAAGCCCTCCATGATAGTAAGCCCCGTTGCTTTCTTGAACTGATTGAATACTTCGGGATTTAATGCTTCGCCCGCTGTTGTAGCATATTCGATAGAAGAAAGATCGTATTTTGACAAATCCTCTTTGATGAAAAATCGGTACATCGTAGGCGGTGCGCAGAAAGTTGTGATATGATATTTCGCAAACATCGGTAAGATATCTTCCGAATGGAAGCGGTCAAAGTCATAAGTGAACTGTGCTGCTTCACAGAGCCACTGTCCGTAGAGCTTACCCCAAAGAGCTTTACCCCAGCCGGTATCGGAAATTGTAAAGTGTAGTCCGTCGGGATTTACATTATGCCAATGCTTTGCGGTAGGATAATGACCCAGTGCATATTTATACGAATGTGTTGCGATTCTCGGATATCCTGTTGTTCCGGAGGTGAAGAGCATCAGCATAGGGTCATTCCCGCAGGGGGTGTTTTCCGTACGGGGGAAGTGTGAACTGAAGCGCTCCATTTCAACATTGAAATTATGCCATCCGTCTTTTTCTCCTCCAACAAGGATTTTTATCATACCGGGATAGCTTGATGCAGCCTTTTCCGCCTCAAGTGATACATCACCGTCTGCAGTACATACGACCGCTTTTACTCTCGCCGCCTTGTATCTGTAATCAAAATCATGTTCTACAAGCTGATTGGTTGCAGGGATTGCGATAGCACCGATTTTATGAAGGGCAAGCATGCAGAACCAGAACTGATAATGTCTTTTTAAAACAAGCATTACCGTGTCACCTTTTTTGATGCCGAGAGATTCAAAGTAGTTTGCGGTCTTTGCCGAATACTTCTTCATATCACCGAAAGTAAAGCTCCTGTCCGTCTTATCGTTTGCAACCCACATCATAGCAAGCTTATTGGGATTCTTTTCAGCAATGGCATCAACACAATCATATGCAAAGTTAAATGTATCTTCATTTTTAAATTTGATACCGCAGAATACACCGTTTTCATCATAAAACGATTCAATAAATTTATCTGCAACCGTTTCTGATTTTGCGGCTTTGGCAACGGCTTTTGAAACGCTTATGGGAGCCTCGGGATATTCCTCGCTAACCGTTCCGTCATGGGGATTAAGCACTACGGCATGAAACTCACAACCGCCTTCCGATACAGCAACCATACCATGAGGGATAAGGCTGTTATAGAAAACAGAGTCTCCTTCATGGAGCACATCCACATGATTTCCAACCTGAATTTTAAGTGAACCTTTTACGATAACATCAAATTCCTGACCGTTATGTGAATTTAATTGCATAGGAGCATCCTGCTCCTCCTCGAGATAAGGGAATTTAACAAGAAAAGGCTCTGCAAGCTTTTCTCTGAACTTGGGTGCAAGGTTATTATATTCAACGCCGTGCTTCTTTACGATTTTAAGACCTTCACCTTTTCTTGTAACTGCGAAAGATGTAAGAGTCGTGCTTGTTCCTTCAAGCAAATCAACAACCTCGACACCGCAAGCCTTTGCACACTTGTAGATGAAAGTGAAGCTAAAATCCGTTTCACCATTTTCTAAAACCTTGTAATCCTCTGCCGATACACCGCAAAGCTTTGCAAGCTCCTCCTCGGTATATCCCTTAGCTTCTCGCAGATTCTTAATTCTTTCTGCAACCTCTTTCAAACTGTAATCCATTTTCTTTCTCCTTTCGATTACGTAAATTCAATATTTTGTTGCAAATCTGAATAAAACAAAAAACCCGTCTCAAAGATATTCTTTGAGACGAGTTATAATAACCCGCGGTACCACTCAAATTACAAGATATTACATCCTGTCACTTTCCGGACTCTAACAAGTCCTTTGCCTTGACGCAGCAATACGGAAGGAGCCTATTCAACACAGTCTTTCGGTCCTTCGACTCGGAGGTGATAAGTCATTGGAAAGCCCAGCCATTGTCTCGCACCGCCCGACAACTCTCTTGAAGCCTTGCATTCCGACTGTCCTCGTCACAGTCATTCTTTGTGATATTCAAATTTTGACTGTATTATACTCTCGGAAAAATGATTTGTCAAGAGCTTTTTTGAAATTTTTTATCATAAACTTTTTACAAGCTTTTTTACATCTTCTTATGTAGTTGCTTTCACCTTTTTATAAAAGTCAGTATAAATTCGATACAAATTTAGACTGTTGTATCACATTTCAAATTTAAAATCAACTGCATTTTATGATTCCCGGCGTTTTTAATGCGTGACAAACAAGCAAAACAGTGATATAATGGTTTATAAAAGTTTTATGAGAGGCAAAAGCCATGGCTATATTACTTGACCATCAATTAAGAGAATATATACCTCATGATACCACAAAATTTCCGATTACATATTTTCATGACGAGCTTGTTGCTCTTCCCGACAGAGCAGGCCCGTTGCATTGGCATCCCGATTTTGAAATTGCTTCGGCTGAATGCGGAGTTTTGGATTATCAGGTCGGCGAACAGCATATCACCTTGGAAGCAGGTGACAGCATATTTGTCAACGGAAATATGCTGCACGGAATAAAGCAAATATCCGGTACTACCCCCGACCCTATGCCCAACATTGTGTTTTCCGGCGCTTTAATTGCAGCCGAAACAAGTACTGTTTTTCAAAAATACATACAGCCTATTGCCGTGTGTGATTTGTTGCCCTTCATTGTGTTCAGGCACAACGAACCCTCGCACAGTGAAGTGAATTCTTTAATAAAAGATATTTACAAGCAAATGAGCGAAAAAAACGTCGGCTATGAGCTGAGGGTTCAACGTAATATCAACCGTATATTCGAGTTTATTTTCCTGGGTTTCGACAAGCTTCCAAAAAGCAACGCCACCCGCATACAGATAAACAGTCAAATACGCCTTCAAAAAATGCTGAACTACATCTATGAAAACTATGCCGAAGCTGTTACTCTTGAGGATATTGCCGGGGCTGCAGGCATCAGCCGAAGCGAGGCGGGACGTTGCTTCCACGCATATATGGATTGCTCCCCTGTTGATGCGCTGATTCAATACAGACTCCAAATGGCACGTCAGCTGTTAAGCGAAAGAACGCAAACACTTCAGGAGATAAGCTATACTTGCGGTTTTAATTCTGTAAATTATTTCAGCCGACAGTTTAAGAAAAAATACGGATACACTCCCGGTCAAAGTTCAAATATGGGTAAATAGTGCTTAATTTTGACGTTTTTATACCTTTTTTATAATGTTTTTGGGTGATATACTTAAGTCAAGTATTACATAAACCCGAAGGGAGTCATCATGGTCAAACAAAAGAATTACAAAAAAACGCTGATAGCTTGTTATCTCGGATTTGTTACACAAGCTATATCCTCTAATTTTACACCGCTTTTGTTTTTAACATTCAGCCGAACTTACGGAATTACACTTGATAAAATTGCGATAATTCCGTTTGTATTCTATTTCACACAATTGCTTACCGACCTTGCGGCAACAAAATTCGCCGACAAAATCGGATATCGCACCTGCGTTGTTTCGTCCCAGGTGTTATCGTCCGTAGGACTGATTCTGATGGCTGTGTTGCCCGAAATATTCCCATCACCGTTTATCGGCATCCTGTTTTCGGTAGTGCTCTATGCCATAGGCAGCGGTCTTGTTGAAGTTTTGGTAAGTCCTATTGTTGAGGCATGTCCTTTTGAAAACAAGGAAGGAGTTATGAGCACATTACATTCCTTCTTCTGCTGGGGCTCAATGGGTGTAATTTTAGTCTCTACCTTCTTCTTCACTGTTTTCGGCATAGAAAACTGGAAGATACTCACTTTTATTCTTGCAATGGTGCCACTGTATAACGCATTCAACTTTATCAGCTGTCCAATAGAAAAGCTGGTCGAAGACGGCGAAGGTATGGGGATCAAGAAACTGTTGAAAACACCCGTATTCTTATTGGTGATAGTACTTATGGTCTGTGCAGGTGCATCAGAGGCAACCATGACTCAATGGGCATCCGCATTCACGGAATCTGCTATCGGAGTCTCAAAAACCGTAGGCGATTTGGCAGGTGCATGTTTGTTTGCCATGTTTATGGGTATAGCCCGTATGACATACGGAAAGTTCAGTGAAAAAATGGATTTAACCAAAACTATGCTTGGTTGCGGAGTAGTGTGTGTCGGTTGCTATTTGCTCGCTTCACTGTCCACTCTGCCCATTCTCGGACTTGCAGGCTGTGCACTTTGTGGTCTGGCTGTCGGCATTATGTGGCCCGGAACTATCAGCATATCATCCCAAAAATGTCCCCGAGGCGGAACAGCGATGTTCGCTTTCCTGGCGTTAGCGGGTGATTTTGGTGCCGCAGTAAGTCCCACTATGGTTGGAAGCATTTCGGAAGCGGTAGGCGGAAATTTGAAAACAGGTTTGCTTGTAGCTACGGCTTTTCCCGCAATCCTCGTTTGCGGCTTGCTGATTTTAAAGTTAAGTGTCAACAAAACAAAAAAAGAGCATTAATTAAAGGGCTGTAAAAACTCTATTGGGTTTTTACAGTCTTCAGTGTGTAGAAAAAGTCAATTGTAAAATTGAAAATTCAGCAAATTGAACAAAGATGAGTTTCTTGTTAGCCTTTTCCCACAGGAGAAGGCTTTTTGTGCATTTTTTTGGCTATGTAGTGTTTTTCGACAGTCTGACCATAACGAAAAACAGCACCTGTTGGTGCTGTTTTCGTTATGGGGTGAATAATGGGGCTCGACCGTACGCTTTGCGTACTGCTTGCTCAGGCTGAAGCCTTCGCACCATCCGGCTAAAAACAGTCCACAGGACTGTTTTATTAACGCCGTCTGCCCCCTTGGGGTTCTCGCCCCTTCAAATTTATTATACCATAACAAAAAAGAGACGCTCACGCATCTCTTTTTCGTTATGGGGTGAATAATGGGGCTCGAACCCACGACCTCCAGGGCCACAACCTGGCGCTCTAGCCAACTGAGCTATATCCACCGAATATTGGCGCGCTTGGAGAGGCTCGAACTCCCGACCTACCGCTTAGAAGGCGGTTGCTCTATCCAACTGAGCTACAAGCGCATACACAAAAAAATGGAGCGGGTGATGGGAATCGAACCCACGCGACCAGCTTGGAAGGCTGGAATTCTACCATTGAACTACACCCGCATATCACTTATCGTGCTCAAATATAATATCACTAAATTCCTGATTTGTCAACACCTAAATCGGATTTTTTTAAAGTTTATTTATTTTTTTCAAATATGACGGGAAAAACATTCAATAATTTATTGACTTTACAACAAAAATGTAGTAAAATACATAATGTCATAGTGTGGATGAGTGTTTATTCGCATATATGATAGAAAATTATATAAAAAGGAGGTGCTTTGAAAATGGACATAGTATTTGCTGTTGTTGCCGCAGTTTTGACACTTATTATAGGCTCTTTCCTCGGATTCTTCTACCGTAAGAAGATAGCTGAAGCAAAAATAGGCTCTGCCGAAGAGGAAGCTGTAAAGATCGTTGAAGATGCGCGCAAGGAAGCCGAGAGACTGAAAAAAGAAGCTCTTGTTGAATCAAAGGAAGAAATACTTCGTAACAAGGCTGAGGCTGACCGTGAAATAAAGGAACGCCGCAACGAGGTTTTCAAGCTTGAAAAGAGAGCAATTCAAAAGGAAGAAAATCTTGACAAGAAGATGGAAAACCTTGAGAAAAAGGAAGAAACTCTCAACAAGAACATCAAGGAAAATCAGGATCTCAAGGAAGAGATTGAGGCTATCAAGGAAAAACAGCTCAAGGTGCTTGAAGAGTACGCAGGACTCACCAGCGAGGAAGCAAAGGCTTATCTTGTTGAAAAGATTGAATCCGAGGCTAAGCACGAGGCTGCACTCAGACTTGCCGATATCGAACAGAATCTCAAAGACGAAGCAGACGAAAAGGCAAAGAACATTGTATCACTTGCTATTCAGCGCTGTGCATCAAACCAGGTATCAGAGGTTGCAGTATCCGTTGTTCCCCTTCCCAATGATGATATGAAGGGACGTATTATCGGACGTGAAGGACGTAATATCAGAACAATCGAAACTCTCACCGGTGTTGACCTTATCATTGATGACACACCCGAAGCTATTACAATGTCAAGCTTTGATCCCATGAGAAGGGAAATTGCACGTCTATCCATTGAAAAGCTTATTTCGGACGGCCGTATCCACCCGGCAAGAATTGAAGAAATTGTTGAAAAGAGTAAGAAGGAAGTTGAACTTATTATCAAGCAGGAGGGCGAAAGCGCACTTCTTGAAACGGGAGTTCACGGAATAAACGGAGAGCTCGTAAGACTTCTGGGAAGACTCAAATACAGAACCAGCTACGGACAAAACGTACTTATGCACTCAATTGAGGTATCTCACATTGCAGGTATGATGGCATCCGAGCTCGGACTTGATCCTACCCTTGCAAGACGTGCGGGACTTCTGCACGACATTGGTAAGGCACTCAACCACGAGGTTGAAGGCTCACACGTACAAATCGGTGTTGACCTTGCCAAGAAATACAGAGAAAACAAAGAGGTTGTTCACGCAATCGAAGCACACCACGGAGATGTTGAGGCACAGACAATCGTTGCAGTCCTTGTACAGGCAGCAGATGCAATATCGGCAGCACGTCCCGGTGCGAGAAGAGAGAACCTTGAGAACTACATCAAGAGACTTGAAAAGCTTGAGGAAATCGCAACAAGCTTTGATGGCGTTGAAAAATCATTTGCCATTCAGGCGGGCCGTGAGTTGAGACTCATGGTTAAACCCGAGGTCGTAAATGACGACAACATGGTGCTTATTGCCCGTGAGATTGTAAAGCGCATTGAGAATGAGCTTGAATATCCCGGACAAATCAAGGTAAATGTTATCAGGGAAAGCCGAACTGTTGAATACGCAAAATAAGCGTTTAATATATTTACATAAATCTAATTTGAGAATAATTATTTTTTGAGATATATAAACTATTATGAACTGTTAAGTTCGGAAATAATGAGGCTGGGAGACATCTCAGCCTCATTTAAAAATTAAGGAGAAATCAATGTCGGAAATACGAATTCTTGCAATCGGTGACGTTGTGGGAGAAAGCGGAAGTGCTAAAATAAGGCAGACTCTTTGGAATATCAGAAAAGAGTTGAAGGTAGACACGGTTATCGTCAACGGAGAAAACTCGGGGGCGAAGGGCGGTATTGACAAAAACAGTGCCGAGCTTCTGCTTGCGGGCGGTGCGGACGTCATAACAACGGGCAATCACGTGTGGCAGATAAGACAGTTTGCGGACTATCTTGAAAACTCCATGTCTGTGCTTCGTCCCGCAAATTATCCGACATCATGCCCGGGAAGAGGCTATGGAATATATGACGTATGCGGATATAAGATGCTGGTCATATCCCTCCAGGGCACGGTTTTCATGGACAGCCTTGACTCTCCCTTCCTCAAAGCGGAGGCTATTCTCGAAAGAGAAAAAGGAAGCTACGATTTTGCGGTGGTTGACCTTCACGCCGAAGCCACAAGTGAAAAAATTGCCTTTGGACTCGCTTTTGACGGCAAGGTAAGTGTTATTTTCGGAACTCACACCCATATTCAGACAAACGATGCAAGAGTTTTTGACGGCGGTACGGGTTACGTTACCGATATCGGAATGACCGGTGTTTACGACTCCGTTCTGGGACTGGACCCCGAGCTGATGATAAAGAAATTTTTCACCAAGATGCCCCAGTATCACAACACTGCAAAGGGAGAGGTCACAATTTCGGGAGCGGTTTTCACTCTTGATACAAGCACCTTCAAATGCACGAGGGTTGAGCTTATTAACATAAAATAATGTGACGGTTTGCTGTTGACAAAAAACATGAGCTAAGATACCTTTTTAAGGATATCTTAGCTCTTTTTCTGTTATGTCTGTGAATCGGTTATCCCTTGTACCAAGGTAAATACTCTTTGTTGATTTCCAGCATTTCGGTTACCATTTCCTGAATTTCATCGAGGGTGAGTACAGCTGAGGTGAGGGGATCGTATGCGCACGCCCAGAATACCTTTCTTGCATTTCCTTCAAGTGCTGCCTGAACAGCAAGCTCCTCACATCTTGCTGTGGTATTTACAAGCACTGCAAGCTGTTCCGGAAGCTTACCCACTGCCACTGCTTCAAGACTGTTTCGGCTTGCAACTACGGGAACTTCAACACAGCATCCCTCGGGGAGATTGTCGATAAGATTGAAATTACGCACATTACCGTTGAAACGGAACATTGTGTGATCACCGAAGCAGGCGTTGAAGATATATGCCGCATATTCTTCGCCACGGTTGAGGTCAAGCTCCTCGTCGGGCTTGTTAAGGTCTGCCGTTATCTCGTCACGCCAGGTGTTTTTACGGCTCATATAGTGGTCGAGAATATATGAATGTACACCGGGATTCCAATTAGTGCCGTTGGTACAATACTTGTCAATAAGGTCGGCACGCTTACGATACCACGAAACGTACTCGCTGTTGTGACCGCTGGACTCCGTAACGTAGTAATCGAGGTGAAGGAACATATTGTTACGCACCTGTTCGCTGTTGAGAATCTCGGGGTCATTCATAGCTTCTCTCAAAGCGGGGTAGAGGTCACGTCCGTTGTGCTTTAATTCAAGGTAAAACGCCTGATGATTAACACCTGCACAGGTATAAACTACCTCTTTCGGGTCAACGTTGCACCATTTTGCAAGCATGTTGGCTGTACCCTGAACGCTGTGGCAAAGACCGGTGATATGAAGCTTTGGAAATTTGTCCTGCATTGCACGGCAGAGCATTGCCATGGGATTTGTGTAGTTCAGGAAAATTGCGTTTGGACAGTATTTCTCAATATCTGCACAAATGTCCAGCATAAGGGGAATGGTACGCAATGCTCTGAATATTCCCGAAGGACCTCTTGTGTCGCCTACGTTGATGTCAATGCCGTATTTTTCGGGGATCAGTATGTCATGCTTCCAAACTTCAACATCACCTGCAAGAACTGTACAAAGAACGCCATCAGCTCCCTTCAGTGCTTCCGCACGGTCTGTTGTTGCTGTAATCTTTGCGGGATATTTACCAACTCGTACTATTTTCTCACAAGCAGTCTTTATGTAACCGAGTCTTTCCTCGTCAATATCCATCAATGCAATCTCGGCATCCTGAAATGCGGGAAATGTCAAAATGTCTCTTACTAAGGTTCTGGTGAAGCCGAAGCTACCACCGCCTATAAATGCAAACTTTTTCATATTTACCTCCAAATTTCGTTGTTTACACCTAAATCTTATTACAAAAAAGGATTTAAGTCTATTGCATAATGTCGCATTAATATGGTATAATGTCTATAAAGTGATAAGGAGGAAGCCATGGCAAACGGATGTGAGGCAGTTTTTAAAAGAGGAACCGCACGTAACTACGGGTTGAAGCCTGTTAACAGCGGAGAGGAAAGGTGCACCCCCGGACACTACTGGGGCGCAGGAGTCAGAGGGAATTATATAATTCACTATGTCATATCGGGAAAGGGTGTGTTCTACTGTGGTACGGGTAAATACACACTGATGAAGGGACAGGCGTTCGTGATATTTCCGAATACTATTGTGAAATATCAAGC
Organism: Oscillospiraceae bacterium; assembly: GCA_015064635.1. Classification (GTDB taxonomy): domain Bacteria; phylum Bacillota; class Clostridia; order Oscillospirales; family SIG627; genus RGIG6353. Next base: position 14,563 of record SVRV01000033.1, read on the forward strand.
GGATATGAAGGATCCGTGGCATTACGCTTGGGTAGTTTTTGACGGCGAGGAGGCAAGGTCGGTATTTGACGGTCTTGGAGTTACTGTCAAAGCTCCGATTATTACTTCTCTCGATGGCAAAAGAGCGGTGGATCTGATACGTCAAATGCCAAGAGAAAGGGGAGGAGTTCTCAGTGAAAATTTAAGATTCTCGTCCTTACTTTATGAGTTTTTATCCCTTCTTGCCGAGAATAAAACGGATGACAGGTCAGAGAATATCTACCTCAATGCCGCGACCCGTTTTATAAGAGCACACTATCATGAGGATGTGACGGTGGAGAGTCTTGCGGCTAATGTGGGAATAAGCAGAAAATACCTTTTTGTGATATTCAAAAATACCCTCGGTATATCCCCAAAGGAATATATAATTGATTACCGTATGAAGAAAGCGTGTGAATTTTTAAAGGACAGAAATCTGTCTGTATCACAGGTGGCGTACTCGGTGGGATACAAGGACCCGTTGACCTTTTCGAGAATGTTTAAGACCAGATTTGGAGTGTCGCCAATGATGCTGAGGGAAAATGGTATACGATGACCGTTGGGGACGCTAATTATTAATTATTAATAAAAAACATCGGGACACAGCGATTACTGTGTCCCGATGTTTTTACTGTAATGCGTTATTGAGCCATGAGATTCCGTAGTCGAGAGCATCGAAGAGGCCTTTCTTCATGCCCTGCTTAAGAGAGCGTTCAACTACCGACAGATTCTTATCTGTGCTCTGAATCTGAATGAGGATGTCATTGGGAACCTGCTCGCCGTGAACATCCTTGAAGGTAAGTACGGTGAGGACAAGAACTGCCTTGTCGTTGGGGTCACCGTAGCATATAATGTTGTCTTTCTTTACAAGAGGCTTTCCTTTGTATACGGAAACGCCTTCCAAAATCTTATCAGCCATGTTTATTCCTCCGGTTTTACATCATTTTTAAGGTCAAGAAACTTGCGTATCATAGCCGACATGACCTCGTCACGGTCAAGCTTGCTGATGAGTGCACGTGCGTTGTTGTGATTGGTGATATATGTGGGGTCTTGAGAGATAAAATAACCCACGAGCTGATTTACCGGGTCATATCCCTTTACACTGAGAGCTTCGTATACTTTCGAGAGGGTATCGTACATCTCACGGTCACGCAGGTCCTGTACAGGAAACGTCATAGTTTTTCCGTTATTTTCAGACATTTTATTTTTCTCCTTTGATTTATTTTGAAAGTAAGACCGAATCTGTAAGCCGGGTTTTGTGGAGAGCTTTCGCTCAACGACGGTCATCTATCTTGGGCATGCGTCGCCGCATACCTCCTGCCACCTTCGAGGACATATCAGGCGGATATGGAGCTTTCGCTCCGCCTCTTGCGGTGTTGCTCCGGATAGGGTTTACATGGCTGCGACGTCTCCGTCGCACCGGTGAGCTCTTACCTCGCCTTTCCATCCTTACCGACACGGGGTCGGCGGTTTATTTCTGTTGCACTTTCCCTGAAGTCACCTTCGGCAGACGTTATCTGTTATCCTTGCCATGTGGAGCCCGGACTTTCCTCACAGACAGCCTTTCGGCTTGGCTGCGCAACCGTCCGATTCGGTCAGTCATTTTCATTTATATTATAAACTATAAATTTAATTTTGTCAAATGTATTGCGAAAATCAAATGAAAATAGTATAATAAAAATGCATAATTTTATCTTTGTACAAAATTTATCTATAATTTTGTGATATCATTGTTTTAAATGTAGTTTTCAGGAGGCAAAAAATGATAGAAATAAAAGGGCTCACCAAAACCTTTGGTGACAAGAAGGCGGTTGACAACATCACCTTCACCGTTGAAGACGGAGAAATAGTTGGCTTCCTCGGACCTAACGGTGCGGGCAAGAGTACAACTATGAATATTTTAACAGGCTATCTTTCCGCAACCTCCGGTAATGCGGTGATAAACGGTGCCGATATTTTTGAGGACCCAAAGCGTGCAAAGCAGAATATAGGCTTCCTTCCCGAACAGCCACCCCTTTACCTTGATATGACGGTAACGGAGTATTTGAAGTTCGTGTATGAGCTTAAAGGGGCAAAGCAGCCGAGACGTGCTCATATTGACGAGGTCTGCGAGATGGCAGGACTCAAGGACGTTAAAAAGAGAGTAATAAAGAATCTTTCAAAGGGTTACAGACAGAGAGTGGGAATTGCCCAGGCACTTGTGGGTGACCCCAAGGTGCTCATTTTCGACGAGCCCACAGTCGGTCTCGATCCCAACCAGATAATAGAAATCAGAACTCTTATAAAGAATCTCGGCAAAAAGCACACGGTTATTCTTTCCACCCACATCCTTCCCGAGGTGCAGGCGGTGTGTGACCGTATCATTATCATAAACAAGGGTAAGATAGTTGCCGATTCTCCCACAAGCGAGCTTCTTTCAAATACATCGGGTGCTATGAAGTACCGTGTGAAGCTTGCCTGCCGTGACGAGAGCACCGCTGTCAAGACACTTTTGTCGGTTGACGGCGTTATGGGTGCAACACCCGAGGAGTCCCAGGAGGACGGAATTTGTGATGTAATTATCACAACCGACCCCGCACTTGACGTAAGACCGGGTATTTTCCGCAGACTTGTGGAAAAGAATATACCCCTTATAGGACTTGAAAACGTGAGCCTCACCCTTGAGGACATATTCACCAGCCTCACACTTGGAAAGGAGATGAAATAAATGTTTGCCATATATAAAAGAGAGCTTTCCTCTTATTTTACCTCGACCATCGGATTTATATTCATGGCGGTGTTCCTTGCACTTTCGGGAGCACTTCTCTGGCTTACGACATTCTTCTTTGCAACGACCTCTTGCGCAAATTATTTCTTTATTTTGATTGTCTTCTTCATAATACTCGTTCCCATTCTTACAATGAAGCTGCTCAGTGACGAAAGACGCACAAGGACCGACCAAATACTTCTCACGGCTCCCGTGTCCCTCTTCTCAATCGTCTTTGCAAAATTCCTTGCGGCTTTTACACTTTTTGAGGGAACATTCCTTATTTCGCTTCTCAATCTAATTCCCGTTGGCAAGTATGGAACACTCAATATGGCTGAGGTCATTTCAAACTTTATCGGTGTTACCTGCATTGCGGCGGCACTTATTGCAATAGGACTTTTCATTTCGTCTCTCACCGAAAGCCAGTTTGCGGCGGCAATAGGCTCTATCGCTGTTATACTTGCAATGGTTCTTATGGGATTCTTCTCGGCTTCTATCGAGAATACCACCGTGAGAGTGGCGGTTAAGTGGTTCTCTATCCTTGACAGATACGCAAATTTCAGAACGGGACTTTTTGACGTGTCCTCAATTGTGTACTACATATCTATTTCCGCAATCTTCATTTTCCTTACCGTAAGAGTTCTTGAAAAGAGACGCTGGGCGTAAGAATTAAGTGAATAATGAAGAATTAATAATGAATAATTAAGAATTGTGGTTGAAAGCCTTGGGCTTTCTTCCATATGATATAGGGTAGCAAAAGGATGATATTTGTAGGGGCGATTCACGAATATATCCGACACAACAGAAAGGAACTTTTTTAACGATGAATAAACCTAAGATAGATAAAAAGACGCTGAAATACGGCTCTGCCGCCGTTATTCTAACCGTTGTATTTATTGCCTTGATATTCGTGCTCAATCTCGTGGTGACATCTCTCACCGAAAAGCACAATCTCGTGGTTGACCTTACCGAGGAGCAGCTTTATGAGATTTCTCCCGCTTCAAAGGAGCTGCTGGGGGATCTGGGCGAGGATAAAATAGACATTATATTCTTTACACCCCTTGATGAATTCGACAACAACGAATATGCAAAGAGCGTTAAGACTCTTGCTCTCGAATACGAAGAAAAATATGACAATATCGAAATAAAGTACATCAACATGATAGAGAATCCCAATCTTGTCATGAAGTACAATGCGGGTATGTCGGGCTCGGATAAGCTTAATGCCAACACCGTAATTGTTGAGTGCGGTGACCGCTTTACATATTTTGATTTGGGTGAGTGCTTTGTTTACACTCAGGATGAAAGCGGAAACTACTCCTACTACGCATTTAATGCAGAGTATCGCTTCACCTCGTCAATTATGCGTTTGACAAAGAACGAAAAGCCAAAGGTTGTATTTACAACAAATCACCTTGAAACCGTACCCGTACAGTTCAGCAATCTTTTCGAGGAGGCGGGCTTTGATGTAATAAAGCTTGACCTTTCACAAAATGAGATTCCCGAAGATACCGAGGTGCTGATTGTAAATGACCCTCAGGCGGACTTTGCGGGTATTGAAAGCGAGGGGGCGGGTAACAGTGAAACAACAAAGCTTTCACGCTACCTTGAAAACGGCGGAAATGTTATGCTTTTCGTATCTCCCTCAACACCCGAGCTTAAAAACCTTGATGAGCTTGCGGCTTCTTGGGGAATTGAAATAGCACACGGTTACACAGTGGTTGACGATGAAAATTCAATTTCTTCAACAGGCTCACTTGCCCTTATTGCAAATTATGTAGAGGGCGATGAAGTACTTTCTCCCTTCCATTCCGTGCTCTCGTCTGCAGAGAATCCTCTAAAGACAGTTTCTTACAATACAGTGCCCCTTAACATTACTCCCGTTACCGATACAACACAGAAGGTTGGTGCAATTATCACAGCCTCCGAGACCGCTTACGTTCCCGCTAACGGCAAGAAGGTATCTGCGGCAAATATGCCCCTTGTTGCGGTAAGCTATAAGGAAAAATGGGATAAGGAACGCCAGGAGACCATGAGAAACTTCTTTGTTGTGGGAGGTTCAACCTGGTTTACGGGAGAGGGCTCAATGTCATCCCCTTACGGAAATGCAGAGCTTATCAAATCAACGATTCAGAATATGACGGATGAGGCTATGATACTCAGCGTGTCATACAAGGTATATAACGACACAGCCCTCACCGTTGACAGTGCAACAAGCCAGAATTGGCTCATGGCATTTGTTTTTGCACTTCCCGCACTCGTTCTTGTTGCGGCGTTTGCATTGTTCCTCAGATGGAGGCATTTATAATGACGAAAATAAAAAAGCAAATTATCACCATATCACTTCTTGTTATTGTTCTTGTTGCGGCGGTGCTTATCTATCTGCCCACCGCAAGGAAGCATCAGGCAGACAGTGAAAAGGTTTTGAACACCCCCGCTCTCAAGGTTGTCCTTGACGGCGACACAATGAAGATCAGCGGCTTTAAAAAAGGCTTGAAATACCGCTATTCCTCGGACTATGGTACAAAATGGACCGACGTCAAAGGAGAGAGTGTCACCCTTGATGCCGCAGGAATGTATTGCTTCAAAGAGGTATACGGAGAGAGAAGCTCGGAATTCGCTTGGGTTGCTCCCTTCGGTGAGCCCTCCAAGAACGGCAGACCCTTCATTTTGGAAGAGGTGGAAAACGAGGAAATGAATTCCATCTTTGTTAAAAACACCTTCGGCGAATATACTCTCAAGCATTTGCGAAGCGGCGAGTATAAAATAGAAGGTCTCGACGGCTACGAGGCTGACCAGGCAATGCTTGCACAGCTCAGAGTTAATGCTATGCACCTGCTTGCCCTGAAGTTTGTTGAGAAGGCAAAGCTTGACGAGCCCCAGCTTTACGGAATCGACAAGGAAAACCCCGAGGTTTACTTTGTTGTGACCTATAACGACGAAAAGGACAGCTACAAGATTATTCTCGGCGACAAAACTCCCGACGGAAGCGGATATTATGCCATGCTTGATGGCAGAGATGCACTCTACGTGGTTGACACCGGCGTTGAGGCTTGTATTCTCCAGCCGAAAATAAACTACGTTACACCCAAGATAGTTGATACCATTGACGAAAGCAACATTTACTCACTCAGGGATTTCTCCCTTAAAAAGAAGGGTGAGCAGTATATAATTATCGAAAAGGCATCCTCCGAGTTGACCTACGGAAACAACGCCTCTCACAGACTTACCTATCCCGCATACAACTATGCTACCAGCCTTGCAAACTTTGAAATATTGCTGGGTGCACTCAGGTCACTGGCAGGCTCACAGACTCTCTACTACGGAGATAGCATCACAGATGAGCTACTTGCGGAGCTTGGCTTCTTTGATGCCGAGGGTAACGACACCTCGGACTATTCCGTGAAGTATGCATATCCCGCCTTCTCAGAATATCTCTATATTATGGAAAGAGAAGAGGGCGACTATCTTGTTTACTCTCTCAAGGAGAAGATTATTGTAAGCGCACCTGCAGTTGCTCTTGAATTCCTTAAATGGGATATGATTCAGTGGGTATCCGCCGAGATATATATGCTTGATATTGAGGATATTGCATCGGTTGAATTCGAGTACGGCGGAGAAAAGGCTTCCTTTAAACTTGTTGGCTCCGGTGATACACTTGAAGCGCATCTTGACAACGTTCCCGTTGACATACTCAAGTTCAAGGAGCTTTATAAGTCCATAATGTACGTGCTTGTTACCTCCTACACCAAGGAAACAGAGTATGGAGCAGAGCAACTCGGACTCACCATAACCACCGAAAAGGGCGAGGTGTTGGAGTATCGCTTCTATACTCACAGCGCAACGAACAGCTATTATACTCTCAACGGCTTCGGCGAGTTCTACGTTTCAGCCGATAAGGTATTGGCGCTCAGAGAAAATGCCTTCGCATTGGCAAATAAATAAATTACGGATAAGAAAAATAATGAAAATACAAGGATTTCAGAAATTAACATTACTTGATTATCCCGGAAAGACAGCCGCAACGGTTTTTACGGGCGGCTGTAATTTTCGTTGCCCCTTTTGTCACAATTCGGATTTAGTCCTGAACCCTGCCGCTTTCCCCGAAATACCCGAGGAAGAGGTGCTCTCACAGCTGAAAAAAAGGTCGGGCTTCATTGACGGAGTGTGCATTACGGGCGGTGAGCCCTTGCTCACGGATATATCGGGCTTTATAAAAAAAATAAAGGAGCTTGGGCTCCTTGTAAAGGTTGACACAAACGGCTCCTTCCCCATAAGGTTGAGAACACTTCTTCTCACCGGCTGTGTTGACTACGTGGCAATGGATATAAAGAATTCTCCCGAAAAATACGCCGAGACGGTGGGTATTGCAGGCTTTGACACGAAAAGCATTGAAAGCAGTGTGGAGATACTCAAGGACTCGGGCGTTGACCATGAATTCCGCACCACTGTTGTGAAGGAGCTTCACGGAGAGAAGGAAATGGAGAGTATCGGGCGCTGGCTTGAGGGTGAGACCAAGTATTTCCTTCAAGGCTACAAGCTGTCCGACGGAGTAATTGACAAGAGTCTTACTCCTCACAGTGCCGAGGATATGAAAAAGCTTCTCGAAACGGTAAGAAAATATATTCCGAGAGCAGAATTGAGAGGGATAGAATGACAAGGATACTTTTGGTAAGACATGGCGAAAGTGAAGCCAATCAAAGGGACATTTTCGCTGGTCACCTTGATGTGAATTTAAGTGAAAAGGGTTTGGAGCAGGCACGTCTCACCGCAGAATACGTTGCAAACACCTATAAGGTGGACAAGGTTTACTCAAGCGACTTGAAAAGAGCCTTTATGACGGGCAAGACCATTGCCGACAGACTTGGAATGGACATAACCCCCACAAAGGAAATGCGTGAGATTGAAGCCGGCAAGTGGGACGGTATGGTATTTGACGATATTGTCAAGGTGTACCCCGATGACTTCAATTGCTGGACCTCCGACATAGGTAAGGCTCGCTGTACCGACGGTGAAAGCGTTGTAGAGCTTCAGGCAAGGGTGATGAGAGAACTGAACCGTATCGCCGACGAAAATGAAGGTAAGACAGTGCTGGTGGCATCCCATGCAACACCCATAAGAGTTGCTGTCACCTCGGTTGAATATGACGGTGATATCACGAATATGAACAGCGTACCCTGGGTCTCCAATGCATCTGTGTCGGTGATAGAAAAGGATAATGGCAAGTGGCGTGTTGTATCTCTCAACGAGGACAAGCACCTTGCAGCTCTCAGAACTGCACTTCCCGAAAATGTGTGAAGCTTATGAAATCGGGAATGAATATAGATGCCGTAAAAGGCATCTCTCAAAAAGACTATGTAAGGCTTATGTCAGAGCTTGGATTTGAGGCAACCTTTTCGGGTGACAAGGACGAAGCTTATCACGTTTCCCTGGCAAATGACCTTGCGGAATTCGGAATGGAATATGAAACCATCCACGCACCCTTTGACGGCATAAATGCCATGTGGGGTGAGGACGGTGAGGAAATGTATAAAAGACTTGCTCATACCATTGACATGTGCGCTCTTTCGGGTGCGGGGATAGCCATAATACATCTGTCCTCGGGAGTCAACGCCCCCACACTCAATGATATGGGTATGGCAAGATATACACGCCTTGTGGAATATGCCGCAAAAAAAGGTGTAAAGATAGCCTTTGAAAATCAAAGAAAGATAGCAAATCTTTCATGGGCGCTGGAGACATTTGCCGATGCGGAAAATGTCGGCTTTTGCTGGGACTGCGGTCACGAGTATTGCTTTACCCCGGGCAGAGAGTATATGCCCCTTTTTGCAAATCAGCTTATCTGTACACATATCCACGACAATACTTGTGTGTATAACAGCGATGACCATATGATACCCTTTGACGGAAATGTGGACTTTGGCAGAGTGGCAGAGCATATTCGCAAAGCAGGCTTTGACGGAACGCTTATGCTTGAGGTTTTTGCAAAGCACCCAATGTATGAGAAAATGACACCCGAAGCCTTCCTTATAAGGGCATCGGAAGCAGTGAAGAGACTCGAGAGAATGGTGGAGGCATAACCCTTGCGTTATTGAGTGGATGTTTTGATGTTTTTTGCAGGGAGGAGGCTTTTTTTAAAAAAGCCCCGCTCCCCGCACCCCACCCGAAAAATATAATAATTGATTGTTTGGATTTTTTTCCGAAAGGATGCTTTTTTAAAAAAAGCACCCTCTCGGACTCTCCCGAAAAATATAATTAATAATCATTATTAAAATTTTTGGAATTCTTAAAACCTTTTTATAAAAAGGTTTTAAGTGGGTCAAGGGTGAAGCCCTTGGAAAAACACTCAAAAATCACACCGTGCCGCAAATCAAGACGTTATAACGGGCGGATGAAGGGCATCCGCCCCTACTCCCACCGAATATAAACAATTATCCGCAATATTAATGTAACAAACAACAGACACTCTTAACGATTGTCTGTTGTTGCGTCTAATATGAGTTGTATTCCGAATCTCACTCCATCTGCAAAGCAGCTCTTGTCCGATGCGGATTGGAATGTATTTTGTGCATCAAGATAAGAAGTAAGCAATTCCTTTTGATGTTCGTCCAAGGCTCTTATCAATTCATCATGCTTTTCTGTCATTTCAATGTGTTTCGCTCTTGTTTCTTTTGTAAGTGTTTCGGATATTTCTACCTGATAGTTGTCCCATATTTCTTCGATTATGCTTTTCATATTTACCTCCTATATACCTTATAAGGTATATTTTTAAACATTATACTACAAATGGGTTATAATGCCAATATATGCTAAAAGGTATTTTGAGGAGTTTTTATGGAATTTACTAACAGATTGAAGGATGTGCGAGAGGACAGAGACCTGAAGCAGTCGGACATAGCCGAGCTTCTTTGCACAACGCAAGAGCAGATAAGTAAATACGAAACCGGCAGACAAGCAATGGGAATTGATAAGTATATGAAGCTTGCGATGTTTTACAACGTCAGCCTTGACTATCTCACGGGACTTATTTCCGAGCCGAGAAAATTGAAGTGAATAGGAATTGATTTGTATCCGAGGTGAATGCTATGGATATTAAAGATGTAGTAACCGAAAGGTTTCTAAAGCTGTGTAAAGAAAGAAATATAAGCATAAATGAATTGGCTAATATATCGGGCGTAACTGCATCTACTGCGTATAGTATGATGGATTCGTCACGAAGAGATGTGTCAATAAGGACAATAAAGAAGTTTTGTGACGGCTTGGAGATTACCTTGGGAGAATTTTTCTCAACGGAGGAATTTGATTCCTTGGAACAAGAATTGAAGTAACGCGTAAGCTTCGCAATGAAATCCATCCTTCGGATGGGTGAAATCCGTCTTCGACGGATGAAATTCACCTTTGGTGAATGAAATGTTGTCTTGCGACAACGTTATGGTTGAAAACCTTCGGTTTTCTTCCGTTAAGGTAGGGTAGCAAAGCTAAAAAAATAATCATTATTAAAATTTTTGGAATTCTTAAAACCTTTTTATAAAAAGGTTTTAAGTGGGTCAAGGGTGAAACCCTTGGAAAAAACCCCAAAAATCATCACCGTAAGATAACATAACTTTAAGGAGACAATCATGTTTGATCCGAAAACGGCAGACAGCCTAATGTTGGCGTACCTTGGAGACGCAGTCTGGGAGATGCTGGTAAGAGAAAGGCTTTTTTACACCGTGCCCGAGGGAAATGCAGAGGCTAACCACATAGCCCTTGAGTACGTTACCGCCGCTTCCCAAGTAAAGGCGCTCGTTAAGATCGCACCACACCTCACCGAGGAGGAAAGCGACGTTTTCAGACGTGGCAAAAATGCAAAAACACATAACACACCCAAAAGCGTAACCCAGTACGAATACCGCCAGGCAACGGGGCTGGAGGCACTTTTTGGTTATAATTACGTTATGGGACGTCATGAACGTAACAAAGAGCTGTTTAACATAGCTTTCCCTACGGGTAATTTGTAAACTTTCTATGAACACAATGATGTAAGTATGGAAAAATAAGGGGCGTTGTGTTATACTAACTTGGAGACGGAAGTCTCAATATATACGTTAAAAAAATAAATATATAAATCAGGAGGACATTAAAATGGCAAAGAAGTATTGTTATCTCTTTACCGAGGGTAACGCATCAATGCGTGAGCTTCTCGGCGGTAAGGGTGCTAACCTTGCAGAAATGACCAACATTTTCAAGGAAAAGTTCCCGGACAGAAACCCTGTTCCCCAGGGCTTCACAATTTCAACAGAAGCTTGTACACAGTACTATGAGGACGGAAAGCAGATCAACCCCGAAATCATGGCTGAAATCAACGAGTATATCGTAAAGATGGAAGGAGTTACCGGCAAGAAGTTCGGTGACCTTGAAAATCCCCTTCTTGTATCTGTTCGTTCAGGTGCGAGAGCATCAATGCCCGGTATGATGGACACCATTCTTAACCTTGGTCTTAACGAAGAGGTTGTTGAGGTTATGGCTAAGAAGTCAGGCAACGCAAGATGGGCATATGACTGCTACAGAAGATTCATTCAGATGTATTCCGACGTTGTTATGGAAGTTGGTAAGAAGTACTTTGAAGAGCTCATCGACAAGATGAAGGAAGAAAAGGGCGTTACATTCGACGTTGAACTTACCGCTGACGACCTCAAGGAGCTTGCTAACCAGTTCAAGGCTGAATACAAGGCTAAGATCGGTGCAGACTTCCCCACAGATCCCAAGGAACAGCTTATGGGCGCTGTAAAGGCAGTATTCCGTTCATGGGACAACCCCAGAGCTAACGTTTACCGCCGTGACAACGATATCCCTTATTCTTGGGGTACAGCTGTTAACGTTCAGGCAATGGCATTCGGTAACATGGGTGACAACTGCGGTACAGGTGTTGCCTTCACTCGTGACCCCGCTACAGGTGAGAAGAAGCTCATGGGTGAGTTCCTTGTAAATGCACAGGGCGAAGACGTTGTTGCAGGTGTAAGAACACCTATGAAGATAGAAAAGATGGCAGAGAAGTTCCCTGCAGCTTACAACCAGTTCGTTGAAATCTGCGGAATCCTCGAAAACCACTATCATGACATGCAGGATATGGAGTTCACCGTTGAAAACGAGCAGCTCTATATGCTCCAGACAAGAAACGGTAAGAGAACTGCTCAGGCTGCTCTTAAGATTGCTTGCGACCTCGTTGACGAAGGCCACAAGACAGAGGCTCAGGCTGTTGCAATGATCGACCCCAGAAACCTTGACACACTCCTTCACCCCCAGTTCGATGCTAAGGCTCTCAAGGCTGCTACTCCCATCGGTAAGGGTCTTGGTGCTTCTCCCGGTGCTGCTTGCGGTAAGGTTGTATTCACAGCTGAGGACGCAGAGGCTTGGAAGGCAAGAGGCGAAAAGGTAGTTCTTGTAAGACTTGAGACATCTCCCGAAGATATCACAGGTATGAAGGCTTCTCAGGGTATCCTTACAGTTCGTGGTGGTATGACCTCTCACGCAGCCGTTGTTGCTCGTGGTATGGGTACTTGCTGCGTATCAGGATGCGGCGACATCAAGATGGATGAAGAGAACAAGAAGTTCGAGCTTGCAGGTAAGACATTTACCGAAGGCGACTACATTTCAATAGACGGTTCAACCGGTAACATCTACGACGGTATCATCGAAACAGTTGACGCTACCATCGCAGGTGAGTTCGGCAGAATCATGGCTTGGGCTGACAAGTACAGAAAGCTCAAGGTTAGAACAAACGCAGATACACCCAGAGATGCTAAGAAGGCTCGTGAGCTCGGCGCTGAGGGTATCGGTCTTTGCCGTACAGAGCACATGTTCTTCGAGGCAGAGAGAATTGCTGCATTCCGTGAAATGATCTGTTCAGATACAGTTGAAGAAAGAGAAGCAGCTCTTGAAAAGATTCTTCCTTATCAGCAGAAGGACTTCGAAGAGCTCTATGTAGCTCTCGAGGGTAACCCTGTTACTATCAGATTCCTTGATCCTCCTCTTCATGAGTTCGTTCCCACAGAAGAAAAGGATATCGAGGCTCTCGCTAAGGCTCAGGGCAAGACAGTTGCAGACATCAAGAACATTATCGCATCTCTCCACGAGTTCAACCCCATGATGGGTCACAGAGGATGCCGTCTTACTGTAACATATCCCGAAATCGCTAAGATGCAGACTAAGGCTGTTATCCGTGCGGCTATCAACGTTCAGAAGGCTCACGCTGATTGGACAGTTAAGCCCGAAATCATGATTCCTCTTACAGGTGAAGTTAAGGAATTCAAGTTCGTTAAGGACATCGTTGTTGCAGTTGCAGACGCTGAAATTGCAGCAGCAGGCGTTAAGATCGACTACGAAGTTGGTACAATGATCGAAATCCCCAGAGCTTGTCTCACAGCAGACGAGATCGCTAAGGAAGCTGACTTCTTCTGCTTCGGTACAAACGACCTTACTCAGATGACATTCGGCTTTAGCCGTGATGACGCAGGTAAGTTCCTCAACGCATACTACGATACAAAGATTTACGAGAACGATCCCTTCGCTAAGCTCGACCAGAACGGCGTTGGTAAGCTCATGGATATGACAATCACTCTTGGTAAGCCCGTTAATCCCGCTCTTCACTGCGGTATCTGCGGCGAGCACGGTGGTGACCCCTCATCTGTTGAGTTCTGCCACAAGATTGGCCTCGACTATGTATCATGCTCACCCTTCAGAGTTCCGATTGCTCGTCTTGCGGCAGCACAGGCAGCTATCGCTGAAATGAAGTAATTTATTCCTTAGAAATTTTTCTTAATACTTCGTTGACTGCAATGTTCCCCCACCTCGACGTACGGAAGTACGCCTTTGGTGGGGGAAATTTTGTCGCCTCGTCTTAAGAGAAAATTTCGTCGGAATTTGGAAAGCTAAGATATTTTGGTTAAAACCGAAATGAAATAACTTTTATAAAAGATAAGGTGTAGTCTTTAGTGCACAAGTCCGTTAAAAACGGACAATTGAAAAAAAGAGGGGGCTGAGTCAAAACACTTGAAAAAGTGAAAGGCTCAGCCTTTTGCTGTAAATAGCAGCGAGAACAAAGAAAAAAGCCTCAAATCGAGGCAAAAAAGGGTACACGAAAAATAGGATTGTTAAAATC
>SVRV01000004.1 GCA_015064635.1 Oscillospiraceae bacterium
TGATAAATCCGGCAATATCAAGATAACTTGAACCGTCCGATGACGAAGCACCGTCTGTTTTTCCAAGCATAGTCATTGCAGATGCAAAATGTATTCGTTTGTCACCATCACGGTCGAATCGTTTTACAATAAATGTGCTTCCAAGTTTAGAAAAGGTTTCAAGTTTAGATTCGGGAACATTGAGAGAACACAACTTTGCCAAATCGTGAGCAACCTTTTCCCAAGCACCCGTATTAAACTCATCATTCTTTGATGGGAACTTTGCAATCCAAAGTTCTCCATTCGTATCTTGTATTGTTGCTTTCGGTCTTGCACCACCAAGGGAAGAACCTGGCTTCAACAATTGGTTCAGCCATTTTTCATTAAGCAGATTTTCTTCATTTTCAAAATTTCTTGATGCTTCTTCAAGTGTTCTGAGTGTTGCCCAAGGGGGCGCAGCAGTTTCTTTGTCATCAGATAAAAACGCTCCGTTTTCATCTTCCTTAAAGCGGATTGCACCCATTCGGGTCTCATCATATACACCAAGTAAATAATCTCCGTCAGTTAATTTTCTTGGTTTGCGACCTTCTTTATCTGCATAAATACGCTCACGGCGTTGCATCAGAACACGTCCCCAACGGTCAGGGGATGAGTCTGCAAATATTCCAAAAATACTTTTATTCACAGGGTATTGTCTGCCTGAATAAAACTGCAACTCCGGATCTATTATGCAACTTCTATCGTATTGAACAAGCCAATTTGCATCAAATTCAAAAGAAAAGCTATCAGAACCTTTTCCTTCACCGACATACAGTCTGCCCATCAAATTTGATTCATCCGAATTAAAGCTTTCATAAACATAAATTGTTTTTTGATTGAGTGCCATATTAGTCCTCCTTTCGGGGCGCACGTTTACGTACTGTCAAATTCAAATCCTGAATGGTTCTTCCTAATGTATCATCTTTTGCAACAAGTAATAAATCTTTATCCATACCATTCAATGCATGAAGAACTGCGGCATATATTCCGATAGCAACGGTTTTGTCGCCCTTTTCTACTTTCCATAAAGTAGCACGACTTATATCTGCTCTTTCTGCTACAAGTTCAACTGAAAGATTTCTTCGAAGTCTTGCAAGTTTAATCTGCTCACCCATACTACTTAGTATATCCTGAGTAGCAGGTAATATATCAACGGTCTTTTTGGGCATTAAAACACCTCCTAATGTTTATTATTATATACTATAATTTCGATTTTGTCAATTATAATAAACATTATTTATATAAATCTAATTATATTTTTGATATGATCGTTGAATTATCGTGAATGATGCGATATATCAAATCCAAACTCATACACAAGGTGGTGAATCACTATAAATTTTTGTATAATGTTAAAAGATATTATTTTCATAAATACCATAAAAATAGGAACGCCTCGTTTTGAGACGTTCCCCTTTTCATTTATACGATTTTTTTGATTTGAAGTAGAAGAGTATACACACAATGGCGTCCGTTATCCAGAAGGCAACCCAGGCGATGTACATTCCGGTCATTCCCATTTTAGGGATAAGGATAAAGGAAAGGACAATTCTTGTGATTGAGCCGCAAAGTGTGGAAAGCATGAGGGGAGCTTTTTCTCCCAAGCCTCTGAAATATGAATGAAAAAGGTTTGCGAAGATATTTATAACAATAAAAGGCAAAAACCTTGACATGAAAAGTGTTGCGTATTCAATTGATTCGAGGCTGGCATCGCTGTCAAAGAAGAAGCCTGCAATTGTTTTTGGGAAAAGGAAGCATGCAAGAATAAAGGGGAGGGCAAACAAGACTGCTTGTATGGCACCTACCTTGATGCCCTTTTTCAATAGGTGGTATTTTCTTGCTCCGCAAGCTTGGGAGGTATAATTTGAGACCGTTTTAGAGGAGTTTTGATAAACCGATGCATTGATGTCGTAGGTCTTTTGTGCTACGGTGTAAGCTGCTGTTGCGGTAGTTCCCATTTTATTTATCATAGGAGAAACCAGCATGCCAGAAGCGTACATTATCATTTGCTGTGTCATATTGGGGACGGCATAGCGTGCCGAACTTTTGAATCCGTTTTTGTCAAAGGATGTTTTTTCCTTTAATACGCCCATTTCCTTGTAGCACTTACGGAACTTGAATACATAGCAAATACATACCGCCATTGCCGCTATAACGGAGGAAATGGCAAGTCCGAAAACGCCCCAGCCGAGAAAAACAACGGTGAAAATGTTTCCCGATATGTTCAATATTGCCGAGAGAATTGACATTATAAAGGGGAAGGAGCCGATACCGAGGGAATTTGTAAGAAAAACTCCGTAGGAGCTGAGTATTATAAAAACAAAACCTGCCATGTAACATACAAAATATGTTACCGTATCGGAGTTTTGAGAAATATTGAAAAGTGAAAAGACAGGACCTTTGAAGATTATGAGCAATGCAGAAACCGTCAATAAGACAGCGCCCGAAATAATCAGACAGGTGTAGATAACATTTTTGATTTTTATGTATTCGCCCGCTCCGAAAAGCCTTGCCACATATACCGCAAAGCCTACACCAAAGCCCCAGAATATAGAGGACATAAAGGAGATAAGAGGTGATGTGGCACCAACCGCCGCAAGAGCTGTGTCTCCTATGAATTTTCCCGCTATAACCGTGTCTATGGTGGAATAAGCCTGGGATAGCATTCCCGACAGCACCATGGGTATGGCGAATAGTATGAAATTTTTATAAATATTTCCCGAAGTTAAGTCTTTCATCGTTTTTCTCACTTGACAAGCAGTTATTTTTCAATTATATTATAATTGGTTTTATAAATTTTGCAATATGTGGGGATAACTTTCATAAATTCTCAACATTTATCAAGGAGGAGCTATGTATCAAAACGAAAGGCTTGAGCTGATATTGAACATTCTTAAAAAGAACGGATACACAACGGTGAAATATCTTACCGATGAGTTGCATTACAGTAATGCGACAATAAGTCGTGACCTTGCTCTTCTTGAAGCCAGGAAGCTTGTAAAGAGAAGCTACGGCGGAGTTGAGCTTGAGGAAAAGCACGGCACTCCCCTTGTTTTTCGCTATCATAAGATGAAGCCGTCCAAAATGAAGGTAGCGAAAAAGGCGGCATCCTTGATAAATGACGGAGACACGGTGTTTATTGATGCCGCAACCTCCACCCAGTATATTGGGCATTATCTTGAGGGCAAAAAGGATATAACGGTTATAACAAACAACATGGCACTGTCCATATATCTTGGAGATTTGGGAATAGATGCGGTTTGTCTCGGGGGAAAAATCGTGGAAGCGCCATCAATGCTTTCGGGTGTGCAGACAGTGGAGAACGCAAGGAAGCTTCATGCCGACAAAGCCTTTTTTTCCACTTCCGGAATTGATGACAATGGGAATATAATTTCAAGTGACACATATCACCTTTTGCATCTTATTATGATCGAAAACTCGGAAAAGACATATTATCTTCTTGACAAGGATAAGCTCCACGCTAAAGGGAATATGTCGCTTTGTGACCTATCCGAGGTGGACGGAGTTATTGCAGACTTTGATTTGAAGTCAAGATTGAAAAAAGAGTTTAATAATACAGAATTTATATTGGCGAAATAGTTGATTTTTTTAAGGTTTTATTGTATAATATTATGTAATAAAAATTAAGGAGATAAAAATATGTTAGTATCGGCAAAGGAAATGCTAAGTAAAGCAAAGGCAGGTCACTACGCAGTAGGACAGTTCAACATCAACAACCTTGAATGGACAAAGGCTATCCTTCTCACAGCAGAAGAAATGAAGTCCCCCGTTATTCTCGGTGTATCAGAGGGCGCAGGTAAGTATATGTGCGGCTTCAATACAGTTGTTGCTATGGTTAAAGGAATGATCGAAACTCTCGGTATCACAGTTCCCGTTGCCATTCACCTTGACCACGGAACATATGAAGGTGCATACAAGTGCATCGAGGCAGGATTCTCTTCTGTAATGTTCGACGGTTCACACTACCCCATCGAGGAAAATATCGCAAAGACACGTGAGCTTGTTGAAGTATGTAATAAGCTCGGACTTTCTCTTGAAGCTGAAGTAGGTGCTATCGGCGGCGAGGAAGACGGTGTTGTAGGCGGCGGTGAGGTTGCTGACCCCGAAGAATGTAAGATGATTGCTGACCTTGGTGTTACAATGCTTGCAGCAGGTATCGGTAACATCCATGGTAAGTATCCCGCAAACTGGGCAGGACTTCGTTTTGATACTCTTGAAGCTATAAATGATAAGGTTGGTTCAATGCCTCTCGTTCTTCACGGCGGTACAGGTATCCCTGCTGAAATGATCAAGAAGGCTATTGACCTTGGCGTTTCAAAGATCAACGTTAACACAGAGTGTCAGCTTTCCTTCGCTGCAGCTACAAGAAAGTATATCGAAGCAGGCAAGGATCTTGAAGGAAAGGGCTTTGATCCCAGAAAGCTTCTTGCTCCCGGCGTAGAAGCAATAAAGGAAACAGTTCGCGAAAAGATTACACTTTTCGGCTCTGCAAACAAGGCGTAAATAAAATATTATCCTATGCTTGAATTATTCGGGCGTTTGGACTGAGTAAATTGATACACCCCGAATTTTCGGGGTGTATTTTTGATTGAAACGAGGTAATATTATGTACAAGGATTTTTATGTGTCTCCCACAGGCTGTGACAGTGCAGACGGAAGCAGGGAAAGACCCTTTGCCACAATTGAAAGAGCTGTGAAGCTTATTCTCGAAACAGATGGCGATATCAGAATTAACTTTGCATCGGGCGAGTATAAGATAAAGGAAACAATTGTCATTACCCCCGAAATCAGCGCCAACCGTAACATTATTTTCAAGGGTGACGGAGCAAATTTCTTCGGCGGCATTTATGTAAACGGCTGGGAAAAGCATACAGATAAAATATATAAGGCACAGCTTGACCTGCCCGACGTGAGAAACCTTTACGTTAATACCTTCCCTGCCACAAGGGCGAGAAGTAAGTACAAATACAACATATCCGACCTTTACAAAAAAGGAGAAGAGCCCTGCGGTTTCCTGGTGGGAGAGAAGAATTTCCCCAAAAACTTCCACAAATGGCAGGATGTGGAGATAGTCAACAACTATGAGTGGGAAAGCCACAGATATCGTATAGTAGATTATAAATACCTTCCCGAAAGCCACGAGTATGCTTTTGAGCTTGATTTGAGTTCGGCATACCTCAGAAGACTTGGAAGCTTCACAAAGAGCTTTTATCTCGAAAACGACTTGTCATTTCTTAAAAATCAAGGAGATTTTTACTATGACAAGGATGCAAAGACAATATATTACTACCCCTATGACAATGAGGATATGACCACGGCACAGACTTACGTTGGCTCAAAGGAGATGTTTGTCCATATTCTCGGCAACCCCGAAAAGAAGGCGGGTAACGTTACCTTTGACGGTATTCGTTTTTCGGGTGGTGCCTGCAATGTGCTTACCGAGAAGGGGTACAGATGCCGTCAGTCGGATGCCATGGACACAGAATTTCCGGAGCTTACGGGCGAAACTCCCAAGGACGGATACTTCGGAATAAACACCGCTCAATTCAGAATGAATTACGCCGAAAACGTAACGGTAAAGAACTGCGAATTCATCAATATGGGCTCGGCTGTCATTGCAATGTACGACAGCGTAAAAAATGTCCTTGTTGAAGGAAACATTTTCAGAGATTCCTCCGCCGTTGCGGTAAGAATAGGACACGCAGGCCACAAGGTAAAGCGTGAGGGCGTGGATGTCTGCAGTGATATTACAGTCAAGAACAATGTGATTGCCAGAATGTGTGGAGAGCTTTACAACAACTGCGGCATCAGCATTTACTACGAAAAGAATATAAAGATATTAAACAACCTCATCACCGACCAGCCGTATACCGGCGTTTCGGTGAGCTGGGGCTGGAACGGTGCTCCCGGTTATGAATGCTGTAATATTGAGGTGGCAAACAATCACATCCGCCGTGTTATGGGAATGCTCAACGACGGAGGCTGTGTTTACACACTCTGCGGTGTAAAGGGCGGCACAATTCATGACAATTTCTTTGAAGATAGCCGTGACAGAGGTCTTTATAACGATGCGGGAAGCGCTCACATCAATTCCTACAACAATGTTATCGTCGGCTGTAAGTACTTTATTCAGGTTCAGGAGCTGAAGTATTCCACCAAGGATATTAAAGTATACAACAATTTCTCCGATACCCTCAGAACTCTGGGGCCCACAGATAAGGGCACCGTTGAGGTAAAACGTCCTGTGCTGGTGGATAGAGACAATTTGCCCGATGAAGCAAGGGGCATTGTGGAAAAGGCAGGACCTCAGGGCGAGTACAGAGCGCTTGAGGAGAGAGCCGCAATGCCTGCATGGCACAGAATGAGAACGTGGGAGCGTGTTTCAAATACCTTTGTGAGCAAGAGCGACAAAGAAATTGCAAGGCTCAAGAGAATATTTGAAGCAGAGGACTTTATGGAAGGCGGAGAGGGTGTGGGATACCACAAAACACTCAAGCCCATAAAGAACAATAACCCTTACCGTCCCGATGAAGTAAGAATGTATTATAACCCCGCTGTTATGAGCTATGTTATTCAGATGGACGAGGAAGGCGAATGGCTGAACTATAAGTATGACATTCCCGAAACGGACGAGTATTATATTGATATGATTGCCCGCCCCGCAAAGCAAGAGGGTACTCTTGCAAAATGGTATATTGACGGCGAGTGGCTCACCGATGTGCCCGCAATTGCAAGTGATCCCGAATATACGACAGTAATAGTCGGTCCATTTCATATGGAAAAGGGTGAGCACATATTTAAAATGGAGTTTGCAATGCCCTTCTATTTTGATAAGTTCAGAATATACACAGGCAAGGAAGCTCCCGTCCCCGAAGAGCTCTATTATACAACCGACGAAGACTTTGACGAATAAAAAGATGCCGCCGATATCGGAAATCCGATATCGGCGGTTGTTTTTAAAGTATAGCCTTACCTTCCCAATCTTCATCGCTCTCAACACCAAGCAGCTTTGCGACCGTTGGAGGAATGTCGATGATGCAGGCTTCTTCAAGTACTTTACCCGCTTTAATTCCGTTACCGAAGGCGATAAAGGGAATTGTCATATCCTCGGGGAGGTCTGTACCGTGGCATCTTTCGTGTCCTCCGTGGTCGGCGGTGACTATTACCACATAGTCGTCGGGGAGAGCATTGACAATTTTGTCAATATTCTGCCAGCTGTTTTCAAGTGCCTTGAAATATTCTTCGCTCATCCATCCAAAGGCATGTCCTGCCTCATCAAGATAACCCAGATACAGAAAAGTGAAATCAATGTGATGGTTTGAAATATATTCAATTGCCGCATTTGTCACAGTATTGTTTGAAGCATCCCAAGGGGTCTCGCCTCCCTTGTTGAAGTAAGCAAAAGAGAGCGAACCGGGACGTGAAAGGTCACGAAGCTGTTCCCAGTTGTAGAAAAATGCAGATTTTTTCTTTGAGGCACGAAGCACCTCGCAAAGTCCGTTTATGGGTCTTACCTGAGGTGTGTGCACGTTTGTGGTAGTGCCGTGTCGGGCGGGAGTTACGCTGTGGAACATTGACATATGACAAGGAAGTGTCACAGATGGTATTACCGAGCTTTCCTCCATTGTATATGTGGAATTTTTAATGTATTTCTCGGCAAGCTCGCAATTCGGGAGTGCATCGGGTCTCATTCCGTCAACAGATATGAGTAATACTTTCATGTTATTCTTCCTCCGAATTATAAATTATTTTTCCGTCAATTGCTCTCATGTGAGGGGTAACAGGGTCAGACTTTTCGTTATAGTCCGCACCCTCCCAACGCATTGCTGTGTTATCCACACCAATGTGACAATGTGCTTCAACACAACCGGGTGTAACAAGACGTCCGTGGGCATCAATTACCGTCATATCGGGAGCTTCGTCGATTTTTCGCCGACAGAAACTATTTTCCCATTCTCGTCTACAAGAACATATCCGTTTTCTATGTCACTGTCTGACATAGTTTTGATTTTTCCGCTTTTAATAAGTAACATATTTTTCCCCTTATAACAACGCTGTAAATATTTCTTTTCCGCCGTTTACATATACTTCAACAATATATCCGTCACGCAGTATTTTAATGTCCTCTATATTGCCCTTGTATACAACGGGGTCACGTCCCGTGCGTTCAATTATAAATCCGTCGTCGGTACGTTTTACAGACTCGTCCTCATCCTTTAAGAGATGCCTCATTTCCTCGATAGGGTATGCTGTGATAACTCCCTTCTCCTCTTTGAATTCACGGGGGACTGAAAAGCATCCGATGTCCTTGTCCGCATATCCAACATAGTCCCAGCCGGGAAGCCACGAAATGAGTATATTTCTTCCTTTGCCGTCGGTGAATATCTGACCCGCATATTGGTCGGGTCCCTTGTCAACCTCGGCAGAGCATTCTTCAAAAAACTTTCCCTTTTCAAAACGTCCGTACATGGCGGTAAAGTTGTGATGCAGGTCAAGATGCAATACCGATGTGGCTAAAAGCTGTTTGCTTCCCGCATTTACAAAAGAGGGACACTCGGCATATTTGCAATTTTCCCATTCCTTCATGATACCGCTGTATTTCCAATTCAAAAGGTCATCGCTTTCATAGAGGAGAAGACGTGCGGTGTGTGTGGGAATGTGACCCGATGCCATGACCAGATAGTATTTACCGTCAATGTAGCAAAGTGCGGGGTCTCTGAAATCGGGACATCCGTCCTCGGGAAAGGCTTCTATTACGGGATTCCCCTCATATTTTTCAAAGGTGATTCCGTCCCTTGAATATGCCACACTCACGCTCTGGTCCTTGTTTTCACCCTTAATTGAGGCATAAAACAAATATAAAACTCCGTCCTTTTCTATGGCAGTACCCGACCAACAGCCGTCCTTGTCATAGTCCTTGTCGGGAGAGATAGCAATGGGTAGCTCCTCCCAGTTAAGAAAGTCGCGAGTCCTTGCGTGTCCCCAGTACACAGGCTCTTCCCACGGCTTTTCAAAATTGGGACAATATTGATAAAACAGATGATAGTAGCCCCCGAAGTATATAAGTCCGTTAGGATCGTTTACCCATCCCTTTTTCGGACGGTAGTGATATTTTAACTTTTCTGTGTAGTTCATTTTTGCTCCTTGGGTGTTTTTTATATTTTATCATGAACAAGGGATATTTGTCAATTGTAAAACAAAAAACTTCCGTGCATGATGTGCACGGAAGTTTTGTTTATTGATTATTCGTTTTTCAAAGCAACTGCCGCATCGTAGATGTCGCAAACTTCCTTTGAGGGAGTTTTGTCGAGGAGTGTCACAACCACGGAAACAATCATGCTTACTATGAAGCCGGGGATAAGCTCGTATACACCTGTGTCATATATAACAGTATTTACCTCGAAGATGCCTGAGAATGTACTGTTGAAGAATGTGAGCCAGAGAACGTCTGTCAATGCACCCGAGATAACACCTGCAAGTGCACCCTTGTATGTAAATCTCTTCCAGAATACCGAGAGGATTACAACAGAGCCGAATGCTGAGCCGAAACCGCCCCATGCACATTCAACAAGCGCCATGATAGCTCCGGCACCCTTTCCGCCAACACTTGCAATGAAGTAAGCAACGATTGCAACTATAATAACTACAGCACGTCCTACCCAAAGTGTTTCCTTGTCGGAAGCCTTCTTGCGGATGATGGGCTTGTAGATGTCGGCTGTGAATGAAGATGATGCAACAAGCAACTGGCTGTCCGCTGTGGACATTGATGCCGCAATGATTGCCGCAAGAAGTATACCTGTAATTGCCGCGGGGAAGAGGTCACGGGAGAGCTGAACAAATACCATCTTCTGCTGTCCGTCAACGAGGAGCTCCTCGCCGATGAGCATTCTTCCGAATACTGCGATGAAAATTACAGCAACAAGTGCAAGTACAACCCAAACGATAGCAACTAAAGCTGATTTCTTAACCATTGAGGGCTTCTTGATGGACATGAAGCGAACAAGGATGTGAGGCATACCGAAGTAACCGAGACCCCAAGCAAGACCGTTGAAGATTTCCTTGGCTGGTGCTGCAAAAAGGTCTGTGATGAAGGTGTAAACAGTTCCGTCCTTTGCTGTTACGGGGATGTCAAGTATTGATGTGTCAAGATTCTTTGTAATAACGATGATAATCGGAACTGCAAGAACCGCAACAAGCATGAGAATTCCCTGGAAAAAGTCTGTCCAACAAACAGCCTTATAACCGCCGAGGAAGGTGTAGATGATAAGTATTGTTGCGAATACAATCATGGCTGTGCTGGGCGTAATGTTGGGGAAAAGAGATGTGAACACGCCTGTTCCCGCAACGAAAGCGGATGCAACATAAACTGTGAAGCAAACAAGGAAGATTATCGCACAGGTAATCTGCAATCCCTTACCCTTTGTAAGAAAACGGTTTGATAAATACTGGGGAAGTGTTATTGAGTCGCCTGCTGCCTGAGAGAAGCAACGAAGACGACGTGCAATAAGTATCCAGTTGAGTGCTGTACCGATTGCAAGACCGATACCGATCCAAGCCTGACCGAGACCGAACGCAAGAATGCTTCCGGGGAGACCCATGAGAAGCCACGCACTCATGTCGGATGCCTGAGCACTCATAGCAGTTACCCAAGGCCCCATTGATTTACCGCCAAGGAAATAATCCTTGTCGGTCGTACTCCTGCTCTTAAGGAATAATGTTATTCCTATTCCGAGCATTGCCGCAAAATAAATTATAAGGACAATAAATTCCCAATTCAAAATAATTACCCCACTTTCAGGTGAAATTTTAATGATTCATTTTAGCACACTAAAGCGAAATAATCAATAGTTTTTACACAATTTGTTAATATTATATAAAATCTTTGCGACAGTATCCGTGTATACAATGGAAAAATTGTTGTCTTTGACGATGTTACGGTTGACAAAAGCTTATCACGGTGATAAAATCATTTCTGCAATATTAAGGAAGAAAGTGGATAATATGCAAAATCAGTTTATATATTTTGTAAGAAAAAACGCTGTAATGTGCATTGCTCTCATTGCCGCAATTGTTACAGGTATTATAATTCCGCCCGACAAGGAGTATCTCGGGTATTTTGATTTCAGGACGCTCACCTGTCTTTTTTGCGTGCTTGCGGTGGTGTGTGCTCTGAAAAATATCAGATTTTTCTATATGCTTGCCCGCCGTGTTGTGCAGGTTTTTAAAAATGCGAGAATGAGCGTACTTGCTCTTGTTTACATAACCTTCATCGGCTCGATGCTGATTGCCAACGACATGGCACTTATTACATTCTTGCCTCTTGGCTATTTGGTGCTTGATTCAACGGGTATGAAAAAGCACATGGCGTTTACCTTTATCATGCAGAACATTGCCGCAAATCTCGGCGGTATGCTTACCCCCTTCGGTAACCCTCAAAACCTGTATCTATATTCGAACTACGGCATTCCCACAATGGAATTTATAGGAATAATGCTCCCGCCTTTCCTTTTGGCGGTAGCACTTATAACACTTTGCTGTATTGTATTTGTAAAAGCCGAGCCGCTGTCTCTGTCCGACGAGAAAATGAAGCTGAATCCACGCAGGACAGTAGTTTATCTCATGCTTTTTGCGCTGTCCATAGTGATAGTTTTCAGAGGAATTCCCTATTGGATAGGACTTATTGTGATTCCCCTTGCCTTGCTGAAGCTTGACAGAAGAGCTTTGAAGATGGTTGACTATCCTCTGCTTTTAACCTTTGTATTTTTCTTTATCTTTTCGGGAAATATGGCACGAATAGATGTTGTGCGTGACCTGTTTTCATTTCTTTTGCAAAAGAGCACGCTCTTATTCAGCATCCTTTCCTGCCAGGTTATAAGTAACGTACCCTCGGCAATATTGCTTTCTCAATTTACCGAAAATTACGCCGACCTGCTTGTGGGCGTAAACATAGGCGGCGTGGGAACTCTCATTTCCTCACTTGCCAGCCTTATAACCTTCAGAGATTACGTAAGGCACAATCCGGGTAAGGCAGGAAGCTATATTTTGAAGTTTTCACTGTTTAACTTCGGATTTCTCATAATTATGACTGCATTCATGATGCTTATATAAAATCAGGCTGTGGCGATTTGCCACAGCCTCTTCTGTATTAGTCAAATTTATATTTCAACAATCATTCCGTCGTATGAGCATATCATACCGTATTTTGCCGCTTCTCTCTTCATATCCTCATAAAGAACGTTTGGTGCATTATGAGAAAAATGGTTTACACATGCAACGGTTTTTTCATCACAGCAGCCGATTTCACGAAGTCTGTCACGCACCTCGGCGCAGATGTCAAGGCTCATATGATGTGCCTTTATTCCTTCAAAGGTCCCGTTGGTACAATCAAGAGAAATAAAATCAAAATGAGGCTTGTTTTTTTCAAGATATTCCCACACCTCGTCGAAGAAATAACCCGTATCATGCGCCCACAGAATGCTTTTGCCATCCTTTTCGATTATATAGAAATAAGGGTCATCCGTTCCGTGAAAAGCCTTGAGGGGAGTTACATTGTAGCCTGCTATATCGACTGTTTTGTAAGGCTCAAGGAATATACGTTTTATTCTTTTTTCGTCATGTGGAAGGTATATGGAATTTTCTATTTTTTCAATCACTGATTTACCGCCGTGAAAACGGTACTCAGCATCCTCGGGGAGGTTTGCAAAGCCCTGATGGAGCATTGACACATCGGTTGAGTACAGATGGTCTGAATGTGAGTGAGTTATAATATAGTCATGTATATCGGTAAGGTCAAAGCCATACTGAATTGAGTGCCAGTAGCTGTCGGGCGAAAAGTCTATGCAAAGGCGCCCGTCGTCAAGCAATGCCTGAGTTCTTGTACGGATGTCACGACCGCCGTTTTCTCTTGCTTTTTTACAGGTTTCACATTTGCAGAATATAGCGGGGATGTATTCAGCCGCCGCAGTTCCCAGATATTGGAGCTTCATTATAGTTTTCCTCCGTTGCCCATATATATTGCCTCTATTATCTGCTGGTCAATATATGTATTCTTTCCGCTGACAGGCGGCTCGGTGTCATTGATTACGGCGTTCGAGAATGCCTCTATTTCCTTGGTGTACATATTGCCGAAGTCAACCTTAATTTCAACGGGCTTTGCGGGAGTTCTGTTCTGAAGTGCGTCATATCCCGCACCGTCGTCGCAGGAGAGTACCTTTACGGTACCGCCTTCAACCTGACCGAGAGTACCAACAGCCACAATACTTCCCTTTGTTCCATAAAATTCCATGGGGCAGCTTGCCGCATCGTCGGGAATGTTGAAGTTTGCATCCACCATGGCAAGAGCACCGTTATTCATTTTGATTACTACCGCAGAGGAGTCGTCTGCCGAATAGCCGAAGGTTGCATTGTGTGCAAAGCCGGTACATTCAACGGGAGTGAGTCCCGAAAGATAGATAAGAAGGTCAATACAGTGGATACCCATGTCCATAAGAGCACCGCCGCCAGACAGCTTTACGTCCTGTCTCCAGCAGTTTTCCATCTTGGGATACCAGCAAGTGAATTGAGCTCGCATTGATACGATTTCGCCGATAGTACCCTTTTCAATAAGCTCCTTTATTGCCTGATGATACGCATGGAAACGCATCATAAAGCCCGCACCCAGCTTTACCCCCTCTTTTTCGCACACCTCGATTATCTCTTTTGTGTCGGCAAGAGTGATTCCCATAGGCTTTTCAAGAAGTATGTGCTTTTTAGCCTTTGCCGCCGCAAGTGCCTGCTCCTTGTGTGCAAACACGGGAGAAGCTATGTAAACAGCCTCTACCTCGTCAAGTGCCAGAATATCTTCACATTTATTAAAAGCATATTTTGCCCCGTATTTTTCTTTTACCTTGTTTGCAACGTCAATGTTTGCATCCATTACCGCATAAGGCTCTGCGTTGCAGGCAAGCATCATTCCGGGCAGTGTTCTGCGGTCGGCAATTCCGCCGCAACCGATGATTCCCCATTTGATTTTTTTCATAGCTTTTCTCCTTTTTGCTTTTATTAAACACATTATACTTCACATAATGTTTAAGTGTCAATAAATAATCAATAAAAAGTTGCAATTATTAAAAAAATGTGCTAAAATATGGAGAAAATATAAATTAAGGAGACAATATGGTTTATTACGCAGTATCGGACATACACGGATTTCTTACCGAAACAAAAAAAGCGCTTGAAGAAAAAGGCTTTTTTGATGATGCGGATGCAAAGCTGATTCTTTGCGGAGACGCTCTGGACAGAGGTGACGAGGTAAATGAGACGGTGGATTTTCTCATTGACCTTATGAAAAAGGATAAGCTTATATATATAAGGGGAAACCACGAGGACCTGATGGAAATGATGCTTGACCAGATAGCGGAATCGGGCGCCTATGAAATTGCCAGAGGTCTGTCCCATCATATGTCCAACGGTACCTGGGATACTGCCCTGACTCTTGCCGATATGGATGTTGCCGACGCTGTAAGGAACCCCGAAAAGCTTGTAGAAAAGGTGAAGAACTCACGTTTTTTCAAGGAGCTGTTGCCCGTTGCGATAGATTATTTTGAAACCGAGAAGTACATCTTCACTCACGGATATATTCCTTGCAAGGAAGGCTTCAGAGGCTTTAATTCGGTCTATTCTTATAAGGAAAACTGGCGAGATGCGAAGGAAGAGGATTGGGATAAGGCTCGTTGGTACAACGGTATGCAGTTTGCTTGCAAACACAAGATAACCGAAAAGGGTAAAACGATTGTCTGCGGGCATTACCATACTTCTTACGGTCACGCTGTCATAGGAAAGACCTGTAGCGAATACGGAGAGGATGCCGATTTTTCTCCGTTTTGTGCCGAGGGACTTATGGCAATTGACGGATGTACCGCTTACAGCGGAAAAGTAAACTGTGTTAAGCTTGAGGAAAAGTAAGATGGAATATAAAATAGGACTTCATATACACACAAACCTCTCGGACGGAAAGTGTTCTCCCGAAGAGGTTGCAAGAATTTACAAGGATGCAGGCTTCGATGCCATTGCCATAACAGACCACTGGAAATATTACCCCGAGGGAGAGCTTGAGGGACTTAAAATTCTCTCGGGCTGTGAGTATAACGTGGGAGTCAGAAACACCATCGAGGGTGTAATGCATATAGTGGGCATCGGTATGAAGGAGGACCCTTGTATCAATAGGGATGCATCGTGTCAGGAGATTATCGACGGCATTAAGGCGGCAGGCGGTATGGCAGTACTTGCTCATCCTGCCTGGTCCTTGAATTCGGTTGAGCAGATAGAGGCTCTCCACGGCTTTGATATGCTTGAAATATATAACTCGGTATCCGATACTCACCAGAGTGCAAGACCTTATTCGGGATATTTAGTTGACGTTTTGGCAAATAAGGGAATACATTTTCCTCTTACTGCCACAGATGATGCACACTATTATGACGGAAGTGATGAGACAAAATCTTATATAATTGCGGACTCTCCCTCACTTGAGTGGAAGGATATTGCCACTGCAATAGAGCAAAA
This sequence comes from Oscillospiraceae bacterium, assembly GCA_015064635.1. Lineage (GTDB taxonomy): Bacteria > Bacillota > Clostridia > Oscillospirales > SIG627 > RGIG6353. The sequence continues at coordinate 15,583 of SVRV01000004.1, forward strand.
GAAGTTCTACGCTACTCAGGGACCCACTCTCAAGATTGAGCGCGAGGGAAATGTAATAAGGCTTATTTGCAGCGAGTGTGAAAGAATAGCATTTTTCTCAAATCTTTCCTGGTCGAGTGACAGAGTGTTTTGCGGCAAGGGACTCACTTATGCAGAGTACGAAATAAAAGAGGAAGAAAAATGGGTACGCTTCGAGGTAAGAGACGCCAAAGGACTTGAGGCGTGGAGCAATATATTTGTAAAATAGAGGATGCTATGTTTAACGCAGAAAAAGTAAAGAATCAATGTGTTGATTGGATAAGAAAATTTTTTGAGGAAAACGGAAAAGACTGTAATGCCGTTGTGGGCATTTCGGGAGGAAAGGACAGCTCGGTTGCGGCGGCTTTGTGTGTTGAGGCGCTTGGCAAGGAGAGGGTAATAGGAGTGCTTATGCCCTGCGGTGAACAGCATGATATAGATTGCTCATATAAGCTTGTGGAGCATCTTGGTATCAAGCATTATGTTATCAATATAAAAGAAGCGGTTGAGGGGCTTAAAAAGGCTATGCCCGAGGGACTTGACCTCACCGCCCAGACTGTTACAAACATTCCCCCAAGAGTGAGAATGACAACGCTTTACGCTGTATCACAAAGCGTAAACGGAAGAGTTGTGAACACTTGTAACCTTTCGGAGGACTGGGTAGGATATTCCACACGCTACGGTGATGCCGCAGGTGATTTCAGTCCACTTTCAAAGCTCACTGTTGCCGAGGTAAAGGAAATAGGACATCTTCTCGGCTTGCCCCGTGACCTTGTGGAAAAGACACCCATTGACGGTCTTTGCGGAAAGACAGATGAGGAGAATCTCGGCTTCACTTATGCAGAGCTTGACAGATATATCAGAACCGGTGAAATAGATGACCTTCAAAAGAAAGAAATAATAGACAGAAAACACAAAATGAACTTATTCAAATTACAGCTTATGCCTGTATTTGAGCCCGAAATTTAAAATTATGGAATCACTTGTTTTTTCAATAAACGCGGTAATGCCCATAGTACTTATGGTGGTGCTGGGTTATTTCCTTAAAAAAATAGGCTTTATGCCTCAGGATTTTTCAAAAAAGGCAAACACCATTGTGTTCAGGGTTTGCCTTCCCGCCATGCTGTTTTTAAACGTATATAAAATCGATAACATAGGCGATGTCAGCTTCGGTTATATTATTTATGCCGTAGCTGTGGTGGTTTGCATATTTGCCGTATCCATTCCACTTGTAATGAAGGTGACAGGAAACGGCGGAAGCCGAGGTGCTCTTTTGCAAGCCTCCTTCCGTTCAAACTTTGCACTTATCGGAATTCCCCTTGCACAGTCTTTGTACGGCGATGAGGGCGTTGCGGTGGCGGCTCTTTTGTCAGCCGTTACAATTCCCATTTTCAATACCCTTGCCGTTGTCAGCCTTTCTATTTTTTCAAAGGACGGCAAGAAGGCGGGAGTTAAAAGCATATTGCACGGCATTGTGACAAATCCCCTTATATTGGGTGTGCTTGCAGGCTGTTTCTCCCTTCTTTTGCGTATTTTGTTCGTCAAGGCGGACATTTCCTTCCGTCTCAGCGACATAACACCTGTTTATAAGGTTCTTGAATATCTTTCAAATACAGCAACGCCGCTTTCCCTTCTCGTGCTGGGAGCACAGTTTGAGTTTTCGGCTGTTTCCTCTCTCAAGAAGGAGATAATCTACGGAACTCTTGTGCGGGTGGGAATTGTTCCCGCTCTGGGGCTCGGTCTTGCATATTTGTTCTTCAAGGATAGCTTTACAGGGGCGCATTTTGCCTCTCTTGTGGCACTTTTTGCCACTCCCGTGGCTGTATCAAGCGTTCCCATGGCGCAGGAAATGAAAAGCGATGCGGTGCTTGCGGGACAGCTTGTGGTGTTTACTACGGTATTTTCCGCCTTTTCGGTGGGAGCGGTATCCTTTTTGCTTAAATGGGTAGGAGTGTTCGGATGATGACATATATCGAATTTTTTGACAGAACGGCTACCGAGAATATATGTACAGCCCTGACGGGTAATCCCGATAGGGTGATTCTCGTGGGTAAGGAAAAAAGACTCATGGAAAAAGCCGCAGGCATCTATAAAAAGGTGCTGGAAGGCAGAGGATGTAAAACCGAATTTATAATAAAAAGCACAGACTCTACACGCCTTGAAGCGATAGTTGAGGCGTTTGAGGCAATTGTCCGTGAAAACGACCGTTGCCTTTTCGACCTGACGGGCGGTGGAGACCTTTATCTTGTTGCCGCAGGAATAATTCGTGAAAGATATCCCGACAAGACAGAGCTTGTAAGGTTTGATATTCCGGGCGGTATTGCTATTGACTGCGATGGAAACGGCTATCCCGAATTTTCTCCTCTCCCCGAGCTGAGTGTTGACGAAAACATAACACTTTTCGGCGGAGAAATCAAATACGGAGAGGGTGCTACCAATAAATGGAGTTGCACCGAGGAGCTTTTCAGGGATATTGACACCTTGTGGGATATCAGCAAAAAGGACTTAAAGCGTTGGAACCGCCTTACGGGACTTTTTGATGCTACCGATAAGATATCGAGAGGCGAGGCAAGGCTTGAAAACGATGCCAATATTTCACTGCTTTCAACCTACACCGAAACACTTGTTACAAAGTCAAATTTTGACGTTGAAATTCTGGAGCGTCTCCGCAAGAGCGGGCTTATCAAGTCATGGGAATTCAACGGGAACAAATTCAGAGTTTCATATAAAAATCACGAAATAAAGAAATGTCTTACCAAAGCAGGTCAGGTGCTTGAGATGAAGGTTTTCTCCTCGGCGCTGAAAACTCTTGAGAAAGACGGAACTCTTACCTATAATGATGTAATGACCGGCGTTTGCATAGATTGGGACGGAGAGGAAAGAGGCTCGGATACTGAAAACGAAGTAGATGTTATGATGATGCGCGGCGCGGTACCTGTTTTTGTTTCCTGCAAAAACGGCTTCGTGGAAACCGATGAGCTTTATAAGCTTAACACGGTTGCTCACCGTTTTGGTGGCAAATATGCGAGGAAAGCACTTGTTGCATCTTGGCTTGATTTGAATTCCTCTTTTGGAAAAACATTAAAACAGCGTGCCGACGAAATGAATATAAAGATTTTGGCAAGCGAAATTGTGGAAATGTCCGACGGAGAAATATGCAAAAGAATAAGAAGCTTTTGTAAATAATAAACAAAAATACGGACAAACTATTGACAGGCAAAATGTTTTGTGGTAATATTAGTCTGTGAAAGTGGTTATGATGAAGAGAGTACCGTGAGAGACTGTTCAAAGAGAGTCGTTGCAGGTGAGAGAACGGCAGCAAGTCTTGTGGGAAAAACACTTCGGAGCCGGCGGAAGAAAGCCTTTTGGTGATTAGAACCGCACGTTTGTCGCGTAAAGATAATTGAGTGGACTTATTTTTAAGTCAATTTGGGTGGTATCGCGGAAGTTGCCTTTCGTCCCATGTTATGGGGCGAAGGGCTTTTTGTTTTCGCAATTTGTATTATGCAGTAAAAAGTGGAAAGCAAGAGGGAATTAGTGCGGTTAAAAATTTGTGGTGTCACTTATATAATCGTATACTTTTGTATTCAAAGTTTTTGAAGATTCCAAAGAAACTTTTTTTAAAAAGTTTCTTTTGGCAGGGTTTGGGACGGAGTCCCTTAACAATAAAAAAATAATAAGTTGGAGGTAAAACCAATGTTAAGAACACATAACTGTAATGAATTGAACAATGAACATATCGGTGGGAAGGTGACTCTTGCCGGTTGGATTGAAACCGTAAGAGACCATGGAGGCGTACTTTTTGTTGACCTTCGTGACCACTACGGCGTAACACAGATAGTATTTTCCGACGATAAAATGCTTCACGGAATTGCAAAGGAAACCGTTGTCCTCATCGAGGGTACAGTTACCGAGCGTGATGCGGAAACCGTTAACCCCAAGCTTGCAACAGGTACAGTTGAAGTAAAGGCTGAAAAGATAGAGGTTCTCGGCCCTTGTCAGCTTGGTCTCCCCTTCGAAATCGAGTCATCCGACCAGACAAGAGAGGAAGTAAGACTCAAGTACCGTTATCTTGACTTGAGAAACAGAAAGCTTCACGATAACATCGTGCTTCGTTCCAAGATTTTAAGCTATCTCCGTTCACAGATGGAAGCTCTCGGATTCCTTGAAATTCAGACTCCCATCCTTACAGCATCCTCTCCCGAGGGTGCACGTGACTACCTTGTTCCCAGCCGTAAGCACAAGGGCAAATTCTATGCTCTTCCTCAGGCTCCCCAGCAGTTCAAGCAGCTTCTCATGGCTTCGGGATTTGACAGATATTTCCAGATTGCACCCTGCTTCAGAGACGAGGATGCACGTCAGGACCGTTCTCCCGGAGAATTTTATCAGCTTGATTTTGAAATGTCCTTTGCAACACAGGAGGACGTATTCGAGGTAGCTGAAACAGTTGTTTACAACACCTTCAAGGAGTTCAGCAACAAGGAAGTTTCAAAGCCTCCCTTCCGCAGAATCACATTTGCAGATTCAATGCTCAAGTACGGTACAGATAAGCCCGACCTCAGAAACCCCCTCATCATTGAAGACCTTACAGACTTCTTTGCGGGAGTTGACTTCCCTCTCTTCAAGGGTAAGCCCGTAAGAGGTATTGTTGCCGACTGTGCAGGAAAATCCAAGAAGTTCTTTGAGGAGTCTCTCAAGTTTGCCATGAGCATCGGTATGAAGGGCCTTGGATATCTTACTCTCAATGTCGGCGAGTACAAGGGTCCCATCGCTAAGTTCCTTTCCGAGGAGCAGAGAGCAGACCTTACAGCAAGAGTAGGCATCAAGGAAGGTGAGACAGTATTCTTCATTTGCGACGCAATAAACGTTGTAAACCGTGAAGCGGGCGAGATAAGAACATGGCTTGGTCAGGAGCTTGACATTATAAACAAGGACAAGTTTGAGTTCTGCTTCATTGTTGACTTCCCCATGTACGAGCTCAATCCCGAAACAAACAAGATAGACTTTACACACAACCCCTTCTCAATGCCCCAGGGCGGTATGGACGCACTTCTTAACAAGGATCCCCTTGAAATCTTCGCTTACCAGTACGATATCGTATGTAACGGCGTTGAACTTTCATCGGGCGCTGTAAGAAACCATAACCCCGAGATTATGAGAAAGGCGTTTGAAATAGCAGGCTACGGAGAAGAAGACCTCAAGGCTAAATTCGGCGCTCTTTACACAGCATTTGCCTTCGGTGCACCTCCTCACGCAGGTATGGCACCCGGCGTTGACAGAATGATAATGCTCATTGCCGAGGAGGAGACCATCCGTGACGTTATTGCATTCCCGCTTAACGGAAACGCTCAGGACCTTATGATGGGAGCACCCGGTGAAGTAACCGAGCAGCAGCTCAGAGAAGTACACATCAAGGTAAGAGACTGAACAAACTAAATTAGTTTATATCCTTTTGAAAGGAAGCGATGATATGGATATAAAAGTTTTAAAAAGGCTTGAAAAGCTTAACCAGCTTCAGCTTACAGAGGAACAGGAGACCGCTTTCCTCGAATTTTGGGCAAAGCAGGCAAAGGAAGCCGATGCTATGTCTGAGATTGACACCGAAAATGTTGAAAGAATGGTACACGTGATGCCCATTATGACGGTAGTTCGTGAGGATAAGGTAATTAAGAATTTCACAAGAGACGAGCTCCAGCAGTCAGCCCCTGAGACAAACGACGGCTACTGGCAGGTTCCCCGTCTTGTAGAGTAAGGAGGAAGGCAGAATGTATCTTGTAAAAAAAGATGTGACAGCGAAGAAAGCTGTTGTCCTTGATGATATGATACTTACAAAGGATATGCCTACCACCGCAGGCTCAAAAATGCTTGAAGGATATATGAGTCTTTTTGATGCAACAGTGGTTGAAAAGCTTGGTGTGGCAGGCTTTGAGGTTGCAGGCAAGGCAAATGTGGGCGAATTTGCAATAGACGTTATGGGCGAGACCTCTCACTTCGGTGCGACAAAGGACGAAAAGGGCAACCTTTCCCTTGCTTCTGCCGAGATAGTGAAGGGCGGAGACGTGAAGGCGGCAATTCAGCTCGATGTAAACGGCTCACCCCGTCGTGCGGCAGCAGTGAACGGACTTGTGTTCGTAAAGCCCACCTACGGTACAGTTTCAAGATTCGGTATCGTTCCCGTTGCGTGCTCGGGTGAATGCGTAGGCGTTATGGCAAAGACCGCTGAGGATTGCGAGGCGGTGCTTGATGCAATTTCAGGCTACGATGCAAAGGACGGCACAAGCCTTCCCGAAGATATGATTGAAGAGGCAGAGGCTATAAAGAAGGTTGCGGTTGTAACAGCCTTCGACGGAAGCATTGATGCCGATGTTAAGGCTGATATTGAGGCTTTTGTAAAAGAGCTTGAAGCCAAGGGCGTTGAGGTAGTGAAGGTTGACGGTACAGGACTTCTTGCGGCAAAGACTGCATGGAATATCCTTATGTCAGCAGAGCTTTGCAACAATGTTTCAAAATATGACGGCGTAAAGTACGGCTACCGTAGTGCAAATTACACCACAATAGACGAGCTTTATACAAACAGCCGTACAGAGAGCTTTGGAGACCTTCTCAAGACAGCAATTCTCTTCGGCTCGGAAACTCTTTCGGATGAAAACTATATGAAGATGTATGACAAGTCCATGAGAGTGCGCCGTGTTACGGTTGATTATTTTGATTCTCTCTTTGAGGATGTGGATGCAGTGCTTATGCCCGCAACTTCAAAGAAGGCATATACCGAAGATGATGTCAAGGGTATGGCATACGAAGAAAATATATATACAGCACCTGCAAGCATTACGGGACTTCCCGCAGTGGTTGCAAAGGGTGTACAGCTCGTGGGCAGTGTATTCTCCGAGAAGGCTCTGCTTGAGCTTGTGAAGTAAGGGGGTAAATGACATGAAATACGAAACAGTCATCGGACTTGAAGTTCACGTTGAGCTTGCCACAGAGTCCAAGATATTCTGTTCATGCTCCGCAAAGTTCGGAGGAGAGCAGAACGACCATGTTTGCCCCGCATGCTGCGGAATGCCCGGTATGCTCCCCATTGTTAACAAAAAGGTTGTTGACCTTGGTATGACAGCGGGTATGATGCTGAACTGTGACATCAACCGCACCACTACCTTCGACAAGAAGAGCTATTACTACCCCGACCTTCCCAACGCTTATCAGACCACACAGTGGTTTGCTCCCGTTGCGGTTAACGGTACTGTGGAGATAGAGACCTCCAAGGGTAAGAAGAGCGTTCGTATCAAGCAGATACACATGGAGGAGGACGCAGGTAAGCTTGTCCATGACGATTGGACAGATACCACACTTGTTGACTTCAACAGAACAAGTGTTCCCCTTATTGAAATAGTAAGCCAGCCCGACCTTTCAAGTGCCGAGGAGGTTATTGCATATCTGGAAAGACTTCGTTCACTTCTCAGATTCGCCAAGGTTTCCGACTGCCGTATGGAGCAGGGCTCAATGCGTTGCGACGTTAACCTTTCTGTTCGTCCCGAAGGAAGCGATAAGCTGGGTGTTCGAACAGAAATGAAGAACATGAACTCTCTCACCGCTATTACCCGTGCAATTGAGTACGAGGTAGCACGCCATATAGATGCGATAGAGAATGGAACAGAGGAGCTCGTTCAGGAGACACGCCGTTGGGACGACGTAAAGGGTAAGAGCTATGCAATGAGAAACAAGGAAACGGCGGGCGACTACCGTTATTTCCCCGACCCCAACGTAATGCCCGTTGTAATTGACGATGAATGGTTTGATTCTATCAAGGCTTCTCTTCCCGAGTTCCCCGAAATTAAGCGTGCAAGATATATCGACGAGCTTGGACTTGGCGAATATGATGCCAACCTTCTTGTTGAAAGCCGCGCCTTCTGTGATTGCTTCGAGGGAGCATATGCTGTTTGCAAAAACGCAAAGGAAGCCGCAAACTACCTTATTTCCGATATTATGAACCTTCTCAACAAGAAGCAGATGACAGTTGATATGCTTACTCTTGACGGAAAGAGCCTCGGTGAGCTTATTAACCTTGTAACAGAGGGTAAGGTAAGCCGTCCCAACGCCAAGAAGATTCTTGCGGTTATGTTTGACGAGGGCGTTAACCCCGCAGAATACGCCGAAAAGGAAGGCTTTATCGTATCTAACGATACAGGTAAGATAGAAGAAGTAATTGCTGCCGCTATTGCCTCCGATCCCAAGGCTGTTGCCGACTTCAAGGGCGGTAAGGAAAAGGCGCTTATGGCACTCTTTGGTAAGTGTATGAAGGAATTAAAGGGTAACTGTGACCCCCAGACACTCCGTGAAATGCTTATTGATGCGGTGAACAAGCAGTGAAAAACATTCTGATTATATCAACGGGCGGTACAATCTGTTCAAAGGTCATAGACGGTTGCAGAAGACTCGCTCCCGATGTGTCGGAATCTACCGTAGTTGAAAATTTCTATAAGAATTCAAAATATGCCTCTCGTTTGGGAGGCATATTTGAAAATTCGGACTTTCCGACAAAAACCCTCAGCGAAAATATGACATTTTCAAAGCTTGAGAGCCTTTTATCTCATATAAACGGCTTTGACTTGGAAAAATATTCGGGTGTTATTATACTTCACGGCACGGACACTCTGGCATATACAGCCGCTCTTTTGTCGCTGGTGTTTTCCTATACTCCCGTACCCATTATGCTGGTGTCGGGGGATGCGCCTCCCGATATGGAGATAAGCAACGCAAATGCCAACTTTGAAAAGGCTGTGGAGTGTATTGTGGAGGGAATTTCGCCAAACGTATATGTCCCATACAGAAACTCGGACGGTAAAATGACTTTGCATCTTGCATCCCGTCTTATGCAATGCCCGAGCTTTTCCTCTGACTTCCGAAGCGTAGGGGCGTGTGTGGATTTTGAGAAGATTTCAAGGGAACGAAGGTCTTTGCCTTTTGATGTAAAAGAATTCGACTCGTCTGTTATGCTGATACAGCCTTATGTTAATCTGGATTACTCAAGGGTAGACCTTGACGGAGTGACGGCTGTTGCTCACGGCACTTATCATTCGGGCACATTTTGCACCGAGGGCGGAAAATATTCTGTCATAACCCTTGCCGAAAATTGCAAGGAGCATGACATTCCGCTTTTTGTTGCTCCCTGTACCCTTGGTGAAGACCAGTACGAATCGGTTTATAATGCACTTGACTGTGCAGAGATCATCCCTGTGTCAATGACACTTGAGATGCTCTATATCAAGCTGACTCTTGCCGTATCCGCAGGGCTTCACGGCGAGGAAATAAAAAAATTTGTTCTCACTCCCTTTAATTCGGAAATGGTGTCATAATATATTGACAAGATTTTTTTTGACGTGTATAATGTGGTTACAAAAGTAGCCACATTATTTTTTCGGAGGCAGATATGAAGGGTTTATCAAAAAATGAGATTTCATCCTATTGCGGAAACGTTTTGCCCCTTACATTTTCGGGAGAGGGCGAGGTAAAATGGTCTTGTGACAGTGATATTGTGGGCGTGCGCACCTTTAGTGAAGGTGAGCTTGCCTTTACAAACGGAATACTTTTGACCTTGAAGCAAGTGGGAGAGGCAACCGTTATCGCAGAATGTGACGGGGTGAGCTACCCCTGTAAAATACATATAAGAGAAATGAAGCATTGGTCAAATGAGGAAGCGTGTAATTATTATGCGGGTGACTTCCATGACCATACAACGGACGAGCATAACCATGACAAATTTGCTGTCCGTGACAGCGGCTTCCCCAAAGACGTGATAAACTCCGTCAAGGAAGACGGAAAAATGGACTTTCACGTCATATCCGACCACACAAAGACACTTAATCAGCGTGACTTTTTCAGAGGCTTCACCGACGATGAATTAATAGAAAAGGAGCATATCGTTTTCCCGGGAAGTGAATCGGAAGTTACTGTGGTTGAAGAGGACAGATATGGCATTCCCTGTAAAAGGTCGGGCGAAATAGTTGTGGTAAATGCCGATAATTATTCCTATGCATATAGCTGGGAAGAGTTTTTTGATGATTACAAGGACAGTCCCTTTGCTGTGGCTGTACTTGCACATCCTCAGGTGTCGGGCTTTTCCGTTAAGGGAATATGGAATTTCTCCCTCGACAAGAACAATTCTCCCCGCATGAGAGAGCTTGTGAAGGGCATTGAGATGGGTGACGGCGGTGACAGAGAATCCAATATGATAAATGAATACGTTTATTCCAAGGCACTTGACAACGGATTCCATGTGTCTACCACCTGCTCCAGCGACAGTCACGGAAACTTTGGCTGGAAATATGACAATTTCCCCGGTAAGACTATCATAATGGCGGCGGAAAAGTCAAAGGAGGCGTTTCTCGATGCACTCAATAATCAACGCTTTTATGCTTGTTCATCGGGAAATCTGAAGCTTAAATGCTTTGTAAACGGCAAAATGGCACCTTGCACACTGGATATAACCGACAGCTATGATTTTAAGGTTGACATAGACTATTTCAAAGAGGATGCCTCAACTGTACCCGTGAAATGCAGTATCATATCCGACAGAGGAAAAGAGCTTGGAGTTATTGAGGACGAGGACTTGTCCCATATGGAATTTACTCTTGAAACCGATGAAGCGAGTTATTTTTATCTCCGACTTGTGGATTCCGAGGGCAGGAAGACCTGGTCACCTCCCATATGGACGGGCAGAGCGCCTAAAAAGTACACTTACCCCGAAAAGCCTTTGCAAAAGGACGGCTGGACGGTCAAGGAAATGTACAGCGAAAATGATGCTTCCGTTTTGGTTTGTGATGATCCGCGAAAAACTTGGTCAGGTAAGGGATATACGGCTTCCTTGATTATTGATATGAAGGAAGTAAAAACCGTATCCGCAATAGGACATTATGCGCCCTTTGTAGATAGACTTGAATATGTAAAGCAAGGTATTTCTCAATCTGTTGTCATGGGCACTATGGCGGCACAGTATGAGATATATACCAGCCTTGACGGTGTGGTATTTGAATTTCGTGACGAGGGTTTTGTAAGAATTTACGGAGGAGAGGAGATTCTGCCTTTTGACCCCGTAGAGGCAAGATATATAAGATTTGATGTGCTTTCCACCGTAGGAAAGGCAACCGACAGAAAGGAGTTACCTCACTCGCCTGTTACAATAGCCGAGTTGAGCGTATATTGATTATGCAGTACAACAGATTGAATACCCCCGCCCTTATTATAGACGAAAAGATATTCAAGGCGAACATGGAGGCTATGGAAAAATGTCTTGAAGGCTCGAGCCTTCGCCTCCGCCCTCATTATAAATCTCACAAATGTGCCGCAATTGCGAAAATGCAGATAGAAGGCGGAGCTGTGGGAATGACATGCGCAAAGATGAGTGAGCTTGAAGACCTTGTTGATGCCGGTGTCGAAGACATTCTTTTGGCAAATCAGGTGGCAGATAAAAGAAAAATTGCAAGACTTGCTCAGCTTGCTCTTGACTCACATATCACCGTTTTGGTTGATTCGGAGGAAAATATCCGCGACCTGTCAGAGGCGGCTGCTTTTGCGGGAAGTGTGATACATTGTCTTGTTGAGTATGACATTGGCATGGAAAGATGCGGTGTTGTAAGTAACGAGGAGGTGCTTCGCCTTGCAAAATGTATTATCGACTCTCCGAGCCTTACATTTGACGGATTGCAGGCATATGCGGGACATATTTCTCATATGGTAGATAAGGATGAGCGCCTTTCAAAAACAAAAGCCAACTATGAAAAGCTCAAAGAGCTTATAGAATATCTTAATCAAAACGGTGTTGAAGTGAAGACCGTTTCGGGCGGAAGCACGGGCACTGCCGAAATAAAGGCTGTGGAAGGACTTTATACCGAGCTTCAGGCGGGAAGTTATCTCTTTATGGACAATACATATCGTGATCTGGAGCTTCCCTTTAAGAATTCAATGTTTATTGTGTCCACTGTGGTGAGTGTCAGAGACGGACTTGCGGTAATAGATGCAGGTGTCAAGACCTGCGGAGTTGACCAGGGAATGCCCCGTGTAGTCGGATGCGATGTGAAGGAAATAGTTGCAAGTGAAGAGCATTTCCAGCTTCACGAGCCCTCTGTACAGCTCAATGTGGGAGACACAGTTTTGCTTGTACCCGGTCATTGCTGCTCAACCGTTAACCTTCACGATAAGCTCTACATGGTGCGTGACGGAAAGGTTGTTGACAGACTCATGATAACCGCCAGAGGCTGCGGAAAGTGATTTTTATAGAAGTAAATGGGGAAGGGTGCTTTTTTGAAAAAAGCACCCTTCCCCAAACCCTATCCCGAAAAACAAATTTAAGGTTTTTGTTATTGGTAAAACATAAATAATAAAATTTTTGGAATGCTCAAAACCTTTTTATAAAAAGGTTTTGAGCAGGTGCAGGACAGAGTCCTGCTGTAATAATCTATAATTCCACGTCGTTGCCGTGTATCATGTCAAGCCCTTCGGCGTACAGATGTGACATATCCGAGAAGGTGAGACATTTGGGTGCAGTGATGCCGTCGGGATTGTTTTTGAATTCAATGATTGTGACACCTGTATGAGTTACTTGAAACCCTGCCCACATAAGGTGCATTGGAATGTGAAGCAGATAGCTGAGAAAGGTTCTTCCCATTACGCTGTGACAGAAAAGAGCAACCTTGTCGTTGTTTTCACGGAGAATGCGGTAAATTCCGTTTTCCTCTCTGTATCCCAGCCTTTCAAGAAAGTCTCTGCCGTTTTCGGAAATAAACTCATATGCCTTTTTCATACCCGACTCGGAAAAGCCGTCACATTCAAAGCTGTGGTCAAAGTCAAGGTTGATATTTCCATTCCTGCGGTAGTAGGTGTTCTGAATAAAAGAAATTGATTTTCTCACACCGTCAGGGAATGGAGTGAGTCTTTCGTCCTTTACCTCGTGTGACCAGTCCTCAATCTTGATATCAAGACCGAGAAGTCTTGCGGCAGGCTCGGCTGTCTCCTTTGCTCTGCCCATGGGAGATGAGTAGATTTCGTTTATTCCCGAAGCGGCAATTCGCTTTCCCACTGCTTCGGCTTGTGCACGTCCCCTTTCAGTGAGACAGTCATTTTTGTAATCGGGGTCACCGTGTCTGACTATATATAAAAGCATCTATTTATACCTTCTTCAAATTTATTTTGTTAAGTATACCATAATTAATAATAAAAATCAAGGACTACCAACTGATGTGACCTTTTTGTGTGGTACAAACCGAAGTTTGAAGTCATACTTGTTAATTCGAATACACGCTTTCCTTATTGAAACGAATAAATAGAAGAAGCGAATTTTTTGCTTTTGCACTTATATAGGTGCAAAATAAATATATCACAAATATATAATTATGTCAAGAGTTTTTTTAATAAGGAGACACCAAATGAATGCGGAGACAGAAAAGAAGATAGGCAAAAACATTCGTGCTTTGAGAGAAAGGGCGAATATGACACAAGATGAGCTTTCTGTACAGCTTCAGGTAAAGGGTTGCGATATTACGAGAAGTGCGATAGCGAAAATAGAAGTTGGACAAAGACATTTGTATCCCGATGAGATAATATTGATTAAAGAAATTTTAAATGTCGAATATGATGAAATATTTGATGTTTGATTCAAAAACAACGAAGAGCTAAGATATCTTTTGATTGGGATATCTTAGCTCTTTTTGATTATGTCTAAAATGAGTAAGCTTAATTTTAGTTCAGCTTATCAAGAGCCTTTATAACCTTTTTGTAGTGAATCTTAGCCTTGGGGTACTGCTTCTGATAAGCAGATTCAAAGTTGCTGCTTCCGCTCTTCATCATAGTTTCAAGCATAAAGCCGAAGCCTTCGAAGCCGCCATACATATATCCGAATTCAAAGGTACGAGCATCAATTATCATATCAAGTACTTCCTTTGATTCGTTATCACGGAGATATCTTGTTTTAAGGGCGATTTCGTAGAAGGTTGGAACTATTGTCTTGTAGGATTCTGCAGAGAGTGCTTCGATGATTGTACCTACAAATTCCTTGTCCTTGATGGTCTTGGGAACAACCATTGAGGTATGCTCACCACCGGGAAGTGCGAAGTAATCTTTCTGGTTTTCATCGTACTTGGGTACGGGGAGGATTCCGTAATCGTCCTCGAAGTTTCTCAGTCCTTCGCCAAGGGCTGTGTTTATAATATATGTGGTGAAAATAGATTTTCTGTCAAGGAACATCTGTACACCGTTGGTCAGATTGTTTGAATCGCCGTCCTTGATGTCGTAGTATACACCCTGAGTGTTGTAGAGAAGGTCGTAGATTCTGGTAAAGATGTTATTTACCTTGTCTGTCTTGACTGCAATCTGAGGAATTCCGTCCTCGTCCTTCTTTGTGGTGGGATTGTCAAACGCCCAGAGCCACTGACCTACTGCGAGACCGTGAATTTGCGAGTATCCGTAGAAGTCACCCTGTGACTTTTCGCCGTCACCGTCTTCGTCTACGTATATGTCCTTGATCATTTCATAGAACACATCGTATGTCCAATCTCCGTCAAGGGCAAGCTTGTAAAGGTTGCCAAGGTCATAGGTGTTTGCAAGAGTCTTGTTGAAGAACATTACGTAGCTGTAATAGATTGAAGAGAAGCTGAAGTCTGAAATTGCAACAACGCACTTTCCGTCATAGGTAAGCTCTGTTGAGTTATCATCGGGCCACCAGGGCTTTGAAAAGTCAACGTGGGGAAGGTCGTACCAGTTAAGGAAAAGGTTCTTTATTACAAGGCTTCCCACAGATGCTGTGTGAGCGCAAAGAAGGTCAAATTCGTCTGAACCCGACATTACGTTTTTTGAAGCGTAGGTGTTCATCTCTGTATATCCCGCAGTGTAAACTACGTCTACCTTACAGTTGAAGCGGTCCTCTACTCTCTTGTTTCTTTCGGCTGTAGCATCCTTTATAAGGTCACCCTTGTTTACCTGCTCATCGTCTACAACGAAGTCATGAGGTCTGTGGGTAACGATTCTGAAGGTCTTTCCTCCAAAATCATTATCTTCGAGTCCGTCCTCAACAGCCGCACGCTCTGCGAATATATCACCGTCATCATTTGATACGGTTTTATCTTTTTCTGTTGAAGGTTTTTTGGTTTCTTCCTGCTTTGTACAGGCAACAACGCTTACAAGCATAGTGAGCAGCAAAACAAATGCCAAGATTCTTTTCATAATACTCTCCTTTTATCCGTATATTTGCTTACGACTCATTATATATTAAAAAAACGGTAAATTCCTTAAATATTTTGACCTGCATAGGCGGTTTTCTTTGTTTTTTTGATTTTCTTACAATTTCTCTATAATCTCATCAAGCTTCTTTACACTGTCGCAAAGGTTTTTTACCTTTGTTTCGATATCCTCAGCGGATTTTATGTATGCATCGCACTCAAGAGTGAGATATCCGCCGTAATTTATTTCCTTCAACGCCTTTGCCACACCGTTGAAGTCTATATTCATAGAGAAGGGTATCTGATGCGAATCGTGCCATTTGTCATTATCGTGAATGTGAAGCGCTTGCACCTTGTCGCCCAGTGCACGTATCAGCTCGGGTGCAGATACCATATCACCCATCATTTCGGCGTGACCGATATCCACGCAGGCTACAAGATAGTCGTCGTTTACCAGGTCAAGATGCGCCTTGAAGCTCTCTGCGGTGGCACATACGGCAAAGCTTGCCTTGTTTGCTTCCACGTCCCACGCCCACATGTTTTCGGTTGCGATTTTTACACCGTACTCTTTGGCGAAAGGAAGCAGCTCGTTGTACATTTCGGCATTTTCTGCCGCTGTTCTGCGGTTGTCGGGATGTATTACGCAGATATTGCCACCCGCCTCGGCTGTACATTCGATAGAACGCTTGAAATAATCCTGAATCTCCTTCACGTGAGATGGGAAGGGTGCGTGTGATTGATTACAGTGTATTCCGTTGTCAAGTCCTACCTGCTTGAGCCTTCTGACAAACGGGAGGTAGTTCGAGCTCCTGAAGGGACAGTCCTTGTCCAGGACAATACCCTTGTTCCAATCGAATGTGAAATATGCGCTCATGGAAAAGTCCCAGGCGTCAAAGCCTGCCTTTGCCACGAGTTCAATTGCTTTTTCTTCACCAACCTGTCGGTAGATGCTGGCTATCTCTGTAGAAGTTTTCATTATATATCTCCTTTTTGTTTAGTTATCTCACGGTGTGTCTTTTGGGTGAAAACCGAAAATGAAAGTTTATCTTTATTTTCGGCTATGTTCTCACCTTTGTTATACAGTGCGAACACATCTCTCCCAAAAGCAATTTTTCTTTTGTTGAAAACCTTCGGTTTTCTCCATCTCATGAAAATTTCATTTTCTTCGCGTGTTGCTCGGACTGCTGTACACTTGTACAGCGACGCCTTCGCACTCCGCGATTTACCCTCCAAAACTCCCACCTTTTGAAATTTTATCGTCTTTTTTTGCAATACTTCGCTTTCTACTCGGCTCACTTTCGTTGCTTTACCTATGTAAAGCTTCCTCTGTTCGCTCGTGAGCGCTTTGTCTTGCAAAAAATACTTCAAAATTTAGGTTTCAGGCACGGTGTATCTTTTGGGTGTAAATCCAAACAATGCACAGTGCAAGGTGCAAGGTGCACAATTAAGGAAGATTTTGCGAAAGCAAAATCAACCATAACGTTTGCAAAGCAAACATTTCATGTGACTTCAGTCACATTTCACTCACCGAAGGTGAATTTCACGTTTTGACAACGTCAAAACATTTCACTGCATAACGCACGGCGTTATGCTCTGCTCCCTCGTTTCATAGTGCGAACAAATCATTTCCAAAACTCTGTGTTTTCGAGCTGTTCGACGGCGTAAAGTCTGAACGCGCCGCACCAGGCGGAAAGGCAATCGTTGAAATGTCCTCTTTCCTCGCAGGTGGGACGGTATTTTGTCCATCTGCACTGGAAAAAGCCTTCGTTTTGACTTCCTACGGGTCTTATTTGTCCGTGGAACTCTTGTCTTTCTTCGGTGGCAATTCCCATTATGGCATTGCTCCAGAAGATTTTGGCTGTTTTCAGCCAGACCTTATTTTTTGTTATCTCATACAGCTTCCAAAGGTCGGGTACAACAATAGATGCCCATGCATCTATTGCGTTATGCTCGGCGGAGATGGCGGTGCCTCCCACGGTGTTGTAGCCGTAGATGTTGAAGTCACTGTCCTCTTCGGTGATAACGTTGTAAAAGAACATCCATGAAATGAAATAATATGCCGCTTTTTTTGCTCTGTCAAGATATATTTCTTTGCCCGTTATCTCGTAAAGCATAAGGGACGACTTGATAAAGGGATAGGATGATTCCTTGTCAACTGAATTGCAGTCAAGCGCTCCCGCAAGGCAAACAAAGCTGTCAAGGTCACGCTTGTAGTAAATGTCGTGAGCTTTTATAGCACATTCCAGATACCTTTCGTCCTTTGTTGCCGAGTAAACGTAGAGCATACCGAGAAGTGCAAATCCGCCTACGGTGCCGCCCTTGTCGATACATTCTCCGTCAATACTCCATATTTTTCCGAAGGCGTTCTCAGAGTCAAAGCTATTCACGAAGAAATCGGCAAGCTTTTTGGCAAAGCTTAAATACTCGGGGCGCTCTACCCCATTCTTCTTTAATAAACTGTACATTTCCACTGCTTCACGCATTGCCCAGCCCATGTTGCAGGTGTCAACTGTTTTGTGCTCCGGCTTGAGGTCGGTGTAATTCTTTTCAAACAGAGAGTAAAGCAGACCGTTTTCCTTTTGGGTTGCTACCCACGAATCGAATATTCCGATCGCTGTTTGCAAAAGCTCATGGTCGCCTTTCTTCAGCCCTTCTCTTGCAAGGTGACGGGCATTGAGCATTCCCTGGTCTGCCCATCCGCATTCAAAACGCTCGTGAGTGACAAGCTTTGTGTTTTCGGGGTTTCGAAGAAGCTCGGCAAGAGCCTCATCCGAGAGCAGTCCGCAGCTCATCCTGGAGTAGGCGTTGGGGGCATAGTGTGTTATTATCATATCGTGCCCCTGATATTTGTACAAAAGGGATTTTATGTAGGAAATACCGAGACGGTGTGTTTCCTCGGAAGTCATTACGGGTGGATTTTCCGCCTTGAAAACAGAATACAATACGTCAATGAGGTTTGCTGTGGTGTAATTCTTCCACATGGGAGTGCACGCAAAGGCAAACACTGTCAGAGTAACGCTTTCCTTGGGTTGAAGGGTGAAGTATCTGTCATAGCGGTCGGTCATTCTGTTTTTACCCGTGTAGCTCACGGGTGCTTCGGTTACGGGGTGATATATTCTGTGTCGGAAGGTGCCGTCGCCGTGTTTAATGAGAGAGCAGGCACTTTCAAGACTTGCTCTGTCTTTGTCCGAGGCGAAGAGGGCAAAGCCTTTATCGGTATTTTCGGAAATTGTGCAGGAGGGAATACCCATTCTGTCATAGGCGAATATCCAAGGCTTTCCTTCGTACTCAAGTCCTCTTGGGGTGGCATCCTTTCCTATGGGGTTGCCATTGTATATGAGGCAGGGAAACACATATTGATCGGGTGTAAAAAGAGTGGTGGCTTCAAAAATGCTTTTGAAAACCTTTGCCGTCCCGGAGGTGTTTGTAATTGTTCTCTTTATTTCAATAATTCCGTTTTTGAGGTCTGTGATTTTGTCCGATATATCATAATCGGGGATGGAATAGATGATTGAGTCTTTACTGCTGCTTTTTACCTCGGCGGTAATTTCCTTTCCGTTTTCCTCTATTATGGCAGGAGAAAGTACAGCCGTATCAAATATATTCATTTTTAACAACTCCTTATTTTTTGCTGTCTAAATATGCTTTTGCCGAATCTGCCGCTTTCTTGAAGAGAGTTACGTCTCTTGTGGTTGATGCAAGGGGTAACTGAAGCTCTCCGTGCTGCCTTTCGCCGAAGAAATCTCCGGGACCTCTTTGCTCAAGGTCATATTCGGCAATCTTGAAGCCGTCGGTGCATTTCGTCATAAATTCAAGGCGGGAAAGAGCATCACGACTCTTTGTGGAGGTTATGAAAATACACCAGGATTTATCCTTGCCTCTGCCGATGCGTCCTCGAAGCTGATGAAGCTGTGCAAGACCGAAGCGGTCGGAGTCCTCTATTGCCATAACCGTGGCGTTGGGCACGTTTACGCCCACCTCCACTACGGTAGTAGATACAAGAATTTGTATTTCGCCCTTTGCGAAGCCCTCCATAACCGCATTTTTGTCTGCAGGCTTCATTTTTCCGTGAAGGAGTCCAACGTTGTATCTTTCAAATCGCTTTTTCAGGCTTTCCGCCATTTCCACCGCCGACATAAGGCTTCCTTTTCCCGACACCTCACGTTCAAGTGCCTCCTCCTCGCTTTCCTCTACCAGAGGACAGATGATGTACGCCTGATGTCCGTTTGCTATTTCACTTTCAATAAATCCGTACATTCTCTCACGCTTGGAGGGGGGGATGAGGAGTGTGGATATTTCCTGACGTCCCGGGGGAAGCTCGTCAAGAATCGAGACGTCAAGTCCTGCGTATAAGAACATTGCAAGTGTTCTGGGGATGGGGGTTGCCGACATAACCAGATTGTTTCTCACCGTTGCCTTGGACAAAAGCTTTTCTCTTTGATTTACGCCGAAGCGGTGTTGCTCGTCGGTAATTACAAGTGTTAGGTTGTAGGGACGGGTTTCCTCTTCAAAAAGAGCGTGTGTGCCCACAATTAAAAGGGGGTCATGAAGCTGTAAGTACTCACGGATGTTACGCCTTTCCTTGGCGCTTGTGGAGCCTGTGAGGAGCATTACTCTGAAGCCCATAGGCTCAAACCATGCCTTGAGAGTTTCAAAATGCTGGCAGGCAAGAATTTCTGTGGGCGCCATAAGATAAGCTTTGCCGCCGTTTTTCATTGCTATGTATATAGCACCTGCCGCAACAGCTGTCTTTCCCGAGCCTACGTCGCCCTGCAGGAGACGGCGCATTGCACGGTGTGGCTGAACTGTTCCGGTCAGGTCATTTTCTATTTCGGCAAGAGAGCGCTTTTGCGCATTTGTAAGAGGAAAGGGCAGTGCATTTATAAAGGGGGTGGTGTCTACCTTTTCCATGGATGGGGCAATTTGTGTATCCTCACGCCGTCTCAATTTTTCTGCGGCGAGAGAGAATTCGAACAGCTCATCAAATATAAGCCTTTCCTTTGCTCTGTCAAGCACCCTTCCGTCGGTGGGACAGTGTATTTCGAAAAGTGCTTCTCCCAAGGGCATGAGCATGTTCTCACGACGCACCTCTTCGGGGAGAGTGTCAAGAATGTCCAAGGGGGATATTGAGCTTAGTAAGGTTTTGATTATTTTTGCTATTTTTCCCGAAGAAAGACCACCCTGAGGTGAATAAACGGGAACGGTGTCGGCTGTCATTGCTTCTACCGGCTCAAAGGAAGGAGAAAACATAAAATATCCGCTTCCGCCTTTGGAAAGCTTGCCATAAAAGCGGTAGTCACTTCCCACATGGAAGGCGTTTACAAGATAGGTTTGATTGAAAAACGCTATCTGCACCGAGGGGGAGTCCTCTCTCTGCTTTGCCGAAAAGCGTACTATCCTTTTTCCTGTTGGGGTAAATCCGATTCTCGGGGAGGTGGTAACTCTCATAATAAGCGCTACCTTACAGTCAAGAGGAGCGTCCTGAAGAAGATAGCGTGGGGTTCTGTCCTCATAAATTCTCGGATAAATATGCAAAAGGTCAAGGCAGGTGTTTATCCCCGCCTTGACCAGTGCTTCAGCTGTTTTTGTGCCTACTCCCTTAATGGCGGAAACGGGCACCGTACTTAAATCTGTCATTTTGTTATAACGTCTTCAACGCTCTTGTTATCCTTTGTTGTGACAAACCATACTACGTCATCGAATGAGCCCTTTGACATATTCAAAGCGATGTTAGTGTCTTCAACAGAGTAAAGCTTAAATGTTTCGGAAAGGTTTTCACGTCTTGTGGCAAAGGCATTGAGAAGAGCTTCTGCTGTTGCCTTGTCCTTGCATTTGAAAATTCCGGCTTCGGCAACATTTGCTTTCTTTGAGGTGAAGAAAACATAATCTTCAACGCCTTCAAAAACTGCGGCATCTCCGAAATAATATTCAAAGTCCTCGTCGAGAGGGTTCTCATTTGCGGTAAATACAGTGGTATCGGCAAGTGCGGGAAGTGCTGTAAGAGCTTCTGCCTTGCTTGCGGGGGAATAGTCGCTTGTCTTCCACTCTGCGCCGTCCTCGGATTTGTCAGAGCAGGAAATAAGAGTAAATGCAAATATAAGTGTTAATACAAGAATAAGTGAAATCTTTTTCATAGTGTTCTCCTTTTATTTTTCTTTACGGTTATATTTTACCCGCTTTGCATAAAAAATGCAAGTATATTTTTAAAACTGTTGCTTTTTTTGTTTTGATGGAGTATAATCAACTTGTAGTTGATTTTTGAATTTTATATCTTACCTTGAAAGTGGAGGGGCAATATGATAGAATCTGTAAAAAAGAGAGAAAAGGTAGATAAAATGAACGAAGAATTTGCAAAAAGACTTGTCAGCCTTCGAAAAGAGGCTAAAATAAATCAAAAACAATTAGGAGCTCTCATCGGAGTCAGTGACAGAGCGGTATCAAAATGGGAATGCGGACTGTCCCGTCCCAGCCTTGATGCCTGCTATGCACTGTCCAGAATATTCAAGGTGCCCCTTGATGAGCTTATTGCCACAGACAACAAAAGAGCCGAAGCTCAGACCAAGAGAAGGCAGGGAATGTCAAGCCTTAAATTCTTGTTTAAGGTGGGGCCGGGACCGTCAAGCTCACACACACTTGCAGCTTCCCGCGCGTCAAAGCTTTTTCTTGACCACCACGCAGATGCAGACAGCTTCAAGGTTATTTTGTACGGCTCACTTGCAAAAACAGGCTACGGACACGGAACCGAAAAGGCTATAAAGGATGTTTTTGAAAATAAAACGCTCACTTTGGAGCTTGATTATCTCACTGTTGATATCCCCCACCACAACACTATGGACTTTATTGCCCTGTCAAAGGGAGAAGAGCTTGACAAATGGCGTATATTCAGTGTCGGGGGCGGTACGTTTGAGGTGGAGGGAAAAGAGGAATTTTCCGAAAAAAGCATATACCCTCACAGCACCTTTGATGAGATTTGCCGATACATAAAAGAAAAGAACATGAGGATTCCCGATTACGTTGAGGAGACAGAGGGCAGTGATATCTGGGAATGGCTTGGCGAAATATGGAACGCCATGAAGGAGAGCATTGAACGGGGACTTGTGGCGGAAGGCATTCTTCCCGGAGGTCTGGAGGTACAGAGAAAAGCAAAGACTCTTTACAAAAGAGGACACATAGATGAAAGTGCCGAAACAAAGGAAAACAGACTTGTATGCTCTTTTGCATATGCGGTGAGTGAGGAAAATGCGTCGGGCGGAGTTGTGGTAACGGCACCCACCTGCGGAGCCTCGGGACTTTTACCCGCAGTCCTTCGCTATCAGCAGATAAAAAGAGGCTACAGTGACAGAGAAATTTGCAGAGCACTGGCGGTGGCGGGACTTATAGGAAATATCATAAAGACCAATGCATCCATATCGGGTGCCGAGTGCGGCTGTCAGGCGGAGATAGGCTCGGCTTGTTCAATGGCGGCGGCAGCTCTCGGAGAGCTTTTTGAAATGGATATAGAGCAGATAGAATATGCCGCAGAGGTTGCAATGGAGCATCATCTCGGCCTTACCTGCGACCCCATAAGAGGACTTGTGCAGATTCCTTGTATTGAGCGTAATGCTGTCGGTGCAATGCGTGCCATTCAGGCGGTGAATCTTGCCAACTTCCTTTCGGACACACGTAAAATATCCTTTGACATAGTTGTTCAGACAATGTACGAAACAGGTAAGGATATGTCCAAGATATACCGTGAAACGGCAGAGGGCGGACTTGCAAAGCTTTATTGATACCTTTTGAAAAGTGAATTTATAAACCTCTTACAAAGGAGCAAAGTCGTAACAAAATGTTCACATTTTCCCAAAAAGGCTTGACATTTGAGTCTTATGGTGATAAACTATATTATATAAAATAGTCTTGGTGTGTTCATTTTTACCGAGACTCTCTGTGAGAGGTTTTTTATGAAACGCTTTAATAAGAGTTTTTTTGTTCGAAGATTTCGTTTGATGCTTCTTGATACGCTTTTTTCGAACGTGGCTTTTTTTGCTGCACTGTTACTCTCTTATAATTTCCAAATAAAAAATATTTCTGTTTATTCCTTTTTTTACATCCCTCTAAGTTTAATTTTTATCCCCCTTTGTATATATGTGTGCGGTACACACAGAATTACGTGGCGCCATGCGGGATTCCGTGATATATTTAAGTTGTCTGTATCCTTGTGCCTTGGTTCTGCTGTTTCTCTTGTGTGTGCTTTTTGCACGTCTTGGGGAATGTTCGGGCTCCTTGAAGCTATGTTTGTGGTGCTTTTTGGTATTGTTGCCTCCGTTTCACTCCGTATGTTTATACGCCATATAGCGATAAGGACTCACAAAAAGACGAGAGAGATGGAGCTCCACCGTACAGGTGACCTTTGGGATTACGGAAAGTCTATTGTAATAGGTGCGGGCACAGGTGCAGAAATTCTTTTGAGATCCTTGTTTTCCGATGCTTCATTTACAAAATGCGATCCGGTTGCGGTTGTGGATGACAATAAGAAAATTCACGGCTCGCTCATCAGAGGAGTACCTGTAATAGGCTCAAGAGAGGATATTCCCGAAATAGTTCGCAAAAACAGAATAAAGACGATATTCTTTGCAATTCCTTCGGCAACCAACGAGGAGCGCCGTGAGATTTTAAAGATATGCTCATCTACCGGCTGTGACGTGCGTATATTGCCTGCTGTTGATGAGTCTCTTGATAACACAGACCCTGTTTCAAAAATCCGAAAGGTATCGGTTTTTGACCTTCTGGGAAGAGAACCAATAAGAATAGACGTCAACAAAATATGCGGATATGTTGAAGGCAAGGTCGTTATGGTTACGGGCGGAGGCGGCTCCATCGGAAGTGAGCTCTGCCGTCAGATAGCCGAGCGCTCTCCCAAAAAGCTTATTATTTTCGACATATATGAAAACAGTACTTACGATATTTTAAACGAGCTTAAAAGAAATCATCCCGAGGTGGACGTTCTCGCTCTTATCGGCTCGGTAAGAGATGAGGAAAGACTTAACTCGGTGTTTGACGAATACCGTCCCGAAATAGTTTATCACGCCGCCGCTCACAAGCACGTGCCCCTTATGGAGGATTCACCCCACGAGGCGGTTAAGAATAACGTATTCGGAACATTTAACACCGTCCGTGCGGCGGATAAGTTTGGTACAAAGAGATTTGTTATGATTTCCACAGACAAGGCGGTAAATCCCACCAACATTATGGGTACCACCAAGAGACTGTGCGAAATGATAATTCAGGCATACAATAAAAAGAGTAGTACCGAATATGTTGCCGTGCGTTTCGGTAACGTTCTCGGCTCAAACGGAAGTGTTATTCCCCTTTTTGAAAAGCAGATTGCGGAGGGCGGACCCGTTACGGTTACCCATCCCGACATAATAAGATATTTCATGACCATTCCCGAAGCGGTCTCTCTTGTACTTTCGGCAGGGGCATCGGCAAAGGGTGGAGAAATATTCGTGCTTGATATGGGTGAGCCTGTCAAGATTCTTGACCTTGCCGAGAATATGATAAGACTTTCCGGATTTGAACCCTATCACGATATCAATATTGAATTTACCGGTCTCCGTCCGGGCGAAAAGCTTTATGAGGAGCTTTTGATGGACGAAGAGGGACTTCAAAAGACAGACAATTCGCTCATTTACATAGGACAGCCTATTTCACTTGACGACGACGAGTTTTTCTCCTCTCTCGAGGAGCTGTGGAAGGTTGCGTGCGATGAGGATTCGGACATAAGAGCGGCACTTCATAAGATGGTTCCTACGTTTAATGAAACCCCCTGTAAAAAAGGATAGAACATGAAAAAAATAATGCTTGTTTTCGGAACACGTCCCGAAGCAATAAAGATGTGTCCACTTGTACTTGAGCTCAAATCAAGGAAGGATGCCGAAACCGTTGTGTGTGTAACCGGTCAGCACAGACAGATGCTTGACAGCGTGCTTGAAACCTTCGGGGTGGTACCCGACTATGATTTGTCAATAATGAAGGAAAAGCAGACACTTTTTGACATTACAACAAATATTCTTACCAAGATAAAGTCTGTCCTTGAGGAGGTAAAGCCCGACGTTGTACTGGTACACGGTGACACCTCTACGACCTTTGTTACGGCACTTGCCGCCTTTTATCTGCAGATTCCCATTGGTCACGTTGAAGCAGGACTCAGAACCTATAACATCTATTCCCCCTATCCCGAGGAGTTCAACCGTCAGGCAGTGGGAATAATATCAAAATACAATTTTTCGCCCACACAGATGTCGGCGGACAATCTTATCCGAGAGGGTAAGGATAAATCCACAATATACATAACGGGCAATACAGCGATTGATGCCCTTAAAACCACGGTTAAAGATGAGTATACACACCCCGAGCTTGAATGGGCAAAGGGGTCACGCCTTATAACTCTTACGGCTCACAGACGTGAAAATCTGGGTGAGCCCATGGCAAATATGTTCCGTGCCATTCGCCGTATCATTGATGAGCACGAGGACGTTAAGGCAATATACCCCATTCATATGAATCCCGTGGTGCGTGAATGCGCAGACAAGTATCTTGGTGATTCGGACAGAATACATATCATTGAGCCGCTGGACGTTTTGGACTTCCATAACTTCCTTGCACGCTCATATATGATTCTTACCGACAGCGGTGGCATTCAGGAGGAGGCTCCTTCCCTTGGAAAGCCCGTCCTTGTAATGCGTGATACGACAGAGCGCCCCGAGGGCGTAAAGGCAGGTACCTTGAAGCTTGTGGGTACCGATGAAGAAGTAATCTATGAAAACTTTAAAACACTCCTGGAGGATAAGGAGGCGTATGACAGAATGAGTCATGCCGCCAATCCTTACGGTGACGGTACTGCATGCCGTCGTATTGCCGATATCCTTCTTGGGTGAAAGATATAATGAAAAGAGGTAATTTCATGAACGATGCAAACGTGTTGAACGAGCTTATCGAGGTTGGTAAGGCCTTTCGTTTGGAAGGAGAGTTTGACAGCTTCACTCTCATTACTCACGGAAACATAAACACAACTTACAGAGTAGTGTATAAAAAGCCTGATAAATCCTATATTTTCCAGAAGGTCAACACATATGTTTTCCATGAGCCGAAACTTATAATGCAGAACATAGACCTTGTAACCGAGCACATCAGAAAGAAGAATCCCAACAACAAATGTCTTCATTTCCATCACACAAGCGATGGCTCGAACTTCCTTTTCACAGAGGAAGGCAAGTTCTGGAGAGTTTCAAACGATTTTGATTCACTTACGTATCAGGGCTCATCCGACCCGGCGGTGCTTCGACAGGCAGGAAGAGCTTTCGGAGAATTCCAGCTCTCTCTTTCGGATTTTGATGCGTCCCTTCTCCATGATACTATCCCCAATTTCCACAATACAAAGAAGCGCCTTGAAGGCTTTTTTGCCAACGTTGAAAAGGATGAGTACGGCAGAGTGGCAGAGGTAAAGGATGAAATAGATTTTATCCGTGCACACAGAGAGACAGCCTCACACCTTACAGAGCTTTTTGAAAGCGGAAAGATTCCCGCAAGAGTTACACACAATGACACGAAGATAAACAACGTACTTTTCAATAAGGAAACAGGTGAACCGCTTGCGGTTATCGACCTTGACACTGTAATGCCCGGACTTGCATCCCACGATTTCGGAGATGCTGTACGCTTTGCGGCAAACACCGCTGCGGAGGATGAAAAGGACCTTTCAAAGGTATCTCTTGACCTTGACCTTTACCGTGGCTTTGCGGAGGGCTTCATTTCCGCCGCCGCTCCCATTCTTACCGATGCAGAGCTTGAAACAATGGCGCTCGGCGCTCTCACTATTGCAATAGAGCTTGGTATGCGTTTCCTTGACGATTACATAACAGGTGACAAGTACTTCACCACACATTACGAGGGACACAACCTTGTGCGTGCAAGATGTCAGCTTACTTTGGCTGCGGATATGGAGAAAAAGATGGACCAAATGAACGCCATTGTTCATGAAACTGCCGCAAAAGTGAGATAACACTGAACAAATTGAAAATTTTTTCACAAAGTTTCAAAAAGGTATTGCAAAATAGAGATTTTTGGAATATAATGTATTCTTGGAAAAACAAAAAACTTTATATAAAGGAGAAAAATTATGTCAGTTAAAGTTGCTATTAACGGTTTCGGCCGTATCGGACGCCTTGCGTTCAGACAGATGTTCGGTGCTGAGGGCTACGAAGTTGTAGCTATCAACGACCTTACAGATCCCAAGATGCTCGCTCACCTTCTCAAGTATGACACAGCTCAGGGCAAGTATGCTCTTGCTGATACTGTTGAGTCTGATGAAAGCAGCATCACAGTAAACGGAAAGAATATCAAGATCTATGCTGAAAAGGATGCTAACAACTGTCCTTGGGGCGAGCTTGGTGTTGACGTTGTTCTCGAGTGTACAGGTTTCTACACATCAACAGAGAAGTCAATGGCTCACATCAACGCAGGTGCTAAGAAGGTTGTTATCTCTGCTCCCGCAGGTAAGGATCTCAAGACTATCGTATTCAGTGTTAACGAAAACACTCTTACCGCTGATGACAAGATCATCTCTGCTGCTTCTTGTACAACAAACTGCCTTGCTCCCATGGCTAAGGCTCTCAACGATTACGCTCCCATCCAGAGCGGCATCATGACAACTGTTCACGCTTACACAGGCGACCAGATGATTCTCGACGGTCCTCACAGAAAGGGTGACCTTCGCCGTGCAAGAGCAGGTGCTCAGAACATCGTTCCCAACTCAACAGGTGCTGCTAAGGCTATCGGTCTTGTAATCCCCGAGCTCAACGGTAAGCTTATCGGTTCAGCTCAGAGAGTTCCCACTTGCACAGGTTCAACTACAATCCTCGTTGCAGTTGTTAAGGGCAAGGATATCACAGTTGAAGGTATCAACGCAGCTATGAAGGCTCAGGCTTCTGCTTCCTTCGGCTACAACACAGACGAAATCGTTTCATCCGACGTTATCGGTATGACATACGGTTCACTCTTTGATGCAACTCAGACAATGGTTGCAAAGATTGACGACGACACATATCAGGTACAGGTTGTTTCTTGGTACGACAACGAGAACTCCTACACAAGCCAGATGGTTCGTACAATCAAGTACTTCGCAGAGCTTAACTAATTTAAGTAAATAAGGTGATAGGTGCAAGCGAATGCTTGCACCTATCTAAAAAACATAATTGTTAAAAAATTAACAAAGTCAAAGGTTTAAGGATTTCAAAATGGATAACATTGCACACGAAAGGCATGACCTGGCGTTAAGGGAATTGCCGTTTATACTCAACAAATGCGCACCGAAATGTTTTGACAGCAGTACTTTTCTTTCTGTTAACTGGCACGAGAATATTGAGTTAATATATGTGACAGACGGAAGCGGAAAGATTTCCTGCGACTTTGTGGAATACCCCGTGAAAAAAGGAGAGCTTTTTGCAATCAATTCGGATGTATTTCACGGCTTCAGCGCTGACAGCGACAGTGTTAATTTCGAATACTATTATTTAATAGTTGGCAGAGACTTTTGCCGTGACAACGGTTTTGATACTGATACGGTAAAACTTTGCGAAAATATTGTTGACAGCGTTGCGGCAGATTTGTTCGAGAAAATAGTAGAGGCATATGAGCTTAAAGGAGAGTATCGGGGACTTGCCGTGAGAGCGGCAGTTTTGAACCTTCTTTATCGACTTTGCACCTTTCATATAAATAAGGGTACGGACGCCAAAAAGAAAAAGAAGGGCTCCAATACAGACAATATCAGAGCTGCTATTGTTTACATAAGAGAGAACCTTTCGGGACGTCTTACAACCAAGGAGCTTGCAAGAGCATCGGGAATCAGTGAATACTACTTTATTCGTGAGTTTAAGCGTATTACTCACTATACACCTGTTACGTATATAAACATCGTAAGATGTGATACTGCTCGAAAGCTTTTGTACGAAGGAAATAAGAACGTAGGCGAGGTTGCAAATCTTTGCGGATTTGAGAATATGCCCTACTTCACCAAAACCTTTAAGAAGTATACAGGCATACTTCCCTCCGACGTTAAAAGAGAAAAGAAGAAAATAAAGAAATAAAATGAAAGACTATGAATTCAAGTGAGTTCATAGTCTTTTTGTATGTTTTCCAAATTATAAATTACAATATATTTACGGTCGCTATCTTCTTGTAGCCCGTCCAGATGAACGTGCCCGAGAACTTGTTTTCGTCCTCCGTGTAGGCGCGACAATCAAGATAAAGTCGCTCTTCCTCAAGCTCCTCTATTTTTTCTGATTTGCCTGAGAGATAGTCGTTTATTCTTGATTTTGCTGTTATAAAGCGTGCAATGTTTCCGCCGTGGCGAATGTCGTGCACCTCAAATCCGAAGGGCTTATTGTAGGTCATCCATGCCTTTCGGTAAGCATCAATAAAGGCTTGGAATTTTGATATTATAACGTCACACTCCTCTAAAAGGCTTTGAAGTGCGGCTCTGTCATTTTCCTTGTACGCTTTTATCAGTCTGACACCGAAATCCGCCTTGTTCTCCATGAGAGAAGAATATGCTCGGATAACGTCAAAGGCAGGCTCAAATATGCCACTGTTTTTGCCCAGTTTTTTATAGCTTTCAGACAGCTTTACATAGTAAGAGCCCTCAACCCCTTGCTCCTCGATGTGCTTATCCACAAGTCCTGTGAGGGGGTCGTTGAACATAAGAGCTCTGGAGATGCCGTAGATACCGCCGTGAGGATATTCAATTTCTTCTGTTCTCATTATGTCGATATAAAAATCACCACATGCACGAGTGAAACAAGCCTTGATGCTCTCAATGTCAAATTCACCTGTATATCCGAAATCGGCATACCAGGCAAGACCCGCAAGGGAGGTTATAAGCTGTGCTTCAGAGCCGTTGTGCCATACTGTCGCAACAACGTCCTTTATACCCTTGTGTTTACAAGCGTAAAGTGCGGGACGTGTGTTTGCAAGAGAACGTGAGAAGTGAATGGAGTATCCGCTCCATGCCCATACTCCTCCTGCGAAAACTGTGCCATCGCCAAGCTTTTTGTGCTTTTCGATGTTTTCTGCATAGAAGCTTTCGTAATCCTTGTAGTAGTCCCAAAATACCTGACGTACACCCTTTGGAACATAATCACAGATATAATCGGGAAGCTCGACTCTCGTATCATAATCGTGGTAGTTTTGCAAATCTTTACCTGCAAGACGGAAGAACATATCACTCCACATCATAGGCTCAAGACCGTGAGATTTTGCGATTTCTGCAACCTTGCCTAAATGCTCAAGGAAAATCTCGTGTCTCTCACGGAATCCGTTTATGTCAAGATATCTTCCTGTGCCAAGGTCATAGGTTTCATCCATTCCCATATGTACCTTTTTTGTGGTGAAGCACTCGGAGACGGTTTTGAATATATCGTCAATGAGACGGTAAGTCTCCTCGGCACCTACAAGCATGACTCTTTCGGTGTCCTTGTAGGGGGTGGCAGCTGCCCAGTGAAGGTGGGTTGCCATATGTCCCAGCACCTGAATACATGGAATCAGTTCGATTCCAAGGATAAGAGCATAAGCATCAAGCTCCTTTATTTCTTCCTTGGTATATTTACCTCTCATGTAGCCGAAATACGGTCTTCCTTCAATTTCGTAGGTGTCCTCGGTGTAGAGCATGAAGGTGTTCATGCCCATAAGAGCCATCTTACGCATTACAAACTTGACAGTATCAACGTTCATAACGGCGTTTCTTGATGCGTCTATCATTGTACCATTGTTGTCAAATATGGGATTTTCCGTTGAATTGCCTTCGTTTTTGCCATCCTTTATCCAAGCTACAAGCTTAGCAAGTGCTCTGTAAAACCTCGGCTTTCCGCCACCATAGGTAATAGTGGCGGTGTTGTTTTTAAAATCAAGTGCCGAGATATTCTCGTTACTTTCTATTGCGTTGACAGTAATGGCTTCACTACTGTCGGTCACATTGAAGCCGAGCTCCTCCGAAACCTCTTTTATTCCAAATAACAGATTTTCACAATTTAAAAACTTAAGTTCCATAAAAGCTCCTTTTTTTACTTTAAAATCTTATCGAATATGCCCGAAAAGGCGTTTGCCATTGACATAAAGCCAAAGTCGGTGGGGTGAGTGTTGTCTACATTTCCTTCATTTCCGCAAAGAGCAGTAAGAGCCGCATTGTCGAGGTAATAAACGTTCTTGTCGCCTCTGTTCAACGCATTGTTGTAGGTCTTTTCGATTATTGCGGCACGCTGTCCCGAATAGTTTCCGAAGGTATTGTCTGCAACATGGGGACGGGTTGCGAAAATTACGGGGATGTCGGGATGCTTTTCTCGGATTGTAAGGAAGAATTTCTCGTGTGTCGCCTCGAGATGCTCGTTCGTGGGGGCATTGTGGTCATAGTCCTGTACATATACCGACATTTCAAGTCCTGCAATATAGTCCGCCATTATTTGCTCACCCTTTGCCGAGCCTGAAAATCCCAGATTTATCTGCTCACAGCTGTGACGGCGTGAGAGAATGTTCTGATATGCCATACCGGGACGGGAAGCACAACCGCCCTGGGTAATTGATGAGCCGTAATAAACTACGGGTAATTCCGTCTTATAGGCATCAGCCTCTGCTATTTCACAGCCTTCCTTTAGACCTATATAGAACTCGGTTATTTCACTGTATAAGGGAAAATGAATGAGGATTTCGTGCATTTCACCATCAAGGTCATGTACCGATTCATACTGCTTTTGACTGGGCAGGTCGATTGGTGGTACGAAGGTACGAAAATAACTGTTATCAACGTAAAGGTCAAATCCCGATGAGCCCGTCATGGGGAAATGCACCCAATTGTATACGGTGGGCATAACCGCCTTTATTGCAACGAAAGGACTGTTTGTCTTGAAACGGAGTCTGCCTCCCGCAGTATTCGCATGAAGTGAGTGTACTCCCGGATTTGTGCCTTTTGCAATTTCCTCAGGCAAACGGCGATATTTTCCGTCAAGATACATAAGTCCGTGAACTTTGAAGGGAGCAGTGTTCAGAACGTTTTGAAATATGAGTCCTTCACGCTCGATATTTGTTTCGACTTTAAAGTTCTTGTCGATATCTTCAATACGCATGTTAATTCTCCTTTAAGTTTAGTTATCTCACGGTGTGTCTTTTGGGTGAAAACCCAAACAATGCACAGTGCAAGGTGCAAGGTGCACAATTAAGGAAGATTTTGCGAAAGCAAAATCAACCATAACGTTTGCAAAGCAAACACTTCATGTGACTTCAGTCACATTTCACTCACCGAAGGTGAATTTCACCCGTCAAAGACGGATTTCATTTCATAACGCAAAGCGTTATGCCTACGCCCAGCTCATTGTAGTGGGTTTTTCCTCACAGATGCAAACCTCTTTAAGGAATGCCACAGCCTTTGCAAGTCCCTCGTCGATGGTCATGATGCTGTCCTCGTGCTCGATTGAAAGCACTCTGTCATATCCGCAAAGACGGAGGTTGGACGCAAAATCCTTCCAGTAAGCGTAGTCATTACCGTAGCCTACTGTGCGGAAAATCCACGATCTGTGGAATTCATCACCGTAGTGCTTGGTGTCAAGCACACCGTTTGCGGCGGTGTTGTATTTGTCTATCTTAGTGTCCTTTGCGTGTACGTGGTAGATACAGCCTGCAAGCTGACGAGCTACCTGAACGGGATCCATACCCTGCCAGATGAGATGTGAGGGGTCAAGGTTTGCGCCGATAACCGCACCTATCTCCTTGCCGCATTTTTCACTTACTGCACTGCGGAGCTTGAGAAGTGTTTCGGGGTTGTATACGCAAAAGCCGGGATGCATTTCGAAAGCAATGTGAGTTACCTTGTGGTCATAGGCAAATTTTGCCATCTCGCACCAATAAGGGATAAGCTTTTCATTCCATTGCCAATCGAGAATAGCAAGGAAATCCTCGGGCCAAGGGCAGGTTACCCAGTTGGGATACTTTGAGCCCTCGGAGTCACCCGGGCAGCCCGAGAATCCGACGATTGTGTCAACGCCCATCTTTTCGGCAAGAAGAATTGCCGCTCTGAAGTCCTTGTCATAGCCTTCGGCAATTGCCTTGTCGGGGTGTACGGGGTTGCCGTGACAGGCGAGAGCGCAAACCTCGGTGTTGTACTTCTTGAAGGTTGCAATGAATTCGTCATAAGCCTTGTCATCGGCAAGGAGCTCTGCGGGGTTACAATGTGCCTTTCCGGGATAGCCGCCCGCTCCTATTTCAACTGTGTTAACTCCGAGTCCACTTATGATGGAAAGTGCCTCGTCAAGGGATTTGTGTCCGTAAAGATTTGCAAGTACAGATATTTTCATTGTTTTTTATTCCTTTCATTGTTTTTTTTATTATATAACGAAATGTAGTGCAGAGTCAATTCAATAATTGCGCTTTATTGGTACAATATTGTCATTCCATGTCACAAAGGTCATAGGCTTGTGTGTAGGCACATCTGCCCTCACTATCCTCAAAACGGAGTCTGAAATAACCGTCATTTTCCTTTATTTCAAATTCACCCGAGGTAATATTGCCGGTAAGTGCTTTTCTGCGGCGTCCCTCTGTTATGAGAGAAACCTTTCTCACCTCGGAGCACTCAAAGGTAAGCTTTCCGTCCTCATAAACAAGACTGTTTATCTCGGGCGCCGTAGATGCATAGAAGAATCCGTTTTTGAGGGAGGAGAAAACATTGTCATAGTCAAGGCTGTCACAGTTGACAACGGTGAAGCCACCGAAGGAATCGCATTGGTCGGAGCCAAAAGGCGCACCGTTGTGGTTGTCGTCTGCAGCGATGCAGTAAACCTTCTTTCCTGCGCAAAGCAGGTCATCAAAGGCATGTTCATCTCCCATTCCGCCCATTGTTACTACCGAGTTATTATATATCTCAACACCCCAAAGACCGTCAAGTCCTATGTAGTCGGTTGCGTTTTCCAGCGACCAGCTTGGATGGTTGAAGGCAACGAGAAAGCCCTTGCTGTTGGCTTCACGTATTATTTTGTTAATGCCCTTTTTGGTGTGAACTCGGTTGAACTCCTTGTCAAATTTTATAAGGTCACGGTTTTCGTCATTTACGTAGTGGTCATAAAATGAGCTGTAACAGGGAGTGACAACGTAGTCGGGAGCGGGAGAGAGCACATTCAGATGGCATACCTTCATTTTCAGATTTACCAGAGTTGATTGTTCGGGAAATTCCTTTATTGCAAGCTCTGCCGAGGTAATTGCAAGGAAGGAATCGTCATTAAGATAGGAGTTGTCGATCAGATGCTCATGGTCTGTAAAGGCAACGATGGAGTATCCCTTAGCCTTATACGCTTCCTTTATCTCTTCTCTTGTCAGCTTTCCGTCCGACATAGTGGTGTGGCAATGCAAATTTGCCTTGTAGAAATTTCGGTTTTTATCTATCAGTACGTTTTTCATTTTTTCTCTCCTTGTTTTTCTTTCTAAAATATATTGTATCATGATTTTTTGAAAATGCAAGTAAAAAACACTTGAAATGTAAATAGTGATACAGTATAATCAAATAAAGAAATTAAAAATCGAGGTAACAGACATGAAAATAACAGTTCTTGGCGATATGATGTGTGAGCCGCCGATACTCAAGGCATCAAAAACCAAAGACGGATATGATTTTACAGGAGTTTTTTCAAAAATAAAGCCGATGTTTCAGGAGGCGGATTATGTTATAACAAATCTTGAATTTCCTCTTGCCGGCGAGGAAGCGGGATATACAGACAGATTTTATGCCTTCAATGCTCCCGATTCCTATGCAGATGCTGTAAAGGAGGCAGGCGTTGACCTTGTTTCCACAGTAAATAACCACACCTTCGACAGAGGGGCCGCGGGTATGCTTCGAACAATTGAGGTGCTGGATAAGATTGGACTTGCACATACGGGCACATTTCTTCCCGATAAGCGCGAGGAAGCGTATTATTTTGAACTTGGTGGCACAAAATTTGCCGTTGTTGCATATACATACGCTACTAACAAGGGAGTCAAGGGGGAGGACCCGAAGTATCTTGACTGTGTGAATTACTTGAGACCATACAATATCAATACATATCTTCCCGAGGTCAGAGAAAAAATGAAGACATGGGTGGATAAGCGTTTTCCGAAAATGAAGGAAGAACACAGAGCAATAATAAAAATGGCGGTGGGACTTCCCAACACTATAGAGCGTGCGGATGACTACATTGATTTTGAAGCTACAAAGCCTTATATGGACAGGTTTACAGCCGACATAAGAAAAGCGAAGGAGAAAGCGGATATAGTTATCTGCTATCCTCACGTTGGTGGACAGTTCAATCCCGAGCCGGGAAAATTCTCGGAATATGTGGTGGCGGAGGCTGTCAAGGCGGGAGCAGATGCGGTACTTGCGGGACATTCTCATATGGTACAGCCTATAAGGTTTATTGATGGGGTTCCCTGCGCTTATTCTCTCGGCAATTTCAGTATGTCTCCCAATTCTACAATAATCGTAAAGAAAAACTTGCCAGAATACAGCCTTGCGATGCATCTTTATGTTGATGGCGGTAAAATCGAAAAAATAACCTTTTCTATTCTCAAGGCGGTGGAAAAACGCGGTAAGCAAATGGTGGTATATCCCGTTGACGTTTTGTACGGCGAGCTGAAGCGTGAAAAGGAAAGAAAAGAGTTAAAGGAACACGTAGCAAAGGTTTATAAATATGCTATTGGTAAAGAGCCTGACGGAGAAATTATACAAAAGGAATATAAGTTGATGTAAGCTTAAGCTTAACTGCGGCAAACGCCTTCATTCGTTTGCCGCAGTTTGTTATATTTCACAATTGTCAAAAGCGACTAAAATAATTTTTATACAAATTGACGGAAAAATAATGTAAAAAGGGGTTGACTTTTCAAAGGTGTTTGTGATACTATTATGGCGAAAAAAGAAAAAGTCAAACTACCTGAGTATGCGGTACGCAAAATCAAGGAGGATGAATCATGAACGGAAACGAGAAATTCAATCACTTTTTAAAGAACAAGGACATTCCCGAGGGAGCCGAAGCTTCCATTGAGGAGCTTATCAAGAAAGGCGAAGAGATACTTTTCGTTATAGTGGGCGACCTTAATAAAAAGGGACAGTACACGACGACAGCGTTGATTTTTACCAAAAATTCCGTGGTATGCTATGACGGTGTACCGGGAGAAAGTGAGACACTTCTGTTTTCGGACATGAAGGACGTAGTGTCCAAGCGTATGTACGGAAACGCAACCCTTTCGGCAATTATGCCAAGCGGCAAACGTGAGGTGTTCTTCCGCTTTACATATACTATATCCGCCCTTTGCGATGCTGCAGCTCTTTTCATTTCTCACGTGAGAGACGGAGCAGACCTCAACGAAGAGACGGCTATTATGGGCGTTACCTTTGAGAGAGCACTCTCTGTTTGTCCCAAGTGCGGACGCACCCTTCTCCATCCGGGAGCAGAGTGTATTATGTGCCGCTCAAAATCAAAGGTTATAAAGAAGCTTTCGGCTTACCTTAAACCCCATGTTCCGAGACTTCTGGTGTGTATACTTCTGAACTTCCTCACCACCTTTATGGCACTTGTGCCCCCTGTTGTAACGGGATTTATTGTAGACAATATTTTCTCGGAAAATCCCAAGAGTGCGGGAATTCCCATACTTGGTGATATTGCAACACTGTTTGGCGACGACAAATTAAGTATGCTCTATATGATGATTGTATGTCTCTTTGTTACATACATCGGTCATTACGGTATCGGTACGCTTCGTTCCTACCAGCTTCGTATCGTAGGTGACAAGGCGGTTGCCTCCCTCCGTAACGATATTTACAAAAAAGCACAGTACCTTCCAATGAGCTTCTACGACAAGACGTCAACCGGCTCCGTTATCAACAGAATTGCGGGCGACTCCTCGACCTTGCAGGCGTTTATGCTTCGTATTTCCCAGGAAGCGGTGGTTCACTTCTTCCAGATGATAGGTATTGTGTGCATAATGATGGCACTTGACCCATATCTTACATTGCTTTCTCTTATTCCCGTTGTATTTATTGCTTTGGCATCCAGATTCTTCTCAAAGAAGATAAAGCCCTACTATCGCCGTATATGGCGCCGTTGGTCATCGGTGTTTGCAACTCTTGCCGATACCATCCCATGTATCAAGGTGGTTAAGTCCTTTACAGGCGAAAAGCGTTCAGCCGAAAAATTCGAGGCAAAAAACAACGATTGGCTCCAGATGGACCTTAAAATCGGTAAGATTGCCACGGTTTTCCCCCACGTTATAGGCTTCCTTGTAACCTGCGGTTCGCTTATCATCTGGGGCTTTGGAGGTACGTTTGTACTTAAAGGCGAGGGCGCTTATTCGGCAGGTCTTATTATCAGCTTTATTTCATATGCTTCAATGTTCTATACACCCGTAACCTTCTTTGCAAACCTTTCGGACTCCTTCCAGGGCGCTCTTGCATCTACCGAAAAGATTCTTGATATCCTTGAGGCTGAGCCTGAAACACAGGCAGAGAATCACGTTGTTCCCGATAAGCTCAAGGGTAAGATTGAATTCCTTCACGTCGGCTTCTCCTTTGACCGTACAAAGAAGGTGCTTGACGATGTGTGTCTCACCATTGAACCCGGTGAGGTTGTAGGTATTGTCGGCACAACAGGCTCGGGCAAGTCAACTCTTATCAACCTGCTTATGCGTTTCTATGACGGATATTCGGGAGAAATTCTTGTTGACGGACACAACATCAAGAATTTCGACCTTTCGGGCTACCGAGGACAGATAGGCTATGTACAACAGGAGCCTATGATGTTCAGCGATACAATATTCAATAATATTTCATACAGTAACCCCGATGCTTCCGTAGAGGACGTAATAAAGGCGGCAGATGTTGCCAACGCTCATGGATTTATTGCTCGTCAGCCCGATGCATATGACACAATGCTGGGTGAGCGAGGAGTGGGCGTCTCGGGCGGTGAAAAACAGCGTATTTCCATTGCCCGTGCGGTGCTTATGAATCCCTCAATTCTGATTTTTGACGAAGCCACAGCCGCAGTTGACTCCGAGACAGAGCATCTTATCCAGGAGGCAATTGACAGACTTATTGAGGGCAAGACCACTCTTATGATAGCTCACAGACTTTCAACTCTTCGCCGTGCAAACCGAATCATTGTTGTTGACGGCGGTAAGATAGTCGAAAACGGTTCTCCCGAAGAGCTTATGGCATTGAAGGGCAAGTACTATAAGCTTGTGCAGATTCAGTCCATGGCGGCAGAATCCGAGCGTATGCGTGAGGAAGAAAGATTTTAAGGAGGCGTGAAGATGGAGAGAATTTATATTACCAAAGAAGATAAGATAACCGCATCCGAAAACAACCTTGTTAATCTTTCACTTAAAGATGGAGAAAGCTTTGAAAACCTTGAGCCGAGAAGACTTTTTCCCGTCAACCGTCCCGATGAATACATAACACTTCTTGACTCGGAGGGAGTGGAAAAAGCGGTTGTACGCAACATTTCCGAGCTGAATGCGGAAAGCCGTGTTACAATATGCCGCAGTCTTGACGATTACTATCTCGTTCCGCAGATAACAAAAATTGTCAGCACTGCCGAAAAATACGGAAATCTCCACTGGGTAGTGGAAACCGACCGTGGCAGAAAGGAATTTGATATCCGCAACCGTAACAGCGATATAAGAATTTATTCCGACGGTAGAGTAAGAGTCAGAGATTCCGACGATAACCGTTATGTGATAGATGATTGGCAGGTGCTTGATAAGCACAGCAAGTCTTTACTTGTTGCAGATATGTAATTTTTCGAGGGCTGTAAAAACGATGTTTTTGCAGCCCTAAGGTGTTTTAAGGTGAAATTATGTTAGGAAAAAATAAAGTTGATATGCTCTCAGGTCCCATTTTTAAGGGACTTATTTCGATGACTATACCCATAATGATAATGAATGTTATGCAGAACATGTTCAATATCGTTGATATGTGGGCGCTTAAGAGCTTTTCAAGCGAAACTGCAGTTGGAGCGGTTGGTGCATGCGGCACGCTCATAACTCTTTGTAACAGCTTACTTATAGGAGTTTCGTCCGGTGCTAATGTAATTATTGCCAAGCGAATAGGCTCGGGTGACAGAGAACGTGCCGAAAAAGCGGTGGGTACAGCTATATCTGTGTCAGTTATAGGCGGTATTTTCCTTTCTGTGGTCGGAATCGTTTTTGCAAGGCCTTTTCTTGTTATGGCAAATTGCCCCGAGGGGCTTCTTCCTTTGGCTGTAAAATATTTCAAAATGTATTTTCTTGGTGCAACGCTGTTCATGGTATACAATTTTTGCGCATCGATCCTCAGAGCATCGGGTGATACCAAGCACCCCATGTATTTCCTTATAATCAACGGCATTGTAAAGGTCATACTTACATTTTGCTTCCTTTATTTCTTTAAGGCAGACGTGGTGGGGGTTGCCTTTGCCACAATTTTAGCAAGCGTTGTATCCTGTGTTCTTGCCATTACAACCATTATAAGAGACAAAGACAGCGTTTATTTCTCCTTCAGCAGGCTTAAGGTCTATTTTTCTGAGCTCAAGGGTATACTTTACATCGGTGTGCCCACGGGCTTACAAAGCGGAATGTATTCTTTGGCAAATGTTGTTATAGCCGCTACCGTCAACAGCTACGGAGAGGCGGCAACAACGGGAATAGCCATTGCCAACCAGTTTGACGGTATACTTTATCAGATATCCTGTGCAACGGCGTTTGCGGCAACACCTTACATTGCGCAAAATGTGGGAGCTAAGAATTTTGACCGTGTAAAGAAGGCTATCATAAGGTCGGTATTCATTACTGTAGGATTCGGTGCATTCTTCGGCTCGCTTTCGGCAATCTTCTCGGGACAGCTTTCCTCCATTATGTCCTCTAATCCCGCTACAATTGCATTTTCACAGCAGAAAATGGTGATCGTTTCCAGTACATATTTTATCTGCGGTATCAATGAGATCATGGGCGGTGTAATGCGAGGACTTGGAAAGCCTATTGTTCCTACCGTTGCGACAATGCTCTTCATGTGTCTTTTCAGATTCCCATGGGTGTACTTTATATTCCCCCTTTTCCCCGACAGTCTTACCTTTCTCTACCTTGTTTGGCCGATTGGTTGGATCTTGTCGATCAGCATGATACTTATTTTCTATTTCCCAACTGTTAAAAAGCTTCAAACAGAGTTGAAAGGAGCATAAGAATGATTTACAAGAATATAGATATACACAACATAGCGGAAATCGTGGAAACCGAAAACGGCGGTGTGGAATGGCTGAGACTACCGTGGAAGGCATACAACGCCTTATACGGAGAGACGGGACGTCAGATGAGTCGCGGTACAACAGGCGTGGAGCTTCGTTTTGTAATGAAGGGCGATAGTGCGAAGATCACTCTCCGTCCGTTGGCCGGAAACGGTATTGTCGCCTTTAACGTCTTTTTCGGAGGCCTGCAGGCGGGATACAGCTGCTTCGGTGAGGGTGGATTTGTCACCCGTGACAATCCTTATATTGTAATAAACAAACCTCAAAACATGGAAGCGATGAAAAAGATCTCCTCAGACTCCGGCTATGACTTTGACCCAGAGGTAGTGAGAATCGTTATAAACAGAGGACGGTTCGAAATAATGGATGTGGAGGGTGATGTGTGTCCTCCCGAAAGGAGTCAGTTACCTGAAAAAACTATACTTACATATGGTTCTTCTATCACACATTCCTCAAACTCTCTTGCTATCAGCAATTCATGGGCAGCGACCTTAGCGCATAATCTTAACGCTGACCTGATAAATCTCGGCATGGCGGGTAGCTGCGGCATAGAAAAGGAAGTGGTGGAATACATTGCAGAACTTGGCGAAAAGGGTGCTTGGAATACGGCAATTCTTGAGCTTGGTATAAATGTGCTTGTTTGGGATGAGGACAAAATACACAGTCATGTAAGCTATGCCCTTCAACAGGTAGCGGGAAGAAATCCTGACAAAGGGGTGTACGTTATCTCGCCATTTTACTGTCACAATGATTACTACGGTAAGAGTGATGCGAACAAATGGCGCAGATGTATCGAGGAAATCGTAAAAGAGACGGCATATCCCAATGTGGAATACATAAACGGACTTGATATTCTGGGAGATGTATCGGGGCTGTCGGGAGACGAGGTGCACCCGAATATTTATGGAATCAACGAAATGGCAATGAGGCTGACCGACAGAATAAAAGCATTGAAGTGAAACGCTTCAATGCTTTTTAAATACAGATTGACAAATCGGTTCTATATGATATAATTTATACAGTAAGTTAAAGGAGAGTATCATGAAAAGAGAAGATATAAGAATAAGAGACCCCTTTGTTTTGCCTTATGACGGCGTTTATTATATGTATAAGTCGGAATACACCTCCGATAATAAAAATATATGGGTACTGAAAAGCTGTGACCTTGAAAGCTGGAGCGAACCCAAGGTGGTTTATACACTTTCCGAGGATTCATGGGGCTGTGGCGATCTTTGGGCACCCGAGGTGCATTATTATATGGGCAAATACTACATGTTTTTGTCTCTCCTTGGTAAAAACGGCTTGCGCGGTACTGAAATATCCGTGAGCGACACTCCCGACGGAATTTTTGTACCCATTACAAACCGTCCCGCAACACCCGAGAATAAAAGCTGTATTGATGCAAGTCTTTTTGTTGAAAACGGAGTGCCTTACATTACATATTCGGCGGATTGGCCCTTTAACTATGTAGAGGAAAAGGGTTGCTACGTAGGCTCAATATGGGCGGTGGAGATGACTCCCGATTTGAAGGAAAATGTGGGTGAGCCCTTTTGCCTTTTCTATTCTGACGAGGCAATGAACACTCCCGACTCCTTTGAATATGAGGGGCGTATGGTTACACGCTACGGCTCGGACGCACCTTTCATACAAAGACTTAAAAGCGGAAAGCTGCTTGTTACCTGGTCACCTATGCCCGACGGAAATTATGTGGTTCTGGGGGCAACAGCGGATAGCATCAAGGGCAAGTGGGAGCATTTGAAAAAGCCTGTATTTGACAAAAACGGCGGTCACGCAATGTTCTTCAACGGACTTGACGGAAAGCGCTATATGGGAATACATTGTCCTGAAAAAAGCCCGATGGAGAGGGCAATGTTTATAGAGTTTGAGGAGGAAATGTTATGATGCATTCAATTTTACTTATAGGTCAGTCAAATATGGCGGGAAGAGGCTTCGTGAGTGAGGTCGAGCCCATTGTCAACGATAAAGTGTTTGTCAACCGCAATGGCAGATGGAGAGGAATGTATGTGCCTGTGAATCCCGACAGAGCTTTTTCGGGAATAAATCTTGCTGAAAGCTTTTGTGACCTTTATCAGAAGGAGCATAACGTTGATGTGGGAATCATTCCCTGCGCCGACGGAGGCACAAATCTTGACCAGTGGCAGGTGGGAGGACTTCTTTTTGACCATGCTTGTTATATGGCATCTCTTGCATCACGCACCTCGACCATTGCTGCGGTGCTGTGGCATCAGGGAGAGTCTGACTGTCATGACGGTCTGCAGTTTGTTTATGAGAAGAAATTTACGGTGATAATGAACGAGTTCAGAAACAGACTCGGACTTCACGACGTTCCGTTTCTGCTTGGAGGATTGGGCGACTATCTCAAGAATTATTCTTCTCCCGACATCGCCCAAAACTATCTCGAGGTAAATAAACAGCTTCGCAGTGTTGCCGAGCATAATCCGATGACGGGCTTCGTTTCGGCAGAGGGGCTTGGTGCAAATCCCGATAATCTTCATTTCAGCGCGGCGGCACTCCGTGAATTCGGTGTAAGATATTACAATGAATTTCTGAAGCTGGAGGATAAGAGCAAGATATTTGAGGAAAAGGTTACGGATGACCTTGCCATAAAAACGAATCTGGAGGCTTTGTAATTATGGAAACGAAGATAGAAAAATTCGAGGACATAAATTACGTCATCAGATATCCCAACGGATATGAGGAAGGGAAGAAGTACCCTGTCATCCTTATGCTTCACGGCTCGGGAACGAGAGGAACAGACCCGAAGATGCTCTTGAAAAATGCGGCATTCACCGTGACGGAGCGTTGCTTTGAGGATTTCCCTTTTGTGATGGTTGCCCCTCAATGTCATACAAATACCTGGTTTGATATTTTTGAATCTTTGAAAAGATTTGCCGTAATGATTGCGGAGGAGAGTTATACCGACCGTGAAAGACTTTATCTCATGGGCGTCAGCATGGGGGGATATGGCGCATGGCAGCTTGCCATGAGTTTGCCCGAGCTTTTTGCGGCTATTGTTCCTATCTGTGGCGGTGGTATGTATTGGAATGCAGCCAGACTTGTAAACGTTCCCGTGTGGGCGTTTCACGGAGGAAGGGACACTACAGTATTTCCCGAGGAGTCCCGTAAGATGGTGGACTCTGTAAACCGACACGGCGGCAGTGCCAAGCTCACAATATTCCCCGAAAACGGTCACAATGCATGGGACGATACATTTTCGAGTAAGGAAGTTTTTGATTGGCTTTTGTCAAACAAAAACAGTAACACAAAGCCAATAGAGGATATTTACAAGGATAGTCTTATATACGGATGAGGTGATTGTATGCCATATGATACCAAAAACTACGAATTACCCTCGGATATAGCTCTATGGGTGAGGAAAAACCGCATAAAGAGGATATTGAAGTATGTTATTGTTGAAGTCTTCTGCCTTTTTATAATGTGGTATTACAAAGAGGAGATATTTCCTTTCTGGCTTACCTTCAGGCAGGGCATATTTTTCACTGTTTTGGTGCTTGCACCCTTTGCTGTAACAGGAGTTCCGTTCTGCTTTGTGGATAAAAACTGGCACGGTGTGGTGGTTGATGTGGGATATTATACCGAATCCCGAATAGGTAACGGAGGAAGTGTAAGATATGCACCCGGTAAGCAGGCAACCGCAAAAAGAGGAATAAACAAAATATACACTGTAGCGGTTACTGCAAAGAGAGAGGACGGAAGCCTGAAAAAGGTGAAGGTCAACACCTTTGGAGGAGCGATGTCCGAGTATAAAATAGGTGACACCGTAATCCATTTCAAGGGCATAAAGAATCTTCTTATAATATCAAAGCTGGACGACGGTATGCTTAACTGTGTTGTATGCGGATGCAACAATCCCAAAACAAGAGATGTTTGCTTCGGATGCCGTCATACACTGCTTAAAGAATACGATAAATAGTTGACAAAAGCGTTTAAATGTGCTAAAATTCACTTAAAGTCAAAATAGGGAGGAAAGATATAATGATGCGAATGTGTTGCTGTGAAAAGGTGTCTTTTGCTCTCTGTATGCCCTTTTTGGGCAGGAAGATGTAAATTTTTCGCAGAGGGAATTCTCTCTGCTTTTTCTTTTAAAAAATTTTCGGAGGATATGAATTATGGAAAACTACAAAATTGAAACCAAATGTATACAGGCAGGCTATGTTCCCGGTAACGGCGAGCCCAGACAGATACCCATCGTGCA
Source organism: Oscillospiraceae bacterium (assembly GCA_015064635.1). Taxonomy (GTDB): domain Bacteria; phylum Bacillota; class Clostridia; order Oscillospirales; family SIG627; genus RGIG6353. Next base: position 60,360 of record SVRV01000004.1, read on the forward strand.
GAGCACAACCTTTAAGTATGATACCAGCGAGGATATGGGTAAGCTTTTTGACCTTGAAGCCAGCGGTTATTTCTATACAAGACTTCAGAACCCCACAAATGATTATGTAGCGGCAAAGCTTGCAGCTCTTGAAGGCGGTACAGCGGGAATGCTCACCTCCTCGGGTCAGGCGGCAAACTTCTATGCAATTTTCAATATTGCATCCTGCGGTGACCATATCGTTGCGGCTTCCACCATCTACGGCGGAACATTTAACCTCTTCTCTGTTACAATGAAGAGAATGGGCATTGAATTTACCTTTGTATCACCCTATTGCACAGACGAAGAGCTTGAGGCGGCATTCCGTCCCAATACAAAGGCTGTTTTCGGTGAGACTATTGCAAATCCCGCACTTGTTGTTCTCGATATTGAGCGTTTTGCAAATGCCGCACATTCACACGGCGTACCCCTTATTATTGATAATACCTTTGCAACACCCTTCCTTTGCCGTCCCTTTGAATTCGGGGCGGATATAGTTACTCATTCTACAACAAAGTACCTTGACGGACATGGCTCCGGCGTCGGTGGATGTATTATCGACAGCGGTAAGTTTGACTGGACAAAGTATCCCGACAAATTCCCCGGACTTTGCACTCCCGACGACAGCTATCATGGAGTGACCTATACCGAGCGATTCGGTCTTGCAGGTGCATTTATTACAAAGGCGACAGCACAGCTTATGCGTGACTTCGGTTCTATCCAGTCTCCTCAGAATGCTTATCTCTTGAATCTTGGAATAGAGAGCCTTCACGTAAGAATGGAGCGTCATTGCTACAATGCGCTCAAGGTTGCCGAATTCCTTGAAAAGCATCCCAAGATTTCATGGGTTAAGTACAGCGGACTTCCTTCCGACAGAGACTATGCTCTTGCTCAGAAGTACCTTCCTCTCGGCTCATGCGGAGTTGTCAGCTTCGGCGTAAAGGGCGGAAGAAGTGCGGCAGAGCTCTTTATGAAGAATCTTCGCCTTGCAAGTATCGAAACTCACGTTGCCGATGCAAAGACATGTTGTCTCCACCCCGCATCAGCAACTCACCGTCAGATGAACGATGCAGAGCTTGAGGCGGCAGGAGTTTCTCCCGACCTTGTAAGACTCTCGGTAGGTATCGAAAACGCAGATGACCTTATCGCAGACCTTGCTCAGGCACTTGAAAAGGTGGGTGTATAATAATGCCCATCAGAATACCCAACTCTTTGCCTGCAACGCAGACTCTCATTGACGAGAATATATTTGTTATGACAGAGACAAGGGCATTGACACAGGACATCCGTCCTTTGCAGATTTTGCTTCTAAATCTCATGCCCACAAAAATCGTAACCGAGACACAGTTTGCAAGACTCCTCGGCAATACTCCCTTACAGGTTGATCTGGAGTTTTTGCAGACGGCAACACATAAGGCTACTCACACCTCGTCAGACCATTTATTGGCTTTCTATAAGGTGTTTGATGAAATAAAGCATAAAAAATACGACGGAATGATAATAACCGGTGCTCCCGTTGAGCTGATGCCATTTGAGCAGGTGAATTATTGGAAAGAGCTTTGCGAAATAATGGAGTGGTCGAAAACTCACGTCACCAGCACCTTCCATATATGCTGGGGTGCTCAGGCAGGACTTTACTATCATTTCGGTATAGACAAAAAGCCGCTTCCCGAGAAAATGTTCGGTGTATTCCCTCACAAGGTAGTCCATAAGAATGCAATACTATTCCGAGGAGTTGACGATGTGTTCTACGTTCCTCATTCAAGACATACAACAGTTGACATTGAGGACGTAAGAAGGGTTCCCGAGCTGAAAATTCTCACCACCTCGGACAAGGCAGGACTTCATTGCTGTATGACCGAGGGCGGACGCCAGATATTCGTGACGGGACATTCCGAATATGACCCCGAAACTCTCAAGAGCGAGTATTTCAGAGACAAGAATCAGGGACTTCCCATAAAGGTACCCGAAAATTATTTCCCTCACGACGATGATACCCTTGACCCGATTGTCAAGTGGCGTGCTCATGCGAATCTGCTCTTCTCAAACTGGCTTAACTACTTTGTATATCAGACAACCCCATACGACATAAACGAGATATAAAAATAAACGCTGTAAAAACCGAAGTTTTTACAGCGTCTTGTTTTTTAAAATCAATCAAGCGAATAAAGGAAAAGCTCGGGATCTACTCGCTCTCCTTCGATATATACCTCGAAGTGACAGTGAGGACCTGTGGAATTACCTGTCGAGCCTACAAGTGCTATTTCCGCACCCTGCGCTACAGTGTCTCCTGTTTCTACAAGAAGCTCGGAGCAGTGTGCATAAAGTGTGATAAGTCCGTCGGGATGACGAATCTTTACGTTGTAACCCCATGAACTACTGTAACCTGCATAGATTACATCGCCGGTTGCCGCAGCATATATGGGTGTTCCGGTGGGAGCCGCAAGGTCGAGTCCGTGATGGAAGTCGCTCTTGCCACGGAGTATTCTGCCTCCGTATCGGCTGGTAACCATGGCTGTCGGAACGGGATTTATCATATATTTTTTCAGTGATTTGTAAGAATTAAGCTTTTCGGGAAGCGGTCTCGTTCCTACATTTACAACGCAGGTGCGAGGCTCTCTTGTAATGCTTTGCTCAAGGAGCACACGGCTTGTTTCCACGCCGTTTATGCTCTTGACCTCGTACACGCTTTCTGCGTATCCGGTCTTTCCGGTGACGGTTATAACTTCCTGACCTATGTAGTAATTGTTGTCATTTACGTACTTGGTTTCGTAGGGGATAACCTCTTGTACTGTCTCTTTACAGCTAACTTCAAAGTCGAGTACGATTGCATCGCCGTCGGTTTCCTCGAGTGCTGACTCAAGTGCCTCACGGAGCTCGGGTGTTGCACCCTCAAATGATATTGTGGAAACCTCTGCGGGTTGTGAGAGAAGTGCACGGTAAACTGTTGTTGTCTCTGCCTCTTCCTCTACGGTATCCTCTATTGAGAACATCGAAAGAAGCTCGGACTCTGTTACCAGCATATCCGGTGAATATTCTCTGTATTTAATATCTATTGCGTTAGCTATACTTCCGTCTTCACCCGTAAGCTTCATACGCTCATTTTTCACGGTATCGAGCACGTTGACAATATCGTCACGGCTGTCCATTACCGCAATAAGCTTCGAGTCAATGTAGAGTCCGTAGCCTTCAACGGTGAACTCTGATGTATATTCACAAAGCTTTTCGTAAACCTCGTGTGCGTTCATACAGTCATGAGCGTCCGTATCCTTGAAGGAATATGAAACCTCGTAGGGGAAGGAAAACGCTTTTCCGATAGCGGAGGAGATCTCCGAATTAAGGCTCTCAATCGCCTGGTCAACGGTTTTTGCGGAAGCAACCATACCAACCGGCTTGCCGTTTACGGAGAATTCCACAACCGTGGTCTTTTCACTGCTTGAATAAACAGAGGTGAAAAGAAGTGCCGCACATGCAAGGGCTGCACATACCGGTGCACCTTTCTTTATAAAGCGTGAAAGATTCTTCAGCGCCAATACACTGTTGTCCGAGAAAAATCCCGAATGGTGTTTTATTTTCTTTATGCTCTTTGAGAAGGGAGAGAGTATCTTTGCCACTGCCTCAAGAAGCTTTATTGATTTTGATGCCGAAGCAGCTTTTTCGCTGTCCTTTACGCCTTTGTACCAGCCTGCAGGATGTGCGAACACACCCGAGGTCACATTTTTCTTTTTCATGTGCTTGGCACACAGCTTATCTGTATGGCGAATATAGAGCGCATTAAAGAAGGAATCAAGTACCGAAAGTCCGCTTGCTTTGAATTCTTTGTAAAGCTCTCCGAAGGCTTGAGCGTCCTTTTTTGTCTTGACAGCGGTGCTACTGCCGGCTTCTGTCAAGACCTTGCTTGATGATTCTTCAATTGTGTCATGTCCCATCGGTAACACCCCTTTCGTTGAATTGCGCTACTATTGAGCTTGTGTATTTTACCATAAAAATAAAAATAAAGCAAATCTCATTTGTTTCCAGAAACTACCATTTTCGAGCGATTTCTCCAAATAAATTACGAAATACAGTAACAAAATTACGATAAAAAGTAAAACGTTTGTGAAAAACATCAAAAATAAGAGCTTTTAAAGTCTGTTTGTTGGTGATTTTGCTAAAAAATCTAATTGCAAAATGGAAGGAGTCAGAAAACCCACGATGTAGTATCGAAAGAAAATGTCGGGCACAAGATGTTGTGCCCGACTGAATTTCAGATTTCGCAGATTATGAAGGAAGCACCTTCCATTTTAAGTATATTTTGCTTGACGTTTGCGTTTTGCGAGAAAACAGTTTCGGTAATGCTTGGTATTTCCACTTCAAAGCTTCTTGACGAAGGGTTGATTGCAACCAGCACCGTTTTACCCTCGGCGCTTCTTGTGTAAACCACGGGGTATCCCGCAACCAGCACACGGAAGTCTGCCTCGGCAAAGAGCGCGGGATTCTTTCTGTGGTAGCTGATAAGGGATTTTACAAAGTTCAATATTGAATCGGCATCATCCTTTTGCTTTTCGACTGTGGGGGCTGTGTCACGTGAGTCGGTGGGAAGATAGGGAGTGTCGCTTTCGGAGAAGCCGTGGTTCTTGGTGTCATCCCACTGCATGGGAGTTCTTGAGCCTGTACGGGTGTAGGAGCCCTCCTTCGATTTGAGCCCTTCGATATAGTCCATTCCTATTTCGTCACCGTAGTATACGAATGGTACGCCCGGCATTGTGAATATGAAGGCGAGAGCGCATTTGAGCTCCTCGGGAGTTCTTCTGTAAGCGAGACGGGGGATGTCGTGGTTTCCCGTTATGTGACCGATATATCCCTTTCCGCGGTTTGCTTTAAGGTCCTTTTCTATTACGTCGAGATATGTGTTAACATTTCCCTTGCCCTCAAGGTTGAAATAGCTGTGTCCCGGGAAGAGCATTGTGGTGTTTCTTCCGGGTTCTGCTCTGAAAAGTGAGGTGTAAGCAGGCTGTCCGCTGTGAAGGTAGAAGTCCAGATGGAAGCCTGAATCTATTGCCTTGTCGGGGAATCCCCATTCAGCAATGAGAAGGGTGTCGGGAGCACGCTTTTCCATATGTTCTCTTATTTCGTGCCAGAATGCCTTCATGAAGCTTCCGTCGGTATCTCCCTTAATGAGAGAAGCCGCCATGTCTACTCGAAAGGCATCGGTGCCAAGGTCTGTCCAGAAATCTATTATTTTGATAAGTTCATTTTTTGTGGCAATACAGTCGGGATGGTCTACGGGAAGCTGCCAAGGCTTTGCAGGGTCGGGATGAGCGTATCCGTAATTGAGTGCGGGCTGACACCAGAAGAAGTTTGTCACATAGTTTGCATCACGCTCTGCGTATCCCGCAATTCCCTCTGTGTTTTCAAAGGTGTGGTCCGCCCATATGTAGCGGTTTGTGTACTCGTTTTTTTCAGCCTTGCAGGACTCTTTAAACCAGGGATGTCCTACCGAGGTGTGTCCCGCAACGAGGTCAAATATTACCTTCATGCCTCTCTCATGTGCTTTTTTACAAAGCTCACGGTAATCCTCGTTTGTTCCATATCTCTTTGCTACCGAATAGAAGTCTACAACATCGTATCCCGCATCGTAGTAGGTGCTCTCGTTGATGGGATTCATCCATATAACGTTGAAGCCGCAGGACTGAATGTAGTCCAGCTTTTCGATTATTCCTCTCAGGTCTCCTATGCCGTCACCGTTGGTGTCGTAGAATGACTGAGGATATATTTCATATACAACAGCATCGTTTAACCAGTTCATAATGTTCTCCTTTTATTTAGTTTGTAGTTTTTGAGAATGGTGTAGTTTTATAAAATGTTCGTTTTATCGAAGATACTATTTATCCAACAAATTTAATGTATTTTGACTTTCAAGAATTTTTAACTGTGATTTTGCCATAGTGTTAAGTTGTATAAGTCGTTCTCTTTGATTTACACCTTGTTCAATAAGTATCGCATTGTAGCTTTCCATATTGGCAATTACCAAAAGCTGCTCTATTGTGGCATAATCCCGTATGTTTCCTTTTTTGTCGGGGTTTTCTGTTCGCCAATCCTTTGCGGTTTTTCCGAATAGTGCCATATTTAAAACATCTGCTTCGTTAGCATAAACAAAAGCAAGCTGTTTTTCACTTAGGTTGGGGACAAGGTTCTCTTTTATTGCATCTGTATGTATACGGTAATTGATTTTTGCCAGTTCTCTTTTTGCGCTCCATTCAAGTTCTTTTTGTTCGACGGCTTTTAGCCTTTGCAATTCTTTTATGATATAGAGTTTAAATTCTGCAGAAATCCAACTTGCGAATTCAAAAGCAATATCTTGATGTGCATATATTCCGCTGTTATATCTTCCCGATGAAACTGTAAGTCCGATACCGTTTAATTTTTCAATCCATTGGCTCGGTGTAATCATAAAAGCATTTGTTCCGGCATCCTCTGTAACCGTATCGAATTCGATACGGTTAAAATCAGGATTGTTTAGTTCCTCCCAAACGCATAAAAACCTTAAGGTATCTTTATTTCTCAACCAATTGTAAACCGTAAATCTCGGATCGGAAGGATTTTTATATTTGGCTATATCTGTAAGCGATATATATTCATCTTGATTTATTTTTTTGAACCTGATATCAATTCCTTTTACTTCTATTTGAGTGTTTTTTGTCATATTAACATTCCTTTTATTTATCTCATATCTGTTTTCTCGGTTCAGTGTCATTATATCATATCTGTATCCTATTTTCAAGTTGACAAAACACAAAATATGATATAAAATCTAAAAAAGGAGTTGATTGTATGACAGAAAGAGAAAAAATGGAGGCAGGATATCTTTATCTGCCTTCGGGAGAGCTTGTTGAACACAGATTCAAGATTCAGGATTTGGTTGACGATTACAATAAATTCAAGCCCTCGCAGGTTGAGGAAAGAGCCGAGTTTTTAAAGGGCATACTCGGTAAGGTAGGAAAAAATATAAATATCCTTCCGCCCTTCAAGTGCGATTACGGTTATCACATTGAGGTTGGAGACAATTTCTTTGCAAACTATAATTTCATCGTCCTTGACGGAAACTACGTGCGTATCGGTGACAATGTGTGGATAGCGCCAAACGTGGGAATATATGCCGCAGGACATCCCCTTGACACCGAGGAGAGAATTGCGGGACTTGAATATGCTTTCCCCGTAACAATCGGTGACAACGTGTGGATTGGCGGAAGCACCACTATTATCGGAGGCGTTACAATCGGAAAAAACAGTGTTATCGGTGCGGGAAGCGTGGTTATCCGCGATATTCCGGAGGGAGTCCTCGCCGCAGGTAATCCCTGCCGAGTAATACGTAAGCTCACCCCCGCAGACAGAGATAAATATGTCCATGTGGATTAAGTAAAACAAAAAGCAGAAAATCTCTTTAAGTTGAGGTTTTCTGCTTTTGTTTTTATTCTGTATAAATTATTGTTTCAACGGAGTTTTCGGGGAAGTCGGAGGAGGTGACGGTGATGCTGTTACTGAAAAGGATATCAATTACCTTAACCGGCTGTATTTCAAGCTTTATTCCGTTGTCTGCCACAGTCTTTGCTGTGTCGAAAATGTCGAGAAGCGTGTTTATATCGCTTTTTACAAATATGATGGAGGTATCGAGTTCAATGCTGTTTGAATACCTGAACTTGTTGAAGAAATCCTTTGATGCAATGCCGGGAGTTACTTCCATCGGTGTTTCGGCTTTCGGTTCTTCAACGTATACATCCTCGGGTAAGGGTTCTTCCTCTATGGGCGTTTCCGCCTTTGGTTCTTCGGCTTTAGGTTCCTCGGGTGTGGCTGCCGGCTTTTCCGAGGGCTCAATGATGCTTGATTCGGATTTTGCACCGTCGGTACCGGTGGATTCTTCGGGAGCGGTTTCGAAAGGTGATTCTGCCTCGGGCAGAGCTTCGGCAGGAGTTTGTATATTATCTGTTACCTTGTCGGCTACTTCGGTTTTTCCATCTGCTTGGGATTCGGGATTTACAGCGAAGGCGTACTCTCCTTCGGCTTTCATTGTGTGAATTGGCTGATTTCCCTTATTTTCTTCAACTGCCATGTCTTTGCTTTTTGAGGTTGCGTTGTAGATAAAGAATACAGCTATGACAAAAAGTGCCGCAACTGTGCCGATATGTCTGAATAAGAAAGGCTTTTTCTTTTCGGGATATGCCTTTTTATATATTTCCTTCATTGTGCTCTCGGCAAGCTTGCCGTCAAGGGGAGTGTCAAACTTTTTAAAGGCATCCTTTATGGCAAGGAGTTCTTCATATTCTTTTTTACAGTCCTCACACTCGGCGATATGGGACATGATAATTTCTCTGTCACTGTCATTTGCTTCGCCGTCTACAAGAGCATTCAGCATTACTTTTATTTCTTTGCAGTCCATTATATCGCCTCCTTTATCTTTCTTTATCTCTTTTGACGAAATATTCGTGATTTTGTTCCCGTAAAATTTCACGCAGCTTTTCTCTTGCTCTCGACAGCCTGCTCTTTACGGTACCCTCTTCTATTCCCAATGCCTTACTTATTTCCGTATAGCTGAGTCCGTCAAGCTCACGAAGAATAATGATTTCACGCATATTTCCGTCAAGAGCTGCAAGAGCATTTGCAAGCTCACGGGCGTTTTCACGCTTCACAGCTTCTTCCTCGGGCGTTTTATTGGTTGAAACCGTGTTTTCATCTGCTTCGGCATCATTCCACGCCTTATTTCTTTTCGCAAGAGCATCCTTGGCGGTGTTTGCGGTTATTCTGTAAAGCCAGGTGGAAAATGCCGCATCCCCCTTGAAGGTGGACAGCTTTTCCCATGCCTTTATAAAGGCTTCCTGTGCAACGTCAAAGGCATCATCGTAATTTGACATAAAGGAAAAAGCCACATTGAAAACAAATTTTTCATAGTAGCTGACCAGCTCGCCAAAGGCGGCTGCATTACCCTTTAAGGTCTTTGCTATGAGCTTTTCTTCATTTTCGCATTTTTTCATAATTCTTTAAGTATCTCCGCTACCGCATCTCTTGTGAGAGCGGAATTTATTTTTTGGCGTATGGCAGCCGCACCCTTGATGCCCTTTACGTACCAGGCTATCTGTGCACGGGATTCCATTATTGCCTGTCTCTCGTTTTTAAGTGCTATTGCCAGGTCGAGATGTGTCATGATTGCTTCCTTCAGCTCCTCGCCGACAGGGATATGGGGCATGGGAGCACCGAAGAGCGTCGATTTTATTTCATTGAATATCCAAGGTCTGCCGATAGCTCCTCTGCCTATCATGATGTGGTCACAGCCGGTTACCTCAAGCATCCGTTTTGCACTTTCTCCCGAGACGATGTCACCGTTACCCACGACGGGGCATTTGACTGCCTCTTTAACCGCCTTTATGGTCTCAAGGTCAACGGGAGGCGCGTAGAACTGGTCTCTTGTTCTTCCGTGTACGGTTATCATGCTTGCGCCGCCCTTTTCAGCCATCAAGGCAACCTCAACGGCATTTATGTGGCTTTCGTCAATTCCTCGGCGTATTTTTACGGTGACGGGGAGAGGACTTACAGCCTCCACAACACGTGAAACTATTTCATATACAAGGGAGGGATTCTTCATCAGAGCCGAGCCTTCGCCGTTTTTAACGATTTTGTTTACGGGACAGCCCATGTTGATGTCGATTGAATCCGGAGAGGTGGCGTCAACAAGAATTTTTGCACCCTTTGCCATTATGTCGGGCTCGGAGCCGAAAATCTGCAAGGCAAAAGGGGTTTCTTCATCTGTTCTCTTTGCAAGAAGGAGGGTTTTTTTATCCCCGAAGACGGTAGCCTTTGCCGATATCATTTCACTTGTAACACCGTCGGCACCGTGTCTCATACATATTGTACGGAAAGCACTGTCACCCACACCCGCCATGGGGGCGAATAAAATTTTTGTCATACGTATCCTTATAATTTTAATTTATTGTATTGCTAAAACTCAAAAAATATAGTATAATCACTGTGTATGCTTATTATAGTACGAATGATGTTTATTTGCAAGAGGTTTTTAAAAAATGCATAATGCATAATGCACAGTGCACAATTATGGTTGATTTCGTCTTCAACGAAATCTTCTGATGATTAAATTTGAAGATGTGGTGATTGGTGATGAAAGAGAATCTGATAGAAAACAAGAGTTTTGAGTTTGCTGTCAGAATAGTGAATTTATATAAGTATTTGCGTTTTGAAAAGCAGGAGTTTGTAATGTCAAAGCAATTATTGAAATGTGGTACCAGTATAGGTGCAAACATATCGGAAGCAGAAAGAGGACAGACTACTCCGGATTTTTTGTCAAAGATGAATATTGCTTTGAAAGAGTCAAATGAGACACATTTTTGGTTAAAGCTTTTACACAGAACTGACTATATAGACAGAAAAATGTTTGAAAGCATGGAAAATGATATCATAGAAATAATAAGAATTCTAATGGCAATTTGTAAAACAACAAACGAATCAATTAATTATAATTAACAGTCGATTTCGTCTCCAACGAAATCTTCCTTCATTGTGCATTGTGCATTGAGCACTGTGCATTGAATTTACGGAGATTATATGATTTATCTTGATAACAGCGCAACCACACCGCTGTGTGAAGCGGCAAAAAACAAAATAATACAGATGACGGAAGTATTCGGCAATCCGTCCTCACTTCATTCCGAGGGATTGAAGGCGGAAAAGGAGCTGACGCTGGCAAGAGAGATAATTGCAGGCAGCTTTGGCGCAAGGGCGGATGAAGTATTCTTCACGTCAAGCGGTACAGAGTCGGACAATATTGCTATTTTGGGTGCCGCAAGAAAAAATGCCAAGGTTGGTAAAAAGATAATAACCACCGATTCCGAGCATCCCGCAGTTGCAAGAACACTTGACTTTCTTGAAACAGAGGGCTGGCAGGTGATAAGGCTTTCCACAAAGGGCGGCTCAATTGATATGGCGGAGCTTGAAGCAAGCCTGTCTCCCGATATCGCTCTTGTATCCGTAATGCGTACAAACAATGAAACTGGTGCCGTTTATGATGTTGCCGCCGTGTCAAAGGCGGTAAAAAGAGTGTCACCCCGAGCAATTGTCCACAGTGATTGCGTGCAGGCATATATGAAGGAAAAGCTCACTCTTCCGGCTCTTGGCGCAGATATGATATCGGTGTCCGCTCACAAGGTACACGCCCCCAAGGGAGTGGGAGTCCTTGTTTTGAAGAAAGGTCTTGTTATTCCTCCCCATACCTATGGTGGAGGTCAGGAGAAGGGACTTAGAAGCGGAACGGAAAACACAATTTCCATTGCGGCAATGGGGGCTGCGGTGGAGGAGCTTACGGCGATGAAGGAGCGTATAGGTTACCTTTCAGAGCTTCGTGAGTATACAGTGAATACTCTCGGCGCAATTGACGGAGTTAAGCTCAATTTACCCGAAAAGGCTTGTATTTCGGTTGTGAATATATCGGTGCCGGGATTCAGAAGTGAGGTGCTTTTGCACAAGCTGTCCTCTGACGGCATATTCGTTTCAAGCGGCTCGGCTTGTTCGGCAAAGAAGGGAAAAAGCGGTGTTCTGGAAGCCTTCGGACTGTCGGATAAGGAAGCAGACGGCGCACTTCGTATAAGCCTTTCCCATTATAATACAAAATCGGAAGTTGATACATTGGCAGAAAGCCTGAATAACGCCATGAAAACCATTGCTAAGGTAAGATGAAGAGCATAACAGCATGGCTGATATGTGGTGAATAATGAATATTGAATGACGAATAATGAATAATTGTGGTTGAAAACCTTCGGTTTTCTTCCATAGGATAAGGTAACAAAGGGTAGAAATAAGGCTTCCCCTTGAGGGGAAGCTGTCACAGAATGTGACTGATGAGGTGGCACATAACAAATTTGCACTCTGTTTAAATAGGTCGTATTTCCCAGCGCTCCACCTCATCCGAGTTGCTACGCAACCCACCTTCCCCTCAAGGGGAAGGCTAATACACACCGTGCCGGAAACCCCAAAAGGTGGGAGTTTTGGAGGGAAAATCGCGGAGTGCGAAGGCGTCGCTGTACAAGTGTACAGCAGTCCGAGCAACACGCGAAGAAAATGAAATTTTCATTAGATGGAGAAAACCGAAGGTTTTCAACCTTAGAAAAAATGCTTTTGGGAGAGATTTGTTCGCACTACAAAAGCGTGGGAGTGAACAAAACTGAAAATAAAAAATCATTTCATTTTCGGTTTTCACCCAAAAATAACACCGTGAGATAACATAACAAAGGAGATATATATGACAAGAACTATACTTATGAAATACGGCGAGCTTATTTTGAAGGGCGCAAACAAGCGCTCCTTTGAGAAGCTCCTTTGCGACAAAATAAAGGCAAGAATGAGACGACTCATGGGGGATGCATTCCAGTTTGAATGTATGCAGTCAACCCTCTATGTGACTCCCGATGACGACACTATGGTTGAGGAAGCATACGAGCAGCTGAAAAAGGTTTTCGGTATAGTGTCTCTTTGCATTTCTTACAGAGCCGAAAAGAATATGGAGGACATTGTAAAGGTTGCCTGCGAGCATATTCCCGAACATATAAGACCTTATCACTCCTTTAAGGTGGATGCCCGCAGAAGTGACAAGCAATTCCCCCTCACCTCTCCCCAGATAATGGCAGAGGTAGGCGGTGAGCTTTCCGAGCTCTGTCCCGAGGTAAAGGTGGACGTTGTCAATCCCGAAATAGTTGTAAGAGTTGAAATAAGAGAGAAATATGCCTACATTCACGCAGGCTCAGAGCATGGCGCAGGCGGAATGCCGTATCTTTCAAACGGCAGAGGACTTCTCCTTCTTTCGGGAGGTATTGATTCTCCTGTCGCAGGATATATGATGGCAAAGAGAGGCGTCGAAATAGATGCAGTTCATTTTGAGAGCTTCCCCTATACCTCCGAGCGTGCAAAGGAAAAGGTTATTGCCCTTGCAAAATGCCTTTGCGCATATACCGATAAAATCAGAATACATTTTGTCAGCCTCACTGAAATTCAGGAGGCAATAAGAGATAATAGCGAGGAGGACTACTTCACACTTATCCTTCGCCGATTTATGATGCCTCTTGCCGAAAGAGTTGCAAAGAAATGCGGAGCGCAGGCACTTATAACGGGTGAAAGTATCGGTCAGGTAGCAAGTCAGACAATGGCGGCAATAGCCGTTACCGACTGCACCGCAACCATCCCCGTTTTCCGTCCCTGTATCGGTATGGACAAAGAGGAAATAGTGGAAATATCCAGAAAGATTGATACTTTTGAAACATCAATTCTTCCTTATGAGGATTGCTGTACAGTATTTACTCCCCGTCACCCCAGAACGAAACCCATTCTTGAAAAGGTTATCCGTGCCGAGGCAAAGCTTGACAGAGAAGCTCTTATGGACAGAGCAATGGAAGGCATGACGGAGTTAATAGTTGAAATATAATTTCCAATGCACTGTGCATTGTTTCGGTTTTCCCCCAAAGACACACCGTGCCGGAAACCCCAAAAGGTGGGAGCAGAGCATAACGCTGTGCGTTATGCAGTGAAATGTTTTGACGTTGTCAAAACGTGAAATTCACCTTCGGTGAGTGAAATGTGACTGAAGTCACATGAAGTGTTTGCTTTGCAAACGTTAAGGTTGATTTTCTTCGAAAATCTTCTTTAAATTGTTCATTGTGAACCAAAAAGCCTCCCATAAGGCGAGATTGTCAATCTATCACACTACACAGCCGAAAATAAAGATAAACTTTCATTTTCGGTTTTAACCCAAAAATCACACCGTAAGACCTGAAGCTCCAAAAGGTGGGAGTTTTGGAGGGAAAATCGCGGAGTGCGAAGGCGTCGCTGTACATTTGTACAGCAGTCCGAGCAACACGCGAAGAAAATGAAATTTTCACGAATGGAGAAAACCAAAGGTTTTCAACAATATAAAGAATATTTTTGGGAGAGATGTGTTCGCACTTTTAAACAAAGGTGAGAACACAGCTGAAAATAAAGATAAACTTTCATTTTCGGTTTTCGCCCAAAAATCACACCGTAAGATAACATAACATAAGGAAGATATATAATGAGTATTTTTGATATATTTGCCAAGCTTGAGAAGGAGCGTGCCGAAAAGGAAGCCTCCTCAAAGATAGAATTCATTGTTGTGGGACTTGGCAACCCAGGCGTGAAATATGACCGCACAAGACACAACGCAGGTTATATGGTAGTTGACAAAATAGGCATGAAAAACGGCTTTAAAAACGACAGAGCAAAATTCAATGCCCTTGTTGCCGAAGGGAATATAGGCGGTCACAGAGTCCTTTTCATGAAGCCTACTACATTTATGAATAACTCGGGCGAGGCGGTGGGAGAAGCGGCACGCTTCTATAAAATTCCTCCCGAAAATGTAATCGTTATCTCAGATGACATTTCGCTCCCCGTAGGAAAGATAAGAATAAGACGCAAAGGCTCACACGGTGGTCATAACGGACTTAAATCCATTGAAGCGCACCTTTCGTCAAGCCTTTATCCCAGAATAAAAATAGGTGTGGGAGAAAAGCCACACCCCGACTATGACCTTGCCGATTGGGTACTGGGAAAATTTCCCGACAGTGACAGGGAAAACTTTAACAAAGCCGCAGATGACGCAGCCAATGCCCTTGTGTATCTGCTGGACGGAAAATTCGATGAGGCAATGTGTAAATACAATTAGGAGAAAATAATATGACTTACGAAGAACTTTTGAAAGTAGCAGGCTTTAACGATGTAGAGCAGGGCAGACTTATATCACTGTCATACAGATTCCCGCAAATGGAAGAATACGCCAAGGCTTTTATGGCGAGTGACCGCTCATATGAAAGCTTTGACAGAGAGGTTAAGAAGATAGATGCCCACAAGACCGAGGAGGCATCGGTCTACTCTTTGCACATGGTGTTCCTTTGCCATGCTTTTTCAATGCTGAGGGATGTTTACATTGAGAAAGGCATCTCGCTTGAAATGCTTGAAAACACCGCAAAGGATTTAATGTATAAAACAAGAGAGTGTATACTCAGATTTGGAGATATAGGAACGGTTTCGGTGTATTGGTTCTGGGAATTTCTTGCCCTTTACCGCTTTGCTTTCGGCAGATTGCAGTTCGGGTGCCTGAGAAAATTCGATAACGGACATTATGAGAAAAACGGCTATAAAATAGATGACGGAGACACGGTTCTTGATTGTCATATCCCCTCGGGCGGGCCTCTTACTCAGGAAATGTGCTTCGATTCCTACCGACGTGTGTGGGAATTCTGGCATCATTTGTTCCCCGACGGTGTGGTGAGGATCCAGTGCGGTACACATCTGTTCTATCCCGGTTATAAGGATATAATGGGAGCAAATACAAGAGCCTTTGTGGATAATTTTGATATTATCTCCGTAACCGAAAAGGATGAGTTCGGAGATGCATGGCGTTTTCTTGATACAAACGCCATATCAAATCCCGACAACCTTCCCACAAGAACTTCTCTGCAAAAACGCTTTGTGGAATACATCAGAAACGGTGGCAAGTACGGCTCCGCACGTGGCATATTGCTCTTCGACGGTGAGAAAATAGTTAACAAATAAAGGAATTGTAATATGGTCTTTTCAAGCTTATTGTTTTTGTTTCGGTTTTTGCCCATAGTGTTGCTGGGCTATTTCGCAACACCCAAAAAATTCAGGAATTTATTTCTTTTGCTGTTCAGCCTTGTGTTTTACGCATGGGATACGCCGAAATTTCTTGTGATTATGCTGGTTTCAATAGCTGTAAACTATGCGGGCGGAATTTTGGTGGATAAATTCAAAGCGCAACTAAAAGATGGAATGGCAAAGCTTGCCTTGATTGCTACATCTGTTATCGACCTTGGAATACTTGGCGTTTTCAAATATACAAATTTTGTATTTGAGAATATCAATGCCATTTTTGGTACGGAATTTGTATCAAGCTTTGTCCTTCCCATCGGTATCAGCTTTTATACCTTCCAGATGATGTCCTACGTTATCGACGTATATCGTGGAGATACGCCGGTACAGAAGAACATTGTAAACTTCGGTTGCTACGTTTCTCTCTTTCCACAGCTCATTGCAGGTCCTATTGTACAGTATAAGACCGTTGCGGAGCAGCTTGATTCAAGGCAGGAAAGCTATGAAAAATTTGCCCTCGGTATAAAGCGCTTTGTGGTAGGCCTTTCAAAGAAGGTGCTTATCGCCAACAGCGTGGGCGCTCTTTGGGAAAGCATTGCAGCAATGGACGTGGCGACACTTCCCACACTTACAGCGTGGCTTGGTATTATAGCCTATACCTTGCAGATTTATTTCGACTTCTCGGGATATTCCGATATGGCAATCGGTCTTGGTAAGATGTTTGGCTTTGAATTCCTTGAAAACTTCAATTATCCCTATATATCCAAGAGCATCACGGAATTCTGGAGAAGATGGCATATATCTCTGGGCTCATGGTTCAGAGACTACGTATATATTCCTCTCGGCGGTAACAGAAGAGGATTTCTTATACAGCTGAGAAACATTTTCGTTGTATGGATGCTGACAGGTATATGGCACGGCGCAAGCTGGAACTTTTTTGCCTGGGGCGTTTATTTCGGAATAATACTTATAATAGAAAAGCTATTCCTTCTGAAGCTTTTGAATAAATTGCCTTCATTTATCTCCCATATATACGCAACACTTCTCTTTGTATACGGCTGGGTAATCTTCTATTTCAAGGGCGAAGGCTGTATGGGACGTATATGGGATTATACAAAGGCACTTTTCGGAGGTACCGGCTGTGCGTATAACGAGGAGTCATTGTTTATTCTTTTGAATTATGCTCTGATTCTTGTGATAGGTATCATCGGCGCAACTCCTCTTTGCAAAAAGCTTTTTGCGAAAGCGGAGGAAAAGTGTTCAAACGTAGCTTATGTCCTTTCATTGGTGTTAGTTGCGGCAGGCTTTTTGCTCACTGTCACATATCTTGTTGCGGCAGAAAACAATCCGTTTTTGTATTTTGATTTTTAAGGGAGGGAGAATAAAAGTGAAAAATAAGATAATATGTGCTTTGTTCTTATTGCTCGTTTTCGGTATCACAGCCGTTGACCTTATAACTCCCGTCAAAGAAAAATCCGAATGGGAAAACCGACTTCTTGACCAGAAGCCTGAGTTTTCTGTGGCTGCCCTTATGGAAGGTGATTGGGGCGAGGCGTATGAAGGCTATATGACCGACCAGTTTGTGGCACGAGATACCTTTGTAAAGGCTTCCTTTGTGTCCGAGGCTCTCCTTGGAAAGCGTGAGATAAATGACGTGTATATCACAAGAGATGCACTTTTTGTAAAGCAACCAACTCCGAATTACAAATATATTGATTCAAGTATTTCGGCAATTGATATTTTTTCCCAAAACACAGGTATCGAGTCCTTTGTGACGGTAGTACCTTCTTCTACTTATATATATAAGGATAGCTTGCCCTCGTATGCAAGCGTTACGGATGAAAAGGAAGTATTTTCATATATTGAAAAAAATTTGAAATCCGCAGAATTTATTGATATTACGAATAGTCTTGAAGAAAACCGCTCAAACTATATTTACTTTCGTACCGACCATCACTGGACGGCAGGCGGAGCGCTTATCGGATACAACGAATTCAGGAAAGCGCTTGGTAAAGAGCCTCTTACAAGACAGGATTTTAAAGTAACGAAGGTTTCCGATTCCTTTGTGGGCACAACCGTGTCAAAATGCGGTGCTGTTGGAATTGAAGACGACGTTATGGAGCGTTTTGACAAAGGCGAGGTGATAAGCCTCGATGTGTGGGACGGTGTCGAAAGTAAAACTTATCCTTCGATTTATTTTGAAGAATTTCTTGATAAAAAGGATAAGTACGCTTACTATCTCGGCGAAAACAGACCCGCTCTTCGCATAAAGACCGACAGCGACGGTGGCAGACTTATAGTGTTTAAGGATTCTTATTCACATATTATGACACCTTTGATGCTGGATGATTGGTCGGAAATAGTGCTTGTTGACCTGAGATACGTAACCAAAAAGGTTGACGCTTTACTTGAAGAATTTATCGGTGAGGATATCGCCGACTTTGATACCGCTTGGTTTATTTACAGCATGGATACCTTTGTAACGCAGAACAATATGCGTTGGGTAAAAGTTGATAATTAAAAAATCGGGAAATCTCTTGATTTTTGTAAAAGTTTGTGGTATACTCTAACCATGATAATCGTCCGCTACTGGCGTAACACAGAAAACTGTGAGGGAACGGACGGTGTGTAAAGCCGAACGCCTGGGCAGTTTCAGTAACATGAGACTGCCCTTTTTGTATATGCAGACTCATGTTAAATAACTAACAGAAAGGTGGATACCAAATGAACCCTTGGAGAAATTTTAAAACGGGTAAATGGAATGAAGAAATAAATGTGCGTGATTTTATCATGCTCAATATAACACCTTATGAAGGAGACAGCTCCTTCCTTAAAGGTCCCACACAAAGAACGAAGGACCTTTATGAAAAGGTTACTGCTCTTTTTGTTGAAGAAAACAAAAAAGGCGGAGTACTGGACGTAGATACCGAGAACGTATCGTCGATTCTCGCATTCAAGCCGGGCTATATAGATAAAGAAAACGAGCTTATCGTGGGACTTCAGACAGATGCACCCCTCAAGCGTGCAGTGAATCCCTTTGCAGGCTTCCGTAATGCCGAGCAGGCTTGTGAGGCGTACGGATACAGAATGAGCGACAAAATCAGAGCGTCCTATGTATATCGAACAACTCACAACGACGGCGTGTTCAGAGCCTATACCGATACAATGAAAAAGGCAAGACACGCAGGAATACTCACGGGACTCCCCGACGCCTACGGAAGAGGCAGACTCATCGGTGACTACCGCCGTCTTGCCCTTTACGGAATGGATAAACTTATTGAGGAAAAGCAAAACGACAAGAGGGCGCTCGGTGAGCGTGATATGTCCGACGAGACTATCCGTACCATTGAGGATATCTCCCGCCAGCTTCAGTTCATGAAGGCGCTTATTCAGCTGGCAAAGGATTACGGATGTGATATTACACGCCCTGCAGAAAATGCAAGGGAAGCTATTCAGTGGCTGTATTTTGCGTATCTCGGCGGTCAGAAGGAGCAGAACGGAGCGGCTAACTCAATAGGCAGAATAACAGGCTTTATTGATATTTATATCGAGCGTGATATGGCTGAGGGCGTACTTGATGAAGAAGGCGCCCAGGAGCTTATTGATGACCTTGTTATAAAGCTTCGACTCATAAGACATCTCAGAACCCCCGAGTATAATGACCTGTTTGCAGGTGACCCCGTTTGGGTAACCGCAAGTGAAGGCGGTATGGCGGAGGACGGACGAACACTTGTTACAAAAACAAGCTTCCGTATGCTCAATACTCTTTACAACCTCGGTCCGTCTGCCGAGCCTAATATCACTGTTTTGTGGTCGGAAAACCTTCCTGCGGGATACAAGGATTTCTGTGCGGGAGTTTCCATTGACACCGACTCTATCCAGTACGAAAATGATGACCTTATGCGCCGTGACTACGGTGACGATTATGCTATTGCGTGTTGTGTTTCAGCCATGAAGGTAGGTCATCAGATGCAGTTCTTCGGAGCAAGATGTAACATGGCAAAGCTTCTTCTCATGACTCTTAACGGAGGCAGAGAGGAAAAGGAAGGGCTTCAGATTGCACCCGAAGGAAAGACCTTTGACGGTGTACTGAATTATGACGAGGTAATGACAGCATTTACCGAGTATTCCGACTGGATGGCAAGACTTTACGTCAATACAATGAATATAATTCATTTCATGCACGATAAATATGCCTACGAAAGACTTATCATGGGCTTCCACGATACCGAGCCCGAAAGACTTATGGCTTTCGGTATCAGCGGACTCTCTGTCCTTGTTGACAGCCTTTCGGCAATAAAATATGCCAAGGTAACTCCCATAAAGAACGAGGACGGACTCATCGTTGACTTTAAAACGGAGGGCGAATTCCCCAAGTATGGAAATGACGATGACAGAGTTGACGAAATTGCAAAGATTGTGACAGAGCAGTTCTATCATCAGCTTTGCAAAACTCCCACTTACAGAGGAGCAAAGCATACCCTTTCCATTCTTACTATCACATCAAATGTTGTGTACGGTAAGAAAACGGGTAACACCCCTGACGGCAGACGTTCCGGCGAGCCTTTTGCTCCCGGTGCAAATCCCATGCACGGCAGAGATATTGAAGGTGCTCTTGCATCCCTTAATTCTGTTGCAAAGCTCAACTACGGCTGCTGCAAGGACGGTATTTCAAACACCTTCTCAATAACACCCGTAGCACTCGGTGAAAGCTACGAGAAACGCAAGACAAATCTGGTGTCTGTTCTCGACGGATATTTCATTCAGGATGCACATCATCTCAACGTAAATGTCCTCGACCGTCAGAAGCTCATAGATGCAATGAATGACCCCGAGCTCTACCCCACGCTTACCATTCGTGTCTCCGGTTATGCGGTTAATTTCAATAAGTTGACCAGAGACAAGCAAGAGGAAGTTATACGTCGAACGTTTCACCAAGAACTATAATTCCTTAGAAATTTTGTGTAATACTTCGTTGACTGCGGCATTCCCTCACTTCAACGTATAAAAAGTACGTTATCAGCGAGGGAAACCTTGTCGCCTCGTCTTACGCAAAATTTCGTCGGAATTAGTATATTAGAAATTTCGCGTAATACTTTGTTGACTACGGCATCCCCTCACTTCAACGTACAAAAAGTACGTTATCAGCGAGAGACCAATGATTACTCAATAAAAACACATTAAGAGTTTTTGAAGGTCAAGGAAACTTTTTGCAAAAAGTTTCCTTGCGGGTATAAGGGCAGAGCCCTTAAAAAAACCAAGGCAGAGCCCTTGAAAAAGGATACAATCGGAGAAATATGTATATACACTCATTTGAATCAATGGCGGCGCGTGACGGAGACGGCATAAGATATTGTGTCTTTTTAACCGGATGTCCCCTCAGATGCGTTTATTGCCACAATCCCGACACCTGGAAAAAGGGGATAACAGAGGTGACTCCCGAGGAGGTTGTGAAGAAGGCGAAAAGATACAAGCCTTATTTCAAAAACGGCGGTGGTGTAACCTTTTCGGGTGGTGAACCTCTCCTTCAAGCCGAGGAAATAGTAAAAGCGGGCAAACTTTTAAAGGAATGCGGTATCGGCTATATTCTTGACACATCCCTGGCTGTACCGCTTTCGGACAGTGTAAAAAAGGCAATTGACGGTGCGGATATGATACTTGCCGACCTAAAATTTCCCGATTCCGAAAAAATGAAGCGATATACCGGCGGTGATATCTCTCTTGTACTTTCGGCTCTTGATTATATTGCCGAAACGAAAAAAAGATGTCGTATCCGCACAGTAGTAGTACCGGGGATAAACGACACACTTGAAGCTCTTTTGGAATATCTTCCTATTGTGGAGCATGTTTCTTCCGAGGGGTGGGAGCTTCTTCCTTTTCATACAATGGGATTCTTCAAATATGAGGAAATGGGAATAGAAAACCCTTTGTGCGACACAAAGGGTATGGACATGGCTTTATTTGATGAACTAAAGACACA
Source organism: Oscillospiraceae bacterium (assembly GCA_015064635.1). Classification (GTDB taxonomy): domain Bacteria; phylum Bacillota; class Clostridia; order Oscillospirales; family SIG627; genus RGIG6353. The sequence goes on from SVRV01000004.1 coordinate 82,015, forward strand.
ATTATCCTTGGTTGCATCAGTCAATATTATATAAGATTTTTAAAAAAGGAAGTGATGGTCAATCACTTCCTTATTTTTTTTACTTCATTTCGTCAACTGTTATGAATCGGTATCCGTATTCCTTGAGTATTTTGCCAAGTGCATAGTACTTTTCAGCGTAGTCGGGCTGATAGTTGAAATAGTCGGGATAGAAATACTGTTCGTGTGTGGCTGTACCAATAAATTGGTTGCCGTTGAGCTTTGCAAGTGTTTCGGTCATTGTCTCAACAGTATTGAGATTGAGCGTGGGGCCACCTCCGAATATTTTGAAGCTGAGTCCTACCTCCTCGTCATAGATGGACGTGTTCTTTCCGTATATTTCGGCTTTCTGCTCATCGGAGATGTGGTTGTATGCACAGATAGAGGAAGCAATTCTTGTGTCTCTCGTTCTGCGTGCAAAGAGCTTCGTTTCGGGTTGGCGGTTGTGGAGAAGACGCATTGCATGTCCGTAAGGCAAGACACTTTCGTCTCCTGTGTACTCTTTAGTTTCACCAACAGAGGGAGTCACGAATTTAACACCGCAGTCGGCAAGAGCACGGCAACCTGCTTTGCTTATGGGAAGCCAATGAGGGCAGATGGCGGGTGAAACAGATTTTTCTCCCGCAAAACGCTTTATCTCCCCGACAATTGTCTCATAGTTTGCCTTGACGTCATCGTAGGTGGCGTTAACGTAAGGATAGTCGGGGAATTCCTGCTTTGCGTGGAATGCAAGACGAAGCCAATTGCTGTTTTCTTCAAACTCTGCCTTATAAGCATCTGTCATTTCGGCAAGTGTGAACTCATCGTTTCCATAGAAAAAGTCTGTGCGATAAAAGAGGTTGAGCTGTACAGTCATGCCGTAGTCGTCATGTCCCTTTTTGAGCATCTTCATAAAAGCGTTATCAAAAAGTGACTTGGGACGCTCACGTGTCAGGTCACGCATTACCCATATAACGTCGTCTATGAAAAAGAATGCTTGTTTTTCCATAATATTACTTCCTTCTTAATTCCTCAAGGCGGTCAACATACTCGACAATGCCGTCCACCATTTCGTTGCAAATCTGCTCACCTATTTCACGGGTAGCCTTTTCGGGGAAGCCCATAACGCCTACCTTGATTTCTTCCTTTTGACTTACTTTTTCAATCATGAAGGGTGAATCCAGGCGCTTTTCTCTCTTTTCAAACCAGTCTTGGTCGCTTCTCATCATTCGGGAGGTGTACTCGTCATCCATAACAATCTCGTCACGGACAAGCTCGGGTGCCCAGTACATCATCATGCTTGTTTCCATAAGACCTGCATGGAAGTCATGCTCGGGCTCCATCTTGAATCCGCTGAGCCAGGTGGGAGAAAGGTTCCATGCCTCAACGAGAGAAAGGGTAACCTTTTCGTGCATCTTGGGGTCACGGCGAAGGAGCATCTGGAGACTGTTTTTAAGGGATGAAAGGTTATCGGTTCCTGCGTGTCCGAGGAAAACTATAATATTCTCAAAGCCCATGCGGACAAATTCGGCACAAATTTCCGAAATGTAGAGACCAAATGTGTTAGGGGAAACATTAACTGTACCAAGAAGCTCACCGCCCGAGAAACAGTAGTTTACCATGGGCGCAACCACCGCATTGAGTCTGTCTCCTGCATATTCCAAAGGTTTTATTGCGTTGCAAATGTCTGTGGACAGAGGAAGGTGATATCCGTGCTGCTCCACAACACCTGTGGGAATAATGACGGTTTTTGTCTTTTCCATTGCCAGTTCCATATCGCGGACTGTCATTTTTTCCATAAAGTATGCCATAGTTTACTCCTTATTTGCCTGCCTGCATTTCGGCAACTGCCTCAAGTACAGAATCTGCCATGTATTTGAGCTGTTCGTCTGTAAGTCCGTAAAGAGGAAGGTGTGTGAATCTCTTGTAGAATACCTCCTCACAGTTGGGACATGTCTTTGCTATTTCATCCGAATCATAGCCCATATCCTGAACTATCTTAAAGCGATAGAGAGGTCCGAAGTGAGCTATCTGTGTAACGCTTCTTTCGGCAAGCTTGCGCTTGAGTGTCTGAATGTCTCCTCCTGCCTTTGCGGGGTCTATCTGGAGAAGGTAGAGATGGAAGGTGGGCTTGATATCGTCATTTCCAAGGTCCTGGGGAATGATTGCATCGTTTTCCGCAAATCTCTCTGTGAGATATTTAGCAGCCGCCGCACGCTCTGCAATTATTTTGTCGATTCTTTCAAGCTGAAGCTTAAGACCTATTGCCTGAAGCTCGGTTGTTGAGGAGTTTCCTGCAACGAAGGGCTCATATTTGCCCTGAATGGGGGTGATATTGTAGAGCCAATCCTTGATGGGGCAGGTGAAGTCAAGTCCGAGGAATCTTGCACGCTTGAGTTCTGGTCCAAAGCCGGGTATAGATGTGGTAAGTATTCCGCCTTCACCCAGAGATGTGATATTCTTAACCTCGTGGAAGCTATATCCACCGAAGTCACCTATTGTACCTATCATCTTGCCCTTGTACATTGCACCGAAGGCGTGAGCCGCGTCCTCAAGTACGATAATGTCATGCTTTCTTGCAAGCTCCATAATAGACTCCATGTCAACGGGATAACCGCCGATATGTACCGGTACTATCATCTTTGTCTTGGGAGTTATCTTTCTTGCAACGTCTGCGGGGTCCATGTTGATGGTCTTGGGGTCAACGTCTGCAAATACAAGCTTTGCGCCAACCGCAAGAGGATATGCCATTGTAGCCACAAATGTTATAGCGGGCACGATAACCTCGTCACCCGGCTTGAGGTTAGCGTACTTATATGCAATTTCAAATCCCGCTGTTGCGTTGGCAACGAAGGTTGATGAATCGGAGCCGAGGAACTTGTTACAAGCCTCTTCAGCCTCTTCGACATTCTTATCAAGCGAAAGCTTTCCGGGAGGTGTGGAGAGCTCGTCAAGCTTTTCAATCTGCGCTCTGACAGCCGCAATTGCGTCATCATACTCCTTGCCCTCGCCCTGCATGAGGAACTTAATTATCTCCATGAGGTCATTTACGTTGTAGTTTTCGCCAACTGCCGCCCACGGCACCTTGGCAACTCCTGTGTTATATCTGAAATTGGTAGGTTTTCCCATAGCTAATTCTCCTTTTTGAATATATTTTCCTATTATCATTTTATCAAATCTTTTCTCCAATTAAAAGCCGTATATTTCCGCTTTTTTATAACTATATTCCGTTTTTGCGGAATCTATTGACATAAAAGCACTTGCATGGTAAACTAATCGGGGTGAAGAAAATGATAAATTATGATACGGACAAATTAGACCGTCTCCTGAAAGACTTCTACAATGCCACGGGAATAAATATGGACTTTTATACAGAGGAGCAAAAATCTGTCAGCGGAAGTACAAACCGTGAAAACATAGAGTATTGCAGATGCATACACGGTACTGCGGAGGGAAATCGCAGGTGTCTCGCTTCTGATGCGGAGCTTCTTGAAAAGTGTAAAAAAAGCAAAAAATCCGAAATGCATACATGCCATGCGGGACTTGTGGACGTGGCTGTCCCTATAATACACAACGACAGCATTGTGGGATATGTTATATTCGGACAGATAAGAACAGAGAGCGAATTCTCAAGGGTTGAAAAATATGTGGCAAGGCTTGGACTTGACACAGAAAAAATGAATAAGCTGTACAGCGATATCCCGCTTTCCGACAGCTTGAAAATAGACAGCATTCTGAATATCGCAACAGTGCTTGCAAAGCACATAATGCTTGAAAATATGCTCAAGCCCGATTATGACAAGGTGCTTGATACAGCGGTTTCGTACATAAACAAAAATCTTGAAAAGCCAATGAGTGTGCACGATATAGCACATAACACCAACACTTCAAAAACCGTCCTTTATGACCGCTTCAGGAGAGCCTTTGATAGTACAGTCAGCGAATACATAAACTCCCGCCGCATTGAACGCTCCGCCGAAATGCTGAAGGGTACCGATATGTCGGTTGAGGATATCTCGGATGCCGTCGGCTTTTCGGGTGCATCCTATTATTGCAAAATATTCAAAAGAAAAATGGGTATGTCACCGTCGAGGTACAGACAGAAATGTAAAGAAAAGCAGTAAAAAGTCATAGACTTTTACTGCTCTTTCTTACGGTAGACGTTATGGTATAAAATATGTAAGTCTCAAGAATTTTCTATGCAAATTCATTGTTTCATGCATAACTTGTGCCATTTTGGACATAAATTCTTTATACAACATTGTTATCTAATGTTATTATCTATTGATTTTTTTGTATAGTTGTAGTATAATACATGCAGAAGTTATGACAAATTTGACATAAGTTATCCCTCATAATTTTTATGATGATAATGGCATATTTCACTGCAATCTGATAGATTTTCTTCTTGGCAAAATTGAATTGTTCTGACAAAAAGTCATATTATTTTCTTAGAATAGTCTTATAATATTTGAACAAATCCCGAAAACAGCGAAAAATCTGTTTTCGGGATTTGTTGTTTTGTTACTTTATTTCTTTATTCTGTCGCTTATTTTTGAAAGTCTTGCTATAATTGCTGCACCTTCTGCTCTTGTAATATTTTTATTGGGATAAAAGGTACCCTTTTCGTCGCTTCCGCCGAGTATTCCTGCCTCGTAAAGTTTGAAAATTTCTTCTCCGTATTTGTCGGTTTTTGTTACATCGGGAATAGAGTTTATGTCGTTTAATTTTGCAAGGTTTGTTGAGCTTACACTGTTCTTTAAGATGTATGCCATTTCGGCTCTTGTTGCTGGAACTGTGTAGTCTTTGAAATCATTTTTATTTATGATTTTCTTCTCTATTGCAAAGTCTACATAACATTGATACCATGGAGATGAGCCGATTGTGGGTTTTGCATCATCGGGATTATTGAGACACCATATTCTCACGGCGGTTGTTATTACTTCTGCAAGGGTGATGTTTCCCATGGGGTTAAATGTGTTTTCTGAGTCACCCATCATTAAGGAGTAATTGTAACAGTTATCAACAACATCTTTGTACCATGCACTGCTATTTACATCCTTGAAATTGGGATATATCTTAGCTCTGTTTTTTATATCCAAAAAGTTATACTTGTCAACACGCTCTTCTTTTTTTCCACACAAAGAACATGTTCTTTGCGAATTTCCGTTTCTTTCGGGTAGCGCTTTAAGAATTTCTGCCCAACTATTGTATTTATGTTCGAGCTTTGATATGGTTTGAGTTTTAGTCGCTTTATCACAGCAGTAACAAATGAAGCTCTTTTCTCCCGAATATTCGCAGGTAGCCTCTTTTGTTATTTTCCATTCACCGTATTCACCGTGTTCAAGTTCTAAATCGCGTTTTTCTTCAAGTTTACATACCTTACAATAGCGTGTTTCTGTTCCTTGTTGCACTTTTGATGGTTCTTTTGTTATTTCCCATTCGCTAAATGTGTGGCTTGCTTTTTTTATGGTATTGGTCATTTGAGCATAAGGGCTTCCATCGGCATTGTATCCTCTGGTGAAATTATATCCGCAGATTGAACAAACAAGCTCTTGAGAGCCGGTTTCTAAGCATGTTGGGGTTTTTACTGTTTTCCATTCGGTGTTGTAGTATGAAGCATGTCCCGAGTATGTGTTGCTATTACCATAATGAGCGTGTTCAAAATATATTGTTAAGGTGTATTTACAACCGTTCATACTGGAATTAAAAACTCCGCTTGGATCTATTGAAATGTAATTAATTCCTTTTGTGTTAATTTCCGGACTATGTTCATTCATTCCGTTTTTGGATTCATAAGGGAGTTCGTTCCAAGCTGTAAATTTTAGCTTTGTTGAGGTATTAATGGGAGTCATAAAAGATGCACTATGATAGTCCATATTTGGTTTAATTAATTTGTGCATTGTGATTTTACATTCTACCGGCTCACTTTTTTGTGGACCGTATAGCCAATATTCACCTAAGGAGTTATAAATGGAAGTTTTGCTTTCTAAGGTGAGTTCAGCTTTTGACACCTTTGCGCAGGGAAGATTTACCTTGTACCAATCTATGTCATCTGAATTTTTCAAGGTACCTGTTATTACCAAAACATCTTTGAATTTTACTTCTATGGCGCTGCTTTGAGAATTGTTATTATCGGCAACGGACTGACTTTCCGTATTTTCGCATACTGAGCAGGTTCTTGATTGTGTAGGGTATGGCTCCGTATATACTTCGGGTGTTTCCCAATCACCCCAGTCATGCCCTTTTTCGATTGTTTCTTTTTCTGTATGAGAGCAAAGTGAGCAAATTCTCTGCTGTTCTCCGTCTTCTGTACAAGTTACTTCTTTTGTTATTTCCCATTTACTGAATTTATGAGAGAGCTTCTCTGTTTGTTTCTCTTCTTTTTCGTTACAAGCCGAACACGTTCTTGAACGATGTCCTGCTTCACTGCATGAGCTTTCTTTATCAACAACCCAATCTCCCCAAGCATGTTCCGTTTTAGAAATAAGTTTGATAGAGAGTTGTACACCACAAATCTTGCATTTTTTTATGCTATATCCCGTTTTGGAGCATGTGGGTTCTTCTATCATTTCTTCTGTTTCTTCATGAGTAGTACAAGATGTTGAACCGTTATCCGTTTCGGATGATACTTCTTCGTCATTGCCCTCCGCATATAGTTTTGTATCTGTAATTTCAAAAGCGTTTGCACTTATACACAAAGATACAAAAGTACATACCACGACGAAAACAACTAAAAATTTTATTTTCTTCATTTCTTTTCTCCTTTTCATTATTTTTTAGCTCCATATAGCTTATTAGGAACTATTCTGCTTGTTATTGTACTACTATTCTTCCTTTTTGTCAATACTTTTAGGAATTATAATTCCTATATACGGCAAAATAGGAGGAAGAATAATGCTTATACATGATTTCGGTAAAATAGGAAACAAATTATATTTGTTTCGGAAAAAGACGGGTATGACACAGTTTGAGGTTGCGGAAGCGGCAGGACTTTCCGATAGAACATATGCCGATATTGAGAGAGGGAGCGTAAACATGCGAGTGGAGACGCTTCTTAAAATCTGCGATGCTCTTCATATTACCCCCGATGAGATTCTCACAGAAGAAGCATCCTTACCTGAGGTTAAAGAGGACGAAATACTGGCAAGGCTGAGAGCTTGTCCTTCCAAAGATAAGGAGACGGCACTTACACTGCTTTCGGTGTTCTTGAAATCAATAAATTAAAAAATCGCATCAATTCTGATTTGCTTGGAATTGATGCGATACTTTTTGAATAAATGTGTCACCCTGTATGTCATGTTATGTCAGTATATTATAGTAATTGACAAGCAAATAAATAAATATTATAATAATCAAAAAAGCGGATATTTGTATCTTACGACCATTACCATACTTTTTATGAAATAACCTCATAGACAGGAGGAAAAATATGTACGAATACAAAGAAATATACACGATAGATTTTACAGACATCAAACACTACTTAGATGTTCACATTAAAATTAAAGAAGCACTTGATTTTCCCGATTATTATGGCTGTAATTGGAGTGCATTTTGGGATTGTCTTACCGATATGCTCAGTGATCCGATACATATTGAAATTATCGGTATTGAGGTTTTGAGAAAAAAATTTAAAAATGCAGCTAATATGCTGATAGAAATATTGAGGGATTTCAAGCATTGTTACAATGACCGTTTTTCTCATAAAATTCTGATAGAAGTTGTTGAGGGCGACAAAAGAATTGTGATAGAATAATCAAAGGGGGTAGTGAAAAGTAATTAACCTTTCACTACCCCCTTTTGGGTTAAACTTAGTTTTCAAATTTAATTTCAATATCAAAAGAGCCTGTCTTATCGGGGACGAAGGAATAGATGCAAATATTGTCCTTCACTTCAAGTCCCACGGGTGTGTAGCCTTCGGGCACGAAGAGAGTTACTGTGTATTCATCGTCCTTCACAAGCTCCGAGGTGAATGAGAGGGTGTTGTTTTCCCACTTCATTGCCTTGATTTCCGCGGCACCCTGGGTTACATGGCGGTTTGTGCTCACAATTTGCGGACGGTCAAGCTTTTCTCTTATGGCGAGGATTCGGCTTTCACAAGGCTCCAGTGCCACACGGAGCTTTTTCCCTGTATATCCCAGATACTCTTTTTTTGTGTAGTCATAAATGTGATAAAGCCCGGGGTCGAGATAAAGGTCGGATTCAAGCCTTAATTCGTAATCAAGTGCCTCTTGCTCCATATTGAAAAGGTCAAGCACTGTGTAGGATTCGAAGGGTAGCTCTACGCTCAGCTCTACCGTCAGCACTCCGCCGCCGTGGGTATGCTGCTTTATATCCATTGGATGAATGTCCATTACGGGGAGACAGCGTTTTATCAAGTCTGCACGCTCGGGAGGAAGCTTTGGAAGGTCATCTCCAAAGGTCATGGGAAGTCCCAGAAGAGACGTGAAGTATATGCGGGATGCCGCCTGGTTGAAGGTGTTGTATTTTTCACCTAAGATTACATTGTCGGGGTCGGTGTAAAGCACAATATTGTGGAGGGGATAGTAGTACATTATCTTCATAATGCCCTGCTTCATAAATTCCTCCCACTCAAAAATGTCACCACCTACACGGGATGCATCGAAAATATCACATGCCCACAGCACACCTGCACGTGATGCGGAGCAAGCGAGCATATAGAAGTCCTTTCCCACAAGGTCACGGGTTTTTTGCACCATATTTCGGAAGGCTTCCTTTGTTGTAAGTGATGGGTCATACATTTTATCGTGGAATTCCTCATGATGCATTATTCCATCATGGAGTGTGTCATATTTTACCGCTTCGTATCCCCAATCTTTTACCTGCTTTATTGCCATGGGGAGGAATTCGTTCAGATATTTGGGATTTGTGAAGTCATAATAATAGGTTCCGCACCAGCCTGTGCGCTCGGCAAGTATTATTTCGGGGTTTGCTTTTGCATAGTCATTTTTTGAAGGGCAGTTTGTATATCCTATCCAAAGACAGGGAGTAAAACCGTACTCCTTTATCTTGTCGGCAATAAAGCCCAGACCGTTGGGGTATTTCTTCGGGTCGGGAACAAGGTCGGAGGTGCCGTCGTCACGCTTGCCCTCGTAGTCTGCATGATACCATTCCCAGTCTATCCATATGGCATCGGCGCCGTAGGGGAGCAGATTTTCACTCTGCCACTTTGTGTTTTCAAGCACATTTTCCTCGCAGGCATCAAAGCCTACCGAGTACCAGGTCATCCATCCCGAGGGAGCTTTCCTGAAGGTGCTTTTTTTGTTTATGGGAGCATATTTTATTCCGAAGAGTTCCGCCATTATATTATTTGAGCTTGAAATGAGAAATTTTTTCTCTCCTGCAAGAATACCCGTTGTTATTGTAACATTGTACCTTGAGCACTCCCAATCATATTTCAAACGTATGCGTTCTGCGCCAGTGAAGGAAAGAGCGCTGTCTGTGGCTCTGTCAAAAAGCAAATTGTCGGCAGCGGTTGCTGCAGGTCCGATGGCGGCACGGAGATTGCTTGAATTCTCCACAGAGGACATGGGGAAACAGTCCTCTCCCCAGATGCTTTTTCCCGATACCACAAGTCTTGCCTCGGGGTCACACAAAAACTGTGTGTTAATGCCCTTGGGAGTAACTGTAAAGGAGACAGTAAACCACGCTACGGGAGGCTCGGGCTTGGTGTAGGTTATATTAAGTGTGTGAAAATCAAGGGAGGTGCTCTGAGTATGTCCCTTTGATGTAAAATCTGCAAGAGTAAAGGTGTTTTCCTTGAAAATCAGCTCCTTGAAACACGCATCGGTCAAGGCTTTTTTGCCGTCCACGGTTATTTCAAATGTATCTTTTTCAAGGTCGTACTTAACGCTGTTATTGTCATAACTGCAATATGGCATGTTATCCCTCCTATCTATATCGTTATAGTAACATATGCCCCGCACTTTTGTCAATAGTTTTCTTGACAAAAGTATTAAATAAAGCTATAATTATAGAGTTAAAAATATCAGGAGTCGGAAATGAAAAAAATTACCTTAAAGGATATAGCAAGGGAATTGAATGTGACGGTGGGAACGGTGTCCCACGTTTTCAACGGCCGTGACGATATCTCCGAGGAGATGCGGACAAAGGTATTGGAGACTGCAAAAAAAATGGGGTATATATCCAACAATGCGGCGGCGTCTTTGCGTCTTGGAAAGACAAAGACGGTGGCTATAATTGTGCCCGACATTTCAAATCCTCACATTGCGTATCAAATAAAGCTCATAGAAGATAAAATAAGTGAGCTTGGATATTCTGTTATTATACTTAATACAAACGAAAGCGACAAAGAGGAATATAAGGCAATCGTTACCGCTTGCAGCAGGCAGGTGGACGGAATATTTCTCTGTCCTTCCCAGCATTCCACGGAAAACGTTACATTTCTCAACAATATGGAAATTCCCTATTTGCTTATCGGACGGAGCTTTGAATCCTTTGATGCGGATTATGTTCACGCCGATGACAAAAAGGGCGGATATCTTGCGGGCAAATATCTTGTGAGCAAGGGTTGTAAAAATCCGTTATACGTGGGTGCATACAGCAGAATAAACGCCAGCGTAAACCGTCTTGAGGGAATAAAAGAGGCGTTTCGTGAAAAAGGTATTGAGGTGCGCTCTATCGAAACCAGCCCCAAGTGCGAGGATGCGGAGAGCGTTTTGAAGGATGCTCTTGAGGACGGGCAGTTTTACGATGCCATTATTGCTTTTTCCGACCTTATTGCATTTAAGATAATTTCACTTGTGGATAAAAGTGTCAGAGTTGTCGGCTTTGATGCTGTAAACCGCCATTTGTATATGCCCTTCCCCTATGTCAGCGTGGGAATGAAGGGGAATGGCTGGGCAGACAAGGCTGTTGACATACTTATGGAAAAGATCAACGGGTCAAAGAACACGTACCGTGAGCTTATTGACGTTGAGCTTTTCAGATTCAATAAGAGGTAAAGGTATGAAAAAGCAATATTTATTTGCGGCGACCTCCATTGCCCTTTGGTCTACAATGCCTACCATTTCGAAGCTGTTACTTCATAAAATGGACAGCTTTCAGGTGCTTTGTGTCAGTGCGATATTTGCGGCATTCTTTTTACTTGCAGTGAATGTCGTGACGGGGAATATAAAGCGCTTGAAGGAATATAATTTAAAGGATTACGTTATCACTGTTCTTATAGGACTGCCCGGAATGTTTTTGTACTATGTATTTTTCTATACGGGTACGTCTATGATGCCTGCATCGCAAGCCTTTATCGTAAACTATCTGTGGCCTATAATGAGTGTGGTGTTTGCCTGCATATTACTGAAGGAGAAAATGACCTCACGTAAGCTTCTGGCTATTGTGATTTCCTTCTTCGGGGTTGTTATCGTAACCAGTGCGGACATTATCAACTTTAATGAGAAGATTATAATCGGTGCTCTGTTTTGTGTTGCGGGTGCCGTTTCCTACGGGATATTCACGGCGCTTAATCAAAAATATAAATACGATAAGCGCATATCCATGATGCTGGTGCTTTTTGTAACATTTATTTTGACGGGAATCATCAACCTGGCATCAGGTAAGCCTATGGAGCTTGGAGGCTTTGAGCTTTTGGGACTTGGCTGGAACGGAATGTTCTCCATAGGAATTGCAACCACCTCGTGGCAGATAGCACTTGAAAAGGGAAATACCGCAAAGATTTCAAATCTCGCTTACATAACCCCCTTTGTATCCCTCATCTGGACTTCTCTTTTCCTTGATGATGAGAAGATAAGCGGTGTTCATATTGTGGGACTTGCGGTTATAATACTTGGAATATTTGTACAGTTAAAAGATAAGAAGAATAAAGCCTGATTTAATACAAGGAGGATATTATGGCATTTTTTGACAATTTTACAAAAAAAGTAACAGAGGCTACCCAGTCGCTTTCACAAAAGGGAAAGGACTTTGCCGAGACGGGAAGGCTTAATCAAGCTCTTGCCGAAGAGGAAAAGAGACTTGAGGAGCACTACAAGGTGATAGGCAAGCTTTTTGTGGAAACTATTGGAGACAAGGTGGAGGGAGAGTTTGCCATATATGTTGCAAACGTCAGAGCTACCGAGGCGAAGATTGATGAAATTAAAGAGCAGTTGAAGCAGCTCAAGGGTATAACCAATTGTACAAAATGTGGCGCAGAGCTCTCACCCGGTGCGGTTTTCTGTAATAATTGCGGAGAAAGAGTACCCATGCCCGAGCCTGCAGGACAACCTATATACACACAGCCTGCAGAACAGCCGATGTACACACAACCCGTACAGCAGCCTGTATATGCACAGCAGCCTGTATATGCACAGCCTGCAGGACAGCCGATGTACACACAACCCGTACAGCAACCCGTATATGCACAACCTGCAGAACAACCTGCACAGACAGATGCAGGTGTAGAAGTATGTCCCAAATGCGGTGCAAAGCTGATGCCCGATGCGGCTTTTTGCGATACCTGCGGCGAGAAGCTTGGCGCTGACAAAGAAGAAAAGCCTGCCGACGGTAAAAAGTGTCCCAAATGTGGAGAGGCTCTTCCGGAGGACGCAATGTTTTGCGGAAACTGTGGTGAGAAGATAGAGCAGGAACCCGTTGACGAGTCACAGCAGGATCTCAAATGCCCCAAGTGCGGAGCTCTTGCGGATTCTGATGCAACATTTTGCAATACATGCGGAAATAAATTGAAATAACCAAAAAAGGTTATGATATGCACCCCCAAGCCTTTGGAGGTGCATATTTATATAACAGTTTACACTAATGGCAGTTTTTCAGGAGAGAATCATGGATAAAAATTCTGTTATCCGGCACTATGCCGAAACAAATGAGGAAAGGGACACTCTTTCCCATATTCTTGACCTTGCGGAGCGAAGCCGCCTCCGTGATATAGTTGAGTCGGGTAATTTTATGTCGGATGCTCTGAGAATGAGGACAGACGAAATGCTCTCCCGCTTGGGCTACGAGGCGTATTTCTTCTTTGGTGGCTACGAGGGTGCTGAGCGTACCTGCCCCGTCTTTTATACCGAGTATTGTACAAGTGATATAATAAAGGAATCCCCCGACCTTGCGGAAATTGTCTTTTTAAAGGCGTCACTTGACCGCTTTAATAAGGGTGCTGAGCTCTCTCACAGGGACGTTTTGGGCTCGCTTATGGGACTTGGCATTGAAAGAGATGCAGTTGGCGATATAATCATAGATGACGGCTTTGTTATTATTGCCGTGAGAGAGTCGATTTCGGCATTCATCCTTGACAGCCTCTTGAAGATCAGCCGCTATCCCGTCAGCGTGTCGGTGGTGGAAAAGCCCGATATCAAAAGGAAGGACGATTTCGAGGAAAGCTTTGATACCGTGGCGTCCTTAAGACTTGATGCTGTGGCATCCTCTCTTTTTTCCACCTCACGCTCAAGCTCTGCGGATGCCATAGAGATGGGACTTGTTGCCGTAAACGGTGCTACTATTAAAAAAACAGACTCTGCCGTCTCGGAGGGGGATAAGATATCCTGGCGAGGCAACGGCAGAGCACAGATTGAAAAAATTGACGGACTTTCCAAAAAGGGAAGAGTGCGTATTCTTTATAAAAGATGGAAGTAAATGAGGAGCTGTATCAAAATGATTTGATACAGCCCCTTTTGAGCTTTCTTTTAGGCTATAATTGTTACTGTCAATTGTTTTCCAAGCTTTTGGAATCCAGCAGAAAATCATATATATTCATTGTGAGGATACCGTTTTCATCATAGTAAGAGGGAACGATGTCCTTTGTTATTATAATCTTTTTGAAGGAATCGTTTATTTTTATGAACGGTCGGATTTCCTGTGCTCTTTTCTCGGAGTCGGGGAGGGCAAAAGCCGATTGAATATAATATTTCTTTGAGCCCAGATTACAAATAAAGTCTATTTCCAACTGTTTTCTCACGGATTTCCCGTTCTCATCCTTTTCGCTTATGGGGACAACTCCCACATCGACTCTGTATCCGCGCATTCTCAGCTCGTTGTAAATCACATTTTCCATTGCGTGTGTCTCTTCAAACTGCCTGAAATTTATACGGGCATTACGAAGTCCCATATCCGAAAAATAATACTTTTTCGGAGTTTCTATATAGGCTTTTCCTTTTATATCGTAGCGTTGTGCTGATTCAAGCAGGAAGGAATCTTCAAGACAATCAAGATATTTTTTTACGGTTACGGATGTTATTCTTGAGTTTTTCATAGATTTGAAGGTTTTACTAAGCTTTTCCGGATTGGTCAATGAGCCTATGGCGGAGGATACAATGTTAAGCAAATCTTCAAGCTCACCAATATTTTTTATTTTATTTCTTTTCTGAATGTCTCTTACATAAATCTCTGAAAAAAGGTTTTCAAGAGCTGATGCTTTGTTTTCCCGACTGTCTATTAAGGCGACAAGAGGAATACCGCCGTAGAGCATATATTCCGCGAGCCCTTCGTATTTATCTCCTTTGTATGCGGTCATAAATTCAGAAAAGCTGAGGGGATACATGTGTATTTCGTCACCGCGTCCCGCAAATTCCGTGATGATATCCTTTGATAAGAATTTAGCATTACTTCCGGTTACATACACATCCATATTGCTCTTGCGCAAATAACCATTAAGAACCGTTTCAAAGCAATCAAGCATTTGCACTTCATCTAAAAGAAGATAATACATTTCGCTGTCCTTTATTTTTGAGCGCACGAATGCCATGAATTTCTCGGGGTCAACTCTTCGATTTTCCTTTTCAATTTTAATAATGCTTTCCCCAATCATATCAAGGTCATCACCCGAATCAAAGGCAAAGCGGATGATGTGGTCTTCGTTTACTCCGCTATCTATCAGGTGATTATAAAAAATGTTATTCAGAAGATATGATTTTCCGCATCTTCTGATTCCTGTTATCACTTTAATGAGTCCGTTGTGCTTTAAGCTTATCAGCTTATTCAGATATAAATCTCTTTTGATTTCCATAGCATAAACCTTTCTGAAAAGGATTTTTGCATCCTGATGCAATTTTCTATATTATATTACCCCAAAATAACAAAAAAGTCAATACTCTAAAAAGGATTTTTGCATCCTGATGCACTTTTCCATAATAGACGGATTATTTGAACTCGGTTGTCAGGGTGTTTATGGGTGAGACACCGAAGTGATTTTTGTAAAGCTTACTGAAATATGATATATCACCGATGCCAACAATATCGGACACCTCACCCACATTGTAGCCGGTAAGGAGAAGCTCTCTTGCTTTGTTAAGTCTTACGGTGTTGCGGTATTCGATGGGGGACATTGATGTGTATTTCCTGAACTTTCTGCGGAAGGTGGCGGGGCTCATGTGACAGATGGAGGCAAGCTCATTCACGTCTGTATCCGATGCGAAGCCCGTTTCAATAATATCAATGGCGGAGCGAATGTCGGCAGCCTCGGGAGTACTGTCCTTCATTCGCATTGAAATGAGATATAAAAGGTGCATCAGCTGTTCAAGACATTTAAGGTGAGAACCCACGGCACTTTCGGTAACGGTTGTTACCATGTCGGCAAAGAGATTTTTATAACCTCCGTTGTCACGGAAGAGTAGTGTGATGTCATCGAAAAGGTTGAGGTTTTCTCCGTCGGGGTATTCTAAAATGAACTCGACGGAATAATAATATCCATCCCTTTTGTCCGTCCATGCGGAGGAGTATTCGATGTCGTATGGGAGATACATAATGTCACCACTTGACATTGAAAAGCTTTTTCCCGTGTGGCTTGTAAAATCAATTGTCCCTTGTACCAGATAGAAAAATCTGCTCCAGCGACGAAGTCCCTTGTTACAATAGAAAGCCGATGGGGTGTCATTGCCGTCACGGGCGGTACAATGGCGTATGGTGAAGTGATTATTTAATATAAATGAAATATTATTGTTTTCCATAATGTAAGTCCTTATTAAGCCTATGTTTGATTATATAATACAAATAAATGAGCGTTTTGTCAATTCCAATTTTACAAAAAAGCGTTATAATACCAATAGCTATATAAGGAGAATTGTATGGATATTTTATTATTGGTGTTGGCGCTTCTTTGTAACACATCTCTTGCGCTTCTCGATAAAGCATCGGGAAATCTGATAAAAAAAGATGAAGTGCTGTCATTTTCTTTTTACAAAACACTTTTGTGCGCAATCTTTGCTGTTTTGCTCTTGCCCTTCGGTGAGCATTATATTTCATCTGTCGGTGTGCTTGTCAGTGTGGGAGCAGGACTTTTTCACGCACTCAGCGTTGTACTTATAATGCACTCTCTCAGAAAAAATCCCGCGGTATATGTCAATCTGTTTATGGCATCGGGTATTCTTTTGCCCACGGTCTGCGATTGGATTTTTGTTTACGGCAAGGTGAATATAATTGAATTTTTGCTCCTTGTATGCGTGATAGCTTCTCTGTCTCTTGTTCTGAATCTGAAAAAGGGAAAAAGCAACATAGGACTACTTTGTCTCATGTTCCTTTGCTACGGAATGCTCATGGTAATGCAGGGAGTTTACCCGAAGGTGTGTGACGGAAGTCGTGTTCTCTTTTCTGTGATTATGTATGGCTCATCGTCCCTGATGCTTGGCTCTATCTGTTTTTTGGGGAAGAAAAGAGCATATATTCCGCAGAAGCTGAAAATGTTCGGCGCTGTTGCCGCTGTTTTGAATCTTGCGATCAATATACTTTTAACCACTCTTTCGGCAGCCTTGCCTTCATCTGCGGTGTTCCCTGCGGTGCATGGTTTGAAGCTGGTTGCGGTCACTCTGCTTTCGCCCTTCCTTTGGAGCGAAAGGCTTAATGCAAAGCAGATCGTGGGAGCGTTTTTAACAATAATTCTTGTATGCATTATATAGGAGGAAAATATGAAAGATGTTATTTTAACCACCGACCTTTATCATAAGCACGCCGACCCAAATGACCATTGGAATCTTGCCAATATGTATTCACTTGCATATCAGGGGCTTATCAGATTTGCGGGAATTATGTGCGATGATGACCGCACCATTGCGGAGGACGGCTCGTTTTTACATTTCGGTGACCCATCGGTGCAATCTGTTGCACAGCTTAATTTTATAACGGGTATGGCTGTCCCCGTGGGAATCGGTTCACGACGTCCCATTAAGAAAAAGGAGGACCTTGATGAGGTGCTCAAGGCAGGGGACAGAATATCTTCGGTGACACTCCTTCTCGACACTCTTCAGAGGTCGGAGGATAAGGTTGACATTCATATGTGCGGCTCATGTAAGGATGTGCTTATCGCCTATAAATATGCGCCCGAGCTTTTTGAAAAGAAGTGTGATTCAATTTATCTTAACGCAGGAACTTATGTGAAGCAGGACCCCATTGAGTACAATGTTTCCCTTGAGCCTTATGCATATTCGCAGATTTTCAAGATTCCGTGTAATATTCATTGGGGGCCTTGCTTTGACGAGCTTCGCCATCCCTTTATACCTTCAAAGCGTGCAACATTTTACAGAGTTGACCAGAGAGAAATACTTCCTTGTATGTCGGAGCGAATCAAAAAATACTTCTCCTATATGTACAGCATAGTTTTCGATAAAAACTGGCTGACATATCTTCGTGAGCCTCTTGAAGAAGGCTTTTTCGACAAGTGGGAGGACGAGTGGTGCGGATATATGAGACAGATGTGGAGCACTCCCGGATTCCTCTTGTCTGCGGGTAAGGAGGTAAGCCTTGACGGAAGAATAATTGATGCGGGAAGCGAAGAGGCGCTCTTCACCTACAAGCCCATACACGTCGAGGTTGACGAAAACGGATATACCAAATGGGAAGATGCAAAGGAATCCAATGTGTATATGTTTGAAAATGCCGACCCCGAGCTTTACTACAATTCAATGACACCTGTTATAAAATCTCTATTTAAAGCTTTGCCCTAAATATACTTGACCTCAACCCCGTTTTGTGATAGAATTTACAAAACGGGGGTTTTGTAATGATTGAAGGCGTGAAAATAGAGACAAAACGGGGGAATTTGACCCTTCGTGAGATTTGCGAGGATGAGCTTCCCTGCATACTTGACCTGCAGGAGAGAGCTGCGGAAGGGATGCCCGAAAGTATTTATGTGAGAGTGACCTCCGACGAGCTTTCGGAAGGCTTCCGCAAGGATATTGTCACGGGAATATATGACGGAGAGAGGCTTGTTGCCTTTTCCCTTGTCATAACAAACCGTCAGGGCGGACTTTTTGAATATCTCACAGATGTGTGCGATTACAGAGGACTTTTCACCTTTGATGCGGTGGCGGTGGACAGAGAATACAGAGGACTTTCTTTACAAAGAACGCTCATTGAGGAAGCTGTAAGGAGAGCTGTGGAGGGCGGTGCCGAAATGATAGCTGCAACGGTGTCACCCGACAATCCCCACAGCCTTGCAAACTTTGAAAAGACGGGTTTTGTGATATTTGAAAGAATAAAGGCATACGGTGGTCTTGACCGAATGCTTATGATAAAAAAATTGAAATGAGGTGTTTTTATGGAATACACAAGCTTAAAAGTAATTCCCATGCCCAAGGAGGTTGTGGGAGCAGATGCCGAGGGTAATTTTGAGTATATTTCCTTTGTTCCCGAAATAATTGTTGAAAACGGCTTGGAGATATATGCCGAAGGCTTTTCGGACATATTGAAGAAGGTGCACGGAATCGAATTAAAAAAGGGGGAGGGCGGTATAAGGGTAACGCTTGACCCCACCCTTGGGAAGGGTACATATACCGTTGACGTGGGAGAGACAATAAACGTTGTGGGAGGAGACAGCGACGGTATAAATTATGCCTTTGCAACTCTTGTACAGCTGATGACTCCCGAGATGACCTTGCCAAGGGTCAGAATCTCGGACAAGCCCGACTCTGAATACAGAAGCTTTATGCTGGACGTAGCAAGACAATGGCATGATTTTGAGGTGCTGCTTAAATATGTAGACCTGTGCTTCCTCTACAAGGTGAAGTTTTTCCACATTCACTTTATCGACCACCAGAGCTACACTCTTCCCTCCAAGGTACTGCCCAATCTTTCCACCGAGGACAGACATTACACCTTTGAGGAGATAAAGACACTCAACGAATACGCTTTTGCAAGAGGCGTTGAAATTGTTCCCGAAATAGAAACGCCCGGTCATTCAAAGGCGATGATTTCCGCCTATCCCGAGCTTTTTGCTTGCTCACTTGTTGAGGGAGAGGAGCCTCCCAAGTCAGAGGGCATTATTTGCGTGGGTAAGCCCGGAATAATGGATACACTCAATACCCTTGTGGACGAAATAATCGAAATGTTCCCCAATTCTCGCTATCTGCACATCGGCGGTGACGAGGCTGACATAAAGAGATGGAATAAATGTCCCCTTTGCCTCAAGTATATGGAGGACAACGGCATTGAAAACGAGCGTGCGCTCTATACACATTTTGTTGTGAAAATGACAAACCTTGTGCTTTCAAAGGGCATAACTCCCATAGTTTGGGAGGGCTTCCCCAGAGAGGGTGCGGAAAAGGTTTCAAGGGACGTGCTCGTTGTTGCCTGGGAGTCTTATTATCACTTTGCAAATGAGCTTGTGGAGGAGGGCTTCAATATTGTAAACGCCTCTTGGAAGCCTATGTACATAACCCAGACGGCAGGCTGGACACCCGAGGAGATAATGGCATGGAGTGTCTATGACTGGTATCATTTCTGGGTAAAATCCGAGGCACGTCTGAATCCCATTCACCTTCCCAAAACGCCTCAGGTCAAGGGCGGAATATTCTGCTCGTGGGAGTGTAATTACACTCAGGAGCAGCCAAGAGTCAAGCGCAACCTTGCGGCAATGTCGGCACGCACTTGGAACACCCGCCGCTATGAGGACGATAAACAGTTTATGGAAAAGCTTGAGTATGTGGTCACTCTTGCGGATAAGCTGATATGAGAAGGTAAAGACGATGAAAAATAAACACACAACACTTTTTCTCATGCTTTTTATATTTATAGTCGGAGCAAGTGTTTTCACTGTTATTTTGGCGGAGGATGCTGTTATCAGTGTTATATCTACGGTCTCAACACTCCTTGGAATATTGGGACTTCTTTACAGCTTTAGCCTTGACAGAAATATTTCCGAAGCCTCTTTCCTTTTTGACCTTCACAATTCCTTCAGGGGAAACGAAAAGATTCAAGCGATTTCCGTTAAGCTTGAAGAAGTGTTTCTCGGAAAGGATACTCACATAACCGAGGAGGACAGACACAATTTGGTGGAATATCTCACCTTCTTTGAAGCTCTTGCAAGTATGGAGGGTAGGGGAGTAATTTCTATCTCGAGTTTTGATTCTCTCTTCGGATATGATTTCTTCCTTGCTGTCAACAATGAAGATGTGAGAGCTCTTGAACTTGAAACTTACAATATGTACTATACAAAGCTCACAGCACTTGCAGAAAAGTGGGAGAAATACAGAATAAAGCACAAGCTTCCCATTCCTCTTTCGGAGAAAAATAAATAAATGCAATTTTTATATGATTCGCTAAAGGAAAAGCAACAGATGCAAAGCGAATTCAAAAAAAGGCTCCCTTTACACAAGGGAGCCTTTATATAAAACATTGAAGCCTTGCATTATTCACTCAAGGGAATGCCAAAGTATAATGATAATTCGCTCAAAAAATGTGTATAACAAGCGTGGAAATATGTATTTGAAACAAAAAAATATGAGCTAAGATATCTTAATCGAAGGTATCTTAGCTCTATCTTTTTAGTTTTATTTCAACAGATAATCTCCCAAGAAGCCGGGAAGAATTGCCACGTTCCCGATTTCCTTGAGCCACTGCCTTGTTTCGTCAATCTTTAAAGTTCCGGTGCCCGGTCCGTTGCCAAAGTCGTTATTCCATATCCAATCGGTTGTGGGGAAAAGACAGACTTTAGGCTGAACAGCCTCGTAAAAGCGTTTGTTTACGCCGTTTTGACCGTGATGCGCCACCTGAACAATATCACAGCGTACCGCATCCCCCTTATCGGCAAGTATTTCCTCACCAAGTTCAATACCCGCATCGGCAAGAAAAAGAACGTCTTTTTCGGGAAAATGCGCCATTATTACAATACTTGTATTATTTATGGGATTGTGAGTTATCTTCTCATAGTCTTCAATATCGTTGAATATTTCAAAGGTCATGCCTCCGCATTCGATGATATCATCCTTGACAAAGGGCAACACCTGAAGCCCGTGTTTTTCAATGCCACGGTAGAAGGTCTCAACAAGAGGACGTACCTGCGGATCCTCTACTCTTCCAAGCCACTCCAGGTCGGGGAAGGAGTAGTAGAGCTCCTTTATTTCAATATCCAAGGCATCGGAATGCTCCAGCATCCAGGAGAGCGCGCCGTAGTGGTCACTGTGAGCATGGGTGATGAACCACTTGTCAACCACACCGCCATTTTCCTTTATAAGTCCCGTGAGATGCTCTGCATCCTCGGGTCCGTAGTATCCGCCGTCCATGATAGCAAGCTTTCCGTCGGGCGTTTTAATAAGATACGAATTCATCATGCAGGTGGAGCGATTGGCTATCTGTAAAAGCGAGCCTCCACCAAGCTCAACCAATATTTCGTGCATTTTCAAAATTATCACCTCAAGGGTATTCTATCATAAAATTTCGTCTGAGTCAACATTGACAAAGGCGGTTTTTAGTATTATAATCGTAGCAGAATTTTCAAACGAGGTACAACCATGAAAAAAGGACAGTTTATAACATGCTCTGCCCTTGTGGGCAAGCAGATTGCCGAGACATGGCAGGATATATGGAAAAACGGATGGGAAAACCGCCGGTTTAACTCGAAAAGCATCCCTCTATGCGGCGGTGACGGTCTCCTTTTGATAAGGGGCAGATTCACCCTGAAGAAGGGAGAAAAAGCCACACTTCGAGCATCGGCACTTGGTATCTTTGACGTCTATGTCAACGGCGTGAGAGTGGGTAATGACGAGCTCAAACCCGAATGGACAGACTATCGCTTCAAGGTGTTTGAATACGTTTATGATATAACTTCTCTTTGCGGTGAGGACAATATAGTTACCGCCACTATCTCTCCCGGATGGTACGGATGCCGAATGTCTCAGGGCGTTTACGGAAGTGAGCCAATGGCGTTTGTCTGCGAGGTGGAAACCGACAGCGAGATATTTGCCTCCGATGAAAGCTGGGAAGCCTCGGTGGGCGGTCAGATAACCTTTGCCGATATATATGACGGCGAATACTGTGACCTCCGCCTTCCAAATGTTCACACGGAAAGCGATAAATATACTTGGCAGAAAGCCATTCTTTCCCACGCCTTCAAGGGTGAGATAATTCCACACTTCGGCCCCTTTGTAAGAGTGAATGAGAGTCTGTGTATAACTCCCGCAAAGGCAACGCTTTACAAGGGAAGCACCAAGGACAAAAGTGACTTCGGTGTTATAAATGAGATTCCGTACAACGGAACTGTCAGAAAAGGCGAAACCTTACTTCTTGACGGAGGACAGAATACCGTCGGCAGACCGAGGATACGCTTTAAGGCAAAGCGTGATACGGTCATTACCGTCTACTTTGCTGAAATGCTCAACAACAGTGGAAGCAGAGATGAAGGAAACGACGGGCCGAAGGGCAGTGCATATATTGAAAATTACCGTTCAGCACTCTCCCGAATGACCTTTGTGGCAAGGGGTGATGGGATTGAAGAATATGCCGTAACTCACACATTTTTCGGATATAGATACATAGAGATAGAAGCAACGGATGATATTGAAATAGAGAGCGTTGTCTTTGAGTTCCTCGGCTCGGAGCTTCATGAAACAGGTAGCTTTGAAACGGATAACGAGGAGATAAACAAGCTTTACTCCAACTGTGTATGGGGTATGAGAGACAACTACCTCTCCGTACCCACCGACTGTCCTCAGCGTGACGAGAGGCTTGGTTGGACGGGAGATACCCTTGCTTTTTCACCTGCGGCGGCGTATATTGCCGATATAAAGCCCTTTATGACGAAGTGGATCGCAGATCTTCGAGACTCACAGATAGGCTTTTTTGGATGCTACGCCGATGTAGTGCCGAGAGTCAACATTGACAACACCGACCCCAAGGGCTGGGCATTCGGAGGAAGCACCGCTTGGAGTGATGCGGGTGTGCTTGTCCCCTATGTATTGTGGAAAATGTACTCCTGTGATGACCTTATAAAGGAGCATTATAAGTCCATGGAGGATTACGTCTCCTACCTTCTGACACTTACTCCCCAAGGTCCTGTGGGTAAGCATGGCGACTGGCTTGCCGTTCAGGATACCGATAAGCAATATATTGCCGACTGCTATTTCCTTCGTATGCTGTGGGCAATGGCAGATATGGGACGTGAGATGGGAAAGGACAAGTATTATCTCAGCCTTTACAATGAATTCCTTGAAAAATGGAACGAAAAATACATTAAGGACGAAGAATTGATTTTCAACACACAGTGCGCTTTTGTCCTGTGTCTCAAATTCAATCTTGTTTCGGGAATAGTGAAAGAAAACTGCATCACGGGACTTGAAAAATGTATTGTTGAAAGCGGTCACACTCTTACCACCGGTTTCGTGGGAACAGGGCATATCTGCCCCACACTTACCGAATGCGGTCTTGGTGACCTTGCCTACGACCTGCTTTTCAGCCATGAGTATCCCGGTTGGCTCTTCTCTCTTGACCAGGGAGCAACAACCATGTGGGAGAGATGGAATTCCTTCACGCTGAAGGACGGCTTTGGAGACGTGAATATGAACTCCTTCAACCATTACGCCTACGGAGCAATTGCCGAGTGGTTCTATTCGGGAATCTGCGGCATCAAGCCTGATAACGGCTTTGAGAGTTTTCTTCTTGAGCCGATTACCGATAAAAAGGGCAGAATAAATCACGCAAAAGCCACCTACCGTGACATTGTCAGCGAGTGGACAAGAAGCGGTGACGAGGTGACATATCACTTTGTTATACCTACAAGTGCAAGAGTGACGGTTACAGACGAAAAAGCCGCAGACGGCAAAGCAACGTATGTTCTCACTGCGGGAGAATATGAAATAAAAGCACTTGAAAAATTGATATAACTGTGATATAATACAAATCGATATAAACAATAATAGGAGGAAAGTTATGACACGTTACGATGAGGCGAAAGCCATATATGCAAAGCTTGGCATTGATACAGATGCCGCTATTGCAAAATTAAAGAGCATACCCGTATCAATTCACTGCTGGCAGGGTGATGATGTTATCGGTTTTGACCACGACGGACCCTTGACAGGCGGTATACAGACAACAGGTAACTATCCCGGAAAGGCAAGAACACCCGATGAGCTTATGGCAGATATGGACAAGGCAATGTCACTCTGCCCCGGCGCAAAGAAGGTCAATGTTCACGCTTGCTATGCGATTTTCGAGGACGGCTTTGTTGACCGTGACAAGCTTGAACCGAAGCACTTCAAAAAATGGGTGGAATTTGCAAAGGCAAGAGGAATGGGACTCGATTTCAATCCTACTTTCTTCTCACATCCCAAGGTTAAGGACGGACTCACTCTTTCAAGCCCCGACGAGGAGACAAGAAAGTTCTGGATAGAGCACGGTAAGGCTTGTGTGAGAATTTCCGAGTATTTCGCAAAAGAGACAGGTATCCCCTGCGTTATGAATATATGGACGGGCGACGGCTACAAGGATATCCCCGCCGACAGAATGGGCCCCCGTGTAAGATATAAGGAATCAATTGAGGAGATTCTTTCCGAGCCCTTTGACAAGAATCTTGTAAAGCCTTGTGTTGAATCCAAGGTATTCGGTATCGGTGTTGAATCCTTCACTGCAGGCTCGGCTGAATTTTCTCTCACCTTTGCCGCAACACATGACGGATGTCTCCCCTTGATGGATAACGGTCACTACCATCCCACCGAGGTTGTATCCGACAAGGTACCCGCACTTCTCACCTTCTTCCCCGAGATTGCTCTCCATATTACAAGAGGTGTCAGATGGGATTCCGACCACGTGCTTCTCTTTGATGATGAAACAAGGGAGATTGCAAAGGAAATTGTACGCTGTGACGCTCTTGACAGAGTTTATATGGCGCTGGACTACTTTGATGCAAGCATCAACCGTATTGCAGCATGGGCTGTTGGAATCAGAAGCTGGCAGAAGTCACTTCTTTTAGCTCTTTGTACTCCCAACGAAAGACTTCGTGAGCTTCAGGACACAAATCAGCTCACCGAGCTTATGGTGACAATGGAGGAATGCAAGACTCTTCCCTTCGGCGATGTATGGCAGAAATACTGTGAGGTATGCGGTGTAGCAGGAGATGCTTCGTGGTTTGAAGAAGTAAAGGCTTACGAGAAGGAAGTACTCTCTGCACGTAAATAAGCAAAATTTAATCTACAAAAAAATGTAGTGAAAGCGGATGCTTTCACTACATTTTTTATCTTTGTAAAATTCAGTTTTCGCTGACAACCCACTTGTCGCCAACTTTTTTTACTGAAACCACAATGGTTTCGTCAACCCTTTCACCGCTTGTCTTTTCAGCAAGAATGTCCTCTGCCATTTTGGAACAAAGCACCTCGAGAAGCATCGTGACAGCTTCTTCCTGTGTGGTACTTTCGGTGATTTTTCCGCTCAAAAGCAGCTCTTCCAATATTGGGTTAAGCGCTTCCTGTGTAGTATATTTTTCTGATATTGCATCAATATCAACCTTGATAGTGTTCAAGGTAATACTGAAATTATATCTGCCCTCGCTTTCTGCAAAACCGTTGACAGTATATGTGGATTCGCTGTATACTTCAATTGCGGCATCATACAAAGGCTTTATTGCCGTTTCCGCTGCCTTCTTTGATGTCAAACCGCTCTCGACAAGCATATTAACCAAAGAATCAAAGGAAAGC
Organism: Oscillospiraceae bacterium; assembly: GCA_015064635.1. GTDB lineage: Bacteria > Bacillota > Clostridia > Oscillospirales > SIG627 > RGIG6353. The sequence continues at coordinate 107,892 of SVRV01000004.1, forward strand.
AGGTTTACAGCTTCGGAATCCTTTCCGCCCTCTACATATTCGGCAAGCTTTTCTGCATCAAAGGTAATCATCGCATTAACATAGCCGTCAACCGCCTCTTTTGCTTCGAGTGCCTCGGGAGTGTAATCTGTTTTGTATTCAACGTCAAAGGAGCTATTTGTATCGTCATCGTCCTCAGGTTCGGTTACAACATCATCGTCCTTTGGGGTTGACGGTTTTGGTGATGCCGGCTTTTCCTCACCGCTGTCGGCATGGTCTATTACAAACTGTATAGCTTTTTCAAGAACTAAGCTGCTGAAAATCATATCTCTGGGATATGCTGCTTTAAACTCCTCTACAGTCATGCCATATGTCACCGCAAGACCTTCGATATATGCCTCAAATTCACCTACGGTAACACCTTCAAGAAGTCCTTCGTTTTTAGCAATTGCAAATGCTACAAGCTCCTGTTCAACAATGGCTGTCGCCTGGTCTTTTATATACTTATCAAGGTATTCCTTTGTCATTCCCGATGCTTCAAGAAGCTCGTCAAGTGTCATGCCGTAATCTTTTGCTATCTTTTCGTTATCCCCGTTTATTCTATCAACGTAATAATTGAACATATCATCGGGAAGCTTGTTGATAGTAATGTTTTTACGAATGATTTCATAAGCGGAATTTTTCGTTTCTGTATCCGCATCCGACCGATTTTTATTATATATTTCAGTATATACTGCCGCAAAATATTCATTTACCGTCTTATGATCAAGGCGTGTTCTAACGAAATCATCTGTAAGCTCAGGCGGAATTCTTTCAGTTATGGAATTTATTTTTATTTTGAACTGTGCCTTCTTACCCGCAAGATTCTCCGCATAATTGTCCGGGAAGGTAACGTCTATTGTGAATTCTTCACCTGCTTTATGTCCGACAAGCTGCTCCTCAAAGCCCGGAATAAACCCTGCTTCGCCAAGTACTATTTCATAATTTTCAGCCTTGCCGCCTTCAAATGCCACGCCTCCCACAAAGCCTTCAAAGTTAATTGACATATAATCGCCTATCTTAGCACCTCTGGCGATTACGTTCACAGTTTCACAGAATTTGGCTAAATCTTCCATGACCGCGATTTCCATCTCTTCGGCTGTAACTTCAGCCGTCACGGGAGTAAGTTTAATTCCCTTATAATCACTTTCTTCTATTGTTATATATGGAGAAAGGTCATACTGATAAGGAATTTTGATTCCTGTAAGAGGGGTATTGTCCTTTTCGGGCTCCTCAACTGTGGGTTCATATGTAAAATCTGCAAGGAACTGTTCTATTAGCTTATTAATGTCGTTTTCTTTCGCATCGGCTTTCGGTTCTTCCGGATTAGTTGCGGAAGCTTTCTTCATGGTGAATGAAACTCGCTTGCTTTCATCCATCATGCGGACAAGAATAGTGGCAACCTCGCTTCTCTTGATGTTGGTTTCGGGTGCACAGCTGTGCTTTTCATCAACACCTCCTACAACACCTGCTCTGTAAAGGGTATAAATAGCATCTGCGTGTTCAGCTTTATCAGAAACATCGGGAATCGAATTCATTTCGATGTTGTTCTTTGCTTCAAGTGCACTTGCGGGAAGCGCCTTGGAAAAAATCTCCATATAGGCAGCTCTTGTTATATTTTCATTATAATTGATTTCGCCGTTGATGATACCGTTCTTCTTGCAATAATCGGCATAAGTCTGATACCAAGGCTCTCCGTTAACAAGTGTAACACTGCCGGTATTGTGTCTTTGGTGCATACAAGCGGCAAGCTTTATTGCCTCGGCATATGTCATATTGTCATTGGGCAAAAATGTTTCGGGACTGTTTTTGCCGTTGATAAGTCCCATTTCGTAGGCTGTGTTTACGTCGCTGTAATACCATTCCGACTCCGACACATCCTTAAACGGAGATGCGGCAAAAATCGAAACGGAAAGCATGGAAAGGATAAGTACAAAAAATAGAATTTTTTTCATGGTGTTCTCCTTTATAATATGATGAAATGAGGAATGCCGATGTAAAAACAAGAGCAAAGAAACCGTTACAATTTCTTTGCTCTATAAGCAGTCCTTTTTTATTTTGTAACCGCGTTGTCTATTACAAACATAATAACCTTTTCGAGAATAAGGCTGTTAAAGAGCATTGATTCGGGATAATCCTCTTTGAACTGCTCGGGTGTTGCACCGTAGGACTCGGCAAGTGTTGCGATATATGCATCAAGCTCGCCACGGGTAATATTTTCAAGAAGTCCTTCGTTTTTAGCAATTGCAAATGCTACAAGCTCCTGTTCAACAATGGCTGTCGCCTGGTCTTTTGAATACTGCTCAAGGTCTTCCTTTGTCATTCCGGATGCTTCAAGAAGCTGGTCAAGTGTCATTCCGTAAGCTTTTGCCATCTCTTCGTTATCGCTGTTAATTTTATCAACGTAATAATTGAACATATCCTCGGGAAGACTGTTGATGGTTACATTTTCATAAACGGTTGTGTAAGCAAGTGATTTAGTTGCATTTTCAACGTTCATGGTGTTGTTTTTGAGCACCTCACGGTACTTCTGTAAAAGGTAATCGTCAACTGTCTCACAGTAGAAATTAGTCTTTACAAATTCGTCTGTAAGCTCGGGTACAGATACAGATTTAATAGAATTTATTTTAATTTTGAACTGTGCAGGCTTACCTGCGAGAGCTTCGTCATAATTCTCGGGGAAAACAACGTCAATTGTGAACTCCTCGCCAACCTTGTGTCCAACAAGCTGGTCCTCAAAGCCGTCAATGAATCCCGCCTCGCCAAGCACCATGTCGTAGCCTTCAGCCTTGCCTCCGTCAAATGCCACGCCACTCTCAAAGCCTTCAAAGTCGATGTTGATAGAGTCACCCATTTCGGCGCCTCTGTCTGTTACATCTGTTTCTGTTCCGTAATTTTCAAGGTCTGCAAGAATAGCCTCTTCCATATCCTCGGCTGTAACCTCAGCGCTCATTGCAGTGAGCTCGATACCCACATAGTCATCCTTTTCAATTGTGATATAGGGTGCAAGGTCGTACTGGTAAGGAATCTCAATTCCCGTAATAGGTGTTGTGTCCTTCTCGGCGTCTTCGCTCTTTTCGGTTTCTGCGGGGATTTCCTTTGCAAGGAATTCTTCAACCTTCTTTGCAACCGCTTCGGCAGAAGAATTCTTGTTTTCCTCGTTCTTTGTGTCAGCGGGGGTCTGTGTCTCTGTTTTTGTGCTGTCGGTTTTCTTTTCTTCCTCCTTTTTGCCGCAGGATGCCATTGAAACTGCAAGTGCTGCCGCTAAAAGAAGTATAAATATCTTTTTCATAAAGTTCTCCTTTAAAATAATATTTTGTTTATTATATCATAAATTTGTGAACATATAAACAACAAAAAGAGAAAAACCCCGAATTCCGAGGTTTTTCTTTTGTTTTATCTAAATGATTCGGATGAATTCAATATCATGGCGCTGTAAAGGAACAATACGTCAGCATCCTTGAACTCCGTGGCAGTAACAAAATTTCCCACAAATGTTGACATCATATATCTTATGTCGATGAGAATAACCTCGGAATAGCTTTCAAGAAGCAAAGGTGCAAGACTTGATGTATATGAGTCACGGAATATGATAAGACGTCTTCCCGTGTCGCAGGCGGGATTTTTGATTCGAAGAAGAGGAGTGGCTCCCGAAAGGAACATTTCATAAGGGTCCTTTGAATCCAGCTTTTCCATATCGTACACCTTATCCACGGTGGTATATCTGCCGGTTGTAAAGTCATAGCCCTTTTCGAAGTTATAAACCTCGCAGCCCTCGATTATATCCGATGTAAGATAGGTTATCTTGTCAGGAGGAAGCGGGAGAGAGGACTGACCGTAGTATACACCGTAAAAATCCTTGTCAAGAGTAACACTCGTTAAGTCCTTTTCTACGGTTGCACCCATTTTATCGGCGATAACCTGTGCAACATCAACTATTTTGTCCTGACTCCAGTGAGTGTCGGTAGTGTAATAGTCGCTGTAATGGAGATAGGGGTAAATGTCGATATATTCCGCCCATTCAAGACCGTCCTTGAAGCGGTTTGCAAGAGCCTCGTAGTCAAGGCTGGGATATCCTCCTGCAGGCGCAAGGGTGTGGGATTTGTCGGGGATAACCGAAAAATACACCTTGTCGGTCTTGCCTTTAACAAAGCTGTTGTAGAGAAAATTCATCTTTTGGAGAGAATTCTCTATCATATTGTCCTTCATGACAGTGTCAAGCTTTGATGCCTGAGAGTCATAAATATAAATATCGTTGTTATCCTTCTGGTTGAACACATAGAATTTTGCAATTGCCTTCAGTGTTCTGAAATCATCTCTGAAGGGGAATTGGTCGGTTGCATATTCCTCAAAAGCCGCTGTAAATTCGCCTGAAAGAACAGATTTTACACTTACTTCGGGGAACTGCGCAAAGGGACGTCTTTCACTGGTGGAAAACTCATCGGCAGGCTTGAGCCACGCCAAAACAGACAGACCAAGGAGAAGTACAACCAACACATGAAATGAAATTAAATAACGTTTCATACTGTTACCTCCTTAAAATCTAAAATACAAAAACGGATTGTAAGAGCCGTCAACAAGATATGCAGTGCAAAGAAGAAGCAGTATCACGCATATAACGGGCTCAATGACAGCAACCGCCTTGACTGTGGTCTTGCCGTCGGAAAGCTTTGTGTAAATAAGTCTCGGAAGGGGTGTTGCGCCGATAATGCCGAGAATAAAGATAACAGCATTGCTTGACAGGTGATAGAAGGTAAAGGAGTTGGTAAGAGAATATCCTCCGATTCCTATCATACCGAGAAGGTCCTTGCCTGCCGTTGCCATATCGGGTGCATTAAAAATAACAAAGCCTATTGTGACAAAGAGCATTGTGTAGACATGAGCCACTATTTTGCTCTTATCAATAATTTTCTTTACAAAAAGCTTTTCTCCTATGAGAAGAGCTGCGTAAAGGAGTCCCCATATAACGAAATTCCATGCAGCACCGTGCCAGAGACCTGTGAGCATCCATACAACAAGGGTGTTGAACAGCCATCTGCCGAATTTAACTCGGTTTCCGCCAAGGGGAATGTAAACATAGTCTCTGAACCATGAGCCCAGTGACATATGCCATCTTCTCCAGAATTCGCTGATGCTCTTTGAAATATAGGGATAATTGAAGTTTTCGATGAAATTGAAGCCGAAAATCTTTCCGAGACCTATTGCCATATCGGAATAGCCGGAAAAGTCGAAGTATACGTGAATTGCGAAAGCGACTGCATAAATCCAGAAAAACAGTGTGGATTTTTCGGAGGTTTCACGGAAAAGGTCACAAACTGCTCCCATCTGGTTGGCAATAAGCACCTTTTTGGAAAGACCTACGATAAAGCGTCTCATACCGAGATAAAATTTTTCGATTGAATGCTCGCGGTTTTCAAGCTCACGGCAAACATCTACGTATCTTACAATGGGACCTGCAATAAGCTGGGGGAAAAGTGCCACGTATGTACCAAAATTGATAATGTTTTTTTGGTAGGGCACATTTCCGCGATACACGTCGATGGTATAGCTGAGTATCTGAAAGGTATAGAAGCTGATACCGATGGGTAAAGCTATTTTCAGCAGTGCAACGGAAAGTCCGGTCACTGCGTTAAAGTTTTCAATAAAGAAATCCGCATACTTGAAAAATCCGAGAAGTGCGATACTTGACAGCACCGAAGCGGAAAGCCATATTTTTTTTGCGACTTTGCTTTTTGCCTTATCAATAAACATACCGATAAAGAATCCAAGAAGGATTGACGCTATCATTAAGAACAAATAAACAGGCTCTCCCCATCCGTAAAATATAAGGCTGGAAAGAAGGAGGACAGCGTTTTTAAGGCATTTTGGAGCGCAAAAATAAAGTATTAAAACTGCGGGCAAAAAATAAAACAAAAAAGGAATACCCGAAAAAAGCATATATTCACCGCCTTTAAAAATGGGGCTGTGATAATCACAGCCCCAAAATGTACTAAAACTTAGGCCTTCTTTGCCTCGTATTCAACTGCACCTACAACCTCTTCGAATGCAGTTACAAATCCGTCAACGGGAATTTCCATTGAAGAATCGATCATAACGAGCATTACTGTGTTGCCGTGTGTTACAACTTTGATAAGGTCTGCTTCAACACACATCCACTTTCTCTGGTCGATGCCGTTTATCATAGCATCAGCAACCGCATTAACATCCTCGCCGTCCTTAACGGTTACGAGAACGAGTGAGTAAGCCTGTGCACCGATCATAGACTCTGAAACAAGTAAGTCTGCAACCTTTGAATCGTCAGCCATACCTGTGTAGTATGCGTATGAATCAGCGTTGATCATTTCTGCGGGGATAGTGCCTGCCATAAAGGGAACGGGGTACTTTTCGTAGATTGCATCAACTGTTGCCTGAAGACCTGAAACAGCGGGAGCTTCGGGCTCAACGGGAGCTTCGGGATCTGTTACTTCGGGCTCAGCAGGAGTTTCGGGATCTGTTACTTCGGGCTCAGCGGGAGTTTCGGGATCTGTTGATTCGGGAGTCTTGTCTGCAACGGGAGCATTGGGAGATGCCGTGCCCGTTTCTTCTTCCTTTGAGCAGGATACGAGGAGTACGCTTACAGCAAGGAGTGCTGCAATGAGAATAATAAGCTTTTTCATGTTTTTGTTTTCCTTTCGGTTTTAAATTATTTTTTTGACAAAACCCATTGGGCTTTGTTATTTTGCGAAATACAATATGAGTTCTCACCTACGGTCAGTGTGTAGTCATTCCTTTCGGAATCCAGCGACACCCACCAGGAAAGCTTTGTGTCGGAATCTACGGTAATACTCTTCACGCCTTCGCTGTCTCCTGCGGAAATAGTTCCGCTTGAAACAGTGATTTTTGTTTCTTTATCGGTTTTGATGTCAAGCTTTATTTCCTCCCCCGTAACAAGCGAAACGGGAGCGATTCTTGCGTTTGTGTTAGTTTGCTCTTTTATAACGGCACTCTCTTTGTCAAGTAAAATACCACCGCAGTAGACCTCTGTTTTTGCTCCGGGAAGGAATGCATAAACCAGAACTACCACAAGGAGTGCCGCCGCAATTGTATAAAACATACGGACTTTCGAGGAAATGCGGCGATTATACTTTGCCTGCTCCGCCATCAGCTTTTCTTTGATGGAGTCGGGAGCTTTGATGCTCAAATAAGCGTCAATATCTTTGTTTTCGATCATCGGGCAACACCTCCAATTATAAATCAATTTTCAGCTTTTCTCTTGCCCTAGCCAAACGCATCTTGACTGCGGAAACCGATACTCTGAGTATCCTTGCACATTCTTCAACGCTGTAGCCTTCATAATAGTGCAGCAATACGGGTGTTTTGTAAATATCCTCAAGACCGAGTACCGCCTCGGTTACCTCACCTGCACCAATCTCGGCGCAGAGCTCCGCCGCCTCCTCAAGAGGAGCGTGGCTTCGCAAAATTCTTCTTCTTGCGGAATCGTGACACTGATTTACGGTTACCCTGATAAACCATGCCTTTTCGTGCTCCGCATTAAAGAAATGAGGTACGGAATTCATATATTTTATAAATACTTCATGCACTGCATCTTCGGCATCTTCTTTCGACAAAAGATGCGAGAGAGCAAGTCGGTAAAGCATGTTGGAGTATTTTCCGTATACAGCTTCAAACTGCTCCGTTGATAAACGGCTCATTTGTACCTCCTATCCTTAACACGCACAAGTGTGGCGTTTGGTCACATTTTTTTGAAAAAATTTTTTAAAAAGCTTTTTTCTTCAAAAAATCGAGAAAGCTTTTGGCGCTTTTCGATTCAAAATCCCGTCTGTAATAAGCATATACAGTGTATCTTTCTTCAAAATCCGAAACGTTCAGATACCTCACTCCCTGCTCGGGAGGATTATTCTCTCTGCCTATGGCAATACCCATTCCCGAGGATATGAATTTTTCATAACACTCAAGGTCATTGCACACAATTGATATATCCGGAACAAATCCGGCTTTACGGCAAGATTCCATCAACACCCCATGAAGATTACTTTTATCACCCATTGATACAAATTTTTTGTTGCTCAGCTGCTTCATCGTCAACTCTTCCCTTGAAAGCGGATCGTTTTCCGAGCATTTTATTCTGAGCCTTGTGGTGAAAAATTCAAATTTTTCATAGCCGTTGTAGTTATCGGTTTCTTCATCTATTATTATGTCGTAATTTTCGTATTCCGTATCGGCAAAATCAAAAGAGATTCTAAAGGTCACCAGGGGATGAATCCCTTTGTATTCTATAATCTTGTCGGTTATTTTCCTTCGCATACTGCGAACAAGTATTTTTATTTCGCGGCTCAAATCTTCGTGATTCAATATGTCACTCAAAGCGCCGTCAACCTCAGCAAAAGCAAAACATAGTGCCTGCTGCAACCGCTTTCCCGCAGAATTTAAAGCAATGCTGTTTGCCTTTCTATCAAAAAGCTTAAATCCAAGCTCAGCCTCCAGCCTTTTTATTGATGCCGATACAGAAGTTGTAGGTACCATATATTGCTCTGCGGTCTTTGCAAAGCTCTCATTTTTCGCACTTTCAAAAAAATACTTTAGCTGTAATATTTCCATACTTCTTCTCCCCACATTTTGTATCCATGCACAATACATTATACACCATATTTCAAGATGGTGCAAGGGTAATATAGATAATTATTTACAGTAAGCTGAGAAAATGTTATAGTTGCTTCGTCGAATAAAAAACAAAAATTCAGGAGGAAACTATGGAAAACACAAAATTCATATATCTCAGCGGTCAGGATATTGTTGACCTTGGTGGCTGTGATATGAAAGCGGCACTTGAAGATGTTGAGGAAGCATTGAAGCTTGTACATCTGGGAGAATGCATTGTTCCCGAAAAAACAGCTATGGGCTTTGGAAAAACCATTGCGGATGAAGCTGTAAAGGGAAGAATAAATGCAATGCCCGGATATCTTGGCGGAAAATTTGATGTTGCCGGAATAAAGTGGATAGGAAGCAATCCTCTCAATATGTCACGAGGTTTGCCCCGTGCAAGTGCCATGACAATTCTCAATGACCCCGACACAAAATTCCCCGTTTGTGTCATGAACGGTGCGGATATCAGTGCGGTGAGAACGGGAGCGTCAAGCGGTGTTGCGGCAAAATACCTCGCACGTAAAAATGCCGAAACAATATTACTTGTAGGTGCGGGGTATCAAAATCAAATGCAGCTTGAGGCAATATATGCGGCACGACCTTCATTGAAATATTTTTATGTTGTGGATATAGTAAAGGAGGCGGCTGAGCGTTTTTGCGCCGTTATGGGAGAAAAGCTGGGGATAAAAATAATCCCTCTCACCTCATATTCGGAATGTGACAGAATTCCCGACATTACAGTAAATGCTACAAGTGCGCCCGTACCCGTAATGGATATTGCAGCGGCACACAGCGGAAATCTCCACATCTGTGTAGGAGGTCTCGACCATCCCGACCTTTATAAAAAAGCCGACAAAATAGTGTGCGATTCATGGTATCAGGTGCGCCACCGTCCCGTGTGCTATATGGCTCAGGATGCAAATTCGGGGAAATTTGACGAAAGCAAGATATATGCAAACGAAATCGGTGAAATAATCTGCGGCAAAAAGAAAGGCCGTACCTCCGAGGAGGAATTCTGCTACTACAAGCCCGTAGGTATGGGTGTTCTTGACCTTGCCATTGCTGTTCGTGTTTACAAAAAAGCTCTGGAACTTGGCAAAGGCACCATACTTAATATATAATATTATCACGTAATGCAATGTTTTGCAACACATTTTTGCACTTTTACGTTTTCACATTATTCTTTTTATATTCCGTGGGGGATTGTCCGGTTTTTCTTTTAAATATTTTTCCGAAATAAGACAGCGATTGAAAACCGCAGCTCTGGGCTACCTCTTCAATACCGGACCTCTCCCAAAGGAGCATCTGACAAGCGTGACCGATTCTCAACTCCGTGAGATATTCAAGAGGCGAGAGTCCGGTTGCTCTTTTAAACTGCTTGCGAAAATACGAAGGGGAGAAATTGTGTTTCAATGCAATTTCCTCCACACAAAGCGGAATATTATAATTTCTTTTCATATACTCCACAGAACCCGCAATTCTGCTTGACAATGGATATTTATATACTATTTCGGAGGAACGTGCTTTAATCTCCGCTATCATTTCAAGCAAATGCGATGGCGCAAGAATATCAAACATAGCAATATCACGGCTTTCGGAGTATTCCTCGAAATCCTTGAAAAGCTTCTTGAAGCTGTCTGCAAGACCGCCCGATATATCAATAAGCGCATCTGTGGTGAGAGATGCATGATCAAGAAGCTGTCCCGTAGCCGTCCCCATAAAGGAAACATAATAATACACAGAGGTACATGAGGTACATATGTCCTTCACCTCATAAAAGGAGTCGGGGGAAAATATAATTGCCTGTCCGCCGTTAATGATGCATTCTTCATCTCTGAGAGTTACCGAAAGCATTCCTTTTTCAAGAAAAAGCAAAAGATACCCCTTACCCGTTCCGTCCGAGCGCTCTTTTTCGTTCTCGATACATCCCGCAGAGCTTACAAGAATGAAATATTCGGAGTCCACCGCATTGTTGACATATTCAAGTGAAGGGAATTTGCCTCTCTTGTAATTTTTGTTCATTTCTGCCCCCAAAAAAATCTTTTTGTTATAAAATAAAATTGTTTTGTTATTGTTTCTTGAGTCAACATATTATACAATTTAATTGTAAATAACACAATACTTTTTTGAAAAAGGAGTATTAAAAATGGTAACAAGAGAAACTGTAAGAAATGCGGCAAGAGAAGCTGGAATAAAAAAGGGTGATATACTGCTTGTTCACTCATCCTTCAAAAGCATGGGAGAGGTGGACGGCGGCGCGGAAAGTGTCATCGGCGGATTCCTTGATGCAATAGGTGAAGAAGGTACATTGGTGCTTCCCACCCTTTGTCAGGAGGACTTTTTAAATTCCTACAAAACCTGGCACATGGACAAAAAATCCGATGTCGGATATCTCACAAATTATTTCAGGTGTCGCGAGGGCTCATACCGAAGCGACCAGGCAACGCATTCGGTTGCGGCTTCTGGCAAAATGGCAAAATGGCTCACCGAAACCCACGGACATACTGCAAAGCGTTGGGGAAATATGGGAGATACTCCCTTCTCACCCGATTCTCCCTGGCAAAAAATGTATGACGAGGGCGCAAAGGTGCTTCTTTTGGGCGTTACCCCCATGTCCATAACCTTCCGTCATTTTGCCGAGTATCTTTTTATAGAGGAATGTCTCAAGAGTATCGAAAAGAGAGCAGACTATGAAGAAATGAAGAGCAGACTTCACTGCTTTGAAAGATATTTTGACCTTGAAGCCTGGCCGCATATATATAGCCCAACAGTTTTTAATCTGCTGACCGAAAAAGGACTGACGGGAGAGTCAAAATGCGGAAATGCTACCTTCAAGACTGTGCCGGTAAGAGAATACGTTGATACCGCCATCGAGCTTTTGAAGCAGGGCAACGGTGACGTGCTATGGAGAGTTGAAAACGGCTGGAAGGTCGAGGAATGGCTTGAATGGTACGAGGATTGTAAGAAGGAGCTTTGATATGGGATATGTAAGAGATTTTGAATACGAAAACGAGCTTATTGAAAGATTTCAAAAAAGAGCTCCGAAAAAAATATTTGATGCCCATTTTCACCTTTCAAAGGGAGAATTGGATGTGCCCGATTCCGAGGTGCTTGATGAATTTGCAAGACGCACCAATAAGGTGGTCGGAGACGGTGTTGTACACGGCGGACTGCTCATGGGTAACCCCAATCGCTTTGAAACCAAAGAGCAGTTTGACGCGGAAAGGCTTTTCGCTTGTCAGCTTACGGAAAACAGAGAAGGCTTTGTTACAGCACTCCTTGTCAGACCTCAGGACGGTCCCGAGGAAACCGAAGAATGGCTTAAAAAATATCCTCGCATCGTTGCGTTGAAGCCGTATAAGAACTATGCGCCCTGCGACAAATTGGCATCATATGAGGTTGATATTTTGGACTTTGCACCCGAATGGATGTGGGAATTAGCCGAAAAGTGGAATATCAGCGTTGTTTTACATCTTTCACACTACACTCATATGCTCAACGACCCGAAAAACGGTGAGCAAATACGTTACATTTGCAAAAAATACCCTAAAGCAACTATGGTACTTGCACACTGTGCGATGGCACACCACCCCGACAAATTCAAAAGCGGACTGCACTATCTTGAAGGGCTTGACAACGTGTGGATGGATTGCTCGGGCATTTCCGATCCTCTGTCAATCATCTACGCCTTAAAATATATGGGCACAAAGAAGATAATGTACGGCTCGGATGGATGGAACTTTGGTCAGTCACTTGGCAGAATAGTGCCCAGTGGCGGTAATTTCTTTGCCGTGCATCCCGAATATACCCCCGACTTTGTACTGCCGCCAGACTATAAGCTTATGGTTCTTCCCAACGTTGTGGAAGGTCTTTACGCTCTCTATGCAGGAGGCGACGTAGTGGAATTGACAAGGGAGGATTGGAACGATATATTCTGGAACAATGCAGAGAGACTCTATCTGAACGCAATAAGATAAAGAAAAAATAAATGTACGGAAAATCCGTACATTTATTTTTCAGACTGTCGAAAAACGCTCATCAAGCGAAAGCAAGATGAGCGTTTTTATGTTGAAACAAGAAAGAATGAAAGAAAAGTAAAAATTGAGTTAAATAATCAAGGGATTCAAAGTGGAGATTGTCTCTCCACTTTCTCTTTGCGAACTTTTTAAGGTTCATGGCAGCAAATTTAAGCC
>SVRV01000034.1 GCA_015064635.1 Oscillospiraceae bacterium
CTGAAAGTTTTTGGAAACTTTCTTTGGAAACTGCTAAAAACTAAAATATTAAATTTTGAAAAAAGCCCGTAAAATAAAGGGTTTTGAGTGGTAAGACTACCACAGACACGGATGGATTTCGAGTCAACCCCGTTATGACCACTTCGATACCTCTCCGTATTGTTACCCATGAATTATATCATAAAAGGGTGGTTATGTCAAGCCTTTTAACGCTTTTTGTGCTTTTTTAAAAAGTAAATTACAACACTTCCAAAGACTCCGCAAGAAATGACTTCACCTATAAAGACTGTCAAAGCTATCAATGGAAGAGCTGTTTCCACGTGATACACGTAAGCAAGGACAGGGGGGACAACAACGGTGTTAGCTACAATTGCAGGGATTGGTGCCAGAAATTTATGTTTTTTGATTCTTGATGTTATTATAGCCGCAACCAAAGTCGCAAGGCTTCCGAAAACAATATCCCATATAGCACATCCCGTTAGCAGGTTTGAAAGAACACAGCCTACAAAAAGTCCGGGAACAGCCGAGCTGAAAAAAACGGGAAGTACAGTGAGTGCCTCTGACAAGCGGCACTGTATTGCACCTTTGTCAAGTCCTAAAGTCATTGAAATATAGGTTAAAATAACGTAGAGGGCAGCAACCATGGCGCCCTCTGCAATAAAACGAGTATTACTCTTCATTTTTTAGCTCCTTAGTTTTTTTATTCGACACTGTTGTGTCAAGTGAGGATGGTTACGAACTCACTTTTTATTAAGTTGTAATGATTTTTATATCTGCACCAACCGCCTGAAGCTTTCCTATGATATCCTCGTATCCTCTTTGAATATGGAATATATCTTCAATCTCTGTATGGTCTTTTACAGATAATCCTGCAATTACCATAGCGGCACCTGCTCTGAGGTCGACTGCTCTGACGTTTGCGCCTTTCATCTTCCCGGGATTTCCGTTAATTGTTGCTGTTGTATCATCAACATCAATATCAGCTCCCATACGCTTTAATTCTTCAACATATCTGAATCTGTTATCCCATACACCTTCAATCATACGGCTCTTTCCATTTGCAAGGCACATAAGCGTGCACATTTGGGGGTTCATATCAGTAGGGAAGCCGGGATAAGGTCTTGTTTTTACGGTAATCGGTGTTAACTCACCGCTGCGGTAAACAGTTACCGAGTCGTCATCCTCAAGAACTTCTGCTCCCATTTCAACGAGCTTCGCTGTAATGGAATCAAGATGCTTAGGAATAACGTTTGATATTTTGAGTTTACTGTATGTGGATGCGGCAAGGACCATATATGTACCTGCTTCTATCATATCGGGAATGATAGCATATGTTACGCCATGGAGAGTGGGAACACCCGTGATTTTTATCACATCTGTTCCGGCGCCGCTGATTTTTGCACCGCAGGCGTTGAGGAAGTTTGCTGTATCAACTATATGAGGTTCTCTTGCTGCATTTTCAATTACGGTGACGCCTTTGGCTTTTACCGCTGCAAGCATAATATTGATTGTAGCACCAACAGAAACAACGTCCATAAATACAGAGTCACCAATAACACCGCTTGCTGTTACTGCGACGATATGGTTGTCTGTTACCGACACTGTTGCACCAAGTGCCTCAAAGCCCTTTATGTGTTGGTCTATCGGGCGAACACCGAAATCGCATCCGCCGGGACACGCTACCGTTGAACGGCCGAAGCGTGCAAGTTCAGCACCAAGCACATAGTAAGAGGCTCTCATCTTTTTCACGAGTTCGTCCGGAGCAGAGCAGGGAAGGATGTCTGTGGAGTCAATTCTTACGCTCCCCGGAGCTATATGTTCAATTTTTGCACCCATTGCTGACAGAATGTCAAGGGAAATAGTAACGTCGCTTATGTTTGGAAGGTTTTCAATAATACATTCGCCTTCGACCATTATATTTGCAAGAAGTATGGCTACTGCCGCGTTTTTCATTCCGGAGACAACAATCTCACCGCTCAGTGGCTTACCGCCGTTTATTGCAATTTTATCCATTAAATCTTTTAACTCCTTAGTTTATGTTTGTACCGACACCCAACAGTATAACACAGATGTCGAAAAAAATAAAGTATAAATTAACTTTTTTATAAATTATTTTCGTTTCACGCCGCTTGTTGCATCATAAATGGAAAAAGTACCGTCAAAATACGTGAATTTATATGATGGCGTGAGATAATAGGAGGTAGCGCTTTCATAAACAGGGAAATAAATCATATCCATATTTATGATTTTAAAATCTGTTTTATCTATTTCAAACAAAATGTCAATACTGTCATGAGCATCTGATTTGAATTCGGCAACAGTATCAGAAAAATAAAACTTTCCAAAGGCAAAAACCGCTTTGTTATTAGACAGTACTATATAAAATACAGCATCATTTATTTCGTATCCGTTGATACATTCAGTGGCTTTGATATAGTCAAATCCGTTTTTACTTATGTGTTTGTCGATTTTTACTGTTACCACTGCATTGCTTGAGGAAGCGAGAGACAAAAATTCTTTGAGATACTCTTCCAATTCCTCTTGCAAATCTTTGCTAATGCTTTTTGCATCATTGAGCATTTCAATAACCGACTCTTTGTTTTGCTTGCTGTCAAAACGCTCATACAGAAAATTGTAATCATTGTAAACCGTAAAGCTTTCAACGTCATTTGCGAAGTTGTTACCGTTAGGAATATTAAAGCTTCCGTATTCGGAATGCATTATTTTTTTTGCCATTTTTTCGACTGTAGAACTGCTGAAATTTAGTCTTAATGTTGTCGGTACGCTCTTTTCTTTGATTATTACGTCAGAATCGATACTGATACCTTTGGTTTTCAAAACACTGACAGCATCGTTGATTTCGGCGTTGGAAAAATATTTTTTTGATTCAATCAAATCGGTCAGCCGCATTAAAAAAAACAGATTAACGCAAAGAAAGAGGGCAATGAGAAGAAGCTTTAATTTACTTGAGTTCATTTATTCCCTCCGATGCCCAGTAAGGCGTAATTGTTTCATCGTATTCTTCAAAAATATAAATTGGTTCAAGATTGCTTGAAGTGTCGGATATTGGGGCTATGACTGACGGAACAATATCCGCCGATAAATATTCACCGCTTGTGTTTTTGTCGCTCTCTGTTTTATTTACATTCATTGGGATTATGTGAGCTTCGGTTATGCCTTCGGAATTGAAGACAAGAGATATTGATATTGAGCCGTCAGAGTGAACAATATCCAAAGAGTTAAACTGATATCCGAAAAGAAATGTAAATTCAGCACTTAATGAATTGTATTGTATACCTTTTAAAACTATTGATGCATCTCCTCCAATGAGAGAAGGGGAAAAGTCCGATATAAAAGCCGTAGCAGCTGCCAAAAGCTCGTCTGAAGCAAATGATGTTCTTGCTGTACGAAGGATGGCAGAAGTCTTAATTGATGTTGTTTCACCGTCTATAAGTGAATAATTGATAACGCCATCCGGAGAAATTGTAAGCCTTGTGTTGTCTCCGACAAACATAAGACCTGTTCCTGTGTCGGAGTAGAAGCCTGCGATATGAGGGTTGATTTCAAAACAATCGAGCACATTTGCAAGTGCACTGTCATCAACCAACTCAAGATAGGTACTGTTTTTCTCTTCAAATATTTTTTTCAACACATCTGACAAATAATTTGAAACCGTAACAGATGAGAGATTAGGCGCACCTTCAAGCAATTTATACTCCGGTGGAAGATGAGGGAAATGTCTTTCTGTATTTGTTTTTTGATTGAATTCAAAGGGAATAAACCCTTTATTTACAGTATATGCCGCCAGGTTGTTACTGTTAAAATCATACACAAACGATGTGTCATCACTTATTTTTGTGAAAGAAAAGACTTCTCCTTTTTGATTAACAGCAACCGCAACGGGAGTATTTGATTCCTTAGAAAACAGTAAAATCTTTTCAACATAGCAAAGCTCTCCTTCACAGTAGTTTTCATCTTTTTGAAGAAACTGTGCTATGGTAGTATAGGGAAGCTGGGAAGAATACTCTACAAGTATTGAATTATCTTCTTTTAATGCCTTGTTCCACTCGCTTGCTTCAACCTGCATACATTTGTATGATGATGAAAAAATTTCAAGAATTACAGGTGCCACAGAATCGTACAGTGTTTTTGTAAGCTCGGAATTGTATGAGGAGGAATACCCCTTTCCGGAAAGCATAATACTTACGGAGCGAGGCGATAAAAAGGAGCTGTCAGGTGTTATTTCAAGCGGCGCCTTTGTACTGTCTGTGAACGCCCAAAAGCTTCTTTGCAGCGTTGCTTTACTTTCGTTGGTCGTATCAAACTGCAAGTATATATAGCCTGTCCAAAGAACGAGCATGGATACAGCTAAAATAACGAGTATAATTGATTTTAATATTTCGCTGGCTCTTCTCATGCTCTCTCCTTATCTTTAAAACTGCGCTTTTTGAGGGAGATAAATGTCAACGGTTGTTCCCTCGTGCAGTTTACTGTGTATTTGAATGTTTCCGCCGTGTGCCTGAACAATTTCTCTTGCAATTGCAAGTCCGAGTCCTGTTCCGCCTTTATCGGAATTACGTGCTTTTTCTACTCTGTAAAAACGTTCGAAAATATGAGGTATGTCCTCTTCCGGGATACCCATGCCGTTGTCTGTGACAGAAACCTTGAAATACTTTCCGTCTGCCAAGCCTTCAACTCCCGAAATGTGTCGGAAATCTGCGGCAATAAAGATGCTTCCGCCGTTTTGGGTATATTTAATAGCGTTTTGTACAATGTTTATGAGTACCTGCTCTGTTTTTTCTCTGTCAGCAATTATTTCGGGAAGCTGCTCGTCATTTTTTATAAACGAGAGCATTTGTCCGTTGCTTTCAGCCTGAGTCGATAAAACGAGGCAGCACTTTTCTATAAGCTCGGTTATCGAGAAGGAGGATGCACCCCATTTCATTCGGTTGTTGTCAAGACGGGAGAGTACAAGAAGGTCGTGCACTATATGCGTCATTCTGTCACTTTCGCTGATTACCATATTTAAAAAGTGATTCTTTACGTCATTTGGCATATCGGGATTTGCAACAATTGTTTCTGTTGCACCCTTAATACCCGTAAGCGGTGTGCCAAGCTCATGGGATACGGTGGCAATGAACTCACGTCTTGATTTGTCAAGCTCAAAGCTTTCTGTTACGTCATGCAAAACAGCGATGTATCCTCCATATTTTTCATTCGAAAGGTAAAAATTAAATTTGCCGAAGCTGATGTCAAATACTCGGTTATCATAAACAACATTACTCAACACAACAGAGTCATTTTCTCCCATCGCAAGGTCCTCGGAACGGTAGTCGAGATCAAGAATTTCTATCATTCCGTCAAGAGTAATTCCGTTTTCCTCGGTTAAATTAAAAAGTGTTTTTGCCTCCGGATTAATGTGCATAGGATAGCCTTCGTTATCAAAAGCAACTACGGCGTCCTTGAGATAATGAATGATTGATTCCAGCTTTTCACGCTGATTCGAAATTTCATTTAAATTGCTCTTTAAGGTGTCAGCCATTTTGTTGAAAGTATGAGTTAGGGTACCGATTTCGTCTTCGGAATATACCTCAAGTTTTTCTTCAAAATCACCTTTTGCAAGTCTTGTGGCTTTCTTTGTAATATTTTGAATAGGGGAGACGATTGCCTTTGAAAGGAAGAATGACAGTATTATCGCAATAATCAAGCCTATAAGGAGAGATTGTAGTATAATAGAGAATACCATCCATGAAAATTCTTTCATTTCGGTATTGTTTTCCGTGATATATACGATTACTCTGCGAGAAGAATCTTTGATGTAAGTACTTGTGCCCAATCGGTGTACGGGTCACCCAATTTTTGGTCATGTGAGCTTACTCCGGATATAGCACGTACAAGATTATTTGTTTTTGTTATTTTGCTATCTTCCTTTTCTACCGAACCTGCGAGATAATTGCCGTCAGCGTCAAGAATAAAATAATTTCTGTGCGTATCTATACCAAGGTGAGCCGAATATGCCCACAAAGTATTCTTCAGTCTCTCTGGATAGTCATCGTATTCAAGGCTGTTTTCGAGCTCATCAATAAATTCTTCTGTAAAAACAGCAGACTGCTCTTTAACAAAATCATTGTTGTAATAGCTAAAAATATTGCCTATGAGAATCATTCCGACGACAGTCATAATACATACTATGAATGAGACCAGGATAAGCACTATTTTAAATTGCAATTTTCTGTACAAAGCAATAACTCCTCTTAAACTAATCTTTCTTTGCGCTTATAAAATATCCCATTCCGCGCTTTGTTTGAATAAGGCTTTCTTCACAGCCGGGATCGTCTATTTTTTGACGCAATCTTGCTATTGTCACGTCGATAGTACGCAGATCACCGTAGAAGTTTTCGTAACCCCAAACAGCGCTCATCAACTCTTCACGGCTGTATATTTTCCCCGCATTTTTTGCAAAATGAGCCAAAAGGTCATATTCCTTTTTTGAAAGCTCAAGCTCTTTACCTGCTTTTTTTACAAGATAATTGTCGCAATCAATTACAATGTCACCTATCTCAATTGTACTGCTTGCAATTTTGTGGGCAACAGTTTCGTTAGAGTAACGTCTTATGTTAGCTCTTACTCTCGAAAGCAGTTCATTTATGCTGAAAGGCTTTGTCATATAATCGTCAGCGCCTATATCAAGACCTTTGATTTTATCCGATTCAGTATCTCTTGCGGTAAGTATAATTATGGGAGTATCAAGTCTCTCACGTATTTTTGCGCATACTTCAAAGCCATTCATCAGGGGGAGCATGAGGTCAAGCAAAATAAGGTCGTATTTTCCTGTCAGTGCTTCCTCCAAACCGCTTTGTCCGTCGTAGCGAGTTTGTGCTTCATATCCTGTCGCCTTTATATTGTAAAGAAGTATTTCAGCAATGGTCTTTTCGTCTTCTATTATCAAAATGTTCTTTTTGGTTTCCATGTTTTCCTCCGTTTTATATGCTTACTGTCGGATCAATTATTTGTGCTTCAAGATGGTCGTCTCCGTTTATATAATCTATTAGCCAATGAATTGCCTCCGCAGTGTTGCCTGCTGAGCGTATACTTATAACAGTATGCTCTTTTTTAAACGTTCCGTTATACAGATCACGCGCAATTTGTTTTGGCTGTTTTTCGTCAGTTATATCGGCAATCAGGTCATATTTTCTCTGTATATAACCTTTTTTCGTCATTACCTCTGTTTCTTTAGTACTTAAAGGTGTGGCAGTCCTGTAAAGACGGGTTTTTGTATTGATAACCGAATAGAGTATGTCATTTGTCTTATCTGCCTCACTTGTTTCATCCAAATATATACCAATGCCGTGTCCCGATACGAATGCTTTTATCACACACTCCGGATGAGATGCAATGCTGTCATAATCAAAGAAAAATGTTACAGCAGTATTGCTGTTTTTGAGTTCATCAATAACGTCGCAAACATCGTTTCCGTTAAGCACGTCAACAGTGATATATGCGTATCTTTGAGCTTGCTCCGGAGGCAGGGGAGTTTCCGGCTGGCTCGGATTTTCGGGCAAAATATCAGAAGGATTCTCGGGTGTAATTATCGGGTTATCCGATGGCTTTTCTGTTGGATCGTAAAGCTCTATTAAATCGTCAAAGGCGAGCTTTTGCGTGCCGTCGGTCAATCTTATACGCTGCTCATTTCCATGGGTGGATTTTTCTACCGAAAGGGATAATATGTCAGCACAGTACTCAAGGGGCAGATACACGGTTGAATTAGCTATGGGAAATTTAATATTTACCAGTTCCGAATCAACGATAATGGCATCTGCGTTTGCAGAAAAGGAGAAGAATCTTCCGGTACTTGTGTTTCTGAGATAAAAGCCCGCAGGGTCGGATGCATAAACATACTGAATTCCGTTAAGACCTATAAAGAAGCTGACGGGGACGTGCACCTTACCGTCTATTATCTCAACAGGGTATTCGGTGATATTGTATTTTGTATCATTTCTGTACATAATGGGTACACTTCCGTCTGCGCTTGAAACAAAAGCAAGACTCAAGGCAACAGCGGAAAAAATAATAAATATAATAAGTGCGATGTATCTTTTCATTCGTTACTCCTTAGAAAATATGACACATACAATTTTGAACTAAGCGAATACGATATAACCCCGTCATCACCGTTTAATGATAAATAGGTGTCATTTATTGCAGATGCAATTTCATCTGCAACTGTTTCTTCATACTTTTTGCTGTTTTCCGAGGAAATATAAATATCATTTATCAAACACGTAGGAAAGGTACGAAATGCTTTTTCAAATTCCTTTGGGTTGATATCGTAGAGAAGATTTGAGAGTGTAATTGCAACCTGTGAATATGCGGAATATCTTATATACGGATCATCGCTTTCGAGGCAAATGAGAAGAGCAGAAAACTCGGCTTCCTTTTCGGAGCCTATTCCCATTTGATGAGAGTACTCATGCGCAATTGTGAACGGCACGGTATAATCAGAAAAAGCGGTATTCACATTGGATTCACCGGTGAAAAATGTATATATTCCGGAAATTCCGGTATAAGCAAGCATTTCGCTGAACGCTATAGGCTTGGCTTCACAGATAGGTCTTTGATAAATTGGATACTTTTTATATGCTTTTAGCGCACTTTTAAACACTTTTTCCGAGAGCTCCTCAAAGTTGTCGGTAGAATACGTAGAGCTTGCAGGTGTTATCGGAAGCTTTGAAGAGAGTAATTCAAGCTCCTTTGTGACAGCTTCAAGAGCTACACAAATATTTTCCTCGCTCATTTCAACCTCGTCGATTTTAAGTGATTTACTAATGGGTATTCTTGAGTAAGATGAGGCAAATGTCAAGAAAAATACACAGAAAATGTATATGGCACAGCAAATAAGTATTTTTAGAAAGCTTTTGAAATGGGAGATAATGTCTTTTTGCCATATTATTGCCACAAGCTTTAAAACCGCTGATGCAAAGGTGATAACGCCGAGAAAAATAAGTAAAACAATAAAGCTTTCTCCCAGCGAAAAAGGAAACAAGGAGGATATGAATGAAATGGGTACCTTAAATATCGGTGCGATTTTCAGAGTATAAAATTCGGAAAAAGCAGGCGAGAGACGAAACGCTGTACCGAGTGCAAGCATTGATATTAACAGAATTACAAGGCAAATGCGCTTTTTATTCATCAAACAGTTCCTTCATGCAGTTTTTTATGTCCTCGGGGAGAGGGCATGATATGTATGTTTCCAGCTTTGTAAAAGGGTGTATAAATGTGAGCTTTTGGGCGTGTAATGCTTGTCTGTCAATATACTCCGACGGTGAACCGTATAAAGTATCTCCGAGTATAGGATGTCCGATAGCTTTTGAATGTACCCTCAATTGGTGGGTTCTTCCGGTTACGGGAGAGAATGCAACAAGAGTGGCATTTTTCCCTTGTTTTACAACGTAGTACTCACTTATTGCTTCGTTTCCTTCAGGGGAGTTTTCGCCGCAAGATATGCCTTTAGCTACCGCTTCACGTTCCATTGCAAATTCGCGTGTTCTGCGTATGTTGAAATCTATGATGCCATCATGATTTTCAAACACACCTTCACATATTGCAAGGTATTCTTTTTTTACTTTTCTTTCGGTGAGCATCTTTGAAAAGCTTGCCGCACTTATAGCATTTTTTGCTACCAGGACAACTCCGCTTGTATCCAGGTCGAGCCTTGTCAATACTCTGAATACAAAATCTGTTCCTTCAAAGTGTGCCATGACACGGGATGCCAAAGTGTCATCTATATGTCTTCTTGAAGGGTGTATAGGAAGATGAGGAGGCTTTTCCACAGCAATGAACCACTCGTCTTCAAACAGTATATTTATTGGCATGTAAGAGAGGGAAATATTCTTGGAGCTTTCGCTGTCTTCGGTTTCAAGCTCAAGTATATCACCGGCGCTAAGAACACAGCGAACGGTTTTTCTTTCTCCGTTAACCAGTATTCCTCGCTCTTTGTTTTTTAATCTTGCAATGAGCCTTGCCGAAAATTTTTGAGATGCCATATATTGCTTTACGGTAATACCGTTTTCTTCTTCGGTTATGTTAATTTTCATAAAATCAATCCTATCTATGATATATTTTACTATATCCGCGAAATATTTGCAAGAGATTTTTAAAAAAGATGAAAAGTATATTATATTTTTGTAATAAATCCGTTGATTTATACTGAGATTTGTGCTATAATATCGTATTATAGAAAGGATGTAACTATGTGGACAGCAGATAAATGGAAAAGCTACGAGCTTATTGATACATCAGACTCATTCAGACTTGAAAGATGGGGGGATTATATTCTTCAGCGGCCAGACCCTCAAGTCATTTGGAAGGATGTAAAAAACAGTAATATGTGGAAGCACGCCGACGGTATATATCACCGTTCAAAAAGTGGCGGCGGTGCGTGGGATATAAAGAATAAGAACATGAAGGATTCATGGACCATTAACTACGGAAAGCTTAATTTTTCCGTTAAGGTTATGGGTTTCAAGCATACCGGTGTATTTCCTGAGCAGGCGGTTAACTGGGAATGGGCGATGGACAAAATCAAGAGTGCAGGACGCCCGATAAAGGTTCTCAACCTTTTTGCGTATACAGGTGGTGCCACGATTGCTTGTGCATCTGCGGGTGCTTCTGTTTGCCACGTTGATGCTTCCAAAGGAATGGTTGCA
Source organism: Oscillospiraceae bacterium (assembly GCA_015064635.1). Lineage (GTDB taxonomy): Bacteria > Bacillota > Clostridia > Oscillospirales > SIG627 > RGIG6353. The sequence continues at coordinate 10,707 of SVRV01000034.1, forward strand.
GTAGCAAAGGAAAATGCTGCACTTTCGGGTCTTTCGGACGCTCCCATAAGATATATTGTTGATGACTGTGCAAAATTTGTGGAGCGTGAAATAAGACGTGGAAACAAATATGATGCTATCATTCTTGATCCCCCGTCATACGGCAGAGGTCCTACGGGAGAAATGTGGAAGCTTGAAGATAACATTGGTGATTTTTTGGAGCTTTGTGAAAAAGTTATTTCAGACAATCCTCTTTTTGTGATTCTCAACTCCTACACAACAGGTTTGCAAAGTGCATCAATGTCATATCTGCTCTCGCTTAAAATTGCCGCAAAGCGAGGAGGCAGCGTTATAGCCGATGAAATAGGATTGCCGGTTACATCAACCGGACTTGTACTCCCGTGTGGTGCAACTGCAAGGTGGATAAAATGAGTGAATTTATCAGAATAGAAAACGTGTCCTTTGACTATTCGCCCGAGGAAATAGAAGATCCTCATGACGACGTAATAAAAAATATTTCTTTGACTATTGAAAAAGGGAGCTTTGTCACTGTTATCGGACACAACGGTTCAGGCAAATCAACCTTTGCAAAACTGTTAAACGGAATTCTCGTTCCCACCTCGGGAAAGATTTTTGTTGACGGAATGGATACATCCGATGAGAATTTGATTTTTGATATAAGACGTCGTGTTGGAATGGTTTTTCAAAATCCCGACAATCAAATAGTGGCAACCACTGTTGAAGAGGACGTAGCCTTTGCTCCCGAAAATTTGGGAGTAGAGCCTTCGGAGATACGCAAAAGAGTTGATGAAGCACTGGAAAGTGTGAATATGACGGAATATAAAGAGCATTCTCCGTCACAGCTTTCGGGCGGTCAAAAGCAGAGAGTTGCAATAGCGGGTATTATTGCTATGCAACCCGAATGCATAATATTTGACGAGTCTACCGCAATGCTTGATCCCAAGGGACGAAGGGAAGTCCTTGATGCAATTGACCGTCTCAAAGAAAATGGAATGACGGTAGTTCTTATTACTCATTATATGAATGAAGCGGCTAATGCTGACAGAGTGATAGTTATGAATGACGGCAAAATAGAAATGGACGGAACTCCGCGCGAGGTTTTCTCTAATGTTGAAAAGCTTCGTTCAATTGAACTTGATGTTCCTCAGATAACAGACCTTTGTCACCGTCTGAAAAAAGCAGGAATAAACATTCCCGAGGGTATCCTCACGGAGGACGAAGCAATTGACGCAATAAAAAAGCTTGCAAGACGAGGTAAATCGATTTGAGCAAATTACAGCTTGACAATGTTTCATATGTTTACAGCCCCGATACTCCCTTTGAAAAGGAAGCACTGACGGACGTATGCATAGATTTTAAAGAAAACAGAATAACAGGAATAATCGGTCATACCGGTTCGGGTAAATCCACGGTGGCACAGCTTCTCAACGGACTTCTTCGTCCGACATCGGGTAGAGTATTGCTTGACGGAAAAGATATTTTTGACAAGGGGAGCGATATTATGCAGGTTCGCTTTCGTGTCGGACTTGTGTTTCAGTATCCAGAATATCAGCTGTTTGAGGAAACGGTGTGGCGTGACATAGCCTTTGGACCGTCCAACATGAAGCTTCCCGCCGAGGAAATAGACCGACGTGTACGTACTGCGGCAGAGTTTACAGGAATCGACAAAGAGCTTTTTGAACGTTCTCCTTTTGAACTTTCCGGCGGTCAAAAAAGAAGAGTTGCCATTGCAGGCATTATGGCAATGGAACCCGAGATAATTGTACTCGACGAGCCGGCAGCAGGTCTTGACCCTCAAGGAAGGGACGAGATATTTAACGGTATTAAAAAATGGAGAGAGAGTCACAACGCAACGGTTATATTGATTTCGCACAGTATGGAAGATATGGCTATGTATGCAGACGATATAGTTGTGATGAATCACGGACATGTTCTCACCCACGGAACGGTTGATGAGGTTTTCCTCAAGGCTGATACCATCAGAGAGTCGGGACTTGATATTCCGCAGATAACTTCTCTCACGGAAGAGCTTACACGTCTTGGGATAATTGACGGAAGTGGAATATATACCGTTGATATGGCGTATAAAAAAATATTTGAAGCTTTAAAAGAAGGGTAATACAAATGCTCAAAGACATAACACTGGGGCAATATTTTTCAGGTAACTCCATATTGCACAAGCTTGACCCCAGAGCAAAAATAATATTGGTATTGCTGTACGTAGTAATGATTTTTATCGCGGATAATCTCTTTTCTCTTATGGCATTACTGCTGACAGCACTGATATTGGTTGCGGTTTCGGGAATATCGTATAAGATAGTGTTGAAAAGTCTGAAGCCTATAATGATACTGATCGTTTTTACAACGATAATAAATTTGTTTTTTACAACCTCCGACGATGCACCGCTAGTGCATTGGGGAATAATAAAAATTTACCGTGTAGGTATAATCAACGCAGTGTTTATGATAATAAGAATCGTATCATTGATTATAGGTACTTCGGTACTGTTGACCTACACAACCTCACCTATTTCGCTTACCGACGGAATAGAAAGACTGTTGAAGCCGCTGAAAAAAATCAGGGTACCGGTACATGAATTTGCCATGATGATGACTATTGCACTGCGGTTTATTCCTACTTTGCTTGAAGAAACAGATAAAATAATCAGTGCTCAAAAAGCAAGAGGCGCAGGCTTTGACAGTAAGGGACTGATAAATAAGGCAAAAGCATTTCTTCCAATACTCATACCGCTGTTCATTTCTGCATTTAGACGTGCAGATGAGCTCGCAACTGCAATGGAGTGCCGTTGTTACAGAGGAGACGAGGGAAGAACGAGAATGAAGGTTCTCAAGTATTCGGCAAAGGATATAATAGCATTTTTTGCAGGAATACTTTTCTTGGCAGGGGTAATTCTGCTCAATACAATAAATACTTCTTTGTCAATTTGAGGCTTTATGAATTATAAATTGGTTATAGCTTTTGACGGCTCATACTATAAAGGATGGCAGTTTCAAAAAAATGCTCTTACTGTACAGCAGGTTATGACAGAAACAGCTCGGCGCTTCTTTTCCTCCGATGTTACGGTTACGGGTTGCAGCCGAACAGACAGCGGGGTACATGCGGAAAATTACGTACTGTCTATAAAGACGGATAAAGTTATTCCCGCAGATGCCATAGTCAGAGGAATGAACACTTTTCTTCCTCCCAGCGTAGCTGTAAAAGAGTGTACGGTTGTAAGTGAAGATTTTCACCCGAGATATGACTGCATTTCAAAAGAATACCGTTACAGAATATTGAATTCTGCAATTCCGGATCCGTTTCTTGCGGGACGCGCCTACCGTGTACCTGCAAAGCTGGACGAAGAAAAAATGGCAAGAGATGCCGAGCAGCTGATAGGAAAGCATAATTTTGCTTCGTTTATGGCTGCAGGTTCGAAGATTACAGATCCCACTCGTACAATTTTCCATGCATCTGTTTCCAGAGACGGAGACCTTGTAACGTTTTCTGTTTCAGCTGACGGCTTTTTGTACAACATGGTCAGAATTATTACAGGAACACTTATTGATTTGAATTTAGGAAGAAACGAAAATACGATGACACAAATAATAGAGGCAGAAAACCGTTCTGTAGCCGGATTTACGGCTCCACCGGACGGATTGGTGCTTTACAGTGTCAAATATTAATAAAAAGGAGAAGCTATGGCAGAAAATAACGGCAAAAATGAAAATACCTACGCCGATACACATTCACGCATAAAAAAGATACGTTATCTTGTGGTAATTCTTTTACTTGTTTTTGTTGTTCTCGCTGTGCTTTTTTACCGTGAGGATCTGACTGTGGAGAATTTTAGATACCTCATGAAATACGTTGATGTAAAACCTGTTACCTTTGGAAGCAGTGAGAATACACAAATAGATTTTGAGTCCGATTCTGCAACAGTTACCGGCTCATTTAAAGAGGATTTAGTCGTTCTTACAAAAACTTCTGTAAAAATATACGACCTTTCTTCCGAGGAGATTTTGTCAGATTCACATTCAATGACTTCTCCTGCGCTGTCATTGGGTGACAGATTTTTTGCCACATACGATGTTGGTGCCAAATACGTTGCGGTGTACAATTCCTTCTCCAAGCTTTGGAGCAATACATTTGATTTCCCGGTATATGATGTCTCTCTTGATGACAACGGTAATTTCTGTGTTGTAACCGCAGAAAAGGACCATACTTCCGCATTGAAAGTATATAACAACAATTTCGAGAATATATTCAATTGGCGAAGTGTTGACAAGTATTCTCTGACCGCAGATATTTACTCCGCTGATTCGGATAAAGTATACATGGCAGTCGGAACAATGAAGAATACATCGGCAGGGGACTTGCTGTCCGAGGTTGTGATACTTTCAACAGATTCTAACAAGGTAATAGCATCACTTGATTTTAATTCCGAGCTGATTATGAAGGTTAATTTTAATTCTGCGGGCAATATTGTATGTCTTACAGATAAAGTTTTGCGTATTATTGCACCCGACGGAAGTATACTTTCCGACTATTCATTTAACTCAAGAGCACTGAGAAAATTTGAGTGTGGAGGGGAATGGTCGGCTCTTTTGCTCAACGAAAATCTGGTGGGCAAAATGCACACCTTGATTATATTTGGTGCAAATGGGGATACTTATATGGTCAGCAATATCAATTCCGAAGTAACGGATATATGTGTATCGGAGAGCTTTGCTTTTCTACTCGGCGTTGAGGAAATAACAGTTATCGACCTGAAGGGAAAACAAGTAAAGGCATATCCTTCCGAAAGAAGTTATCGCTCTGTTGAACTTTTGGATGAAAAAAACGTATATCTTGTATATGACGGAATGGCACTCGCAAAGGGTGTAGAGGTAGAATAGTTATTTGGAGGATTTAATGAATTTATTTATTGATCTTTGCATTGTTGCAATAGTAGCAATAACGTGTATTTGGGGATACAGAAGCGGCTTTGTTGTAATGCTTGTAAATCTCCTCAAGAATATCGTTTCGCTTATCGTTGCCGCAATTTTGGCATCAAAGCTCGGTGCATTCCTGTACCAAATTATTTTCAAAGGAATATTTGAAAATATAACTATGAACAAGATTGCCACGTGGCTCGGCGTTGATCCCAGTGCTGAGATGGACATAGGTCCGCTTATCGAAAAGAAGCATTCCGGCTTTGTTGATTATATTGAAAATATGGGCTTTGATTTGGAGGATATCGCATCAAAGTATGCAGATACGGACGGTACAATCGGGGATTTTATGCTGGAGTACATCGCACGTCCTCTTGGAATTACCGTATCTAACGTAGTTGCATTTATTATAATCTTTATAATAGCAAAGATAGTAATACGCATAGTCGGATTTATTATCGGAAAGTTAGTTCAGCTTCCTGTGTTAAATATAACCAACCACCTTCTCGGCGGTATCCTCGGTCTTGTGCTCGGAATTGTATTTGCGTTTGTATTTATAGCACTTTTGAATGCGGTAATTCCTTACGTAAAAATCGGAGGAGCTTATCTGACTGTTGGTGACTTGGAAGAAGGAACTATTTTGTATAAATATCTTGTACAGCGTACACCAATTGGACTTATGAGTGAGTTTTTGACAAATGTAGGAGTTAAAAAATAATGAGTTTATTAAAAAAATCAGCTATACCGAATATACTTACACTTTTCAGAATGCTTTTGGTGCCGGTATTTATTTATTTTTTTCATGTAACAAAGCAACACGTGTTGGCAGTAGCAGTTTTTCTCCTTGCAGGATTTACCGATGTGCTCGACGGCTTTCTTGCCAGACACTATAACTGGACATCTAATATAGGTAAAATACTCGACCCTTTTGCCGATAAATGCATGCAGGTCACAGCTCTTGTTTGCCTTGGACAAAGCGGTTTTGTTCCGTGGTGGGTTGTTGGAGTATTGGTGCTCAAAGAGCTTGTGCTTTTCATTGGCGCTCTATTTGCCTTGAAAAAGGAAAAGGTGTACGTACAGTCCAACTGGTACGGTAAGGCAGGTACGGTGGCATTTTACATAGTTGCGACATTATTGGTTTTAGTCAAGGATATGTCGGACACACTTAGAATAACATTGGGAGTTTTCCTCATACTTTTTATGCTTTTTGCATTGATAATGTATGTGGACAATTATAGAAAGAATATAATGAATACCTTTGAAAAAAAGGAAGATATGAGTGACACTGAGAGAGGTTAGTATATATGTGGCAAATGTGTTCAAGATGCAAGGTTCGTCCTGCAGTGGTTTTTATTACAAAAATAGAAGGCAATGAGCAAAAGCAGGAAGGTCTTTGCCTTAAATGTGCAAAGGAGCTTAATATTAAGCCGGTTACCGATGTCTTTGAAAAGATGGGAATCGGGGACGATGAAATAGAACAGATTTCTGGCGAGATGGCAGATGTTATGGAGGACATGGACATTTCGGATATGTCGGGACTTGTTCCTACCGATGACGGTGCCGATAATACCGGAGCTCCTGCTTTTGACCTTCGCAAGCTCTTTATGGGCAATTCCGGTATTACCGAGAGACGAGATAACTCAGATGGTGAAAAAGTAAATGGTAAGAAGAATAAAAAAGCAGAGAAGGAACGAAAGTTTTTAAATCAGTTTTGTATTGATTTGACAAAGAGAGCCAAGGACGGAAAGCTTGATAATATAATAGGTAGAGATAAAGAGCTTGACAGAATGATTCAGATTCTTTGCCGAAGACAGAAGAATAATCCATGCCTTATAGGTGAGCCCGGTGTCGGAAAAACCGCACTTGCAGAAGCTCTTGCGCAGCGTATTGTTGCGGGAAACGTTCCTTTTAAATTGCGTGATAAAGAAGTATTTATCGTTGATATGACCTGCCTTGTAGCAGGAACACAGTTCAGAGGACAGTTTGAAAACCGAATAAGAGGACTCATTGAAGAGGTAAAAGCACTTGGTAATATAATTCTCGTTATAGATGAGGTTCATACAATTGTAGGAACCGGCGATACAGAAGGCGGAATGAATGCAGCCAATATTTTGAAGCCGGCTCTTTCCAGAGGCGAGATTCAGCTTATCGGCGCAACTACTCTTGCCGAATACAGAAAATATATCGAAAAGGATTCCGCACTTGAACGTCGATTCCAACCTGTAATGGTTAACGAACCTTCTATAAAGGATACGGTGGACGTTATCCTTGGAATCAAGAAATATTACGAGAGCTTTCACGGAATAGTTGTTCCCGAGGATATAGTTGAAAAAACAGTAGTACTTTCCGAGCGTTATATAACAGACAGATTCTTGCCCGATAAGGCAATAGACCTTCTCGATGAGGCGTGTGCAAGAGTTGCACTTGAAAGTCCCGTGATAAACAGACTTTCAGAGCTTTCTTCGGATATGAAGAAGCTTAAAGAACAGCGAGAAGCATTGGAAGCACTCCCCGAACCTACGGATGATGTATATTCCCGTATTGCTGAAATAAAGGTTTCTGAAATAAAGTCACAAAATGAATTTGATGAGCTTACCTTAAAGCGTGCCGAAATTAAACTTCGTGAAAAAGACCTTGCAAAGGTTATTGAAGTGTGGACAGGCGTTCCTGCAAGTGATATAGCAGAAAATGATTATAAAAAGCTCGAGAGACTCGAAGGTGATCTTTCTGCACGTATAATAGGGCAGGATAAGGCAATTGCCGCACTTTGCAAGGCTATAAAACGCTCAAGAGTCGGCATTGCTTATAAGCGACGTCCGGTCTCCTTCATTTTCGCAGGTCCTACCGGAGTAGGCAAAACAGAGCTTGTGAAAATTCTTGCAAGAGAGCTCTTTGATTCCCCCGAGGCGCTTATTCGCCTTGATATGTCGGAATTTATGGAAAAGCACTCTGTTGCCAGAATAATAGGTGCCCCTCCCGGATATGTGGGATATGACGAAGCGGGTCAGCTTACAGAAAAAATCAGGCGGAAACCCTATTCTGTAGTTCTCTTTGATGAAATAGAAAAAGCACATCCCGATGTTATGAACATCCTGCTTCAAATTCTTGATGACGGTGTGATAAGTGATGCTCACGGTAAGCAGGTAAATTTTGAGAATACAATTCTCATTATGACCACAAATGCCGGCTCCTCCGCAGTAAGTAATGTTTCGGGATTTTCCGGTACGTCTGCAACAAGAGATGAAGAGAGAACCGAGAAAGCATTGGGAGAGTTCTTAAGACCTGAGTTTTTGAACCGTGTTGACGAAATAATTACCTTTAACAGACTCGGTATACCCGAAATCGAAAAGATTGTGGAAATACAGTTGAATGATTTGAAGTCGGTTCTGGATAAAAAGGCTATTCCATTTAAATGGTCTCCGGAGTCCGTCTCGCTTATTGCCAAAGAAGCATATAGTGATAAGTACGGTGCACGTAACGTCAGACGTTATATACAGACTCATATTGAAGATATAATAGCGGAAAAGATGATTTTATCATACGAAGACGGCTTATCGGAGGTTTCTCTTGATGTGTCCGATTCAAAGATTGAGGTAGTGTGTAAATAAAAATGAATTTGCTTGAAATAAATGCAACAAAACTTTTTGAATTATTGCACACCGACGCAGATAAAGGACTCAAGTCAAAGGATATTGCAAAAAACCGCGCAGAGTTTTCTTCTGATGTTCATACTCCCAAAACGCTTTTTGCTGTAATAAAGAATGCATTTCGGGACGTTATGCCTTGGGTGCTGGTATTTCTTACAATTCTTAGCCTAAGCTTTAACACTTTTGGCGTGTCTTGGCTCGCATTGCTGATTTTTACATTTGCATATGCTTCCTTTAAGTATGCTTCGGTACGTTATTCGGCAAAGGTTTCGAAATTGCTCAATGAGGTATCCACAAAGGCAAAGGTAATACGTGACGGTTTCGAGCAAGTAATTGATTATTCCGAACTTGTTCCGGGTGATATATTACTTTTGGGGCTTGGTGACGTTGTACCTTGTGATTGTATAGTTTTATGGCAGGATTTGCTCAGAGTATCGGAAATACAGCTCACGGGAAATTCTTCCCCTGTTATCAAATTGATGCAGGAGGATGTTCTCAGAGGTAAAGGTGTTCCGTACTACGAGTGTATCATTTTTGCGGGAAGCGTAGTAATGTCAGGCGACGCAAAGGTGCTTGTATGTAATACGGGTAAGGATGTTTTTGATAAGAAGAATAAGCTTACCTCGCGTTCAAAGCACGCACGTCGTACACATATATTTGAAATATGCTCTTTTATTTCTCAGCAAATATCACTCATATGGGTGTTGGCGGCGTTTTTTGTTGCGGTAGTTAGTATAGTACGTGGAATCAATGCTTTTACTTCGCTTTATCTGTCTGCGACGCTTGCCGTTGCGGCATTGCCCGACCTTGTACTTACTTTATTTGACCTGACTCTTTCCGTCGGTACTTACAGACTCTATAAAAAAGGCTGTATCATTCGTGATATGTCATCTCTTGACAGAATGTGCGACATTAGCTGTGTTGTAGTTGATGACAGCCGATATTTCAGAAACTCGTCTCCCAGACCTAACACCGTCTTTGTTAATGATGAACGTAAAAGATTCAGAGGAGCGGGGGACAGTGACGTAAGAGAGTTGTTTGAACTTGCTGTAGTTGCCTCTGTTGGAGGAGATGACGGACTTTCGTACAACGGAATCAGCGTTGAGCGCTCACTTGTAAAATGCGCGGAAGAGCTTGGCATCACTCAGGCATCTCTGTACGAAAAGTATTTGCTTTTGGAAAAAAGACCTTATTCGGAATTCAATGGAATGAGCCGAGTAATAGTTTTCAAAGACCACGAATTCTTCGTAATATCCATAGGCAGTCCTTCGGCTGTTTTGAAGACTTGTACTTATATTGAGAATAAGGGCGAGATACGTCTTCTTGATGAGCGGGAGCGAAGAAGTATAAGAGAGCTGTCAAGAGAAATTGCTGTCGGTAACGAAGGTGTTGCTGCAATAGCCATAAAGAAGATTGATTACAAGGAAGGCACCGGGGAGATAGATGTGAATTCCGGGTATTCTTTTAAGGGATATATCGGTCTGCATACTTCCATAAAAGCTGATGCTGCACGTGCAGTTAATATCTGTAAAAAATCAGGCACGGATATCGTACTTATGACGTCGGAAGGACGTTCCACCTCCACGGGATTTGCAAAGAGCTTATCAATACTTCGTGAGGATGACAGAATAGTAGAAGAAAAAGAACTTGTACAAATGGATGTCGGTGTTTTTCGTGCTGATATAAAAAAATACAAGGTATATGTTTCTCTTGATCCCGATGAAAAAACAGACATAGTTTCTTACCGTAAGGAGGATGGCGATATAATCGCCGTAACTGCTTCATCCGTTGAGGATTTGAGACTCATCATAGAAGCCGATGTATCATTTTGTCCCTCTTCGGGGGCAGATGAGGCGGCACGTCAAAATGCTGATGTTATTCTTGACGGAAGCTTTGAGCTTATTCCCGAGTGTATTAAATATGCACGTTCGGTTTATCGCAACACAAGGCACATGCTTCAGTACTTTTTGAATTTTCAATTCATTATGCTGTTTGCGGCAATATTACCTTTGCTGTTTACGGGAATACACAGTGTTACGTCAGGCACAGTTATGATTTATTCCACATTAATAGCACTTCCTTTGGCGTTTTCTCTTGCGGTCAGAGAACCTCACGGAAATGAACTAAAGGATGCTTTCGGCGGACAGAATCTGGAGATAAACATTCAAAACCTTATACTTATTCCTGCAATATGCGGTTTTGTTGAAGGTGCCGTTATAACACTTTTTTCGAAAGCATCGCAGGTTGCAGCTCTGTCACAGCAGGCGGCAAATGGGTGCACATTTGTTATACTTATTTCAGCAGGAATAACTATGGCGTATGCTCTTTCTCTTGATGACAAATTTGACTTCACAATATTGAAAAACAAATACCTGATAATTCTTTCGGTGCTGTCGCTCGGTATTATGGCATTATTTGTCTTTGTAGAGCCTGTCGGGGAATTGATAAACATAGCTTTCCCCGGTGGCGAAAAATTTGCATTGTCATTTATTATGGGATTTGTACCGTCGCTTGTTTGCATAGGTATAAAGCTTGTGAATAAATATGTGTTCAGCACACAAAAAACAGCTGTTGAAAAAAATAAAAATATTTAATAACAAGGAGAAAAATTATGGAAAGCGTAACAAGAAAAACAATTATCGGTGACATTCTCGATTTTGACAGAGAAACAGGAAAGTTCTTCCTTGAAATAGGAATGCACTGTCTTGGATGTCCCTCTGCAAGAGGTGAGTCAATCGAAGAGGCGTGTGAGGTTCACGGAACAGATGCAGACGAGCTTGTTGACAAGATCAACAATTATCTTGCTTCCAAGTAATGAAAAAAGTAAAACTCACAAGGCGGCTCACTGCCGCCTTTACGCTTATAAGAGAGGGTAAAACCGTTGCCGACATAGGGACAGACCACGCCTATTTGCCAATTGCTTTAGTCACAGAAGGAAAGTGCAAAAAAGCCTACGCTTCCGATGTAGGAAAAGGACCGCTTGAGCGGGCAAAGGAAAATATTGCGCAGTACGGTTTCGGCGACAAAATAGAAACCGTTCTTACCGACGGTGCTGCATATTTTGACGGCATTGCCGACGAATTTGTAATAGCAGGTATGGGAGGAGAACTTATTTACAGAATAATTTCGCAAGCTCCCTTTTTAAAAAACAAAGAAATACATATGGTTCTCCAACCAATGACAAAGGTTCCTTTTTTAAGAGAGGCTCTTTTAAAAGACGGCTTCTTCATAGAGAAGGAAGCTCTTGTAAAGGAAGACGGAAAAATATATACAGTTATGTCAGTATACTTTGACGGAGTTCAAAGAAGCATAACACCTCTTGACGCTCTTGTTGGAAATGTAAGTGATGCTATTGAGGATGGAAACGCAAAGCTGATGTGTGATCTCATTTCGCTTTTGGTTCATGACCTTGATAACCGCATATACGGAAAGCGTGAAGCCGGAGAGGATACATCGGATGAAAATACCTTGAGAAGAAAACTAACCGAATTAAGGAGTAGGCTAAATGAAAATATGTGATATCAGAAATTTGTTGAATTCACGTTTCCCCTCATCTCTCAGTGAGGAATGGGATAATGACGGTGATATGCTTTATCTTCATCCGGAAAGTGAAGTTACGGGTGTTCTTGTTACTCTTGATGTAACGGACAATGCTGTGGAAGAGGCAATAAAATGCGGAGCAAATCTGATAGTCAGTCACCATCCGCTCATATTTAAACCATTAAAAAAGTTAAATGACACAGCTCTTGCCTTGAGAATAGAAAAGCTTATAAAGGCGAATGTTTCCGTTTTGTCTTATCACACACGCTTTGACAGCGCACAAGGCGGAATGAATGATATTCTTGCTGAAAAAATTGGACTTATTAACCCTCAGCCTTTTGGATTTGAGGGGGAGATTCCTATGGGCAGGATAGGTAACTATCCCAAATGCTCACCGGCAGAATTTGCTGCACAGGTATCTCTTGCTCTTAATACCAATGTTGTTTTTTATGAGGGCAAACGGGAAATAAACCGAGTTGCAGTGCTCGGAGGCGGTGGAAAGGATTTTATTCATCTGGCTCATACCTTGGGTGCTGATGCTATGGTTACAGGGGACATCACATACAGCGTAGCAAACGAAGAGCTACCGTATGGCATAACTATGGTTGACGGCGGTCATTATGCAACAGAGGTAATTGCCGTTGATGCTTTTGCTGACCTTATTGAAGAAGAATTTGAAGTTAAGACAATACGTTTTTACGGTGAAAACCCGGCAAAGATAGTAACACTTATGTAAAGGAAACTCATTATGGCTTTTGATGCAGGAATGGTTTATGCCATTACACACGAACTTGATAAAAAACTCGGAGAAGACAACGGCTTTAACGGTGCAAGGATAGACAAGGTTACCATGCCTGAAAAGGACGAGATTCACCTCCTTTTACACGTCGGACGAGAAAACCTGCGCCTTGTAATATCTGCAGGTGCGGGCAATCCTCGAATTCATCTCAGCGGTTTTGCAAAGGAGAACCCGAATACTCCTCCATCCTTTTGTATGCTGCTTAGAAAGCATTTGTCATGCTCACGTATTGCTCATATAAGACAGTACGGCTTTGAGAGAGTTGCGGAAATAGAATTTGATTTCAAGGACGAAATGGGTTATATTTCAAAGAAATATCTTATAGCCGAGATAATGGGCAAGCATAGCAATATTATATTTTGCGATGAAGATAAAAAAATACTCGGAGCCATTCGTACGTCGGATTTTTCAGACCCTTCAAAGCGCCCTGTATTTGCAGGTGTGAAGTATGAATTGCCTCCGCCTCAAAATAAGCTGGATCCGACAACTCTTACAAAAGAGACTTTTCTTGAGGCTCTGTCAAATATGGACGCAACAACACCCGCAGATCGTGCCATAACTTCAACTGTGCTTGGCGTTGCACCTCTTATCGCAAGAGAAGCCGTATTTCGTGCTTCACAAGATGCTACTGCCACTTTGGGCAGTGTGGACATAGATAAGCTGTGGTATCATTTTTCATCATTCTATGAAAATCTCACATCCGATAATATATATCCATGTCTTATTTGCCGCACAGAGACTCCGGATATTCCCTTTGAATTTTCCTTTGTGGATATAAGGCAGTATGGCGGAAAGGCGATTGTAAAGCCGATAGACAGCGTTTCTGACCTTATCGACGGATTTTACACCAAAAGAGACAAGGCAGAGCGCATAAAGCAGAGAGCACAGGATATTTTCCGCCTTCTTCTGAACAGTCAGAACAGACTTTTAAAGAAGATCGAAGCACAGGAAGCAGAGCTTGTAGATACCGAAAAAATGGAATACTGTCGCAAGTGTGGAGACCTCATATCTCAGGACATGTACCGCATAAAAAGAGGGGACAAGCAGGTTAAGGTTATAGATTATTCCGAAGAGGGATACCCCGAGGTAACAGTTGAACTTGATGAAAGACTTTCTCCTTCCCAAAATGCACAGCGTTACTATAAGTACTATAATCGCAAGAAAAACGCAAGGGGAGAGCTTACCGCACAAATAGAAGAGGCACGCAACGAGCTGAAGTATATTGATGCAGTGCTTGACAGCTTATCACGAGCAGAAACCGAATCCGATCTTGATGAACTCAGAGAAGAGCTTGCTGTGTGGGGATATGGAAAGCGTGACCGCAAAAAGCTGAAAACCTCTGACAGAAAGAAAAAAGTAAAGCCGCTAAAGGCAATATCTCCTTCGGGTCTTGAAGTGTACATCGGAAAGAATAATCTTCAAAATGATTATCTTACCACTAAATTTTCCGAAAAAAACGATTGGTGGTTCCATGTAAAGAATTTTGCAGGAAGTCACGTAATTATGAAAACCGACGGTGAAGAGCCACCGGCTGAAGATTTTACGTTTGCAGCAAGTCTTGCCGCCATGCATTCTTCGGCAGAGGGTGACAACATTGCTGTTGATTATACGTTAATAAAACATGTAAAAAAGCCACCGGCAGCAAAGCCCGGGTTTGTGACTTATGCGACATACTGGACAGCATATGTCACCCCCGATAGGGCAGAGCTTGAAAAATCTATCATAAAGCAGTGAGGATATAGATATAATGAAAGTAATAGCATTGCTTGTTTGCTTTTTGCTTGCGTTTTCGTCGTGCAGTACGGCATCAACACAGCAAGCGACTTCAATCGATACATCGATTGTTACGGAAACTCCCGTGCAGCCCGAGTTTGGAGAAGAACTCGAGGATTCCAAAGGTACAGCTACTTCAGAAGAGGTTGAATCTCCCAAAGAACCCGCCCCCAATCCTCGCAATGACGCTTATTTCAACGATACACTTTTTGTTGGCGATTCCATAATGGAAGGAATACGTCAATATGTTGCAAAGGCTCGCAAAGAAGGAATTGTACTTGGAGATGCAAAATTTGTTACAACAACGGTAGGTATTACAATAGCTCACTTGACAGGTCACATCAATGACGATATTTACTATACCTACAAAGGAGAAGAAGCGCCAATTGAGGATATTCTTATATCAATTTCTCCCAAGAGAGTATTTTTTCTGCTGGGACTGAATGATCTTGCAATGGGTATTGACAATCAGCTTACAGCAGAACGCTATTTTGAGCTTATCAACAATACAAAAAAGCTGTTACCCAATACGGAAGTAATTATCATTGCAAATCCTCCAAAAGTAAATTCGTCATGGTTACCGACTTACGTAAAGAACAAAGAGTTTGACAATGACCTTATATCGGATTTTGTTGAAAAAATTAGAAGTGTTTGTGACGACTGTAACGTAGAATTTGTTGATATCCATGCCTCTCTTTGTAATGATAAAGGTGCGCTCGATGACAGTATGTGCCGTGACGGCTACGTTCACCTTAATGATGAAGGTGCAAGGGTGGTTGTTGATACACTTTACAAATTTGCTGAATATAAATAGGAGTAATATATGAAAAAGCTTTTGATTATTGCATTGTTAATTTTTGCCTTTACATCTTGCTCCACAAAAAAGGAAGCTTTTCCGTTGCCTCATGATTTGTTTGAGGAAATATCAGAAAAAACAAAATTAGCGGAAATGTATGATATGACCGATGAAATGTTAGAGGACGTAGTAGGAATTACTCCTGATATATATTCAGACGCTGTATATATGACGTCGAGTAACGGAATGTCTTCGGAAGAAATAATTATAGTCAAGGGAAATACAGAAGATGACGCTGATGTAATTGAAGAAAAATTGGGAAAACGTCTAAATTACATAAAAAAATCGGCTGAAAACTATCTTATAGAAGAAATGCCTATAATAGAAAAAGCAGTTATACGACGTGACGGATTGACGGTATCACTGATAGTTTCACCTAAAGTCGATAAAATAATTGAAATATATAAGAATTATAACTAAAAAAGAAACGGAGTGATTTCACTCCGTTTCGCAGACTGTCGAAAAAGTCACTCTAAGGAGTGGCTTTTTTGTATTAAATATGGTATAATGGAGGTAGAAAAAAGTGAGGTAAAAGATATGCTGAGTAAGGGACAAAACGGAAGAGACCAAATGGAAAT
>SVRV01000005.1 GCA_015064635.1 Oscillospiraceae bacterium
ATCTCCACTTTGAATCCCTTGATTATTTAACTCAATTTTTACTTTTCTTTCATTCTTTCTTGTTTCAACACAAAAAACGCTCATCAAGCGAAAGCAAGATGAGCGTTTTTCGACAGTCTGAAAAGTGCAAGTAATCATTTATAGATTACTTGCACTTTTGTGTATAAAAATTCAAGCTTTTATTGTTCAACAAAAAGCACTACGGGGTACATCGGCTCAACTCTTGTCTTAAAGGCATAAATATCATCACCAAGAGCTTCCCACTCAACATCGGACTCAGTTCCGTCGGAATTGAGTATTTTTGCACCCTTAGGAGCTTTTTCAAGGTAAAGAGTAAGCTCTTCCTCGGGGTCGGTACAAATATCGAGAGTAAAGGTCATAAGTCTGCCATCTTCAACATATCCGGCTCTGAAAAGTATCTCATTGTCGCCATGATAATATACAGGAAGAGTGTTGGCTCTCTTGAGGAGTGTTATAAATTGACGCTTTCTTGTCTCGTTAAGGAATGCAAAGCCTTCCATGTAGTTGAAATCGGCAAGAGGAGTGCCGCAATATACAACGCTGAGCTTACCGTCCCTGTCAAGCACCGTTACTGCAGGAGCAAGAATATCCGCCTTTCCGTCGTTGTTGCGATAGTTATACGAGATTACCTCAACCTTGTCATTTTGAGGAATGAGACGCTTTAAATTCTTCTGCTTAGTACAAGCGGATGCAGGTGTTCCGTCAAAGCTCTCGGCACTTACTGTACCAAGATCCCATTCGGTAATATCAACGCCAAGATACTTTCCAAATCCTCTGTCGATGATATCCTTTGCCGCATCGGACGCAAGGAATACCGAGCCCTTAAACAGCTCTTCAATTTGTTCATCCGTCATTTCCTTTACAAGGTCTCCGTCAAGGAAAGCAGTATTGTCGTTGACATCCGAATAATAGAATGGTATTCCCATACGCTCAAGAGCATACATAACCCATGAGTTTCCAAAGAAATGATACGGTTTCTGACTGTAATCGGTGTACATCTTTTCAACAAAGTATGAGTTCGCACCAACCCACTTTATCTTCTGACAGTATGCCGAAAGTGTTTCATAGAACTTTGCGTGCTTTGCAAGAACATCACGATATGCTTTACCGCTGTTCTTTTCCCCTGTGTAGAATCTTGTTATCCAATGCTTTGCGCCCATAAGTCCTTCAAGCATGGAGCAAGAATACTGTGAATGAAGGAAACGTGATGATTTGCCGTATCTGTTAAACGGAATGGTGTCAGTTTCGGCAAGAACTACATCAATACCATTCTTCTTAAGCTTGCCGGCAGTTCTTGCGGCATAGCACATACAAGTGCTTATTTCTCTTGTATATCTGGGTGCATAAGAGCCGTTGGGCACTCGTACAATTGTAGGATTACCCTTACCCGCAAATTCGGGAGCAGTGTATATAACAGAATCGGTCTCGGGACCGCTGGTACAGTTTATTCCCTGAATTGTGGGATCTACGCTATCAATCGCAGCTCTGAAGGCCTTCGCCGCTTTTACAAGTGAATTCCTTTGTGTTTCAAGATATTTCAAAGTAATCGGATCGGCATAAGGATGAGTTGTTACATATTCATACAGCTGTTCTCTTGTAAAATTGAGCCCTGTAGATTCATTAAACAGCTTCATATGACGCTCACAAGCACAGCCTCTTCCGGGACGGACTGTCATACGGAAATCGTCATCCAGCATTATTGCAGCGGGATGCTCCATAGCAATTGTTTTCATGACATTTGAAAAATGCTCAACAAAAGCATCGTCCTCAGGGCAACAAACAAACTCTTCTTTGCCGTCCGTAAGATTAACATATTTTGTAAAAGGATTAGGAGTTATATCGTAGCCGTGGCCAAGACTTGCCTGAACAAGCACACCCGTTTTAACTCCGTATGGAGCAAGTGCCTCCTTATATTTTCTGTAAAGTGCACACATCTTTCCAACCTTATCCCAAACAGGATTTCCTTCGGGAACAAGTGTCATTTTGAAAAGAGGTACTGTGCTGATATCGTTTTCATAGAGATATTTTATATCCTCAACGATCTGGTCAAACATTGCCTCACTTAAAGGCGTTATAGAATATGTATACATAGCTTTTTCCTTTCTTTATAACTGTGCCCACACAGTATAGCTTTTTGAGATAGTTCTGTCAAGAGATAAAAAAATCAGCCATTCTTTCTTCATCTGAAAGAAAACGTGCGGCAAGTCGATGTACGTACATATGTTTTTTCTTCTTAATTCTTTTTTCTCATTATATCATCTGCCATTTTTACAGTCAATGTAAAAAACACTTGCATTTTTGTAAAATTATTGTTTTTTTACAGATCATGTGTTAAAATAAAACGAGGTGATCAAATGTCAATAAAAGGAGCATATATAAATCCCAACTGCGATAAAACACTATCGTTATGCTTGCATTCCTGCGGTATAGGTATCTTTACCGAAAATTTCTGCCACGGTCCGAATATAAGAAGTGAATACATTATACACTACATAATCAAAGGAAAGGGATTTCTCGAGACTCCCGAAGGAGTCTTCCCTTTTGGTGAAGGTGACATATTCTGTATATATCCCGGTGAAGTAATAAAATACTGTTCCGACGGCGTTGTCTGTGATTTTGGTTTTATTAATTTTGTTGGCACTGATGCCGAAAGAATATACTCCGCAATAAGAATAACCCGTCAGAAGCCTGTAGCACACATCAATTGCGATTCAATCATTGAGCCCATACGACAGTGTATGTACTATTTGAAAAATACCGACTCTCCCTCCCAATTGAGATTGAATTCTTTTTTATTGGAGGCGCTGTCATACATGGAATACAAACCGAAAACGAAGTCAAAGGACATTTATATAGACAGAGGAATTGCCTATATGAAATATCACTTTGGAACAGATATATCCATTGATGATATTGCCGACGCCGCGGGTATCGAAAAAAGCTATTTTCAAAAGCTGTTCAAAGAGCAGATTGGTGTATCCACCATAAGCTACCTTAACGGTATACGCATAAAAAAAGCCAAAGAACTGATTGCTTCAGGCATCGAATTTAAATCGGTAGCCGTTGCGGTAGGAATAAACGATGTATATTATTTCAGCAAGCTTTTTACAAAAACAGAAGGAATTACACCTTCGGCATACAGAAAAAATTTAAAAAGAGGTCAGTGACCGCTGACAGGGCTCGCCACGGTTACTATACACAGAGCAAAAAAAATAAAGTCGCTGAAAGCGACTTTATTTAAACATTATTCTGTAACTGTATTATCTTCGGGTGTTGCATCGGGCTCGGTTGTTGCTTCGGGAGCATTCTCTGTCTCAGGAGCAGTTTCTGCCTCGGGAGCAGTTTCTGTCTCGGGAGCAGTTTCTGCCTCGGGAGCAGTTTCTGTCTCGGGATTAGTTGTTACCTCGGGATTAATTACTATCTCGGGATTTGTTACCGCACCGGCATTATTTCCGTCAACTACTGTATTTGCATTATTGTTTTCAGCGGGATTTCCACCTACAATAATATAAACCACAAGAGCAACGACGATGAAAAGAATAGCTACAACAGTTGTAACCTTAGAAAGAACTGCGTCTATGGAACGAGACTTTTCTTTACCGAAGAATGTTTCAGCTCCTCCTGCAATAGTTCCTGAAAGTCTCTTGGACTTACCGCTCTGCATAAGAACAGCAATTACAAGAAAAATGGACATAACAAGAAGTGCTATACCAAGAACTGTACCACTCATTTTCAATTACCTCCTTTATCTATTTTACATACACGGCAATTAGTCGCTGATGTAAGGAAGAATTGCAATATGACGTGCACGCTTGATAGCTACTGTGAGCTGTCTCTGATGCTTAGCGCATGTACCTGTGATTCTTCTGGGAAGAATCTTTGAACGCTCAGAAACGAACTTTCTGAGTCTGGGAACATCCTTATAGTCAATGTGTTCTATTTTGTCCGCACAGAAAGCACAAACTTTCTTCTTCTTGCGGGGCTTGAATGATTTCTGCATATCCTTATCCATGATAAATACCTCCTTTAGAATTTGATAAATTAGAAGGGAAGGTCATCGTCTGTTGACATCTCTTCAAAAGAGATTCCCTCACTTGCACTGCTGTACGGTGCGGGAGCAGACATCTGATTACCTGAAGTTTGTGCATCGGGTTTTCTGTCTACGAAAGAAACCTCGTCAGCCACAACTTCAAGTGTATAACGCTTTTGATTGTTATTGTCGGTCCAAGTTCTTGACTGAAGTGAACCGCAAACGAGTATGCTTCTACCCTTATTGAAGTATCTCTTCACAAACTCTGCGCTCTGTCTCCAGCAAACAATGTTGATGAAATCAGCATCCTGCTGACCATCCTTGTTCTGAAAACGTCTTGATACAGCAATTCTGAAATTAGTAACAGGTACACCGTTGGGTGTCTGCTTGAGTTCAGGATCCTCTACCAAGTTACCGATGAGAATGACTTTGTTAAATGAAGCCATAGTTTTTCACTCCTTACTCGCCGGCTTTAACAACAAGCGCACGAAGGATACCGTCAGTGATGTTGAAGTTTCTCTCAAGCTCAGAGGGGAAACCGGGAGCACTTGTAAAGTGAACAAGTGTGTAGTATCCGTCTGTGATGTCGTTGATAGGATAAGCAAGCTTCTTCTTGCCCCAATCCTGTACTTCGTCGATGGTAGCGTTAGCTTCGATCATAGCCTTGAACTTATTGATAAGCTCAGTCGCTGCCTCTTCTGCAAGAGTACCGTCAACAACGTAGATAACTTCATACTTTGATGTGATGTTTTCCATGTGTTTTTGCACCTCCTTATGGACATATGACCTTCGATTTTTACCGAAGGCAAAGAGATATTGCCGAATTACGGCAATTCATACTGTGGTATTATACAATATATTTTCACTTTTGTCAAGAATTATTTTAAAAAATCGTGAAAGCGCAAAGAAAAACCATTATTTGTATTTCTTTTTAATATGGGGCGTCTTATCAGTATAAACATATTTCCCGGTTCATCGGAGTTTGAAGTAAAGTAAATCCCACTTTTTCAAACAAGCTCAAGGATGCAAAGTTATTTTCATCAACAAAAACTTTGATTTTGTCATATCTAAAATCAAACACATTATTTTGAACGTTCCTCGCTATTCTTGTGCCTATTGCCTTTTTTGAAATTCCTGAAATATCAAAAAAGCCATGGATAGGGGCTGAGCCTTTCATTTTTTAAAGTATTTTGACTCAGCCCCTTTCCTTTTATCTATGCCACTCTGTTATATTATCTCTCACTGCATCCTGAAGCTTTACACAGTCAATTGCCGTATCAAGGTCAATTATCTTCTTTCCTTCTCTCAATAGGTCAAAATAACTTGCATTAGCACCATAGAAACCGGACATTTCAAACATTTCCTCTGTATCAATAAGGCTTCTGCCGTTGACAACTTCATTTTCCTTGCCCTCATGCTGAATCACAAGCTTTCCGGGAGTATCAAGATTTCCACAAACTGGAAGGTCTATAAAATATGTATGGTTGCGAGTATTAACTGTAAAGCGCTCTGTTACAGATCCGCTGTTCGGGGCGGCTATTATCTGAGCAACCGAGCCATTCTCAAAGCGACAGGTCATAAATATATCCTTTACACCTTCACCAAGCTCAGGCATAGGTGTATATTCCATTTTTGCCGAAACAAAATCCGAGCCCACAATGTATTTCACGGCGTCAATTACATGAACAATAGTAGTTGAAAAATCCGCATCGGGACGGTTGAAGCGATACATCTGACATGTAACCGAATCTACCTTTTCACCTGTCTCTTTTATCCTTTTCATAGTCTCGGTAATGAGAGGAAAATATCTTCTGTTAAAGGATACTCTGGCGCTAACGCCCATTTCCCGAGCGGTGGCAACAAGAGCATTCGTCTCGTCAATGTTTTTTCCGGGAGGCTTCTCCATGATTACATTGCAACCAAGCTTCATTATTTCTGTTGCAACTTTTGCTGTGAGATTAACCGGCATGATTACAGATACCACATCGGGTTTGCATTCCGCAATCATCGTCTTCATATCGGTGTAATGCTTTTTAAAACCGAATTTTTCCTTGTACTCTATTGCCCTACCCTCGTCAAGGTCGCAACAACCTGCAAGAACAACGCCTTCTCTGTCATCACTGTATTTTTTGAGCGACGGACCGTGACCTGTTGATGACATCCAGCCACATCCGACTGTACATATTGTGAACATTACTCAACCTCTTTCTTTGCTACTTCATAGCAATTATCAAAATATTTGAGTTCATCTCTCAATGTCGATACCATGAGTTCGTAATTGTCTGCATAGTAAAATGGCATGAGAATTGTGGGACCGTCGAAGCCATTTTTCAAAAGCAGAGAATAAATTTCTCTGTAATCAACCGCTCCCTCTTGTGCAGGTACAAAACGTTTAACCCAACCGTTGTTAACGTTTATGTCACCATCACGGAACATTCCCGCACTCTTTGCACCGAGAGCGCATATGTAATCTCCCAGAAGGTCTGTCTGATAGTCCCAGAATTCAAAGCCTTCCTGACAAATGTGATTTCCGGGATCCATTTTGATTCCGAGATATCTTGGGTCATAATCCTTTATGGCAGGATATGCGGCAGTGGCACTCTGAGGATAAAACCAGCCGTGAAGCTGAATTATCGCTCTTACACCGTACTTCTCTGCCAACTTATACGCATTTGCAACAAAAACCTTGAGTTTATCTGCAACATCGCGGACATCTACACCTGACGGTCTGCTCATGTATCCAAGTCTTATGTTTTCAATTCCGTTTTCGGCAAGAACTGCAAAAGCCTTTTCGTCATTTTCGTCAAATGTAGCAAAAGGAGAATCACAGTACTTTACCTCAAGGCCGTAATCCTTCGCCCTTTCAACAAACGGCTTTACCGACTCAAGATTATCGGGTGTTGTCCAGAAGCCTTCACGAAGAAGTAAAGTAGGACCGTCAAAACCGATATCGGCACAAACCGACATCAACTCATCAACAGACAGCTTTTCAAACTGTTTTGCAAAAAGATATCTTTTCATACGTCATTACCTTTCAATTTTTCCAGATATTTTGCAGGAGAAATCCCGTAATATGATTTAAATTTGGTTGAGAAATACTGAATTGTATCAAAGCCTACAGCTTCGGCAATTTGCGACACCGTCATATTTCCTTCCTTCAAAAGAGCAAATGCTTTTTGCATTCTGAGGGTCAAAAGATAATCCTTAACGGATGTACCACTATGTTTTTTAAAATACTCTCCGAGGTAATGTGGATTCATATAAAGCGCACCCGCAATATCTCGGATAGTTACATTTTCATTATAGTGAAGCTTCACATATTCCTTTACTTTTTCCAAAAGAGTATCTTCGGCATACACCTTACCTGTAGATTTAAGAGAAAGAATAAGAGAGGAAAGCTTCGGGAGAAGCTCCGGAAGTGAGCGTCGCAATGCTTCGGCTCCTTTTTTTGACGCAAAATAACTGATACGCTCCATTGTTTCGGAAATATCAGCACTACACGGTTTCAGAAAATTCTCATATTTCATCTTTACCGAGTCGCTAAGAGAAACGCCCACATATATTATTTCTCCGCCATCGGCACTACTAAAACAATGTTTTACATTTGGAGATATTATAAACAAATCACCTCTCGAAATATTCTCGCTTGTATCCTCAAAGTAAACATCGAACTTCCCTTTTGAAACGTAAAATATTTCGAAAAAATGATGCTTGTGCAGTCCTGTGCCCGGATATCCCTTTTCAACTTCAAGCCTTCCCACAAGCTCCATTTTACATTGTAGGTCGCTTTCTATCTGTGTACGGGTAAAGCTCACTTAAATAACCATCCCTTCACTTTTACTAAGCCTTTTATAATGAATCCCGTAAGGAGTGCACAGCAAAGTGTGCCGATTCCAATAAGATCAAACCTGAATTTTCCAAAGAAAATGAAAGACGCAATCACAGCCGATAAAACAATTGATATATCGAATAACACCTTTACAGTCCCAAATGATTTCTTTGTTTTTGCAGCAATTGCTTTAACTGTCGCCTCACCGGAATTCATCACAAGTCCCGCTTCAACTGTCAGGAATATTCCGAACGAAAGAACAAAAACACCGAGTAACATAACCGTCAAGCGTTCAGTATATGTAACGGGTGCAATTGTAACAAACTTCCGTGCAAAATCAATTACACCGGCAAAATAAAGAGTCATCGGAATTTGCAAAAGCTCCCATAGTCTGAAATTTCGTTTCAATAAAATAATCTGTATTGCAATAAGTATAAAGTTCCATACAGCCGAGGCAACACCGAAGGTAATTACATCAGAGAGCTTTTGAGATATCACATACGCCAATGACTGTACGGGCGATATTCCCATATCCGAGGCTGTCAAAAAAGCCATTGCAACAGCCATTATAAAAAGTCCCGAAAGCATTAAAATAACTTTTTTAAGTAGTTTCATAAAAATCTCCTTATTTTAAGTAAATTTTAACACTTTCGGGAAAATAAATCTTTCGAAAACGGAAGTTTTATTTATAATTTTTACAGTTTTTTAAAGTATATAAGTCTGTCTATGGGAGCGGATATCGTATGCTCGCCCTTTGTATATATATTTCCGTCATCGGCCAGCCATTCGCCTTCGGGAATAATTACACGTCTTTCAACTGCTCCCTTTTCGGTAACGGGGGCAACGAGGTATCTATCCTCAAGCATGAATTCGTCCTTGATATGTGCATATCCTTGGTTCGGGTAGTTGTATTCGAGACATCTGAGTATAGGCTCTCCTGTCTCCTCGGCACGGGTAACCATTTCTATTATTTCACCTGTGAAGGATTTATGGAGCTTACCTGCTTCTATTACAAGCTCGCAGTCCTCTTTGTTCAGTACATCCCATGGTGCTTTTGAATATTGCATCATGGGGAAAAGTGCTGAAAGCTGTGCCCAACGGACAAAAAGCTCTCCATCTATAGGCTCACCCGGCAAGAAGCAATGCCATGAGCCACCGCCCACCATATCGGGGCAGATAAATGGGTGTCCTATAAGTCCCTCCGCAATTGAGCAAGGGATAACCGTGTCAAGTCCGAAATCAAGTGCCTGACCGTCACGATATTTCACACTCCAAGAATGTGTTCTGTCGCAAAGTCTCTGAATTGTGGGATACTGTGCTCCGCAATATGTATCCTTATATTCATGATAATCATATTCCGATGCAAACTTATTCCATTCCATATTAAGCTCAGCCGGAGTGAGGTCACAAAGCAGATCACCCGCCGACTCATTTGCATAACATCCAAGAGTTCCGCCGTCAAACTTAAAGCCATCAATTCCATATTCCGACATGAGATATTTAAGCTGTGAGTCAAGAAATTCTTTGTCCTTTGGATTTGCAAAATTCAGCATTGCACTGTACCCGTTCCACCATGCAAAAAGAGCAGGATGCTGCGGTGCGTCCTTTCGACGGATAAAAAGTCCATTTTCGGGATGCTCTCTATCCTCAAAAAGAGTTTTTTCATAATGCTTTATAAAGAACTCTCCATCAGGACAAACATAAGGAACTACCCAAAGCATAACCTTAAATCCAAGTGAGTGAAGCTCGTCCACCATAGCCTTAGGGTCGGGAAACTTGAGTCTGTCAAAATCCCAATGACCGTATCTTCCGTGCCATCCTTCATCTATCATGAGAATGCCCGGTTCAAAGCCATTGTCAATAATTGCGTGTGCATAGCGCAGAATATGTTCCTGATTCTGGTTATAGAGACATTCTATCCATGTGTTATACTGGACTGTTTTGAAAAAGTCACGGTTGAGCTTTCTTTTTTTCAAAGGGAAGAATTTTGCTCTTGCACCAAGGTGAGCATCCCGTAGTGTATCCCCGAGCTTTTCAAGGTAGAATCTTCCATCTCCTTCAAGCACAATTTCTCCATCTTTTATATCATATTTGAAAGGAGACTCCGACCATATAACTCTTCCATGATTTGAGAGGTACAAAGGCATGGTCTGATTTGCAGCATATACCCTGAAATCACCGCTAAATACAGTCGCTTCATCAAACGGCATCTGCTTTCCGTCGTTTGCGCTTCCGCCCCACCAAAGCTCGCCATTTTCCATTTTTACTCTGAATTCCATAATAAAAGCCTCCCATGATATCTATATTCAACCACATAGTATCATAAAAGGCTTAAATTTTCAATATGTTATTTTATTTTTTTGAAGTTGCCGTAGGTCTCATTCACCGTTTCGAAATACGAAAATGTATCAGGATATTTGCTCAGCATATTTTTAAAATCAACTATCTGATTCTTATTGATAACACAAATTATAACATCCTTACCGTCATGACTGTAAGCACCTCTCGCCTTTATCTGTGTCGCACTGTGCTTCAATGTATGCAATATCTCATCGGATATTTCATCGGCATGAGATGTGATAACAGTAAATTGGCATGCAGTTTTCGCACCCTTTATAAGAATATTTCCTATATAACTTGAAATAAAGCAATAAAGTATACACAGACAGACGGGCTTATAATCGTAGATGAGCTTTCCCTGTACGTCCGGCTTTGCATATACAAAAAACGAGCAGATTGCAACAACAGTATTAAGTATAAAGGTGACCCAAAAGAAATTAAGATGCGGTCTTTTCTTACTTATGTACTTGGAGACAATATCTGTGCCTCCCGCACAGCCTCCGGACCAAAAACACACTCCGTAAACAAATCCGCTGAGTACTCCGCTGAGTATTACGGGGAATATTGTATCGTGTCCGCCTGCATTATACTGAAATGCTTCCATTTCAATTTTTTGTAAGTACAAATATGAAAAGGAGTATACAAGACAAAAGACCAGAGTACGCTTCGCGAACATCCGGTCTATCAAATAGTATGCAAGTATACAGAGGGGGATATTTATGAGGAGTGACATATATCCTATACTGAAACCTGTTTTGTACTGAATCATCGTGGCGATTCCGTTAAGTCCCGCCGGGGCAAAATTGTTGATTACAATAAATAATTTGTAGTTAAAGGCGAGCAATAATGCCACCATAACCACCTTCGCATAATCTGCGAATGTTTTTACTTTTTTCATATGCGGTACCTTTCTTTATTTTTTTACGTCAACAATTATAGCAACAAATCATTCTTTTGTCAATAGTCCATAATATCGGCAAAGCCTTTTATCAAGGGAGAGCGCCACTTGTTTCCCAAGACTAACATTTGAGAATATCTTATTTGTGGCAGAATTGAGGTTTCAATGATTTTAAGTTCAACATCGCTGATGGCATTTGAGGGCAAGAATGCCACACTTATTCCGTCATGAAGCAGCTGTGACACTCCGTGAATACTCTCGACCGTAACCGCATGAGAAAGCTCAACAGAATGTGCCAAGGCGATTTCATGAAGCTTGAAATAGCAATATCCCGATGCTTCAGTGGATATTACAGGGTATGAAAGTATCTCCTCGACACTCGGCTTCTTATTTGCAAGAGGATGCTTCGAGGAAGCAACAAAAGACAATTGCTCCTCCTTTAGAAGCAAGCATTCAAGCGAGCTATCCTTAATACGTTCACCTGCCACCCATGCAATATCTATTCTGTTTTCGCGGAGCATATTCAAAAGCTCTGTACTTTCTGCAATTTTTATTGTTATTTCGGAATTCGGATACTCTGACCTGTACACACCAAGCTTTGGTAATACTCTTGAGAAAACAATAGATTCCAATGCCCCAACACGCACAGTTCCCTTCATTGCCTTCGGATCATCCGAAATAGAAGAAGCTTCCTGAAAAAGCGACAGTATTCTGTTGGCATAGGAAAGAAAGACTTTCCCTTGAGAAGTCAGGTAGTTTC
This sequence comes from Oscillospiraceae bacterium, assembly GCA_015064635.1. Taxonomy (GTDB): domain Bacteria; phylum Bacillota; class Clostridia; order Oscillospirales; family SIG627; genus RGIG6353. Next base: position 11,879 of record SVRV01000005.1, read on the forward strand.
TTCTGCCTATCTTTTCAAAAAGCGGGTATCCAAGCTCCTCCTCAAGACGCTTTAGCTGCATTGTTACGGTTGACTGGGCGTAGTTCATTTCATTAGCCGCTTTTGTGTAATTGCCAAACGTTGCTACCTGAACAAACGCTTTAATACTCTGTATATCCAATTTATCACCTTTTTCGATTAATTTAATCAAATTTATCAATTTGATTAATAGATAATAACATATTATACTTTAAAAGTAAATACATTACACGAAAAAGAAAGGAAAAAAATCATGAGAGATTTCAGTTATTTAAAAGATGCTCCCATTGCCGTTCTCGGCGGCGGTGCGGTAGGTAAAACATGTGCGGCTGACTGTAAGCTTGCAGGACGTGAAGTAAGACTTTATGACCTTGAGCCCTTTGCAGCAACCTCGCTCAAGGACGTTGACAAGACAGGTATTTTGCTTGACGGTATTCAGAGAAACAAGTATTGCTTTGAACGTTCCGGTAGAGCTCATTTTGATGTTGTCACAAGCGACATCGAAAAAGCCGTAAAGGGAGCAAAGCTCATTGTTGTAGGATGCGGCTCATGGGGACATGAAGCTATTTTCCGTGCGCTTATTCCCCACCTTGAAGACGGAATGGTTATTCACATTTTCGCAGACAACTTCGGTGCACTTCTTCTTCGCCGTCTTATGTATGAGGCAGGCTGTAAGAAGGACGTTATCGTTGGCGGTTGGTCTTCTGCGCCCTACGGAACAAGAATAGAAAGCATCGGAAAGTTCCAGTTCCCCCATGTTGGTGTTAAGTACCGTGCTATCACACTTCGCGGCGCAGCTATGCCTATGAAGGACACAGATGATTTTCTTGCATCAAGTGCTTACCTTCCCTGCATGGATGCGGTAACAAACGGCGACGGGCCCGCTAAAGCAGAAACAGTACTCGACGTTGACTTTGCAAACGTTAACCCTGTTATTCACGTTCCCGCAACGATCCTCGGTGTTTCAACTATGGAAAACTGGGGTGTTATCTTCTGCGGACATGACAAGACCACATATTCAATGTACTCACACGGTCTTTGCCCCTCAATCTGTGAGGTTCAGTACCAGTTCTATAATGAGGAAATTGCTCTTGCTAAGGCAATCGGTGTAGGATGTCCCACATACAAGTATGAAATGTTCTTCTCAAGAAGAAGTGTACTTACTCAGGAATATATGGGACTTGATGAAAACGGAAACGACAACGTTGTATTCCCTCTCGACCAGCCCTCAAATGAAGGTAACACAGGTCCCAACACAATTCACCACCGTTATATGACAGAGGACGTGCCGATCGGATGTAAGATTTATCACGACCTGGGTGTTCAGTACGGTGTACCTACTCCCATTATTGACTCCATGATTACCCTTGCAGGCGCAATGCACAAGAAGAACTTCTTTGCAGAAAGCCGCTACACTCTCGATTATCTCGGAATCGGCGGTATGTCAAAGGAAGAGCTTGTAAACTATCTCCATAACGGTAAGTAATTTCAACACATAAATTAAAAGGCTATAAAAAGTCAAATTGACTTTTTATAGCCTTTTTTCAATTTTTCTGTTTTCTTTTGAAAACATTCATCAATACATAGACAGCTATAAGTAAAACTGCACTACCTCCAAGAATCAGATACATTGTGCCAATATCAACCGGAGTGTCAAAAATGTAAATATTGCAATCAATTGTATCCTTTATACCCTTTATCATTTCTTCGGGAACACCACTTTGGGACATCTCTTCAAGAACACCGCGCATTGCGTGATTTCTTATAAGGGATGTACCGTAAGTACCCGGCATAAAGGAAAGCACATCACGAAGCCCCTCGGAAAACTGAGATATGGGCATATATGCACCGCAGATAAATCCGTATGCTGCACTTATAATGCTTCCTACAGCCGATATCTGTCCTTGTGTTGAAAGAAAGAAATTGATTATACTTGAAATTGCTACGCCGAACAGTACCAGAATAAATACATCAAGGAAAAGGAGCAGCACATCAACAAGCGACATATAAAATCCCACTGATGCAACGTATACCAGGCAAATCCCGGTAGCCGCAAAGCATATAAGCAATGTAGAAAATAGAGTTGCAATATAGTACCCAAGCGACATTACTCTCTTATCCACCGGAGTTACAGAGAAATCATTGATAGTGGAATTAGCCTTATCCTGAACCATAAGCATATTAGAACAAAATGCTACGGTTACGCATGAAACTGCCAGAATCGAGGATGTAAGTTGCCCCCCCACACAAGCGTTTATAAGGCTCTCCTTTACCTCAAAGCCTGCAGGAAACACTGACATGAATGTATCCTTGTAAATGTTCCCGAGGAATGTGGCATATAGGACAAGGAGTATCATAGGTGTAATAAGAGAAGTGAAAAACATTCCCTTGTCCTTGAAAAACAGCTTTATATTACGTTTTGTTATTATAAAGAGAGAATTCATTTGCTGTCACCTCCCGTAAGATTTTTGCCGGTAACAGCCAAGAATACGTCATCCATTTTGCCCTTTGTTATCTCATAATCGATGAAAGCTTCCCGATTGTTCACTATAAGAGATGTAGCCGATTCCGTATTGGGGACAGTTATACGGTAACCGTTTTTAACTGCCGAATAGTTTGGAGAAAGCTTTTTTACCGCTTCTTCATCGGCGTTATACAGAGTTATATAGTCATCTGTGTAGGTATTTTTCAACTCCAACGGTGTTCCCTTAGCCACTATCCTTCCGCTATCAATTATTACGACATAATCTGCTTCGGCGGCTTCCTCCATATAGTGAGTAGTGAGAAATACAGTCATATTTTCCTTTTTTCTCATGTCATTTACAGTATCCCATATAAGCTTTCTTGTCTGTGGGTCAAGTCCCGTGGTAGGCTCATCGAGAATAAGTATTTTAGGCTTGTGAATAAGAGCTCTTGCAATATCTATTCTTCTCTTCTGTCCACCCGAAAGCTTTCCAAGTGTCCTCCCGAGAAGGTCTTTAAAATCGAAAGTGTCAGACAATTCGTCAAGTCTTTGCTTGAAAGCTTCTCCCGTTATTCCGTAAAGAGAGGCACGATGCTCAAGATTGTCCTTTACAGTCAAAGCGCGGTCAAGAACTGATGACTGAAATACAACACCGATTTTATTCTTCACCGACAGTGCGTCGTTATCAATATCCGTACCGTCAATAAATATTTTTCCGCTATCCTTCGCAAGTGTTGTGCACATTATGTTTATTGTAGTAGATTTTCCGGCACCGTTTACTCCGAGAAATGCAAACATTTCCCCTTCTCTTACAGTGAAGCTGACGTCTTGAACCGCCTTTACTTCACCGTAGCTTTTTGTTAAATTCTTAATTTCTATAATGTTATTCATTGTTGTCCTCTAAAAAACTAAGGTCAGGTGGTGTATCAAGTTCCTTTGATACATATCCGCCGTTTTTCTTTCTCTGCTTTACACATTCTGTCAGGAGATATTCTATCTGCCCGTTGACAGAACGGAAATCATCCTCTGCCCATGAAGCAATAGCATTATAAAGCTTTTCCGACAGGCGCAACGGCACCTGCTTTTTCTGATTATCCGCCATATCAGTAAAGACTACCCGAATTTACAACGGGCTGAGCATCACGGTTTCCGCAAAGCACAACGAGAAGATTTGATACCATTGCCGCACGGCGCTCTTCATCAAGCTCCACAGTTCCCTTTTCGCTAAGTCTTTCAAGCGCCATTTCAACCATTCCCACAGCTCCGTCCACAATAAGCTTTCTTGCATCAACTATTGCACTTGCCTGCTGTCTTTGGAGCATTACAGCCGCAATCTCGGGGGCATAAGCAAGATATGTTATTCTTGCCTCAACTATCTCTATTCCCGCCTCATTTACACGAGCCTGGATCTCGTTCTTTATTCTTCCGGCAACGATTTCACTTGAGCCTCTGAGACTTCCTTCGTCTGCGATTCCGTCTCCTGTGGTATCGATTCCCGGCGCTGTATCGTAAGGATATATTCTCACAATATTACGGAGTGCCGCATCACATTGAAGCGAAAGGAATTCCTTGTAGTTATCAACATTGAATGCCGCCTTGGCTGTATCACATATTTTCCATGTAACGGCAATGCCTATTTCAATGGGATTTCCAAGACAGTCATTGATCTTTTGACGGTTGTTGTTGAGTGTCATGATTTTAAGACTCATTTTTTTAGAAACCATTTCAAATGACATATTCTTTACCGCATCGGTTTTTGTCTTTACATCCCCGCTTTGGCTGAGCTTTGTATTTGCAGCCGGATTTACAGCAGAGGAAAAAGGATTAACAAAATAGAATCCCTCGCCCTTAAGTGTACCTGTATACTTTCCGAAAAGAGTAAGCACAAGTGCCTCCTGAGGCTTTAAGATTTTAAGTCCAAGGTAAGGTATCCAACCGATACAAATAATGATACCTCCTATGATCGCAAGTGTTATTCCTCCTGTCTGCACTTCATTTTCAATCAAAACTGCACCGTAAATCAATGCGACGATTCCCGCAATATAAACAAGAGATGTCAAGATCAGCGCAATCATTCCGTTTTTCTTTTTGTTAAGAATTTTTTCTGTCATAGTAAGATCCTCCTTATGTTTGTAACATTATGATATCACAATGATATCAATTTGTCAAGAGGGATTTTTATTTTTCGAATATTGTGTAGGAGATATCCCCGTATGCTTTTTGAAATCTCTTGAAAAATCAAAAATATTCTGATATCCGAGGGAAAAAGCAACTTCACTTATTAAGCCATAATCACTTTTCAACATTTCCATTGCTTTTTCTATTCTCAAACGTCGGGCAAAGGCTATGGGAGGCTCACCCTTTATCTCCTTGAAAAGCTTTCTGAAATATACCGTTGAAAGTCCCGTAAGTCCGGCAAGAAGCTCGTTTGAAATATCGGTATTATAATTCTTGATTATGTAATCAAGTGCCGGTGCAATCTTTTTTTGCTTGTCATCGGGGACATTACGGGGAGTTGAAAGCATTGAGAACATTATCAAAATTCCGTAGCAAGAGCGTATCATTTCAGCCGAATGAAGAGGAGACTTGATCGACTGCTTATACTCTATTTCTTTGAACGCATTATAAAGCTTTTCGCTGTCTCTTATGGGAAATGACAGAATGTCGGAATAAGTGAAGTCTGCATCAAACTCAACAATGGAATAGTGTCCGGATTTTGTGCAAACCCAATCATAAACACTACCGGACGGAAGAATTACCGCATTGTTTGAATTTGAGATATATGTGTTTCCGTTGTTGTAGTATTCCGTCTCCCCTTCAAACCTCAAGATCATAGCCCAACACTTTCTGTAGGTTCTTTTTATTTTCTGACCACCCGCATTGTACATGGTAGATGCAAGGCGAAATCCTTTTATAACCAAATTTGATAAAATTTTTTCGTGCAAAAATATCACCTCTCCCTTAAATACTAACATAAGGATTTGTTTTTTGCAATATTTTAGTATCATATTTGATAAAAAAATCTTATTTGATATGTACGTTACAAGAGCAATGTGTTACAATGCAAGAAAGAAGCAATAAAAGGAGGCGCCTAAAATGAAAAAATTATCAGAGCTCACCACTCCGGCTCTTGCTGGAGTTGTCAGAGAAAAGAATTCCGCTGAGGCAATAGCGGAAATTATAAACTGCTCCTATGATGGTGCAGATATGATCGACCTTCATCTGTCAATGCTTGAGGACAGAGAAAGAGTAAAAGACATCATCGCCTCGTCAAAGCTTCCCATACTTGCCCTCAATTATAATATTACATATAACGGCGGGAATGCAGGCTTTGATGAGGAAGAGCGTATCAAGACAATGCTTGATGCGGTTGAAGTGGGAGCTGCGGGAATCGATATGCAGGGATATTCCTTCCATCTTCCGTCAAAATCGTATTTTTGTGGAGAGGATAAGTATTCCTTTACCAAGGGTAATCCCAAGGAAGTCGTCACAGACACTAAAATCATTGACAAGCAATGTGATGTCATTGAAAAGGTTCACTCAATGGGCGCTGAGGTACTTCTCTCCTGTCACCCGGGAATCCCAATGGACAGCCGACAGGTAATTGACCTTGCTCTGTTTTTGGAAAAGAGATGTCCCGACATCATAAAGATAGTAACTGTTGCAAACACAGAGGATGACATGATAGAAAGCTTTAAAACAATGTCTCTTCTGAAGCGTGAAGTGAAAACCGCTGTCAGCTACCATGCATCGGGAAAGGCGGGCGCTTTGTCAAGAATCGTAAATCCCATGCTCGGCGGACACATGATATTCTGCGTTGACAGATTTAAGGTGTCAAGCACAAAGGAACAGCTTGACCTCAGAACCGTACGGACTATAATTGATGAAATGAGGAAAATAAAATGAAAAATAAGCAGATATTTTTTACCGCCGTGCATACTGCAGAGCTGGTAGACGGTGAGATAAGAGAAAATCTTAATGACAACGAAGTGATGACAGTAACAGAATACACCGTTATAAGTGGAGGGACAGAACGTGCAAACATTATGGGAATGCAAAATGTTTCGGGCATCTGGCCTCGAGGACTGGGATACTGCGGTGTAGGTTATGTTGTTAAGACAGGAAAAGCTGTTACAAAGGTAAAAGAAGGCGACAGAGTTCTGGTGTATCACGGCTGTCATTCAAAATACAACATCCGCCCCGACGGTGAGATAACAAAGGTAGAGCAGGACATAACCTCTCTTGAAGCTGCATTTGTTATCATTGCCGCCATGGGACTTGGAGGTGTAAGAAAGCTCGAATTGGAGCTTGGTGAGAGTGCCATGGTAATGGGACAAGGGCTGCTTGGCATATTCGCCACTCAGTTTTTAAGACTTTCGGGTGCAAATCCGCTGATTGCCGCCGACTTGAATCCCCAAAGGCGTGAGCTTGCACTCAGCCTTGGTGCTGATTACGCCTTTGATCCATCGGAAAGCAATTTTATTGAAAAAGTAAAAGAAGTAACAAAGGGCAAGGGTGTGAGAGGCACTGTTGAGGTAACGGGAGTATCAAAGGCTATGTGTCAGGCTCTTGAATGCGCCTCATGGCAGGGCAGAATATCTCTCCTTGGCTGTACAAGAGTCTCGGACTGTCCTGTGGATTATTATCAGCAGGTTCACAAGCCCGGAATTAAGCTTATTGGTGCTCACAACTTCGTCAGACCTAAATTTGAATCCTACCCCCACCATTGGACACATCACGACGATTGCAATGCAATAATGGATATGATAGCGTCAAAGCGTGTTAAGGTCGAACCTATCATTTCAAGAGTAGTCTCCCCTACCGAAGCACCTGAAATATTCAACGAACTGTGCGATGACCCCAATTTCCCTATTGGTACGGTCTTTGATTGGAGAAATACAAAAGTATGAGAAAAATAAAAATAGGTCAGATAGGCATCGGACACAATCACGGCGGCGCAAAAATGCTGGCTGTGAAAAAATTTCCCGAGCTTTTCGAGGTGGTAGGATGGGCGGAGGAAAATGAAAAATGGGTAGAAAAGCGAGGGAACAATCCCGAATACAAAGATATTCCACGTCTCAGCGCAGATGAAATAATAGAAAAAAGCGATGCTATTCTTGTCGAAACAGATGTATGGAATCTTACCGAAACTGCTCAAAAGTGCGTGGACGCAGGCAAGCATATTCACATGGACAAGCCGGCAAGCGGCACTCTTGCCGAACACCATCATCTCCTTGACACCGCAAAGGAAAAAGGACTCATCCTTCAGCTTGCCTATATGTACCGCTACAATCCCGCCGTTCAAAAATGTATCGAGATGATAAAAGAAGGAAGGCTTGGCGAAATTTTCTCTATAAATGCCGAAATGAGCACCTACCATCCCCTTGATTACAAAAAATGGCTCACAAATTTCAACGGGGGTATAATGTACATTTTAGGCTCACATCTCATCGACCTCGTTGTATACATTTTGGGAAAGCCTCAAAAAATCACTCCTTTTTTAAAGAGGACAAGGCTTGACGGCATTGACTTTGAAGACAATACCCTGGCGGTACTTGAATACGAAAAGGCACTTGCCCGAGTTTTTGTGTCCTCAGTTGAGGTGAACGGCTTTGGCAGACGGCAATTCATGGTATCGGGAAGTCTTGGAACATTCAACATAAACCCCATTGAGCGTCCCCTGACAGTTACATGGTCGGACAAGGAAATTGCCGACAAAATATATGAAGACAGAAAGATATATCTCCCCTTTGAGGACAACACAGCAAGTGGAAGATATGACGAAATGATGCGCGACTTTTACTCATACATTGTGGGCGAAAAGAAAAACCCCTTCACCTACGAGCATGAATATGCGGTCCAAGAAGTACTGAGCGAAATTATAGGTGGTGTAAGCTTCAATGGGAAGAATATTAATTAAAAACGGAAGATTATGGGATGGGGAAAAATTCATATTCGCCGACATACTAACCGAAGGCGAAAAAATTCGAAAAATCAGCAAAGGCATTACGGAAAATACAGATTATACATTTGATGCAAAAGGTCTTACAGTTTCCGCAGGACTTATTGATCTGCACGTTCATACAAAGGGCATTTCGTCTGACGAATTCGGGATAAATGCAGAAGCAAGTTCATTCCCATTCGGTGTGACTGCCGTAAACAATGCAGGAACAGCCTTTGCAAACAGAGCTTTAAGCGACATGTGTGCCGTCAAAAACACAGTTTTTGTTGGCGTTGGAGTCAAAGACGGACACGCTGTATTAGAAAACACAAAGCTTCACTTAAAGGAGTATGGTGAAAAAGCTGTCGGAATCAAGGTGTACCTTGATACAAAGCTTTCTGCTTTAACAGATGGGACTATTTTAAAAGAAGTATGTAGCTTCGCCCATGAAAATAATCTCAGGGTCATGGTGCATTGCTCAAATTCACCTATATCAATGGCAGAAATCACCGGTATCCTCTCAAAAGGTGATATAATTACCCACATCTTTCACGGAGGAGCAAATTCATGCACAGAAAATGACTTTGAAGCCTTCCGCATTGCAAAAGAAAAAGGTGTTATAATGGATGCGGGATTTGCCGGACATGTCCATACAGATTTTGAAAATTTAACACGCTCTGTTTCATCAGGCTTTTTGCCTGATACAATAAGCACCGACATAACCCGTTTTTCTGCTTTCAAGCGTGGTGGAAAATACGGTATGACAATGTGCATGAGTATTGCAAGAGAAGTCAGAATGTGTGAAGAGGATATATTCAAAGCCGTTACCTCCACTCCCGCAAAAGTGCTTGGCAGGGAAAAAGAATGGGGATATCTTATTGAGGGCAGGTGTGCCGATATTGCTGTATTAGAAATTGCTGACGAAGGATTTGAATTAACAGATAAAAATGGAAATAAAATAAAAAGCTCCAAAGGATACAGATGTTCTTTAACTCTGTCCAATGGAGAAATAACATACAAGGATAGGTGATAAAAATGGAAAAGGTAGCATTTATTACGGGTGCGGGAGGCTTTATAGGTCGTGCAACGGCAATAGCTCTCGCAAAATCGGGAATCAAAATAGCAGTCAATGATATAAACGAGGAGGCAGTCGCCAAAACCGTCAAAATGATTGAAGAAGCGGGTGGTGTGGCGCGTCCGTATATCGCAGACGTTTCGGATTCAAAAAGCATAACAGATGCAATTGAAAAAGCAGCCGCAGACCTTGGACGACTTGACATTATGGTGCATGTGGCAGGAGGAAGCTCCAGAATCGCAGGTAAGAATGCGAAGTATGCGCACCTTATCGACCAGGAGGATTATGTTATTGACACGGTACTTAAAGTAAACCTCTACGGTGCGATATGGGCGAGCCGTGCGGCGGCACGCATAATGGTAAGACAGGGCGAGGGCGGTAAAATAATCAATTTTGCCTCCACAGTAGGTCTTAACGGTCTTAAGGGCTGTACCGATTATGCGGCATCAAAGGGCGGTGTAATGTCATTTACAAAGGCTCTCGCGAAGGAGCTTGGCGAACACAAGATCAATGTCAATGCGGTTGCGCCCGGTGTAGTGTGCCGTGACGAGGTTGACACAACCACCGAAAGCGGAAGGCATTATGCGTATGACACAAATCTCCTGAATGAAAAATGCACAGCAGATGATATAGCCGCTCTTGTTGAATTCCTGGTTTCGGATAAAGCAAGATTCATCACAGGTCAAACATATGTTTGCGACGGCGGAAGATCACTTTCAATGAAAGGAACAGACTGATATGAAGGCAATGCTCATTGATGAAAACAAAAATCTTGTATGGTCGGATGTGCCCGACCCTGTCATAAAGGATGACGAGGTGCTGGTAAAGATTCATGCGGCGGCACTCAACCGTGCTGACCTACTTCAGCGTCAGGGAAAATATCCCTCCCCTCCCGGCTGTCCCGAATGGATGGGACTTGAAGTGGCAGGTATAATTGAGGCTGTGGGAAAAGATGTAACAAATTGGAATATTGGAGACAAGGTATGTGCTCTTCTCGGAGGTGGCGGATACGCAGAATATGTTGCCGTAAAGTATGACATGCTCATGCCCATACCCAATGGACTTACAATGGAGGAAGCGGCAGCTCTCCCCGAGGCATATGCTACCTCATATCTCAATCTCTTTATTGAAGGTCACCTTGAGGCGGGACAGACAGCCTTTATCCCCGCCGGTGCATCGGGACTTGCATCTGTTGCCATCCCTATGGCAAAGGCATTCGGAGCAAGGGTAATTACCTCGGTGTTATCCGATGAAATAGCAAAGAAAATTGAATGGCTGGGCGCTGATATTATAATCAACTCAACAAAGGAATGTGTCGAAGAAATACTCAAGGCTGAAGAAGAAAATGGCACACCCGTCAACGTGTCAATGGACTGTCTCTCGGGAGAAACACTTGGAAAAAGTCTGCCATATATGGCACGAGGCGGTTATTGGATAGTAATATCCACCCTTGCCGGCACCGAGACCAATGTTCTTCTTCGTCCTCTTCTCACAAAGGGTTTACATCTTGTGGGAAGTATGCTGAGAAACAGAACTCCCGCCTTTAAGGCATATATACTCTCCCAGCTTGTGGAAAAGGTATGGCCGAAGATTGAAAGCGGAGAAATTAAGCCGTCGATTTATAAGGTGCTGCCTATGTCGGAAGCCCTTGAAGCACACGCCATACTTGAAAGAAGCGAAAATATCGGCAAGGTAGTTTTGAGGGTTTGCTGATAAAAATATAAGCCAAGGGCTTTCCCGATTTTACGGAATCCCTTGGCTTTTTTGTTATTCTTCCCAGAACGGAAGCTTTATTCCCTTGTCTGTTTCAAGTGCTTTTTTATAACAACGTGTCGTTACCGCTATATCCATAATACCTGCGCCTACGGCGTTGAAGTAGATTATTTCGTCATCGTTTTCTCTCGCTGACTTTTCACCGCAAATGATTTGTCCCAGCTCTGCGTGAAGCTGTTCATCCTTGAACAGTCCGTCACGCCACATGAGAGCAACGGTACTTATCATTCTGTGCTTAATTGATTCCCAGTAGTCAACCACAACCTTATCTGCAAGCTTCACGCAGTCATTATCAACCTCGTAGTCAGCCATGTTCATAACAAGAGCGCCCTTTTTAAGCCATTCACCCTTTATAAAAGGTTCGCTTGCAAGAGTAACACAGTCAATAATGTCGCTGTTTCTTGTTGCCGTCTCAATATCCTGCGTAACGATTATTTCAAGAGTAGGATACTTTTCAAGTGTTGCCGCCTTAAAGCGCTCGGCATTTTCGGTACGGATATCATACACATAAAGCTTTTTTATTGTAGGACGGGCAATCATCGCCGCCTCAAGCTGTGTAGGTGCCTGTGCTCCCGCACCGCATATTGTCATCGCTTCAGCCGTGCTTTTCGCAAGATACTTAATTGCTACACCGCCCGACGCACCTGTGCGCATTGTACTTACCGCCGTTCCGTCGGCAACGCAAAGAGGTATCTTGGTATCAGGGTCGTTAAGTATAACCGTAACGCTTGCACGGGGAAGCCCTTTTTTGTAGTTCTGAGGTCCGCTTCCTATCCACTTGATACCCGCCATGTCATACTCTCCACCTATGTATCCGGGCATTGCATTGATGCGCCCGAGAGTGTTTTCGTCCTCTACGGTCTTTCCCCAACGCATTACGCATTTTCCGGGTGCAATAACGTCACCCTTGTTATTAATTGCATAAACCTTTTCAGCATCACTCATAGCCTCGTGCATATCAAGTACACCAAGCTCCTCCATTGCTTTGTTGTTTAAAAAAATTATATCTGCTTTGCTCATTTTTTACCTCCGTATATATATTACGGCTATTATATTACGCCTTCAGAGAATTGTAAATAATTTAGTAAGTTCCTCTTGCCAAACTTTCAAAAGTGTGGTAAAATCAAAAAAACGGAGGTGCTCATGGAATTACTTCAATTACAGTATTTTTTTGAAAGCGCAAAAAGTGAAAGCTTTGCCAAAACAGCCGAGGCTCACCTTGTACCGACCTCATCTGTATCGGGAGCGGTAAGAAGACTGGAGGGAGAGCTCGGATGCAAGCTTTTTGACAGGACGGCAAACAGAATAATTCTAAACAGCAACGGAAAACGGATGTACGAATCCCTTGAAATTATATTCAATGAATTAAAAGGCGCTGTTAGTGAGCTTTCCACGGACTCTGAGGACACAAGAGAGATAAAAATGCTTGTCCGAGCCATGAGAAGCGACATAACAAATACAATAATAGAATATAAAGCCAAATTTCCGAGAGCTAAATTCAAAATCAGCTTCGATTTCACTGAAAGAGATTTTGAAAAATATGATATTATCATTGATGAAAGGTCAAACACATATCCAAAGCATGAAAGCTTTGAGCTTTACAGAATGAAACTTTGCATGACAGTTCATGCCAACTCACCTCTTGTTACAAAGCACCTGCATCTCAAGGAGCTTGAAAGCGAAAGCTTTGTTTCTTTGGGGGAGCAAAGCAATATGCACAGGATATTGATAAAGGCATGTAAGCAAGCGGGTTTTATTCCTGAAATTGCAATTTTATGTAATGACATAAAGTGCTATGAACGGCTGATAGAGTCGGGAATGGGAATAGGGCTCGAAAGAAAAAGAAAAGATACCGCAAGAAAAATACGGTATCTTAATGTTATGGATTTTGATGAGGAATACACGGTTTTTGCATATTACAAGCAAAACGCATACTACGGAAACGTGGGACATTTTTTGGATTTTTTAAGGAATAAGAGTCTTTCTTAATTTATCCGCATCTCCGTCAAAGAGATATCCTTTTATACCCGCCAATAAAGCGCCTTCAATATTACGCGATGTGTCATCTATGAAGATACAATCACTTGAATCAAGGCTGTACTTATCAAGAAAATACTCAAATATCCTCTTATCCGGCTTTGCAAGCTTTACCTCCCCTGAAAAAACAAGCCCGTCAAAAAGAGAAAGTGTTTTTTCGATGTGGGGGTAGCTTTGCCATGTTTTAGCAAATCTATCGGATATATTTGATATAAGATATATCTTCTTGCCATCTTTTTTTAAGTCACATATGAGGTCATGCATCCCATCAACGGGCGGCATATTCTTTATCCACGAATCAAATACAAGACAGGCTTTTTCTTGAAGTCTTTCAGGCAATCTCTTGCAGATTGCCTCTTTTACTTCCTCTTCCGCAATGCTTCCGTCGTCCAGTCTGTCCCAGTAAAGGCGGTCGTAAACCGTGTCACTGACAAGCCTTAAATCGTCACCTTCAATTCCGCAAGCGGCTGTGAGGTTATCATTATTAAAAAGAAACAAGACGTTTCCGAGGTCAAAAACAATATTTTTCATAAGCACTCCATCTTTAATTTATGTGCCTATTATAAATAAAAACTTTTAAAAAGTCAAGTGTGTTATCTGTAAGAATATATCTTTTCAATAAGTGCAAGTGCACGTCTGCCCTCTTTACCGTCTATGAAAAGCGGCTCCTTGCCATGTACGGCGTTGATAAGATTTTGAAGCTGTACTCCGTGGAATGAAGTATCCATAACAGTATGGTCGGCGGATGCTCCTCTTTTTTCAACGTTTCCGTCAATAAGTGTTTCATTGCCCACAACAAATCGCTCAATTCTTCCTTCGGAAAGAATAAGACAACCCTTTGTGCCTATTATTTCAATACGACGGTTAAATCCGGGGTATGCACAGGTGGAAGCATGAAGTGTACCTGTTGCACCGTTTTTAAAATCCAACAAAGCAACAACAGTATCCTCAACCTCTATTTTATGATACGAGGTCTTAACATTGGCAGAGCGCACATCGGCATCCCCCACAATATAAAGCAGCATATCAACTCCGTGTATACCTTGATTTATGAGCGCTCCCCCGCCATCGTGCTTGAAGGTTCCTCTCCAGTTAGAGGAGGCATAATATTCGGGGTCTCGCCAATATTTCATGGAAAGGTCACAGAACACAAGGTCACCCAGCACACCACTGTCAACAATCTCCTTCGCGCGCCTGACATCGGGAACAAAGCGATTCTGGAACACTACCGTGAGCAGAGTATCTGACTCGCTTGCCGCCTTAATTATTTTGTCGGCATCGGCAGTATTCAAAGCCATGGGCTTTTCCAAAACCACATGCTTACCGCTTTTTAAAGCCTTCATCGCCTGCTCTGCATGATATCCGCTGGGAGTACATATACAAACCGCATCTATATCACCGCACGCGAGCATGCTGTCATAATCGACATATGATACAGCCCCATACTTTTCAGCAAAGTCAGCAGCTCTTCCGTAATCAACATCAGCAACGGCTACAAGCTTTGCCTCACTCATATTCTTTATAGCCTCGGCATGAAAGCCTGCGGCAAGTCCTGTGCCGAGAACGCCAAACTTAAACATTTTCTGTTCCATACCACCTTCCGCCTTGCTTTTTGTCCAAGTCTCCGTCAACAAGCTGCTCATGGTTTTCTATTACCTTTCTGAAGGCTTTTGCATGGAGCTCAATCATCTCCTTGTCAAAATGCTTAAACCAAGGTGCAGAGAAGCAGAGCTTATCCTCGGAGGGCTTACACTTGCTGTCGTCAAGTCTCACATCACGGTCATTGTACTCGATTCGTGAGGGCTTACCAGAATTTCTCAAATCAAAGTCCTTAAAGAAGGGGTGCGTATGGAGACAGAAGTTTCCACCGTCCCATGTTCCAACCCCCTCAGCCCTTACAGCCTCACAAAAGCGTTTTACCGACAGACCGTGAAGCTCTTCCGGAATGTATAAGCAATGAGGAGAATACCAACCAGCCATATTTGAACCTGTACTCTCATCAACTCTCAATGGACGAATTCCGGGAAGTCCGTCGAGAAGATCCCAAAAATAGTTCATTGATTTTCTTATCTCCGTACAGCGCTCATCGTAATACTTGAGCTGAACTCTTGCAAGAGCGGAGCAAAGCTGATTTGCACGTCCCTTGATACCGCCAAGAGCAATATGTGCAAAGGGCATCAGGTCATCGCTTTCCTTTATGTAGTTCTTGTTGTTTCTTTCGTAATGTCCAAACGCCATGGCTCTTTCATATATCTTTGTATCATTGGTTACAAGAATACCAAGCTCACCTGCAGCAAAGGACTTACCGCTCATAAGTGACATTGCGGCTACATCTCCGAATGTACCTACCTTCTTACCCTTATAAAGACCGCCCTGGGCGTGAGACACATCCTCAATGACCTTAAGACCATATTTTTTTGCAATGGGCATTATTCTGTCCATATCAGCGGGATAAGCAAAATAATGAACTACCATAATAGCCTTTGTGCGTGGCGTGATACACCTCTCTATGTCATCGGGGTCCATGCTGAGGTTATCGTCTATATTACAAAATACTGCTGATGCGCCAAAGTTTATCGCTTGAGAAACGCTTCCCCAATAGGTTTTTGTGGGACAGATTATCTCATCGCCCTTGCCAAGTCCGATACCAAACATAGCAGACGTCAGCGCTGCTGTACCGTTACAGTATGCAATTGCATATTTTGTACCCTGCCATGCCGCAAATTCCTCTTGGAATTTTTCTGTTATATCGGTACCCGAAAACTTATTGTTGCGGATAACATCAAGTGCCGCCTCCTCGTCCTCTTTGCCCATTATAGGCCATTTAAAAAGGTCCTCCGGAGCTTTTTTATTCATAGCGGGTGTGCCGCCAAGTATAGCTAACTTTTCCATTTTTATCTCCTTACAGCTTTAATAAGCTTACTGCGTTATCTCTTACAATCTTTTTATATGTACCCTCACTAACCGCTTTTTCCGCCATCATTTTATCAAGGAAGTCAGAAAACTCATACTGGTGAGTGTTCGTTGTAGCACATATATCACAGCCGTAGAGTATTCTGTCAGAAAATTCCTCAAAGAAGCGGTAACAGTAATCGGGGTCACGCATCATTGCATTTGCACCGCTGCCTGCCGAAAGGTCACAGTAAAGGTTTGGATACTCACGGAGAAGGTGGGCTATTCTTCCGTCACTGACCCTTCCCTTTGGATATGTATTTCTTATTTCATCGGTGTTGTCTCCCGATATTTCACTCCAAAAGCATTGGGAGTGTCCGATAAGTTTAAGGTTCGGGTGCTTCTTCAACATACTCTCAATTCTTGGAAGTCCAAGCTCGTCAACGATACCGTAACCAAAGTCAAATTTCGGCGAAATGTGTATCAACACGGGAAGGTCAAGCTCCTCGGCATAGGAATAAAGGTTATCAAGCTTTGGGTCATCAGCGTAAATCTGACAGGTTATCTCACCGATTCCCTTTGCTCCCATGTTTTTATAAAAAGAAAGAATTTCGCCAAAATCAGTCTTATCATCGTTCTGCATAGCTCTGGGATCAACATTGCAAAACCACAAGAATCTGTCTGGATATTTATCGGCAACATACTTTATAGCCTCGCTGGTCATAGGAGTGAGCTGTCCCTCTGCGGCAGAAATGGGTAAAAGCACACCCTTTTCTACATTTATTTCGTCGTATATTTTTATTACCTCTTCACCCGAGCAAAAACGCCCGCCCCATTTAAATGGCGGTGCATATTCGGGAAATGCCGTGACATGTGCATGTATGTCTATCCGCTTTATATCTTTCATTTTACATTCCTCCGTATAAGTTTGAGTATATTATATTTTATACAAAGAAAAAAATCAATGCACTGCATTGATTTTTATTTGGACAATATTGCTCGGTTTTTAAGAGGAGACACTCCATATTTCTTTTTATAGCATCTGCTGAAATATGCGGGATCATCAAATCCACAGCACCGTGACACATCAGCTACTGTTTTATCGGTGCTCTTCAGCATTACATCCGCAATCTGGAGTCGGTACTCATTGCGATACTCAACTGCTGACATGCCGGTGGACTCCTTGAAGATTCGGCAAAAATGATACTTGCTTACATTACACGCCCGGGCCAGTTCCTCTATGGAATGCTCTGCCGTGCTGTCCAGTCTTATCATGCGGATAGCAGGATAAATCACCTGATAGCAGCGTACCCCTTTATCATCGGGATAATTCAGCAAACGGCTATCCTTATAGTCACGAAGCAGCAAAGAAAACAGCTCAAGTACTATCCCACGAACCACGTTTTCGTAGTATTCACCGCCTTCTGCAGTCTCCAATACCGCATCACGCACCAATCTTGCTATGCGCTCGTTGTTTTTTATAAGAGTGGTTATTCTTGTTCTTTGGTGAATAAAAATGTATCTCAAATCCATAAAGGCATTATTTTCGCCGCCAAAAAAATCAAGTCCTATCATGAGAATATGATATCTGCCCTTTTCCTCGGCATTGCTCACGGTTGAATGAAATTCATAAGGGTTTATGACAACCACATCCCCCGGACACGCAACAATATTCTCTGTCCCAACGCAAAGAGTCGAGCTTCCCTCATAAAAATATTTTATTTCGATATCCTCATGAAACACCTTGGAAAAATCGTTAATGCTGTCCACTGCAGATGTGCGGCAAGGCACAGCCTTTATTTTTAAAAGGCTGTTATCAAATATTATGTCATCGTATTGCGGCATACAATCACCTCTTACTGGAGTATACATCAATTTTGTCCAAAAGTCAAGAAAGCGGGAGGAACAAATTCCTCCCGCAGGTTTTTAATTATCTCCGTCAATTTTTTCTTTTATTTTTGTGTCAAGGTTACTCGGATAATCAATTTTTGTATTTTTAACTGCTTCCTCAACCTCTTTCTTTGAAGGTGTGCCTCGAGTCAAGGTTTCGCCCGTGTTTGCAACCATAACCTTTTTTCTGAAAACTGCCGCTGCCCCAAGCAGCAACAGCAATCCCCCTATGACAGCAAAAGCTGTATAATCCTTTGCACTTTTTTCAATGAAATCAACGGAAACGGGAGGAATATCTTCGGTGTAAGTATATACAAGTCCACTTGTTTCAACGGTAAACACATCTCCGTATTTACCACGCAGCTCCTCCATCAAGGCTACAGTTTCGGGTGCGTACATTTTTTCTTCAAGAAAGCCTACATTTATTCTTGAGGTCATAACATCAATTCCGGACATAATAAGTCCGCTTTCTTTTCCAAAGTACGGAATCAACTCATTCTGAACAAACTTAAGATAATTATAGCTGTTTTCACCGTATACGAAGGTAATGCTGTTATCATCTTCCACAAGAGCAAGTATTTCCTCCTTGCCACGGTTTCCTTCCTCGGTATTCTGTACAGATATTGTCAGATTAAAGTAACCGCCATCGGTTGACCACATTCCGCAAACATAGTCGGGATATGCGTCATTACCTTCCCAATATTGAAAAAGCTCACCTGCATTTTCAAATTGCTCCTGTGCCAAGGCTGTAATACTAAGCATCATCATTAAAAGAACCACAATAATTTTTTTCATAAAGCACCTCCATCCAACATTTTGCGTAAAGCTTTTACTGCCTTACTGTATTTTCGGTAGGAAGCCGACATCGACAAGCCCGTTATTTTAGCTATTTCACTGAAATTCATATCAAAATTAAGATGTAACGTAACTATTTCACGTTCAACAGGCGGAAGCATTGCTATCGCCCTTTCGATATCCATTTTCAGAACAGCTTCACAGGTTGAGTCTGCGGTCGGTATCTCCATTCCGTCTATGTCAGAGCATTGCTTTTTTCTGAGTGCATCTATGGACAGATTGCGCGCCATTCTGAACATCCATGCTCTCGAATCTCTGACTGAGGAGTCGGGCGGTGAAGAAAACAGCTTTACGAATACCTCCTGGGTTACATCCTCAGCAGTCTCCCTTGACTGCACTATACGAAGTGCAACCGTGTATATCGGTATTTTCATATCATTGTAGATACTCTCAAATGCACTTTTGTCTCCGTCACGAAACTTTGAAAAATAAAGACTTAACTCTTTTTTGTTCATTTCCCTTCCCCCTTCATTTACTATGACGAATGAGAGAGGCGTTTTTTTCGATATTTTTAAAATTATTCTCTTGCTTTATTTGTTCCATAGAAATAT
The DNA here is from genome assembly GCA_015064635.1 of Oscillospiraceae bacterium. GTDB lineage: Bacteria > Bacillota > Clostridia > Oscillospirales > SIG627 > RGIG6353. The sequence goes on from SVRV01000005.1 coordinate 31,375, forward strand.
ACTGTTGAACCGTTAGTGGGAAGATTGGATTCAAGCTGAGCTTTTCTTGCCTTATCAAGAAAATCCACGGTACGCTTCGTGAGTCCCTCTGGCTTTGTAATTCCGTAAAATTTCTTATAGAAATTCTCAACAGTATCGGCAAGCGAGGAAAGCACTTCCCCTACCTCTTCGCCCTCGGCGTAACGTCTCATAAGAATGCCCTCTCCTACACAAAGTCTCCATGTTTCGTTAAAATAGTTATCAAAGAGGAAATGTGCAAACATTACAAGTCTCATGGAGCCGTAAAAACGTGCCTCGTTTATATCCTTGGTAGCACAGTCAGCGGCAACGGTATAGCCCTTCCTTATTGCGTCAAGAATAGCTTCTGTGGTGTTCTCTTTTGCAAATACTACTGTAAAACGACGTGCAAAACCGATATCACTGTCGTGATTGTGAGAGTCGGTTGAGCCAATCGGCGGCAAATAATTTCCCTGAAGTGCCTTATCCTGCCAAAGAGCAAGCTGCATATTGATCTTTGCGTAATGAATTCCCCCCATTACCTCAAAGGCATCAAACATTTTATTATCATAGAGATAATCAATAAACTCAGAGGAAACATTATATCGGTTAGGACACCAATAGGGATGAGCAAAAATTGAAAGCCCTCCCACACGCTTTATTTCTTCACACGCCCATTTTGCCATTGCAATACGGCGACGGTAAACAGGGTCAACGTGAGTTAATGTCTTTTCTATTTCGTCTACCGCCTTCTCGTAGCCCTCGGGGTCTCTGATATATTTATCGCAAACACTTTCGCTTCCGCCTACATGTACTATATGAGTAAGTGAGCCGGGGGTATGTACCTCTTCGCCAAGCATTATATGCATACCCAGCTTTACACCGTCATAAAGCTCATTTGCAAGGACGGATGTATACATACGGTTGTGGTCGGTAAGAGCAAAAAAGTCATATCCTTCCTCTCTGTAATCGGCGGGAGTCATGGAAATACCGTCTTGACCGTCTGAATAATATGTATGGGTGTGAAGGTCACCCTTCAAGGGACGGAGCTCATACAAATCGGGAGCTACCGCATAAAGTGAAATTTTTATTTCCTTATCGCCTTTTTTACAAAAACGTATAGAATACTCCTGCTCCTTTTCAAAGGTATAGCGGAATACCAGACAGCCTTCCTTTACCTCGAAGGGAGTATCCAGCGGTACATGAGCGTGATAATCATGCTGGTCGTCAAGAAGCCCAACCACACCGAGCTCATATTCCCATTCGTTTCTGAATATTCTTGATACATCCCGGGGCTTTACCCACACCTCGGTTTCAACTCCTGTGCAAACCACCGAAGGGTAGCACATATATCTTACATGCGCATTTCTCATTTTTATTTCTCCTTTTCTTTGGAAACTTTTTATATGCCTACAGGCTTATCGGTATAAAGCTCTTCTTTGTATTCGGGTACATTTTCAAGCTCAAGAGCATTTGCAAGATACTCAAGCACTTTGTCGGTAAACACTTTGGTTCCCTCGGGTGTGTAGTAGTGTACCGCATCAGAATGCGCACTATCAGTTAAAGTAAGCGAGGTGGCATAAAGGTCATTCACCTCAAATCCGTGTTCCTTGACGATTTCAACTGCCGCTGCGTTATATGCTTCGATTTCCTCATTATAGCGTTTAAAGTCACGGCTCATCTTTTCGGATTGCACACTTGTTGATGTGGCAAATATAACCTTTGCATTGGGATATATCTTCTTTATTCTGACACATATTCTGTCTATGTAATACTTATAGAATTCAATAGGCGTATGAGGGTCCTCTCCAAAAAGCCTGAGGCAATCCCAAAGTCCCGCATTCCAATGCAAAACATCTATTTTTTCGGCACCACCCGACAAAGCGCTGTACTCATGAAGGTTTCTGAGCAAATATGCCGCAAATCTGCAATTCTCTTCAGGGAAATACACATTTGCAATCCCTTCAAGAGTCTTTTTTACCGAGCTATCATATCCTCTGCGGATAGAATCTCCAAGCAGCAATACATTTTTCATATTTATACCCCCATTTCTTTTACAAGCAATTCAAACATCACCTTATATCCATCGTCGTTCGGATGGAGTCCGTCTCTAAGAAGTGTTTCGAAGAAAATATTCTCTTTTTCACAATACTCCAAAAACAAATCGTACAAGCTGATAAAAGCAAATCCGCATTCCTTTTGTGCCTTCTTGTACAGAGCATCTATCGTACCGGTTTGAATTATTCTCCAATAATTTTCCCCATCCTCATAATCATTTGCCTTTGATGCGGGAATATTTGCGACGAATATCACCTTGATGTTCGCATCGGTGAATTTTTTGTTCAGTTTGAGGATATTCGAATAAAACGTGTCGCTGATTTCCTCTCGTGTAGGTTTTTTATCAACTTCATTGAAAAATTTATGGCGGTTGTTTGTTCCAATGGTGCATATTACAATATCATCATCCTTATCGACAAGGATATCAAAATTTTCTATTATATACTCTATTGTTGTACCGCTGCAGCCATTATTCACAACGGTACAATTATACTTTTCTTCCATATACTCACGGAAAAGCTTTGCCCAACAATAACCCTTCGTGTTACGACGAAAGCCTTTTATAAATTCTTCTCCGTCCTGCTTATAATCAGTACCACCCGAGCCATGTGTTATGGAGTCTCCCAAAAGCTTGATATTTACTTTCTTCCCTCTTTCAAGTAAATTTCTCAGCATTTCAATCATCTTTCTATTCTCCTATCAATTTTTACAAGTATACCACTGTCAATCTATATCATAGATAAAAGCTCTGTGATTCCTATTTCAGCTTCAAGCCATCACTAAACGCTTTTCCGACTATATCACCGATTTTTCGATATGTATGATATATCGGGTCGTATGTAATAGGGCTGAATTTATTCAAATCAATTTTACCGTTGTCGTCAAGAATTCTCTCATCTGCCAAAACATTTACGATTTCTCCAACAAGTCTGCAGTCTTCTTCATCGTAGCCTATAAGCTTGCATTCAAGCGTCATGGGAAGCTCCTCAAAAATCGGCGCATTTACATGCTCACTCCTTGTAACATGCCAGCCTGTTTTTTCTATTTTATCAGGTTCTTTATTGCCGGAAACAATACCTACATAGTCACAAGCCACAACGTTTTCCGCATCAGCAACGCTCACAGTAAACGCACCCGATTTCACAACATTCTTTGCGGTCTTGTGCCCGTCATCAATACAAATAGAAATCTGTGTTTCCTCACTGATACCGCCCCATGCGGCATTCATTGCATTTGCTTTTCCGTTTTCGTCGTATGTGCCGATAATCAACACCGGCATCGGATATAAAATAGCTTTCGCTCCAAAGCTTTTTCTCATAACCTTTCACTCCATTCGCTTTCCTTGAATCCAACTAAAACAAAATCTTTTCCAATCACGATTGGACGTTTAACAAGCATCCCGTCTGTTGCGAGAAGTTTTAATTGCTCATCTTCCGACATTGTAGGAAGCTTGGACTTAAGTTCCATTGACTTATACAAAAGCCCGGAGGTGTTAAAGAATTTTTTCAAGGGCAGTCCACTCATCTTGTACCAGGCATTAAGTTCCTCCAAGCTGGGATTTGCTTCCTTTATGTCACGAAGTGTATGCTCAATCTTGTTGTCATCAAGCCACTTTTTCGCCTTCTGACAGGTCGTGCATTTGGGGTAACAAATAAATTCAATCATGATTTTTCTCCTAAATATAAAGTTTGTTCGGCTTTATCCCACCGCAGCGGTCACGAAGTCGCTCTTCTAAAGCCGATGTGACCTCGGGAGAATTGTGCCTTGCCTTCACGGGACATACACTTACGCAATGCATACACGAAAAGCACCTGTCTGTATCCACGGTCTTGACGTTTTCCATAGGTATAGCGTTCACAGGACACTCAATAGCGCATTTCTTACAGTTGACACAAGCATCATCAACCACAAGGCTCATACTCGATGCCTTGAAATCCTTGTATGGACGGTTGCCCGGAAACTCGGGAGCTGTCACATCTCCACATTTAAGCTTTTCACAAATTTTCTTTGCAAATGCTTCAAGCACTTCCCTGTCATCATCATTTGGTCTTCCGCTGCCGTACATACGCACAAGTGAATGCTCGGCTACCGCCTCAATTCCCGCAATTACATTAAATCCAACCGATACAGCGAGGTCATACAATTCAACCAGAGTATCATCAATGGCACGGTTTCCGAATACCGCAACCAAAGCCACTCTTGCTTCGTTGGCTTTAAATTCCTTTATTTTTTCACACGCATTTTGAGGAACTCTTCCTCCAAATGCGGGTACGGAAATAATGCAAACATCCTCTTTAGCAAAAGCCTTGTTAAAATCGCCTTTCTTTAAAAGGTCAATTTCTTCAAAGCTCTCCGATATCGCACCGGATATAATATCCGAAACCTTTTTGGTGCCACCCGTCGGGCTGAAATAAACGCTATATATTGGCATTTTTATCATCCTCCAAAATCTCTGCGAAAATACTTACCAATGACATTATATCACGAACTCAAGATTATTGAAAGTGTGTTTTGAAAAAATACAAAATTTATTATCCAACTAATGTCAAAAAAGGGCTCGGAATAATCCGAACCCTTGAATTTTTAGTGTTTTATTACTTGAAATATCTCTTAAGAAGTCCTTCAAGACCACGTCCATGACGAGCTTCGTCTCTTGCCATCTCATGAACTGTATCGTGGATAGCGTCGAGTCCGTTCTTCTTAGCGCAGGAAGCGAGGTCGAACTTGCCCTGTGTTGCACCATACTCACAGTCAACTCTCCACTTGAGGTTGTCCTTTGTGGTAGCCTTCATGTTGGGCTCAAGGTCCTCTCCGAGGAGTTCTGCAAACTTAGCTGCGTGCTCTGCTTCTTCAAAAGCTGCCTTTTCCCAGTAAAGACCGATTTCGGGATATCCTTCTCTATGTGCTATTCTTGCCATGCAGAGATACATACCAACTTCAGCGCACTCGCCGTTGAAATTAGCCATGAGCTGCTCGAAAATGTACTTCTTATCTTCTTCTGAAATGTCAGGATTATTCTTTACTGTCTTGCCATATACGCCATACTCGTGCTCAGCCGCAAGAGCTGCGCCTTCTTCCATTACCTTAAACTTGCTTGCGGGCACCTTGCATACAGGGCACTTATCGGGAGCAGCATCTCCCTCGTGAACATAACCGCATACTGAACATACAAACTTTGCCATAACCTTTTTTCTCCTTTAAATAAATATTATTTTAAATTTTCAATGATATCGAGGGATGACACCTCGGGGTCTGTGATACTTCTCACTGTAACGGATTTTAACATATCTGTAAGCGCTTCGTTTATAGCGGCAAATGCTATGTGCATTTTACATCCCATCTTGTTAGTTCCGTTTCGTGAGCAGGGGTGGTCATCTGAGAGACATTTTGAAATGCTCACTTCCCCTTCGATTGCTTCAATTATTTTGCATACCGTCAGCTTTTCGGGATTACTCACTAACATGTAACCCCCTACAGCACCCTGCTGTGAGTCTACTATGCCTTTTGCTTTGAGTTTTCTCAATACCTTGAGCGCTATTGCTTTACTTATAGCAACCTTGCCTGCTATACTCTCCGCATCAAGCATCCCGTCCGTTTCATCAAGAACACAGCATATACGGATTGCATAATCTGATTCCTGTGTTACTTTCATGGACTTTCTCCATTTCTTTTATCGTGTACCTTTTTGGTACACTTTAATTATACACAAAAAAAGGTATTTGTCAATACCTTTTTTTAATCTTTTTTTATTTTTTTAAAATAATCGTATTTCAGCGTAAGATCATTCCTTGTTATAAGGGAATTTACGACCTCGTTGTGAGCTTCGATGTACGCTTTATCTACCTCACTATCCACAGCTACGGCGCCAAGCTCTACATAATTTTCTCCGTCATACCACGAATAGTCACTGAAAAACGCATACCCTTTGTATGAGGGATCAAAGATGTCGTTTCCAATATAATATCCGTCCTGATACTCGATTCCGAAAAGATTGAGCAGGGTTGGAAGAATATCAAGTTGCGAATTTGTTTTTTCTACAACCTCACCCTGAATATCCTTTGACCAAATTAGGAAAGGAGTATGATTTATCAAATTATTGTGTGTCGTCTTATGCTTATCAAGAATTGATTTATCATTGAGAGTATACAGATAATGGTCGGCAAAAGCAACTATTACGGTATTATCCGAAAGTCCGTTATCCTCAAGTGCCTGCATAAGAAGTCCGATCATATCATCGGTCTCGGTAGCATAAAGACGAGCTACATCCTCTTCCGTGTACTCCTCCGGGTTAACCTCTTCGCCGTAAAGCTTTTGAGACAAAGCCTCACCTGTTTTGCTATCCATTGAAAAAGGGGTATGAGGAGTATAGGTAATGATGTAATTCAAAAACGGCTTGTCCTGAAGAAACATATTGCTGTAAAATGTTTCATTATTTATAAGCTCCGTATCCAGATACAAGGCACCGTCATTATATTTGCAGTCGTCTATCAGGCTGTAATAGTTATCGTATCCCCAATTTTTATAATTCAGCTCTCTCATATAATACTCTCCCGTATTCATATGGAAAGCATTTGCGACGTATCCACGTTCCTTAAAAAGCTTGGGAAGTGTTTTGGGGAAAGAATTATTATTGAAGAGATATGCGTTTTTTGAATAAGATACAGGCGTTAAAAATCCGGTAGAAACCGCAAATTCAGAATTGAAGGTAGAGCCTCCGCCGTTGTAATAGGAATAATGGTCATCAAACACAAACGAATTCTCTGTCAATGCAGTAAAATTCGGCATATCGTTTTCGTTAAACAACCATGAATCTATTCCTTCAAGCTGAAGAATTATAAGGTTCTTTCCTTCAAAGATTCCTGTATAATCATTTTTTTCGTGATTGGTCAACTCCGAATAGGAATTCTCCAAGAACTCTGCTTCGTGTGCATCTATTTCATTATCTTCGTTTGTCAAGGTCTTCCATGCGTCTCTTGCAGTGTATTCGAAAAGTCCGCATATTTTGATACTCTTGTTTGCATCGCCGAAGGATTCATAAACGTTTCGGGGATTGCGCCAGGTATCCCACTCCAATGCGCTGTTCGCACTTCCGTAAAGCACAGGAGTCGCAAAGCGCAACAACATGAAAGAGGAAATGGAAACGAGAATAAGTTTCCAATTAGTTTTTTTACTTCTTGGGAATTTCACCACAGCGACAATACCCAGCACCAGGGCAATACCGAATAGCACATATGAATACAAGGAAGAATTCTTTACCGTATCCCAAATATATGCCGCTCCTTCTTCCACAGAACCCAAAAGTTTGAAATTAAAGAAGAAACCTGTATACGGATAATAAACAAGGTGCGTTGTGTAAACAGTGAAAAAAAGAGCAAAGAATACTCCGTAAAGTATCTGTCCGATTCTACCCTTTAAAAACGTAGAAATGCACACAACAAAGGCTATCCACAAGGCAGAAAACAGAAGGCTTGGAATTACTGCCTTCCACTGGAAATAGTTTATTCCCAGTGACATAATACGAATAGTCACATCCATAAAAACAAAAGGCAGCACCAAAAATAAAATCTTGGTTGTTATTTTTTTATTATTTTTTTTTACCGTTTCTTTTTTTGAGGATTTTTCTATATTCTCAATCGTAATCTTACTCGTGTGAGGAATAGGCTTCCATTCGACTTTTTTAAACAGAGCAACATATGTTGTCCATCTTCCTATTATATCAAAAACAGGCCAGGTAATCGAATATAAAATCTTTTTACGAAGAGGCATTTTTATAATGCGGTTTCTTTCGGTAAAAAGAACGTACGCCGCCATAAACATATGCTTAATATGGTAATTAATACGACTGAGCAAATTCCACAACACAACCACTCCAACAGTAGTGACCATAGCGGTAAAGCCCGGTGTCATATTTATGGGATTTGTTCCAAAAATCCACGAGAGAGCTCTTGTAAGAATGTTCTTTGCAGGGTCGAGTAAAACCCAATCGGTAATGCCATTTGTGTAGCTGAAGCAAGCTCCGATGATAATGGGAACAATAAGCCAAAGGAATACCTTTACAACAGCAGACGGGAAACAATGCACCAAAACGTCATAGGACGCAAATCTCTGTCTTATACCCTCAACAAAACGCTTCTTCGTCATAGGTTCTTTTTTGGTTTTGTCCTTGTAGCAATTGCCTACAAATATATTCTTGAAAAGATATGGACCTATCTCAACAAAGGCAAGAAGGTGTCCCTTTGACCAGCGCAGTCTCTGTCGGAGTGCCACCTTAAGGCTTGTTGGCTGTTCATCGTAGAACATTGCGGCATCGCAATAGGATATGGGATATCCGTGTGCTACCGCATCGGCTGTAAATGCGCGGTCTTCCGTAAGGGAGGTATAATTCCAACCGTCCTTCACAAGCTCGTTTGCGAATAAGAAGCCTGTTCCTTGAATGTTTGTAGCAAGTCGTAATACTGATCTTGCTCTGTGTCTTATTCTTATTGTACGAAGCCAATGTATTGCATAGCTGAAAGCTATCCAATTTTCGTCAAAGTTCTTGGTGTTTCGGTATGAGGTGATTATCTTTTCTCCCTCGTCAAACGCCTCGTTCATCCTTGATACGTAATCGGGGCTTAGAAGGTTGTCCGCATCAAACACAAAATATCCTTCATATGCTTCGATTCCGTAATCCTTTTTTATGTTTTCAAACAAGAACTGAAGGGCAAATCCCTTTGTTCTGCGCTCGCTATCAAATCTTTCGTAGCAAACAGCACCCTTTTCTCTGACTATTTCAGCCGTTTTATCGGTGCAGTTGTCGGCTACTACAAATACATCTATATATTCACTCGGATAGTCCTGATTCTTTATACTGTCAAGCAGGTTTCCTATAACCTTTTCTTCATTTCGTGCCGCTATTACTATTGCGTATTTATGTAATTTGTCGGTGGGCTTAAACTTTCTTGTGATGAAAAAACCCATCACTGTATATATTACAAAGTGTGCTGTCAATTTACCAACTATGAATAAAATAATTCCTCTGACCACGGCAGAAGCTTCATAAATAGAAGCAATCGCCTCAATCACAGTTTCCAAATTCGCACCTCCTCATATAAAATCTATTTCATAAATAAACATTTTTTGACTACTTATAATAACATGTAAAAAACATTTTGTCAAGTAAAGCCCGTAAAAAGGGAAATATTGATAATTTTATCATTTTGATTCCCTCAGTATTTGTAAAATAGTACAAAAAATGAGCTGTCATACGAGACAGCTCACTTGATGGTTTATTATTCAAATTCAATAAAGGCAATCGACTGACAGGGACCGAGGTTCACCTTAAATTCTTTTTCCGGCGTTTTGTCAGCAAAAAGTGTAGGGAAACAAGGAGATGTATCCGAATGCATTTTATAAAATTTCATGGAATCAAATTTTTCGACCCCCTTGAAATTGATAGTAATTTCTGTGTTAATATGTTCCTTCTCCATATTACATATCATGACACCCGCCTTCTTACCATTTGTTGCAGCGCAGACAGCTACGGGTGATTTCTCGTCAAATGCACCGCTTTCAACCTCTGTCCCAAGCTTATAAAGCTTACCAAACATTTCAAACGGGAAGAAATCGGCAAGGGGTGCTTTTTCCATGCTGACCAGACAGTTGAACAACGTTGTTCTTCTCAGGTCATAATACATCATCATATCAACAAGGCTCTTCTGTCCTGCAATAAGTGCTATGCCGGTCTCTGCCGACACCTGAAGACTATGACGCTCATAATGTCCCTTGAAATATCCGTTATGCCATTCGTCAAGTATTATTTCAGCCTCCTTGAATCCCATAGAGTCAAGCCAAGCGCGAGTACCGTTGTTATATTCATAAAGGTCTCTCGGGTCATTCAGGTACCTATGATACGAAAAGAAGTCAAGGGGTGCCTTTGTCTTTTCGTCGGTTATATATTTAAAGAAAGCATATGTAAAGTCACGACAATACTCATGGCGTTCGGTAAGCTCTTCCACAAAAAGATAATTGGTATTTGTCGCAGCAAATCCACCTATCTTTATTTTATCACCAAAGCATTTTTTCAAATGATTTGCAGTCACGCTGTAAAGCTCAAAGTACTGTTCCCACGTACCCGTCCACATATTGTGGTTTTTTCCTTCGGGTTCATTCCAGATTTCCCAATATTCTATACCGTAATAAAAACCATTCGCCCAGCCTTCGTTGTAATGACGAATTATATGCTCACATACTCTTGCCCATTTACCCGCATCCTTTGGAGGATGGATATAAAGAGGATTCGGAGTATGGTCAATAGATTCACCAAGTCGGTAAAAAGGCTTGCCGCCCGCTTCTATAATGCCTTTAAGGCAAATATCCGTTGCCCAGAAATTATAGGATTCCGGAAGATTTTCATCGGCATCAAAATTCGGGAATATACAGTGTATATCAACAAGCTGGTCGCAACCATAAGGACCGTCTGTATCATGCAGACGGGAGTACGGGATTGCCATCTGTCTGTAATAGTTAGATATATCCCAGCCGCCCATCATGCCCTGAACCGGCTGATTGTTAACTGCGTGAATAGGTTTTATTTTTCCTTTTTTAATGTCAAAATTGATATTAATGTCGTATGTCATTTTTCACACCATCCTTTATGGTTATGATAAGGCATTTTAAAAGTTATGTCAACCCCTTTTTGCCCACAAAAGCAATTTTTATAAAACAAAAAGCAAAAATCACAAAAAGCCCCTCAAAATCTCGAAGCAAAGCTCCGAAATTTGAAGGGCTGTCTTTAAAATTGTGTTTTAGTTTGGTATTTTAGATATTTCTCTTATACAATTAATACAAATAGTCTTTGACTGATGCTTTGTGAGAGCTGTCTGAGCACCGCAAAAGATACAAGCAGGCGTGTTTTTTTGCAAAACAATTTTCTCACCCTCTATATCCATTCTAAGAAGGTCACCCGACTTTATATCAAGCTCATTTCTGAATTCAATGGGTACAACTATTCTGCCGAGTTCATCTATGGCACGTACATTTCCTTTTGTTCTCATTATTCTCACCTCGACACAATGATAACATATCTTTCAACCAATGTCAACATTAATTTACAGTTTTTACCAATTTACAACAAAATTACCTTTAAAGCACTATTGTATCACCGCAGTAAAGATAATTCAGCTTCGTCATATACGATTTCATAAATCTGTATTGCTCCTCACCCGTACAATGGCAAGTATAAAAATGAGTGTCAAACGAATTTAAATACATTGCATATTTTTCAAGATTTTCATCAAGAGGAAGTTTTGAATAATGAAAGCCTCCGACAATAGCATCGGGATGAAACCATTCGGCAATATCCATAATTCCCTTGTGCGAGCATCCGCTGATAAGCACACGATTCCCCTTCTCCTCAATGAGCAAATATTGCTCGTGGCGAAAATCATCGGGTATGTATTCTCCCTGTTCTTTCAATGTCAGACCAAAGCTTCCAAGGTCATGATTCTTCTTTTTGCCGTTGCAAGAGTAGAGAGTTAACCCTTTTGCTATTTCGCATATATCATCTGTATACACCAGTCTATCGCATTTTTCAAGAGAAACATCGAGACCGATATACTTCTCCGTACCGTTATAGTGAGGTTCAAAGGCATATTTGCTGATATAAACAGGTGCTTTTTCATTAATCCGTAGGAAGCTTTTCAAGCCTCCTCCATGGTCATAGTGACCGTGGGAAAGTACTGCCACGTCCACGCCCGAGAGGTCAATCCCCATTACTTTGGCATTATCGGCAAAAGCATCGGTTTGCCCCATATCAAAAAGTAGAGTTTGATTTTCGGTTTCAATATAGAGCGACAATCCGTGTTCGGCTTTTATACCGTCTTTATTTGATATATTTTCTACTAAAGCTGTTATTTTCATATTATTACAAGTTTAGCCGAAGAGAGTCTCCCCTCTTCGGCTATTGATTATTAGTCTATAACCTCTACGGTCTTATTGTAGAAGGACTTGAGTGCGGCTGTAGCCATTGTATGAGAAAGAACTGTTTCTTCGGGTGTAAAGAGACCGAAGGGTACTTCAACACCTGAATATTCAAGCATAAACGCCGCAATCTGCTGCTGAATTGCATCTGTAAAGCCAAACTCAAAGATAGGTCCTGTTATTGTGGGTATCATAGGCTTATATCCGATGATAATTCTGTTCCATGACTGCTCCTTGCCCCATGAAGATGTGTAATGGAAAGCATTTGCATCGTCACTTGTGAACTTAGCACTGCACTCTGTGCCATAGATCTCAAAGAACCAACGGTTTGTTGAACCGGGAGCCATTCTCTTTGTCTCAAATGTCATGGGAATTTCATCACCGTCTGCATTGAGAGTTGTAGCGAAGATAGTACAGTTGTCAAATGTATCACAAACTGCCATACCTCCCTTGCCGTCGGGACGCTCCTTGACGATGTTGCTGAAGTGCGCTCTTACTGTCTTGGGCTTAAAGCCGAGACGGAAAGGAACGTGCTGAGTGTGGATGCCGAGGTCTCCAAGACAACCGTATTCACCGTTGAACTTAACCATTCTCTTCCAGTTGATAGGCTTGTTTACATCCATATCACTGCAATGATTGAATCCGCAATGAATTTCAAGAATCTTACCGAACTTGCCTTCCTTGTACCAGTTTATCATAGTCTGCATTGCGGGATAATAAGGAAATTCGCTGCAGCAACGTACAAATGTGTTGGGATTCTCCTTGATAGCTTCCATAATATGAGCATTCGCTTCCTTGTCTATACCAAAGGGCTTTTCGCCAAGGAGAGCTTTGCCGCTCTTGATAATATCAATGTAGAACTGTTCATGGAGATTATGAGGAACTGCACAATAAATTGCATCAATATCGTCCTTGTCAAGGAGCTCCTTATAGTCTGCAACCGAATACTTTATTTCAGGAAAATTCTTATGGAACCATTCCATTTCCTTGGGAACAACCGAGCAAATACCGACGATTTCGGGACGGGGTACATCGTCTGTAAGATGACACCAACGAGCTGCGGCTGAAGCAAATTCTCTTGCCATAAGTCCGCATCCGATGAGACCGAATCTAACTGTTTTCATAATTATAATCCTTTCTGACAGGGCTCTGCCCTGAAACTCGCATAGAAACTTTTTGTAAAATATTTCTATGAACTTCAAAAACTTTTATGTTTATTTTTTCATCCGAATTTCTTGTGATTATATAAAAAGCAGTTGCAGAAAGCTCTGCAACTGCCTTAAGTCATAGATTAATATCCGAAGTGCTTTTCAGTTTCAGCAACTGCTTCTTCGATGATATCAAGACCCTTGAGAGCTGCTTCGTCATCGAGGATCATAGGAGGAGACATACGGAGGATGTGTCCTGAGGGAACCCAAGCAAGACCCTTTTCGAATGCCTTCTGATAAATCATAGTACCTGCTTCAGCGAAAGGCTCCTTGGTATTTCTGTCCTTAACAACTTCGATAGCCTGGAGACAACCGATAGCACGAACATCACCGATGATGGGATGTCTGTCCATCATTTCCTTCATTCTCTTAAGCATGATTTCGCCAAGGTGAGCCGAACGCTCATTGAGGTTTTCTTCCTCGATAACCTTGATTGACTCAAGAGCTGCTGCACAAGCCATGGGGTTTCCGCCGTAGCTTGAAGAAGCTGAAATCTTTTCAATAGCGGGAGCAAGCTTGTCGGAAACTGCAAGAGCTGTTACGGGGAATCCGTTACCGAAGCCCTTACCGAGTGTTGTGATGTCCGCTGTAACGTTCCAGTGATCCATAGCAAGGTACTTACCTGTTCTTGCCATACAGTTAAGAACTTCGTCAGCGAAGAGAAGGATATCTCTCTTGTCGCAAAGAGCACGAAGTGCGGGAAGGAAGTCTGCGGGAGGAATGATTGAACCGCCCCAACCCTGAACGGGTTCAAGGACGATAGCTGCAACGTTCTTACCGCCGGAAGCGCAAGCGTTGTCAAGCATACCTTCGATCATGTGAATGTAAGGTGTTGAATCCTTCCAAGCCTCCTCGGGTGTTCTGCCGAAGAAGTCACGGTAGGGATTGGGTCTGGGAACAAGCATGAAACCGGGAGCTCTCATGTGTGTGTCGGGGCCTACTACCGCAAGAGAGTTAGCACCGTAGGTCTTACCGTGGAAATCTCTGAAGAAAGAGATAAATTCCTGCTTGCCTGTTGCTGCTCTTGCACAACGGAGACCTGCTTCAACAGCTGTCGTACCTGAATCGTAGAACTGGAATCCTGCGAAACGTCCGCCGGTGATCTCATGAAGCTTTTCAACAAGTTCCATCTTTACCTTTGTAGTAAAGTCGTGGCAGTTCATAAGATTCTTTGCGTGATGTGCAACTGCTTCGCTGATCTTGGGATGGCAGTGACCGAGACCTGTTACGTAGATACCTGATGAGAAGTCAAGGTATGTATTACCGTCAACGTCTGTAAGTGTGTAGCCAAAGCCCTTATCAAATGTTACGGGGAAAAGTTTAACCTGGCTGGAATAGCCCTTCATGTACTTAGCGCATCTCTCATGGTACTCAACTGACTTAGGACCGGGAACAGTCTCTGTTACAATGTGAGGAACCTGAGTAAGATCCATTGATGCCCAATTTTTGCTCATATGTATTTACCTCTTTCTTAATATTTGTCGGCGACCGCAGTCACCCATTTTTTACTTACGATATGATTATACACACAACTTGCAATTCTGTCAAGAGGTTTTTATGAATTTCTTTCGATTTATTTTCGTTTTGTTTTCGTTTCTTTTGCTTTTGATATAAATATTTCACATAAATATTCAATTTCCTCTTGAAAATCTCATATTTGTGTGATATAATACTTCTATAATTTATTTAGGAGAAGTCCCATGTATAAGTCATTGGCGACAACAGCATACCGATTTTATTATTACTTTACCGTAAAAATCAGGTAAGGTCTTTCGGTTGTGCTCTTATACGGGATATTTTATAATTTCGAATTTTCCCCGTAGCCGACCGGCTACGGTTTTTTTATTTTTTATGAAAAGAGGCTAATTTATTATGATAGTAATTTTAAAACAAAACCCCAACGAAAGCCAGGTAGCACACCTTAAAACATGGCTCGAAGGAAAAGGAATTACAGTGCATGAAAGTGTCGGTGACTCTCATGTCATTCTGGGACTTGTCGGTGACACCTCAAAGCTGGACAAAGACCTTATATCAGCGCTGGACATCGTTGAAGACGTAAAGCGTGTTCAGGAGCCTTATAAAAACGCAAACAGAAAATTCCACGCCGAGGACACGGTCATTCATGTGGGCAACACACAGATAGGTGGCGGAACACTCACTTTGATGGCGGGACCGTGCTCAATCGAAACCGAAGAGCAGATAATAGGAGTTGCAAAAGCAGTTAAGGCTGCAGGTGCTACAATCCTCCGAGGAGGCGCTTTCAAACCCCGTACATCACCTTACGCATTTCAAGGGATGGGAGCGGACGGAATTGAGCTTTTGAAGCTTGCAAAAAAGGAGACAGGCCTTCCCATCATTACAGAAATAATGGAAATATCACAGCTTACCCTCTTTGATGACGTTGACATTATTCAGGTTGGTACAAGAAATATGCAGAACTTCAACCTTCTCCGTGAGCTCGGACGTCAGAATAAACCAGTAATGCTCAAGCGAGGAATGTCGGCAACCTATGAAGAATGGCTTATGAGTGCCGAATACATTATGGCATCGGGAAACGAAAAAATCATTCTTTGCGAAAGAGGAATACGCACCTTTGAAACACACACAAGAAACACTCTTGACATTGCCGCAATTCCCGTATTGAAAAAGCTGTCTCACTTTCCCGTTATCATCGACCCAAGCCATGCAACGGGTAAATCAGCATTGGTAGAGTCTTTGTCCATGGCAGCTGTGGCAGGCGGTGCGGACGGTATTATGATAGAGGTGCACAATGACCCCGAGCATGCCCTTTGCGACGGTCCTCAATCTATCCGTCCGGAGCAATTCGCAAAAATCTCCGCAAAGCTCTGTGCCTTGCACGGCTTTATGAAAACAATGGAGGACTAAAATGAATATCGGTATAGTGGGACTCGGCCTTATGGGCGGTTCAATGGCAAAGTCAATAAAAACCAAAACGGGACACAGCGTTTTTGCAAAAGATACAAATGACGAAACAATGCTTATGGCAAATCTGACAGGCGCATTGGACGGTGAGCTTGATGAAAAAACGCTTCCGATGTGCGACATTGTCTTCCTTGCTTTAAGACCCGGCATTGCAATAAAATGGCTGGAAGCAAATGCAGACAATATTTCTAAAAGAGCTACCGTTGTTGACTTTTGCGGTGTAAAGAGAAACGTAACACGAAAAATGCGCGCTATCGCAGACAGCAAAGAATTCTCCTACATCGGAGGTCACCCCATGGCAGGCAAGGAGCGAGGCGGCTTCAAAAATTCAACACCTGACCTTTATGTCGGGGCTTCTATGATACTCACACCCGACGACAAAACTTTTCCCGAGCTTCTTGAGGAGCTTTCAAGTTTGTTTTACGATGTAGGTTTTTCAAGAGTTGTATATTCAACCCCCGAAGAGCATGACAGAATAATTGCTTACACCTCTCAGCTTGCACATATTGTATCAAGTGCATATATAAAATCTCCCGAAGCACAGCGACAAAGAGGCTTTTCTGCGGGAAGTTTTAGAGACATGACAAGAGTTGCATATCTTGATGAGGATATGTGGACAGAACTGTTTTTGGAAAATTCCGATTATTTAACATATGAGCTTGACGTTCTTATTGACAGCTTAAACGAATACAAAAAAGCATTGCACGAGGGTGACAGAAACACTCTCAATTCCCTTCTCCGTGAAGGAAAAGAGTGCAAAATAAAGGCAGGCGGAAATTAATGACAGAAATCAAAATAAACGTTCCGGACTCGTACAAGGTATACATTGGCAAGGGTATTCTCAAAAACTGTGCGGACATTTTAAAAGACAATAATATAGACGGTAAGCTTGTGGTTGTAAGTGATTCCAACGTCGCACCTCTTTATCTCGATGTTGTGATAAATTCCTTGAAAGAGGCCGGATACGATGTATCCCACTTCATCTTCAAAGCAGGTGAGGAATCAAAGAACATCAATACTCTGTCCGATATTCTGGAATTCTTTGCCGAAAGCGGACTCACAAGACGCGATACCGTCATCGCTCTCGGCGGCGGTGTCACAGGCGATATGACAGGCTTTGCGGCAGGTACGTACATGAGGGGTATTTCCTACGTTCAGATACCAACGACACTTTTGGCGTGCGTTGATTCTTCGGTAGGTGGAAAGACTGCAATAGACCTCAAGGCAGGAAAAAACCTTGCAGGACTTTTCATTCAACCGAAAGCCGTGATATGCGACACCGACACGCTGTCCACTCTCCCCGACTCGGTGTACTCTGACGGTATGGCAGAAGTAATCAAAACAGCGATTCTCAGCGATAAGGAGCTCTTTGAGGCACTTGAAAAGAAAGCTCCCCGTGAAAACGATGAATACGTTATCGCAAAATGCGTTGAATATAAAGGAAAAATAGTTGCGGAAGACGAATTTGAGCTGGGTGTGCGAAAGCTTTTGAATTTGGGACACACTCCCGCCCATTCAATCGAAAAGCTCAGCAAATATACAATTCCCCACGGACATGCTGTTGGCATGGGGCTTTGCATTATGACACGTTCGGCATGTGCGGAGGGGTTAATTGACGAGGAGTTAAAGGACAGAATAATCGCTTTGACAGAAAGATACGGTCTTTCGTCAAAATCCCCGTATTCCCCAAAAGAGCTTGCCGATGCTGCTTTCTACGATAAAAAGAGAAGCGGTAATACCATAAGTGTAATAAAGATAAGAGCCTTAGGCGACTGCTTCACGGAAAAGTGCGGCATGGACGAAATTGAAGGAATATTTTCAAGAGGTAATGCCAATGGATGTAAGAATTAAGCCCTCCACGCTTTCGGGAAGCATAACGGCAATACCTTCAAAATCCGATGCACACAGATTACTAATTGCTTCACTTCTCTCGGATGAAAGCACCGAAATATATCTCCCCTCCAGCTCGGTTGACATTGACACAACGGTCATGTGTATCAAAGCACTGGGTGCCGAGGTTACAAAAAACGGAGATACTCTTTTGATAAAAAAAGGAAGCAGTGTAAACGGCGTTACGCTGGATTGTTCCGAGAGCGGCTCTACCTTCAGATTCATGGTGCCCGTGGCATCGGTGCTGTGTGATAAGGTATCATTTGTGGGACACGGAAGACTTCCCGACAGACCTATCAAGGAGTTACTTGACGCTTTAAGGAAAAACGGTGCGGATTTTTCCTCCGACAGACTTCCTTTTACCAAGATAGGAAAACTGACAAGCGGTATATTTGAGCTGCCCGGAAATGTAAGCTCGCAGTATATTACGGGACTGCTTTTTGCACTTCCCCTACTCGACGGTGACTCGGAGATACGTCTTACCACAAAGCTTGAATCCTCGGCGTACATAGACATTACGCTGTGGGCGCTCAAGCGTTTTGGTATCGAAATAAAAAAAGACGGAAGCTCCTTCTTCATTAAGGGTAATCAAAAATATATTTCGCCAAAGGAACTCAAGGTTGACGGAGACTGGTCAAACGCGTCATACTTTTTGGCATCGGGCGCAACAGTTGAGGGACTTGATATTAATTCTCCTCAAGGCGACAAAAAAATACTTGATGTGTTTGAAAAAATGGGTGCTGAAATAAACCGTGACAGTGGAATAAGCGTTGATACATCAAAGCTTTCGGGATGTGAAATCGACATTTCCGAAATTCCCGACACCTTCCCTACCCTTGCGGTAATGGCAACTCGTGCAGAAGGAGTCACAAGGTTTGTGGGCGGTGCAAGACTCAGAATAAAGGAAAGCGACCGCATAGAAACAACGGCGAAGCTGCTTGGTGCACTGGGAGGCACAGTACATATATACGATGACGGTATGGACGTGGTCGGAGGCGTGCTTCACGGCGGTGAGGTTGACGGTGCGGGAGACCACAGAATAGTAATGGCGGCGGCAATTGCAGGTACGTTTGCAACGGGAGACGTCATCATACATGGTGCCGAAGCGGTATCGAAATCCTATCCGTCATTCTTTGAAGATTTTGAAAAGCTTGGAGGTAAATACCATGTCATCTGAATTCGGAAATAAAATAAAGATATCGGTATTCGGTCAGTCTCACGGTGAATCAATAGGTGTTGTCATAAACGGTCTTCCCTCGGGAGAGGCTATTGATTTCAATGAGCTTCAAACCTTTATGGAGCGCCGCAGAGGTGGAAAAAACGCCTTTTCGACTAAGAGAAGCGAAGCGGATATCCCCGAATTTGTATCGGGAATAGCCAACGGAAAAACCTGCGGTATGCCACTTTGCGCCATTATAAGAAATGGTGACAAAAGGTCATCCGATTACTCCGAGCTGCTTGACAAACCCCGTCCCGGGCACGCTGATTACACTGCTTTTGTCAAATGGTCGGGCAACGCAGATATGCGTGGCGGCGGACATTTCTCAGGTAGACTCACAGCCCCCTTGTGTATTGCGGGCGGTATTGCTAAGCAGATACTTGCAAGGCGTGGAATTTATGTGGGCGCTCACCTTGACTCGGTTGCGGGAATCCGTGACAAGCGCTTTGAAATGACCGACGGAAGAGAACTTTTTGAAGAAATTGCCACAAAGGATTTCCCCGTAATTGATACAGTTGCGGGAGAACAAATGAAAGCTGCCATAATATCGGCATCGGGTGAGCTTGATTCTGTCGGAGGAGTTATTGAATGTATGGTAACGGGAATGCCTGCAGGCATAGGTGAGCCAATGTTTGACGGTGTGGAAAACCGACTTGCTTCAGCCCTTTTCGGAATCCCCGCTGTGAAGGGTGTGGAGTTCGGACGCGGATTTGAGACTGCACTTCTCAAAGGCTCTGAAAACAATGACCCATACATTATTGAAAACGGTGAGATCAAAACAGCAACAAACAATGCAGGCGGAATACTTGGAGGAATCACAAACGGTGCACCGGTTGTCGTGAGGACAGCAATAAAGCCGACTCCGTCAATTTCACGAGAGCAGGACACTGTAAGCCTTTCCGAAATGACTGCCCAAAAGCTTGTTGTAAAGGGACGTCATGACCCATGCATTGCACAAAGAGCGGTACCCGTAGTTGAAGCTGTA
Source organism: Oscillospiraceae bacterium (assembly GCA_015064635.1). GTDB lineage: Bacteria > Bacillota > Clostridia > Oscillospirales > SIG627 > RGIG6353. The sequence goes on from SVRV01000005.1 coordinate 51,635, forward strand.
ACCGCTGCGGTGTTGCTGGATATGCTTATTGGAGGTTAATATGGATATTAAAGAAACCAGAGCAAGAATAGACGAGGTAAATAATAAAATACTTGAGCTTTTCCTTGAGAGAATGGATTTGTCCGAGGAGGTTGTCAGATACAAAATCGAACACGGACTCCCCATTGTAAACAGAGAAAGAGAGCGTGAAATTCTACGTGAGGTAAAAGAAAAAGCGGGCGACCGTGAGGAATATGCCTATCAGCTTTTCGTAAAGCTGATGGAGTTATCAAAGGCATCACAGCGTGAAATAATGTCGGGTGACACAAAAATAAAGGGCGAGATTGAAAAGGCACTGCTACCTGCAGACAAGACCTTCCCGAAAATCGGCACTGTTGCATGTCAGGGCGTTGAGGGAGCCAATTCGCAAATTGCCGCCGACAAGCTTTTACCGAGAGGCGACATTATGTTCGTCAAGACCTTTGAAGCTGTATTCGATGCGGTTGAATCGGGATTTTCACAGTTTGGTGTTCTGCCCATTGAGAATAACACTCACGGTTCGGTAAGAAAGGTTTATGAGCTTTTACAAAAGAAGCACTTCCACATTGTCCGCTCAACCTCTCTTAATATTCGTCACGAGCTTCTTGTAAAGCCGGGCACCGAGCTTTCCGACATAAAGGTTGTCCGCTCACACGAGCAAGCTATCGGACAATGTCAGAAATTCCTGTCCACACTGGGAAAGAATGTTATAATTGAGCCTTGTCCCAATACCGCCATGGCGGCAAAGGATGTTTCCCTCTCCGACGGAAGCATTGCGGCTATTGCAAGTCACGATTGTGCGGAGCTTTACGGGCTTTCAATACTCCGTGATGACATTCAGGACAGCGACAACAACTACACAAAATTCATTCTCATAGAAAAAGACCTTTCCATATACGCGGGAGCAAACCGAATAAGCCTTATTCTCGCAACCCCAAACAAGCCGGGTGCTCTCAGTGATATTCTTAATATGTTCTCATCCCACGGCGTGAATATGGTTAAGCTCGAAAGCTGTCCCGTCACAGGCAGAAATTTTGAGTTCATCTTCTATATTGAGCTTGATGCATCGGTAAGAGACAGCGGTGTCCTTCCCATGCTCGAGGAGCTTGAGCGTACCTGCGACGGCTTCACCTTCCTCGGTAACTATCCTGTGGTATGAAGTACTACGGACTTATCGGCAGACACCTCTCTCACAGCTATTCCCGTATGATTCATGTGGAAATGGGATGCAAGGAGTACTGCCATACAGAGCTTGAGCCTGAGAAGATTGCAGATTTTTTCAAGACTCATGAAATAGGCGGAATGAATGTGACCATCCCCTATAAAAAAGAAGTGTTACCCTATCTTGACAATATTTCCGAGGACGCCCGTGAGATTGGATGTGTAAATACAATCATCAGCGAAAACGGACGTCTTGTCGGACACAATACAGATGCCTACGGCTTCCTTTGGATGGCGAAAAACGCAGGCATTGAAATGAAGGGCAAAAAGGTCGTCATCTTCGGCGGAGGCGGTGCTCAGCTTGCTGTAAGACGTGCCGCAAGTGTAGCAGGTGCAAGAGAGATAATTACCGTTTCACGAAGCGGTGAGGACAACTACGAAAATCTGGACAGGCACGCAGATGCCGAAATACTTGTAAACGCAACTCCCGTGGGCATGTATCCCACCCCCGACGGACAGATAGTTGACCTTGACCTTTTCCCCGGCTGCGAGGGAGTGCTGGACCTTATATACAACCCCTTCCGCACAAATCTTCTGATTCAGGCTGAGGAAAAAGGAATCCCCTTTGCCAACGGACTTGCAATGCTTGTGGCTCAGGCAAAAAAAGCGGAGGAATATTTTAAGGGGGAAAGCATCGACGAGAGTGAAATTCTCAGGATAATGAGAATAATTGCGGGAAACACCCGTAACATTGTTCTTATCGGTATGCCCGGCTCGGGCAAGAGCACAGCAGGGCGACTCCTCTCGGAGCTTTCGGGCAAGGAAATCATTGACACCGATGACGAAATTGTAAAGGCGACGGGTATGTCTATTCCCGAAATATTTGAAAAGGGTGGCGAGACTCTTTTCAGGCAATACGAAAGTGAAGCTGTAAAAAAGGCTTGTGATGGCTTTGGCAGAATAATTATCACCGGAGGCGGTGCGGTAAAGACCGAAGCGAATTTCCTGCCTTTGAAGAGAGGCGGAAGAATATATCATCTTGAAAGAGACATCACAAGTCTTCCCAGAGACGGCAGACCTCTTTCAAAAAATGCCGACCTTGAGGAGATGTACCGTCAGCGACTTCCCATGTACACACGTTTCAGAGATGCGGTGATAGATGTAAAAGAAAATGCAGATGAAACAGCCGAAATGATTTGGAGGGATTTTTGTGAAAATTCTTGTAATTAACGGACCCAATATTAACATGCTTGGCATCCGTGAGCCCGAAATATACGGCAAGGGAACACTTCGTGACCTTGAAAAAATGATAAGTGAAAAAGCAGACTCGCTTGGCGTTGAGGTTGAGTTTTTCCAGTCAAATCACGAAGGTGCTTTGGTTGACAAAATTCAGGAAGCCTACCAAAAGATAGACGGCATTGTCATAAACCCAGCCGCCTACACTCACACAAGCGTAGCAATCCTTGATGCGGTAAAGGCTGTGGGAATTCCAACCGTCGAGGTGCATATATCCGACCCCGACACAAGAGAGGAATTTCGCAAAATATCCTATATCCGCAAGGCATGCATCGCTACCGTTAAGGGGAAAGGGTTTGCAGGATATCTTGAGGCAATGGATATATTGGTTAGCAGGTAAGTTTTTTGTTTTTTTTATAAAAGAGGGAGGAGACTTTTTTGAAAAAGTCCCCTCCCTCTTTACTCCCTCCCGAAAAACAAACTAAAACGAACTCATGTGTCAACACATTAAATTTTATGCCGCATCAAAGTCTCCCTGATGCGGCATAAATCTTATTTGTTTTCCATTATCGCCTCGGCGATTCTCTTTGAAAGTACGGTTTTGGTCTGAGGATGGATATCATCTGTCTCGCAAATGTCTTTTGAAATAACAGTTTTGACATTATGTGTCATTTCCTGAATCTTCATCTGTGCCGCCTGAATCCTTCTCCAGCCATCGTTATCTCTGTACCAATCATCTGTGAAATAGTCGTGGAGCTGTACTACATAGAAAGGAAGGTCACCGTCTCCAAAGTCCTCTCTCCATTTCTTGATAAGGGCTTCAAGCTCAAGGTGATACACCTCCGACTCGGGCCCTACGGCATCCGATTCACCCTGATACCAGATAACACCGTTTAATTGATACGGAAATACCTGACGGAATTGCTTTTCGTACAACGCTCCGAACTTATTCCATTTCTGATATTCTGGCATTGTGTGTCCCACAGCCTTTTTATCAATGGGGATATTTATTCCTATACTCTCGAATGTTCCCTCGGGTACCCAGCTTTCGATTATTGATGCCCCCTGACTGCAGCTTATCATACCAACTGCAATATTCTTCTTTTCCGAGATTTCCTTTCCTGCAAGGTAGCCTATCGCTGTCCAATCGTAGACAGTATCGCTTTCAGCCTTCACCCAACCGCTATCGAGGGCAAAAAGTCCGTTGGCGGTTATTTTATCCACAAAGAAGCCTCGCAGCAAATCTATTGACTTGTGCTCCTCCTTGGGAGTGTTGGTATCCTTGAGCTTAAGCTCGATATTTGACTGTCCCGCACAGAGGTACACCTCTCCCACATAGATATTGTCAATAACCGACTCGCCCTCATCCGATACAAGCTTCATAGTATAAGGTCCGCCATAGGTCATTGCGGGGAATGTGGTTGACCATTTACCATCGGTTGCGACAACTTTATTTATCTGTCCTGCAAATTCAACGCTTCCCTCTCCGTCACCTGTACCATAGACAAGCAAAGTCTTACCTGCGGGAAGAACTGCGTTTGACGAGAATATTTTATTGAATTTCATAACTATCTCCTTTTATTTATGCTTTTTGAGAATAAAATCCTTAATACTGATTGTGTCGTCACAAACGGGTGTCACAAATTTGAATGTATAAATACCCTTTTCCTTGATATCAACATCCACAAGCGGTGCTTCCTTGAAATTTGTGTATCCGCCCGTAATGATAATGTTATCACCCTTGGCAAGCTCTTTTCCGTTGTTGTCGAAAACCGCTCCGACAAATGACGCATTGCCCACGGAAGCACTTGACAAAAACGCTCTGTACTTGCCTGCTTTTTCAAGCTCCGCCGTAAATTCAAATTCGGTCTCCCAGCCGCCTGCAATCATAACAAAGTTACCGTAGTTTGTTCTGTCTCCGTTGAACTTGGCATCTGCCGAAATGTTATATACAAAAGTACCGTCATCGTCGAATTCAGCATCCTCAAACCTTGGAGCAAGAGTTGAAAAATCAACCGTAACAGAATTTGTACCCTCTACATACCAGGGTGTTACAGGGGTTATCTTAATCGACCAATTGGTTGCGGGGGTAAGATTTGAAATATTATACTTGAAATAATCGCTCTTGTTTTCTATAAAATAGTCGGTGAGCATTTTACTTGTCTTTTCAAGCCTACCTTCCGTCTTGTTGAAAAGCTCCGCAATGTAATATGCACCCACGCTGTCCTCACCCTCGGCACTCTGACGCGGAGTGGGCAAAAACAAGGTTGCACCTGTCTCCGAAACGCTTCTGACCTCGATTCTGTCACCGTCTGCAAAATAAGGAGGACTGCTCAGTTCACGTCTTTTATTGGTGTACTTATAAATACTTGTGTCGGGGTTTTCCTTGCCCCTTTCCCCTATCATTGCAGGGATATCAAGCACCCAATCTCCACCCTCAAGGTACTTTGGAGATGAGGCTGAAACGTAAAAACGCTTGATTGTGACTTTATTTGTATCGGTGTCAACATTCATCATAATAGCCTGACACGGCCAGTTACGGTGTCTGTCGGTGGTGTAAGGAGTCTTCGCTCCGTTACCGCCCATTATGGAGCTGGTATAAACAAAAGTAGTGCCACCGGGAATCTGTAAAATTGTCTGTGGGTCAGAGGAAGGAAAGTGCATATGACCGCTGAACATGACAAGTCTCGGCTCATGCTTTAAAAAGCTTTCAAGCCTTTCTGAATAAAAATCGTAGGGCTCACTTCCGTAAAGAGTGTTATCCACGGGCTCATGCACAAAAAGGAATACAGGCTTCACAGGGTCGGCATTAAGTGCTTTCGTAACGCTCTCTATAATGAAATCCTCCTGCTCCTTTGAAAGGTCATTGGCATAGGAGTAGGGACCCGCCGTGATGAAATGATAGCCGTCTATAACTGTCACGTTTTCGGGAGTTAGTCCCGTTTCCTCACGGAATACACGCTTTGCAAGGTCACACACCTCGGGCTTCATATTGTGAAGGGGAAATTCGTGATTTCCCATGGCAAAAATAAGACGCCCCGAGCTTTTGAGCTCTTGAAGCCTTTCATTTGAGTTTATCATGGCGTATGTCTGGGCAGAAGGCATCGACTCGCTCGTTGGGAGATATACTATATCGCCAACCATTATAAGAGAATCAAGGCTCTTGCCGTTATTAGAGAGCTCATATATATTATTGATGACATTTTCAAAGTCACCCTTACTGTTGTGCAGATCCGAAAAAATACCGAATGTAAGCATAATATTTATCCTTCCTTACCTTTTTTGAGATTATAGCATATGCGGTTGTATTTTAAAAGTACTTTCTTAAAAATCAATGCAAATTTTCTTTGACCTTTTGCACAAATTCCCTGTCATAGTGATTAAGTCTGTATGATTTTCTGAATATCATCAAATCACAATAAGAATTATCGGGAATATCGCAATGAATCTCAGCAAGGTTATTCTTTTCGATGTGCTTTTTTGAAACGGGAGACGTAAAAGCATACGTTTCGGGGCACGAACGCAAAATACGGGTACGTGTATCTCTGTCAAAAACCGCTATTGTCTTACGGTTTGCGTTAAACTCAATTGTACTTCTTACCTCGGCGATGGGAAGATACGGAACTATATAATCACCTTCGATTATCTCACAGTAGGACTCAAGGCTCTGCATTGTTATACGCTTCATATCCGCAATGGGACTGTCCTTTGAAACAAGAAGCACATAAGGTCCTGTGTGTATAGGCTCATAGCCCAGCCCTCTGTCATCTATTTCACGAAGGAAATACTTCTCATGCTCAGTTCTGAAACGGATAAAAGCGATATCGTTTACGCTGTCGCATACATTTTTTATTGCTCTCACGGCATTTGTCTCACGGTATGTCAGATTCATCGTTATATCAAAGTCGATGCAGTTCAAGAAATCGTCAAAGGCATAAGAATAGCATCCCGCTCTCGGTACGGAAACAAGAAAGTCCTGTTTTCCCACCACAGACGGCTTCATTGCCATTTCCATCTCCTCAAGCTTGGAGAGAACCGATCTTGCACCCGCAAGAAAATCCGCACCCTTATCGGTTGCAATAACTCCCTTTGCAGTACGGTTGAAAAGTGCACAGCCAACGCTGTCCTCAAGCTCCTTGAGCGCTCGGCTGAGCTGAGGCTGAGTCATATACAGATTTTTTGCCGCCTTGGAAATTGAACCTGTGCTCTCTATTTCAAGTGCGTATCTTAAATGCATGAGATTATACATTTTTCTTGCTCCTTTAGTATTGATATATCAATTTTAACATATCTTTCCTGATTTTGCAAGAGAAAAATATCCCATGCCATAACGCATGGGATATAATGATTATTTCAAGAAAAGTATTACAGGGTTAAGAGTGTAAGCCGGCTCATCAAGCTCAAGCACACCGTCATGGGACTTAAATTCAACATTTTCCCTCTCACCGTCAGGAGTAAGCTTTTCGATTTTGCTCACAGGCTTTTCAGAAACGAGAGTAATATTCTCAATGGGGTCAAAGCCAATATTGAAGAACGCAACAAATGTTTCGCCGTTTGGAGCGTCAGCCGCTTTGAGATAAACCTCGGCATCGTCGGGATAGTATACGGGAAGATTACCCGTTTCCTTGAGCAGGCGGATAAACTGTGCCTTTCTTGATTCGTTAAGGAATGAGAATGCCTCAGTGTAAACAAAGTTTGCCTTAGCCGAGCCCGAGAAGGTAATTACTGTACCGCCAAGTGAGTTCTTGTAGAGTACACTTCCGGGGAAAAGCGGTACTTCTGTCTTTCCATCGGGGATATTATATACCATGGATTCAATACGGGCATCGGAAACAGGCACAAGCTCCATTCCCGCAACCTGATTACCAACCTTCTTGTTGGTAGCGCAAATTCGTTCTGTAGAGCGTGTTGCTCCATTCCATTCACGGATATCGACGCCGAGATACTCACCGAGTCCTCTGTCACAAAGATTCTTTGTAGCAAATCCGTCAAGAACAAGTGTACCCGAGAGCATTTCCTTTATTTCGTCATCGGTAAAGTTTTCCGTACCGTCTCTTTCAAGGAAGGCTGCGCCTCCCATTTCTGCCGAGTAATACACAGGCAATCCAAGTCTTTCAAGAACGCACTTTACCCAGTCATTCAAAGCGCTGGATTTGTCATATCCGTTGAAGCAATAATCGGGTACTGTTGAAAGAGGAGCACGGCAACCCTTCCATTTAAGGGTAGGAACGATTTCGGCAAGCTTATCGTAAAACTTGGTATACTTGCCAAGGAGTTTTCTGTATGCCTTGCCTGAATTGGGCTCAAATTCCGCAAGTCTTGTTATCCAATGCTTTGCACCGCTGATGCCTTCAAGGATAGTACCTGTATAATGGGAATGAAGTGATTGAGCGCCTGTGCTGTAACGGTTCTGAGGACAGGTATCTGTCTCTGCAAGGAAGTAGTCCACCTTGCCCTGAGCTCTCATTACAGTTACCTCTATTGCCGCACGCTGATATGCAACGGTGAGATATCTTGCGCCCATGGGTGAATAGTTGCCGTTGTTAACACGGACTATTACGGGGTTTCCCTCTCCTGCAAGAATATTGGCAATCTCTGCCGCGCCCTCGGCTGAAATGCCGCAGGTACAGTAAATTCCCTGCATCTTCTTGTCAACCATGTCAATGCCCTCACGCATTGCACGGGCAGATTCGATAAGTGAATCAATCTGAGTCTTAACGTATATATCTGTTATACGCTTGTCCTCGGCACTCTTGCCATTGCGGACAGCTTCAAGAATTCTCTCTCTTGTAAGAGGCGCGCCGTTGAGCTTCTCAATCGCCTTCATATGGTCGGGACAAACACATCCGATATAAGATCTCTGAATGAGACGGAAGTCGTCGTCTATCATTATAACCTCGGGCTTTGCTTCGGTAAGAACCTTAAGGCTATGGCGTATGTAATCCTGGAATCCCTTGTCGTAAGGACAGGTTGTGTATTTCTTTTCGTTGTCTGTAAGACCGATGAGCTGCTGAAAAGGCGGATAGGCTGAAAGCTTGTATCCATGTCCGATGGAGCACTGAACAAGGATTCCGCATTTGAGTCCCATCTCGTGGAGTCGATCTCTGAAAATTACATATTTTTCCACCTGCTGCTCTGCCTTGGGTATTACGGGGTCTCCCTCGGGAACAAGCTTGAACATAAAGAGTGCAAGGTCAGCCGCACCCACTTCGTACTGCTGTTTTATATCAAGACAAACCTCTTCAAGATGTTCAACATCCAAGGGCATTATTGAATAGCGATGCATAATTTTTCCTCCAAAATTTTATTACAGTTCAATTCTACATTTTATCCGTTAAAAAGTCAAGCGGTTATTGACATTTTACATAAATTTGATATACTGTTTTAGAGGTGAAAATACATGAAAATTGTAATAGCAATAGATTCGTTCAAGGGAAGTCTGTCCTCTGTTCAAGCGGGTAGAGCTGCAAGTGAAGGTATAAAGAAAATATACCCCGATGCAAAATATGTAATCTGCCCCATTGCCGACGGTGGTGAGGGAACTGTAGATGCTCTAACAGACGGCATGGGTGGCAAAATAGAAAAGGTCGAGGTTACAGGTCCGCTCATGGAAAAGGTAATGGCTTGTTACGGAGTAATAGGCAATACAGCCGTTATGGAAATGGCGGCAGCGGCGGGTATCACTCTTGTACCTGATGAAAAAAAGAATCCCCTTTACACAATCACCTACGGCGTTGGCGAGATGATAAAGGATGCGATAAAGCGCGGCTGCCGCAATTTTATTATGGGTATAGGCGGCAGTGCCACAAACGATGGCGGTGTGGGAATGCTCACAGCTCTCGGAGTTAAATTTCTTGATGGGGATAACAAGGAAATCCCCCTGGGTGCAATAGGACTAAAGAAACTTTCAAAAATTGACAAATCAGGTCTTCTCCCCGAGCTTTCCGAATGTACCTTCAACATTGCCTGCGACGTTACAAATCCCCTTTGCGGTGACCTTGGCTGCTCTGCTATTTACGGCCCTCAGAAGGGGGCGACCTCAGAGATGATACGGGACATAGACTTGTGGCTTGAAAACTACGCCGCACTTTCGGGCGGTGACAAAAACGCTCCGGGAGCCGGTGCTGCCGGTGGTATGGGATACGCATTTATGACATACCTTGGTGGAAAGCTTCAAAACGGAATTGAACTGATACTCCGTGAAACGGGTATTGAAAATCACATAAAGGATGCGGATTTTGTTATAACCGGTGAAGGCAGACTCGACTCACAGACGGTTATGGGAAAAGCACCCATAGGTGTGGCTAAAATTGCAAAGAAATACGGAATTCCCGTCATTGCCTTCTCGGGGTGCGTGACAAAGGATGCGATATCTTGTAACGAGCATGGAATTGATGCCTTTTTCCCGATTTTAAGAAGTGTGGTGTCCCTTGAGGAAGCACTTGACGAGGACAGTGCGTATACCAATTTAAGTGATACTGCGGAGCAGGTTTTCAGGATTATTTCTATATACAAAAAGTGAAGGCGTAAACCTTCACTTTTTCTTTACACACAAATAGCTTTCGTCAATAAGTGAGCATATAAATTCTGTTTTTAATGTGCCGTCAAGAATGACGGTATACCAATGCTTTTTATTCATATGATAGGCTGGGAATATTCCTTGAAGCTTCAAGAGTTCCTCAACTCTTTCAGGAGAGGCTTTGAGATTTATAATTTCTGCCTTTTTGTCTCCTTGGAGTCCAAGCTTTGACCTTGACACCGTGAGAAGTGCGGCATACCATTTTTTATTATCCTGCCTCCGCCATATGGCGTTATCCGGAGTATCCTCCCAAAGATACTCAAGCGCATCCCCGTATTTTTCACTCACATATTTTATCAGTTCCTTTGCTTGCTCCTCGGCAAAAGTATCTCTGTCAAAGCAATTTTCAAATATATCCTCAAGGAGCTTTTCGTGCCTTTCTCTCACAAGTCCCACAAAGCTTCCGAGAGCAGATGGTACTATATGAAGAACATACTCCTCACCGCTGAAATCGTCCGTCAGCTTTGTCATAAGTCTACTATGTGAAATTTCAACTCTTGCTGTCATTTGTATTTCGGGAATCCTTCTTACATAAACAAAAACTTTTTCATTTTTTACAAATCCGAATTCAAGGAGCTTTTCTTCATTTATTTGTTTTTCTAAATTCATTTCAAACATTTTTTGTTTTCCTTTTCAGTGGGATAGTATATCGGGGCACCGTTTGAGCTCACCGGGTGTAATTCCTTTATATTTTTTGAAAGCTTTATTAAAATTGACCGTGTTATTGAATCCGCAAAGAAGTGCGATATCCAGCATAGTTGTTCCCCTGCCCGATGTGCGAATAAGGTGCACTGCCTTTTCAACACGCTTCACGGTAATGTAATCCCAAAGAGATATACCGTTCATCTCCTTGAAAATGTGAGAAAAGTAATTGGGGCTGAGTCCCGCAATATCCGAAAGTCCTTTCAATGTCAGCTCCTCATCAAGGTGCTTATCTATAAAATTACAGACGTTCAAAATATCCTGAGAGGAGTTCTTTTTGTCGGCTACCGAAAGATATGAATGATTTCTTAAAAGGTCAATGAGCATCAAATCAAGATGTGCTTTCACCGCTACGGAATAGTTACTTTCTCCGCCGAGGAGTTCTTCTTTTATTGTGTTATGATGAAAGCGAAGTGTTTCGGCTCTGTCCGAGAGAATACGGTTTGAAAACTCGGGTGAATGGTAAAAGCAAAAATTCACATAACTGTTTGAAAAATCGTCCGAAAGATAGCGAGGCTCAAAGTGAAGATTCGTAATGGACAGCTCTCCGTCTGTTTCGGTAATACAATGTATTTCGTTTGATGAAAATACAAAGACATCCCCTTCCTCCATTGGATAGACGGCACTTTCTGTGGTGTATACCCCACTTCCTCCGTTGACCACAGTTATTTCAAAGCGGGTGTGAGAGTGCTTCACATACGGGCGTTGCTTTAAGTCAACGTCTATCGTCCACATTTTTAAAAGCGGTACTCCGTTTTCGAGCAAGAGCTCACCTATGGCGCGTGACATAATTCCTCCAAATCGTAATATAGTTTATAAAAATCTTAATATTGTTGTAGAAATATCGAAATAAATGTTATATTATTATAGTACAATAAAAGAAATGTAAAGTCAAGGAGAAATTATGAATTACAATTCAAATCCAACAGATTTAAAAATTACGGATATGCGCTTCGTGGACATTGACGGCGCACCCAAAAGATGTACCATTCTTCGAATAGACACAAATCAGGGAATCAGCGGTTACGGAGAAGTCCGTGATGCGTCCTCTAAAACATATGCCCTTATGCTTAAAAGCAGAATACTTGGCGAAAACCCTTGTAATGTTGACAAGATTTTCCGAAAGATTAAGCAGTTCGGCGGTCACTCCCGTCAGGGCGGCGGTGTTTCGGGAATCGAAATTGCCCTCTGGGACCTTGCGGGTAAGGCTTACGGTGTGCCCTTGTATCAGCTTCTCGGCGGTAAATTCCGTGATGAGATAAGAGTATACTGCGACACCGACGTTGAAGGTAAGCACGGCGGTCACGAAATGGGACTTGCTCTCAAGCGCCGTATGGATATGGGCTTTACCTTCCTCAAGATGGACCTTGGCATCGGACTCCTACTTGATGAGCCCGGCACCCTCAATGCGCCTCTCGGCTTCATTGACGACATGAAGAAATACGCTTCCCACATTCTCAACGTGCAGGGCGGAAGCGTTACAGCCGACATGGTAAGGCATCAGAAGAGCTATTCCATTGTCACAACTGCACATCCCCACACAGGTATTCATCTCACCGAAAAGGGACTTGATTACCTTGAAAACTATGTAAAGGAAGCACGTGAGGTCATCGGCTACGATGTACCCTTGGCGGTTGACCATTTCGGTCACATCTGCGTTGAGGACTGCATACGCTTCGCAAGAAGAATGGAGCCATACAACCTTGCGTGGATTGAGGACATGGTGCCCTGGATGTACACAGACCAATATGTAAGACTGAGAAACTCTACCACAATTCCCGTATGTACGGGAGAGGACATCTACTTGAAGGAAGGCTTTGAGACGCTCATCAAGGCGGGCGGTGTATCGGTTATTCACCCCGACATACTCACCTGCGGAGGTGCTCTGGAGCTTAAAAAGATAGCCGACATTGCGGATGAGCACGGTGTTGCGGTGGCTGTACATATGGCTGAAAGCCCCGTGGCATGTCTTGCGGCTGTTCACACAGCGGCGGCGATGCACAATGTTCTGGCACTTGAATATCATTCGGTAGACGTACCCTGGTGGGCAGATATGGTAACAGGGATCAAGAATCCCATATTTGAAAACGGCTTTATCAAGGTTCCCGAAAAGCCCGGTCTCGGCTTTGACGATCTCAACGAAGAGGTTTTACGCGAGCACATCAACCCCAATATCCCCGGCTACTTCGAGCCGACAGACGAATGGAACAAGGAATTCTCCAACGACAGAATCTGGAGCTGATTATTATGAGTGAAAGAAGAAGGGTTTTAGACTTATTCGAGCAGCAAAAAGAAGAAACCAAAAAAAGAGTCAATGACGGAATAGAAAAATACCGAAAGGCAAATGCAACCATAACCGTCACGAATAAGTATGGCACACCCGTAAAAAATGCTGAAATAATCGTAAACCAAATAAAGCACGAATTCAAATACGGTGCTAATTTGTTTATGCTTGACGAACTTGAAACAGAAGAAAAGAACGAGCTGTACAAAAAACATATGAGCGCCTTCGGTAACATAGCCACGCTTCCCTTTTATTGGGATTCCACCGAGCCTGAAAAAGGAAAGACAAGATATGCCAAGGATAGCGTTAAGCTCTATCGCAGACCGCCCATAGATTTATGCATGGAATTTTGCGAAAAGCACGGAATCGAACCAAGGGAGCACGCTCTGGCATACGATCACTTTTTCCCTAAATGGCTTTATGATGCATCAATTGATGAAATCAAAGAGGCGTTGGAGAAGCGATACCGTGAGATTTCAGAAAGATATGCGAAAAAAATTCCCACCATTGAAGTAACCAACGAAATGGAATGGGATAGGGGTGCCACAGCGCTTTACGATGATCCCGATTACGTACTTTGGTGCTTTAAATTAGCCGAAAAGTATTTCCCTGACAATCAGCTTGTCATCAACGAGCATACACGAAGTGCCTGGGCTGACAAGTGCCGTACAACAGACAAGTATTACGCCTACACCGAAGCAAATCTGCTCAAGGGTGCAAAAATTGACGCCATCGGTATGCAATACCATATGTTCTGTCGCAGAGAGGATGAATACGATTACACAAGGCTGTATTACAACCCCGAAAATCTGTACAGACATATGGACCTTTATGCAAATTTAGGCAAGCCCTTGCAGATTACCGAAATCACAGTCCCCGCGTATTCGTGGGATGCTGAGGACGAGGCAATCCAGGCTGAAATTATTGAACACTTATACAAAATATGGTTCAGCCATCCGAGTGTTGAGCAGATCGTTTACTGGAATATGGTAGACGGCTATGCATACGTTGCCGATCCCGATCCCGAGAAAATAAAGAGAAGTCAGGGAGATATGACACTTGGCGAAAACTACTATTACGGCGGACTTTTAAGGTTTGATATGTCACCAAAGCCTGCATATCATACTATAAAAAATCTTTTTGACAAGGTTTGGCGCACCAACGAAAGTCTTATATCGGACGATAGCGGCAAAGCCAAATTCAGAGGCTTCTGCGGTGAGTACGAGGTTACCGTCAACGGCAAAAAGCACGTTGTCAATTTAAGTAAAAACACGGACAATAATTTTATAATGGAGATTTAATTATGCATTTTAACGACAGAGATAATATAATAGCACTCACCCCTTTATGGAAAGGCGAGCGACTCCCCGACGGCAGACCCAAGGTTGCGGACAAATACCTTGACGCCCTTTACAAGATGACACTTGAGGAGGTATGGAAGCCCATATTTGTGCTTGGCTACGAGCATCAGTTTGTGGGCGGCGGCGAGCATCCCTTACATACTCTCCACAACGATGACAGAAAGCTTGTAGGACGTGCCGTTACTTGCGCCTACTGCCCTACCCGTCCCGACCTTCATGAGGTACAGTTCAACAGAGGTGCAGAGGACGGAAGAAAGGGCAACTACAATCAATGGGTTATTGATAATCTTATGGAGCGTGATGTTGTTGTCTGCGATATGTACGATAAAATTTACAAGGGCACGTTCCTGGGCGGTAATCTTACCACAGCACTTCAAAAGCACACAAAGACAGGCGGTGCGGTAATTTGGGGCGGTATCCGTGACGTTGAGCAGATGAAGAAAGTGCCCGATGTTCAGGTATATTACAGAGGCATTGACCCCACGCCCATTCGTGAGTTTGTAATGAAGAGCTACAATGACATCACCAATTTCGGCGGTGCGGTATGTCTCCCCGGTGACGTAGTATTCGGTGCGGGCGGCGGTGTACTCTTTATCCCCTCTCACCTTGTTGCAGACGTTGTTGAGGGTGCGGCAAAGACTCACGTTAAGGATGATTTCGGCTTTGAAATGATTTGTCAGGGCAAGTTCACCACAGCGCAGATTGACAAGAACACCTGGTCGGAGGAGATGCTTGATATGCTCCTTGACTGGATAAAGAATGACCCCAGAGGCGAGGAGTACCGTGACCTTGACTGGTCAAAGGAATACGACCTTGCACGCAACGGCGACCCCAACGATACACAAACGGCACTTTGATTGATTAATTTATAACAGGGCTCTGCTCTGAAACCCGCTAAGAAACTTTTTGTAAAAAGTTTCTTAGAACTTCAAAAACTTTAATAAAAAGGGACATTTATGAAAGAATTTCTTGAAAAATTGCTTGTTGACGGCAAGGTGAAAAATATTGCTGTGAAAGTCGGCATAGGAGACATTGTTATTGACGAGTGTTATCTGTCTTCGGAAGAAAGTATTAATGAATATACTCTTTTTGATATGGCTTCCGTTACAAAAATACTTGCTACCACATCTCTCATATTCATCGCACTTGACCGCGGACTTATATCACTTGACGACAAAGCTTCAAGCTTTTTCAATTGTGAGGACAGAGGCATCACGATACGGCATCTGCTTACGCACACTACTGGTGTAGGACACAGAAATCTATGTTTACCGAATTACAACTATGACAACATCGCCGAAAGAATCCTCTCTATGCCTTTTGAAATACCTGTTGGTACAGATGTTATTTACAGCTGTCCTGCTTTTATAGTACTTGGAAAAATATCAGAAAAGCTGCTGGGTGACAGACTTGACAGGCTTTTCAACAACCTTGTGGCAAAGCCACTTGAAATGAATCGCACATCTTTTTTGCCATTGAGACGCGACAACATCGTAAACAGCAACCCCGAGGAAAGCGGACGAGGAAAGGTCAACGACTACAACTGCTCATTTCTCGGCGGTGTTGCGGGTAATGCCGGAGTATTCTCATGTATGGCAGATATGACCGGATTTGCACATATGCTTCTGAATAAAGGCGGTAACATATATTCGGATAAGGTTTTTAACCTCGCAAAAAAGAATTACACAGCCAATATGTCAGAATCCCGCGGACTTGGTTTTTTATATGTTGACAAAAGATATAAGCAGACCGGAGATTTGTTCCCCGAGGGAGCAATAGGTCATTGTGGACACACAGGTCAGTCGGTTTTTGTTGACACAGACAGCGGCTTGTATGTTATAATATTAAGTGATGCTACACGTTACACAAGTGATTACGATACAGTAATGAAAATGAGAGAAGAAATACATAACGAAATAAGAAAAGCAATAAAATGAATATCAAGGAATTAAGAGAGCTTTATTTCAAGGCTTATAACAATAACAAGGACTATGTTGACAACCGCGTTGCCGACGGCATTGAAAAGCACCGCAAGGGTACTTGTCGTATACGTTTCACCGATGAAAGCGGCACTCCCCTCGCAGGTAAAAAGGTAAGGCTCACACAGAAAAGCCACGATTTCAAGCATGGTGCAAACATTTTTATGCTTGACGAATTTGAAAAAGAAGAGGATAATAAGGAGTACAGAAGATTTTTCAAGGAGCATTTCAACCTTGCAACAGTTCCCTTCTATTGGGGCGACCTTGAGCCCGAGGAGGGAAAACCGCGCTATACCACCGACTCTCCCAAGATTTACCGCAGACCGTCCCCCGACCTTTGCTTTGACTACTGTGAGGAAAACGGAATTCTGCCAAAGCTTCACTGTCTCGTATATGAGCCATACACCCCCGATTGGCTGAAGCACAGATCTCTTAATGAGATAAAGGCAAAGTATGAGGAGCGATTTCGCCAAATTTCCGAGCGTTATTCGGGAAGACTATATGAAATCGAAGTCATAAACGAGGTTTTCAATCTTCAGTTCTTTGAGGATAGAAGTGCTTTGAGTAAGCAAAGAGATTTAGTTGAATGGTCCTTTGAGACCGCCCAAAAATATTTCCCAAATGAAGTATTGATGATAAATGAGGGCAACCCCATACAAAAGCTTGCCCGAGAGGACTGGAGAGCACATTACTTTTTGACGGTGGAAAACGCACTGCTTCACGGTGCGGAAATTGACAAAATCGGTTTGCAGAATCATCAGTTTATAGGTGTCAATGCAAAGACACCCGAAATGTACGAAAAGGATTTTTCAAACCAAGTGAGAATGGAGCTCAATGACGTTATGTCTTATTTCAAGGGGCTTGACGTGATATCGGAGCTTGGACTTCCCTTGGAACTTACGGAAGTAACAATCCCCACCCTTGGTGAAGGACTTGAAGCGGAGGAGCTTCAGGCAGACGTCCTCCGTCTTTGGTATTCAATCTGGTTTTCACACCCATCCGTTGATGGGATAGTGTACTGGAACACCGTTGACGGATACGCTCATGTTGTGGATGACGGCAAGAGATACTGGAACGAAAACAACTGTCGGGCAGGTCTATGGCATCACGACCTCACACCCAAGAAGTCGGCTGAAATGCTGAAAAAGCTATTCACTAAAGAGTGGCACACAGAAGCCGAGCTTGTAACCGATGAAAACGGATATATAGGCTTACGTGGCTTCTATGGTGAATATGAGGCAGAAATCGACGGACACGTATGTAATTTTGAAATACACAAAAACGATAATAAAGAATGGAAATTTATGATATAAGGAGTAAAAAATGAATATTAAAGAATTAAGAGAGATTTATTTCAAGGCTTATAACGATAATAAAGATTACGTTGACACACGAATCAATGACGGTATTGAAAAGCACCGCAAGGGTGCATGCCGTGTGCGTTTTACCGATGATAACGGCAATCCCCTGGCAGGTAAAAAAGTAAAGGTTACACAGAAAACCCACGATTTCAAGTATGGCGCAAACATTTTTATGCTTGACGAATTCAAGGAAGAGGAATACAATAAGGAGTACAGAAGATTCTTCAAGGAGCACTTCAATCTTGCAACAGTTCCCTTCTACTGGGGTGACCTTGAGCCCGAGGAGGGCAAACCCCGCTATCCCGCAGACAGCCCGAAGATCTACCGCAGACCCGCTCCTGACCTTTGCGTTGACTACTGCGAGGAGAACGGCATCATGCCGAAGCTTCATTGTCTTGTATACGATAAATTCATTCCCAAGTGGCTTCATGACCGTCCCCTTGACGAGGTAAAGGCAAAATATGAAGAACGTTTCCGCCAGATTGCAGAGCGTTATTCAGGCAGAATGTTCGAATTCGAGGTTATAAACGAGGTACTTTGTGAGGAGCATTGGCCTTATAAGAGCGTGCTCAGTGAGGAAAGAGACATTATCGAGTGGTCATTTGAGACAGCGCGCAAATACTTCCCTGATGAGGTGCTTGTAATAAACGAAGCAAACCCCATACAAAAGCTTGCCCGTGAGGATTACAGAACGCCGTATTTTATGATGGTAGAAAATGCACTTTTAAACGGTGCGGAAATTGACAAGATAGGCTTGCAGAACCACTTCTTCGCAGGTGCAGGATGTCAGACACCCGAGGAGTATGAAAGAGACCTCAACAGCGATGGCTGGATAAAGATGAACGACCCTGTAGCTTACTTCAAGGGACTTGACGTTATGGCGGAGCTTGGTCTCCCCCTTGAGCTTACCGAAGTTACAGTACCCACCTTCGGGGACAGCGTAGAGGCTGAGGAGCTTCAGGCAGATATGCTGGCTCTTTGGTACTCGGTTTGGTTCTCACATCCCGCAGTTGACTCGGTTGTTTATTGGAACACGGTTGACGGATATGCATATGTTGTTGAAGACGGCTCACGTGTATGGAACGAAAACAACTGCCGCGGAGGACTCTGGCATCACGATTTGACTCCTAAGAAGTCGGCAGATATGCTCAAAGCGCTCTTTGGTGAAAAGTGGCATACCGACCTTGAACTTGTGACAGATAAGAACGGCTACATAGATTTCCGTGGCTTCTTTGGTGAATACGAGGGTGAAATTGACGGTATGGAATTTGATTTTGAACTCCACAAAAATGATAATAACAGATGGGAAATAATAGCATGAAAACAGCGCTTGTTACAGGCTCTTCCAGAGGAATCGGAAGTGCAATAGCAAAGAGACTTGCATCGGACGGATACAAGGTTATCATACACTGTGCGGGTAATATTGCAAAAGCCGAAGAAGTAAAGAACGAAATAACAAAAAACGGTGGTACAGCCGAGGTGATAAAAGCAAACCTTTGCAATACCGACGAAACAAAGGCTCTTATAAAAGAGGTGGGTAAGGTTGATGTGCTTGTGCTGAATGCTTCACTTCAGTACAGAAATCCCTGGCAGAGTATCACCCTTGATGAGTGCTACGAACAATTAAACTGCAATTTTGTTTCCTCTCTCCTTCTCATTCAAGGTCTTGTGGGACATATGAAGGAGCAGAAATGGGGCAGGATAATCACAATAGGCTCGGTACAGGAGGCAAAGCCCCATCCCGACATGCTGGTTTATTCCTCCTCAAAGGCGGCTCAGACGAATATGATGAAATCACTCTCACTCCAGCTTGCGGGAGACGGAATCACAGTAAATAATGTTGCCCCGGGCGTTATATACACCGACAGAAATGTGGAGGCTCTTTCGGATGCAGAATATGCCCAAAAGGTTGTTTCCTCCATCCCCACAGGCTTTTACGGAATGCCCGAGGACTGTGCAGGGATAGTGAGTCTCTTATGCTCGGATGATGGCAGATATATCACGGGACAAAGCATTTATGTTGACGGAGGAAAAAGCGTACAATGAAAGTAACACCCATAGGACAAAGCGGATACATTGTAAAATCGGGAAAAAGCGAGATAGTTATTGACCCCTATCTTTCAAACAGCGTATTCAAGGTGTCTGGCAAGGAAAGAATGATACCCGCCCCAATTGACCCGAAAACCATCAAATGCGATGCGGTAATTTGCACTCATAATCACCTTGACCACCTTGACCCCGACACAGTTTCGGAAATTCACGAAAATCAGTTTTACATCACCACAGCCGAGGGTGTGGAAAAGCTGAAGACTCTCGGCAGAAGCAATGCGGTTTACCTCCCTGTGGGGGACAGCATCAATGTGGGCGATTTTAAGATAACCGCTGTATTTGCACTTCACTCCTGTGAGGCGATGGGAGTTATCGTTGAAGCCGAGGGCAAAAAGCTGTATTTCAGCGGTGACACCCTCTTTGATGAAAGGCTTTTTGAAATTGCAAACTACAAGCCCGACGTAACCTTTATTTGCATCAACGGTAAGCTTGGAAACATGAATGTGAATGAAGCACTTATCACGGCAAAGAAAATAGGCGCGAAAACAAATATCCCCACCCATTATGATATGTTTGCATCAAACACCGAAAATCCCCTTCTCTTTTCAAAAAATATAGAAGGAAGCCTGGTGCTTGAAGCGGGAAACGAATACGAGTTTTAAACAAAGCAAAAAAATAATCTAACCAAAGTCGGTTAGATTATTTTTTTGCTTTGTTTATTAGCCAAGAATGTCTCCAAGTGCTTCCTTAGCGTTTTCGGCAGCAACCTTACCTACTTCCTCAAGAAGATGTACCTGACAGTATTCACCGTCAACTTCAACACCTGTCTCATTTTCTACTGCAGGCTCATCACATGTATCGCACTTACCGTCGTCACATGCAGTGAAAGCAAGAAGCATCATAAGAACGAGAAGAATTGAAAGAAACTTTTTCATTTTTTCACCTCCTTAATTTTATCATCGTACCAAAATAATAGTACATTATTAGTATAAACGAAAAATATTAGTATGTCAATGTTTTTTACTAATATTTTTGTATAATTATCAATAGATACTAATATAATACTACAAAAAGCAAGTGAGGTGAAAAGGAATGAACCGAATCCGTGATTTAAGAGAGGATAGAGACCTCAGACAGATTGATGTTGCCAATGCAACGGGAATAGACCAGAAAACACTGTCGAATTACGAAACAGGTAAAACAAATCCCGACAGCTTTGCGATTATTGCCCTTGCAAACTTTTTTAATGTAAGCACAGATTATCTTCTCGGAGAAACTTCCTCCAATATAAAAGATAAGGAATCCATACTAAAAGCACTGGAAAAAATTGAAAAAGAAATAAAAGACATTAAAAGGCATATATAGATTCATTATTAGTCTTCACCGATTATTATAGGGGATAGATATAATTTCGCATAGCAGAAGCCCTTTTATGTAACTATTTTGGCTATGTAGTTTTTTTGACAGACTGAAACAAACTAACCATTTTAAACGGTTAGTTTGTTTTGGCATATGTTGACATCCTGAAAAAAATAATATATAATTGTTATAGTATATAATTATTATAGAATAAAAGGAGATATGAACATGAAAAGAATATTATCGCTTGTACTTGCGTTTATTATTTGTTTTTCGTGCCTTCCACTTATTTCATCGGCAAAAGATGATATTCCCTTCGAGGATATACCAAATAACGCATGGTACGAAGAAGACCTGGAATACGCTTACAATCTCGGACTTATCAACGGCAAGAATAACCCGAATACATTTTTGCCCAACGATAATATGACATATGCCGAGGTCATTAAGCTTGCCGCATGTATGCATCAGCTTTACACAACAAAGGAAATAACTCTTACTAATGCTCCTGGCATTTGGTATAACTCTTACGTTGACTACTGTAAAAAGGAAAATATAATTCAAAAGGATTATCCCTATTCTGAATATGCCACAAGAGCAGGCTATATGGAAATATTTGCAAACGCTTTACCCACAAATGCTCTTGCGCCGAAAAACTATCTCCCCGAAGGCTTTGTAGCCGATGTTTCTCCCTCGGATGAATACAGCAACGCTGTATACACTCTCTACCGCGCGGGAATTGTTGGCGGCGTCGATGAAACTCACAACTGTGCACCCGACACCAACATAAAACGATGCGAGGTCGTTACAATCCTTTCACGAATGATGGACAAGACCAAGAGAATCAAAATCGGTGAGTCCGCAACCGATGTAAAGTGGGATTTCGGTGGAAAAACTCTCAGGATTTTGTGTCACAATGACGGAGCGGAATTCCTTCCTCAAAGCAGTAGTCTCAACAAAGGCGACCTTATTGTTGATGCACTTGCAAAAAGAAACGAAGAGGTTTGTAGTAACCTTAATATAAAAATTGAGCTCGTTTATCAATATGGTTTGTTAAATCTTGAAACCTATGCCACAAAAACAATTATGTCGGGTCAAGACGAATTTGATCTCATTTATTCTCACGCTCCTACCCTCGGTGGACTTGTGACGAAGAATTTATTTCTGAACTGGTACGATGTACCTTATGTAGACTTTTCTAAGCCGTGGTGGTCAAGCTCCAATGCAGGTGACCTCACCTACAACGGAACATGTCTCCTTGCTATATCCGATTTTAATCTCTCCTCAATAACCTCAAGTACTGTCATAGCCTTCAACAAAAAGCTTGCCGAAAAGAACGGCTGGGGTAACCTTTACGAAACGGTACTTTCGGGAAATTGGACCTTTGATGAAATGTATAAGCTGATCAAGGAAGGTTGGACAGATTCAGATAAAACAGGAGACCGCTCTGCGGATGATACCTTTGCGGCAGCCTTTCCCGTAGATTCCACCTGTAATGCATGGCTTTGGGCATCGGGAAACAGAGCAGTCATGAAGGACGAAGACGATGTTCCGCAAATATCCATAAACACACCTTCTATGTCCGAGCTTATTTACAAGCTTAATGACCTCTATTATAACACCTCAGGGGTAGCATCAAATAACATTGACAGCTTCAATGCAACAAAGCTCTTTAACTCAGGAAATACCGCAATGATAACTGTGAGACTTGACGATATTATATCGGGTAGAATTTCACTTCCCGAAGGAGATATCGGTTTTCTTCCATATCCGAAATATGACAGTGAGACAAACTACAGTCCATATGCAACAGAATACAGTACATATGTATGCAGTGAATTCAACTGTCTTGCAATTCCCAAAACGGCAAATAACCTTGAGATGATAGGTGTTGCTGTAGAAGCACTTTCCGCAAAATCACACGAAATAGTGCTTCCTGCAATATATGCTTCCCTTTGCGATGATGAAGAGGAAAAGAATGTGCTTAATACAATCATAGAAAAACGTGTATTTGATTTCGGATATATTTATGACAACTGGCAAGGATTTGCGCTGACCATTCAGACAATGCTCTCAAAAAAAGATGTAAGCTTTCAGGCATACTATCAAACCCAATACAGCAATGCAAGACTCCAGTATATAAAGGTGAAAAAAATCCACGAAAAAGCACAATAAAGTGTGTCGGATTACTGAAAAAAGGATGTAGCAAAAACTGCTACATCCTTCTTTTTTTAATCCTTGCATCCGTTACAATCCTTACATGTATTGCAATCTCTTATTGTTCCCTCTGCCATTTTATATTCGTTTTCTCTCATACCGGGGTACTTTTCATCAAGATATTCCTCACGGTATGGATTTACACCCTCGGAAACCTTTTCGGGCTTATTGGGAAGTAACCAGCTCTTCTTTTTATAGAAGGGATTATGGAAGGTATTCTCTATTTTGCGGCTCTTTTCAAGAGCATTCATACACGCTCTGATACAGCCTCTTGCACCGCAAATAGCAAAATATCCCGTATGAGAAAGTATATAGTTGTAATAATCCATTACATTATTGGTTTCAGGCTTTCTTGACCATTTGGCAGTGGCAAGAGAATAGCATAAAATATATGCTTCCTCCTCTGTCATTTCACTGTTCCTTACGTCAAACGCCATATTGGGAAACTCCTTCTTATGGAAGGGAGAGCACTCGTTGTTAAAGCCGTGGTGAGTAAGAGTACATCTGCCCATACGGACGTCACCGTACCATATCTTCTTTTCACCGAAATCAACTTCAACACGCTTGGTCTCGTCCTTTACGTTTGGTACTGCGTCACCGGGACATTCTCTTGCACAAGCGCCGCAATGGATGCAGATGTCACCGGTGTCAAGAATGGGGTCGGGCTCAAGTTCGCAATCAGTGAATATCAGTCCGAGTCTTACTCTCGGTCCGAATTTTTTAGTAAGGAACACCTTTGAAAAGCCAACCTCACCAAGACCGCAACCCGCCGCAATAAGTCTGACACTGCACACAACATCCGAAGGTACTTTATCGGGGCCCACAGGCTCTTTGGTCACTCCGTTACCCTCGGGCACTGCCGGATAATGTGCCACCGCTTCCCATCCGTGGTCCTCTATAAAGCAACAAAGCTCATAAGATTTTTTGGGACGGAAAAGAGTATTGAGCTTGTTATAGGAATAGAAGGTATAGTTATGCCAATGTGTTCCCTCTTCGATTCCTCTGTATGTACCACGGGGGATACGCATGGCAACCGCAATTACCGATTTTGCCTCGGGGAAATATGTAGACGGATTCATGAGTAATGGAGCATTTTTGAATCTCTCAATATTGCCTATTGCAATACAATCAATACCAAGCTCCGCCGCCTTGTCCTTTATCATTTGAGAAGTAAGCTTCATACCTGCCACCTCTATCACTTCTTTGCGGCAACAAAAGTGCCACCTAAAACAACGTCTTCTTTATCCTCAGCCCATTTTCCTCTTTCGTCCAAAGCCCATGCGCTGCGCTTTCTGAAAGAATTCTCGAAGACATTTCCTACGAGTTCGTTTTCTTCAAGATGTGCAAGGCAGGTTCTGTTGCAAAGAGCCGCTACTCTGTCGGGTTTGCCCTTGGGTGAGAGTCGGTTAACGCAGGCACCGTTCTTGCAGGAATTACACTTGTCATAGTCTATTTTGGCAACCGTCATCTTCTTGCCGCATATCTCAATTTCCTCGGTTTCTGTCTTGCTTATAGCACCGAGAGGACAAATGTCCGCACACTTTCCGCACTTATCGCATATGCTTCTTTCAAGAATGGGAGTAGGCTCAAGCTCGGCGTCTGTTATTATCATATGGAAACGCTGACGTGATCCGTATTTTTCAGAGAGCGGAATTCCCGAAAAGCCGATTTCACAAAGACCGCACGCAACTGCGGCATAGTTAAAGTCGGGGAACACGTTGGGCGCAGGACGACCCGGTTCAACCGAAACACCCGTGGGTGCTAATTCGGAAGGATTGGGAAAAAGGGGGACTGCTTCCCAGCCCTCGTCCTCTATTGCATTTACAAGTCCGTATGTAGCAAGCGAAAGAAAATCATCCTCAAGCCATCTGACACCGAAGCATGAATAATCCTGGAAATTTGTGCCCTCTTCAACACCTCTGAGCGCACCTCTGCAAACACGCTTTCCAACCATAATAACAGTCTTACCCTCGGGAAAGATTGAAAAAGGATTGAGAGCGGGGGCAAGTCCGTCAAATCTTTCCTTATTTGCAAAGCCGATAAGGTCAATCCCCTCACGCTTTACAGCTTCTTTTATTTTATTCATAAGTTCTGACATAATTTTTTCCTTTCTGTCAAAAAAGTTTTTCTGTTAGCATTATAGTACTACATAGATTATTTTGCAATAATAAAACGAAATAAGATTTTAACTTTTCGATACTTGATTAAAATGAAATTTTGTGTTACAATATTAAAAAACAAGGCATAAGGAGGGCGAAACAATTGTATTTTCCCGATGAAATGCCAATAAAAAGATTTATTGTATTAATTAACAATTACGAAAAAACGCAACCTATAACGGTTGCGTCCGGACATTTTCACTCTATCACATTCAGAATGTCAGGAAAAAAAGTAATAACCGATGAAAACGGAAAGGTTATGGCATCCGAAAAAGGAAGTATAACATATATTCCAAAAAATATCGGGTACATCAGCGATACCCCCGAGGGCGGAACTATGTATTCCCTGCATTTTGAATTGGAACACGAAGACCCCAAAGCCGAAGCTTTTGTTTTTACACCAAAAAGACTGTCCACATCAATTTTTGAAAATGCCTTCAGGAGTTTGTGCGAGAGCTACAATATATCCTCACCCCATAATTATGACTGTATGGCACATCTGTACAGCCTTTTGGCATTGATAAAAAAAGAAACCGAGCAAACCTCTAATATTATCATCTCAAAACGTATGTCACTGGCAAAAGAAACAATTGACAAAGGGTTTGCCGACACAACACTGACTGTAGAAAATCTTACAAAAGCTTCAGGTGTCAGCGAAGCATATTTCAGACGTGAGTTCAAGGCATGCTTCGGCACATCTCCCATTGATTATATTCGCAAAATAAGAATTGAAAATGCCAAACTGCTCTTACGTTCAGGGCTTTATTCGGTGAGCGAAACAGCGATTGAAAGCGGATTTGACAGTATCAGCTATTTTTCAACCACCTTTAAAAAGCTTTGTGGTATCACCCCCACCGAATACGCATCAAAAATGAGAAAAAACAAGGAGTTACCATGACATATTACGATAAAAACACGGTAAAGCTCTCCCACGAGCACATGAGATGCCATATCGAAAAAGGAAATATTGTAATTGATGCAACCGCAGGCAGAGGAAGAGACACTCTTTTTCTTTCCGAGCTCGTGGGAGAGGACGGGCATGTGTATGCCTTTGACATCCAGGAGGAGGCAATAGAGTCCACAAAGGCCCTTATGGAGGAAAACGGAAAACACAACTACACCCTTATTCTTGACTCCCATGTGAATATGAGGGAGCATGTAAAAAATGCCAAAGCCGTTGTGTTCAATCTCGGATTCTTGCCCGGCGGTGACCACAGCATATTTTCACACGGAGACACAAGCATAAAGGCGATTGAAGCCGCACTTGACATAATAGACGAGGACGGATTTGTCTCTGTTTGCGTTTATCACGGAGGTGACACGGGTTTTGAGGAAAGAGACACGGTGCTTGACTATCTTGAAAAGCTCGACCAAAAGAAATATACCGTAATGCTTCAATCCTTTCACAACAGACAAGGCTATCCCCCGCTTTTTGTGATTATTGAAAAAAACAGATAAAGAATCGGCTGTTAAAAATCTCTGACAGAAATTTTTAACAGCCGATATTATTATGCTTTTTTACTTTTCTTCATATCAAATACGGCAATCAATAAGCTTGCCAGAATTACAAGCAACGTACCGATAACAGTTCGGCTGTTGCTTGGATCACCAAATAAAACTATACCCACAATTACAGCGGTTATCGGCTCAAGTGTGCCGAGAATAGATGCCTTTTCGCTGCCTATTATGAACGTACCCTGCTGGAAGAGAACAACTGCTCCCGTTGTGATAAGAATAGCAAAGAGAAGGCAAAGCCCCCATCCCTTAAGTGTCTCGGGAAGAGCTATCTGCTTGGTAATGAGGCAATATAGGAACATCATGACTGCACTTGCCGCAGCAATATAAAAGCTGAAAAGGAAGCCTTTTATTTCCTTATACTTGAAATGAGGAAGTATAATTACATAAAGTGCAAAGGCTACACCCGAAAGGAGCGCCCAGATACAACCCTCAAGCTCTATGGAAAGTGAGGGGTCATAGAACATGGCGATACCGGAAACACAAACAATAACGCTTATTACATTTCCCCACTTTGGCCTTTGCCTGTAGAAAATAATATTTCCTATTACAACAACTGCGGGATATACGAAATGCAAAACGGTTGCCGTACCGGATGCTATCGTCTTATAAGAGGTAAAAAGCAAAAGAGGGGTAACACAGCATCCGAGGGCTGCAATCATCGATATAGAAGGCAATGCCGACGGTTTAATTTTAAGAGTTTTGTTTTGAAGGAATCCGAGTATGGCAAGTGACGGTAACGCCAAAAAATTACGCAGAAAAACAAGCGTTGCGGGATTTACTCCGTCCTCATAAATATACTTTGACATAAGAGGCATACAGCCATAAATAACGGCACTGCAGATAACCATAAGATATCCGCTGAGCACTTTTGATTTCTTCATATTGCACTTCCTTTCACAATGACGATTCATTATAGCAAATATATTCATTTTTTTCAAGTATATTGACATTTATTTTTGTTTGTAATAAAATTAAACAAAAGGAGATATTACAGATGAAACATGTTATTTGCTATTTAGTTCTTGTTCTCGAAATTTTATTTATCTCTTGCGGCGATAACGAAACCGTAAAAAATAATGTCACCAAGCCTTTGGAAGAAACAAGTAATATGACAGTCAGCGAAAAAGTCCCCGAACCAATCTCGGTCTCCCCTCTCGCAAGCGAAGATTTTCTCCTGCCTTTTGACAAATTTTCATGGGAACGTGAATTTGCGCCGGAGTATGTCATGATACATTTTACAAGTGCAGTGATGGTAGACAAAGAAGACCCCTATAACATAGATAAAGTAAAAAATATTTTTGAAGAGCTTGAAGTAAGCATAAATTACATAATTGACCGAAACGGCGATATTCGTTGCTATATTCCCGAATACAGAGCTGCTTGGCATGCAGGCAAAGGATCATACAAAGGTATCGAAAAGCTGACCGACGCCATGAACAGATATTCAATCGGAATCGAGCTTGTGGCAATGGGCTCATTGAAGGATATGTCCGTATATATGAGTGAAGAGGAATATTTTTCTCTCGACCAAAATTTAATGGGTTTCACCGACGAGCAATACGCCTCTCTTAAGCTACTTGTGGAGGA
Organism: Oscillospiraceae bacterium; assembly: GCA_015064635.1. Classification (GTDB taxonomy): domain Bacteria; phylum Bacillota; class Clostridia; order Oscillospirales; family SIG627; genus RGIG6353. The sequence continues at coordinate 80,205 of SVRV01000005.1, forward strand.
TATTTGTGAAAGAAACCATATTCCGTTTGACAGAGAACACGTGATAGGACATTGCGAATATAAAAAAGAAAAAACCGATCCGGGTGAGCTTTTTGATTGGAATAGAATATTTGACTAAAAAAATTGAGCAGAATCGTTTTGATTCTGCTCAAATCTTTTATACTTTTATAAATTATTCCATGCCTAAATAAGCTTTGCCTATATCAGCAAGACCTCTGCAAGTTTCGCAAAGATATGCTGAATCACCTGCAATCTCGTACTTTTCTACATCGTCTGTTGAACCGCAGGTTTCGCATTCTTTCTTTGCACAAGAAGCAAAAGTTAAAGCTACTGCAAGAATACTCATAAGAATAACTAATTTTTTCATTTTTGAATTCCTCCTTAAAATATTGTGAGTAAATTGTAACACATTTTTTAACAAATGTCAAACGTTTTAAACAAAAAAATACAAAAAATCAAAATAATTTTATTATTTTATGTTGAATGTGCACTGATATTAGTAATTATTTTTACACAAATTTACAAATCATTTCAACAAGCATTCGGTTTTTTCGCAAAACTGTGTATAGTTATCAATTGTTATATAGTTAAAATCCGATGAATATACAGATTCATCGTTACCACCCATTCCGTAATCGTCACCGATATACACGACCTCTTCATGGGAAAAGCCATGCTCCTTGCAATAGCGGTCGAGAGCGTAATATTTATTATACGGACGGGGTGCCATATCAAATGAGGAAGAGCCTCCGACAAACACGAAATAATCTAAAAAGGCTTCAACCACTTCGGGATATATTTTACGTCTCTTTTGTCTATCGGGGTCAAAAGCAAGCTTATCCTCCTGCAAAGCCTTTGTGCCGAGAATAGGAAAGGTTACACAGCCGGAAGGATGAAACTCAACGCATTCCCCTCTGTACTCTGTAAATCCGTACTTTTCTCTCATCTTATTTATTATTTCGGTTGTTTTTTCTCTGTCGCAATCTACAATATCGTCTCTCACAATTCTCATTTTGCCGTCTTTGTATTCGCCGTATTGCATACCGTAGTTTCCGATTATATCAATTGGAAATCCTTCAAGCTGATTGAAAATTCTCATAACCTGACCCGCTCCAACCATAAGAAGCTTGTATTTTTTGCCAAGCGCTTCAAGTCTTTCCCTATGTTTTTCCTCAAGCGGGGTTTTGTGTTGAGTAAGTGTTCCGTCGAGATCCATTGCTACAAGCTTTATATTTTCGTACATAACCTTTTCTCCTTGACTTTTATACAACGATATGATAAAATATCAATCAACAAAAATCAACATTTTGCCAACATATTGCATAAACAATGACAATTTCACGTTTTTACAGGCAAACTCAATCAACAATTTACAAGAGGAAGAACAAACCATGTTAAACCGCGAACGAGAGCAGGAAATACTTAATATATTAAAATCCGAAAAAGGCTTTGTCACCGTAAAGCATCTTTGCGAAGCACTTTTTGCAAGCGAATCAAGTATAAGACGTGATTTGAAGGCACTTGAAAAAAGAGGTCAAATAAAGCGAAGCTACGGAGGTGCATCACTTGAAGTCAGTGCATCGGACATCGTCACCTTCGGCAACCGTACACGTCAAAACACAGAAGCAAAGCGTGCAATAGCAAAAAAAGCGGCAGCTCTGATTAATGACGGAGATTTGATTTTTTTAGACCAATCATCTACCTCTTTTTACGTTGCGGCAGAAATCGTTGACAAAAGCTCTGTTACCGTCATTACAAACAATATAGAAATTATGATATTACTTTCAAAATCAGGAGTAAAAGTTATTTCATCCGGCGGCTTCTTGAGTGACAGCAACCGTAATTGTCTTATCGGAGGTGAGGCACAGCGCACCTTTGATAATGCATATGCTGATATCTTGTTCTTTTCGGTAAAAGCCTTGTCGGAAAATGGTGATGTTACCGATTGCTCAACCGAGGAAATAGCGGTAAGAAACTCTATGTTAAAAAACTCGGCAAAAAAAGTATTGCTGTGTGACAGTTCAAAGTTTGGCAAAAAAGCTGTGTTCCGTCAGTGTACCCTTAAGGACGTTGATATTCTCATATCTGAAGGAGAAGCTGCTAACAAATATTTAAAGGACTTTGACAATATAGTTACATTTTAATGATGCATTTGCTTTTTTAAAAAACTGTGTAAAAATATTGAACCGGCACGTAAAAGTTAGCTCAAAACACTAACTATTAATGTCGGTTCATTTTTCTATTTATATTTCATTACAGGAGTCAACGTTTTTAAGTATCAGTTTTTCACCGTCATAGCCTGAAAATTCGACATTTTCCAGCACAAGCTCGGATACGTTTTCGGCATAAAGTGCCTGCTTTGCAACAAGCTTACACCCATCCGACATAGCAGCAAGGCCGGGAGATACTTCTTCCCGTGTGAAGGATATTTTGACATTTTTAAGTTTAATGCTCTTTATAGGCTGTTCCGGCAAGCCGTCAAAATAACAACCTGCATGACACGCCCCTACAGCATTTATATTCTCAAACACAAAACTGTCAAGAAACGGAGTGCGGTCATCAATCTCAAGAGGAGACCTCGACTGAACATATTCACTGTGTCCGTCTACATCACAAAAATAAAACATATTCATAACAAAGGGTGTTTTTACATCTCGCATTTCTACATTTTTAAATACAAGATTGCTTATTACTGCCATTTTTCCTCTGCCGCGCCTTGTTTTTATCCTCAGCCCCCTATCGGTAGACGTCATAAGACAATTCTCTGCAACAACATTTTTAACACCGCCGCTCATTTCACTTCCTATGACAACACCACCGTGACCCGAATCAAGATGGCAATTGCGTACAGTTATATTAATACAAGGCTTTTTCACCTTCATTGCCAATTCGTATTTACACGACTTTAATGCAATACAGTCATCTCCGACATGTATGTTTACACCGATAATATCAACTCCGTCACAGCTTTCGGGGTCAATTCCATCGGTATTCGGTGAATCCGATGGATTTTTGATGCTTATATTAAGAAGCTTTACATTCTTTGAAAACAAAGGATGCACAGTCCAGGAATAGCTGTTTTGCACTGTCACGCCTTCAATTACAACGCTGTCCGAGTTGACGATTTGAATCGTTCTGGGGCGCCATGCAATTCTCTTGGTCTTGGGGTCTCGCCACCAATCGCCGTGTTGTGCATCTGCATCTATTACACCTTCGCCGGTAATGGCTACATTTGATGCTCCGGATATATTTATAAGGGAAGCAAACGACGCCTCTGCCTCACCTTCCCAGGACGTAAGATACACGCCGTCACCAACGCAAGACGGAAGCACAGGATATCTTTTGCGGTCGTTGACACCAAGTATCACCGCACCTTTGTCAAGATATACCGTTATATTACTTTTTATAAACAGTGACGAGCTTCGGTAAACACCTTTTCCAAAATATACAGTTGCACCTTCGGGCGCTGTATTCAAAGCAGTTTGTATGCACATTGTATCGTCATAAAAACCGTCACCGATTACTCCGTGGAAACGAACATCCACAAACGCACTTTCCTTTGCGGTGGTAAACGTAACCCTTTCGCCGTTTGCCTGCACAGTGTATTCGGTATCGGGATTGAGTGAATACACTGAAAATACGTTTTCCTTGCAAGCCTTCACCTTCACCCCGTCAAGTAAAACATCATATTCATATGGCGCATAATATGGTGTTGAAAAATCCATTTCAAAAACTGCACTTCTGTTAGTTGCACATATAAGCTTCATTATTTCATCCTCCAAAATTCCATGTTTATTCTATCACAGCATCATCACTTTTGCAACCGCTTTCAAAAAACTTGACAAATAAATTAAAAGAAGGTATAATATCTTGGATTTTGAAGATACGAGGTACAAATAATGGAAAATATATTTTCGGGACTTGGCATTGATGACAGTGTTTTCGAATTAGGCGAAGAAGTGCTTGAAAGAATACGTCCCAGATTTAATGAAATAGATAAGGTTTCTGAATACAATCAGGCAAAAGTACTTTTGGCAATGCAGAAAAACCAAGTCAGTGCTACATGCTTTGCAGGTACAACGGGATACGGCTACGACGACATTGGCAGAGATACACTTGAAAGGGTTTATGCCGATATATTCCATACCGAAGCGGCATTGGTTCGTCCACAGATAACCTGCGGCACACATGCTCTTGCCACAGCTCTTTCCGCAAACCTCCTTCCCGGAGATGAGCTTCTCTCCCCCGTTGGCAGACCTTATGATACACTTGAAGAGGTTATAGGAATACGTGAGTCAAAATGCTCTCTCAAGGAGTATGGCGTAAGCTACCGTGAGGTAGAGCTTACCGAAGACGGAGGCTTTGACTTTGACGGTATCAAGGCTGCTATAAATAAAAAAACCAAGCTTGTAACAATCCAGCGTTCAAAGGGATATAAAACACGTCCAACCTTCTCTGTTGAACAGATTGGCACTCTCATTTCATTCGTTAAAAGCATTAAGCCCGATATCATTTGCATGGTAGACAATTGCTACGGAGAATTCGTTGAAAAGATTGAGCCTTCTGATGTAGGTGCTGACATGACAGTTGGCTCACTTATAAAGAATCCCGGAGGAGGTCTTGCCCCCATAGGCGGTTACATTGTAGGAAAGGCAGAATGTATTGAGCGCTGTGCCTACCGTCTCAGCGCCCCAGGACTCGGACAGGAGGTAGGTGCAAACCTCGGAGTAATGACCAGCCTTTATGAAGGGCTTTTCCTTGCACCGACAGTTGTGGCTTCTGCTCTTAAAGGTGCGATTTTTGCAGCAAATATATATGAAGGACTGGGATTCAAGGTGATTCCCGACAGTAAGGAATCCCGTCATGATATAATTCAAGCTGTTGAGCTTGGCTCACCAGAACGTATGAAAGCGTTCTGTCACGGCATTCAAGCTGCGGCTCCCGTTGACAGCTTCGCAATTCCCGAACCTTGGCCGATGCCCGGATATGACAATGACGTTATTATGGCGGCAGGTGCTTTTATTCAAGGCTCATCAATTGAGCTTTCCGCCGACGGTCCTATTCGTGAACCATATGCAGTATACTTCCAGGGCGGTCTTACCTGGGCACATGCAAAGCTCGGTATTCTTATGTCCCTGCAAAAATTAAAGGATGCAAATCTTATATAAAAAGTATTCTACAACAGATACACCTAATAAACAAAACGGCTATAAAAAGCTCATATGAGTTTTTTATAGCCGTTTTTCATTCCTCTGTTTCTTCTTTGAATACGGATTTACTTTGTATTACCAATGCTATATAGTAGAGTAACGCACCGAGAATAATGGGTGAGACATCAAATATTCCCGAATGGATAACCTCCTTGGTAAAAATATTATAGCTTACCAATTTCATCACCGGCAACGCAACTGCATCGGCAATCAGAATAAGTGCCAGTGTCTTTATTTCCGATGTAACACTTCCAAGAGAAATTGTCTTGGAGAACTTCAAAAACATTCTTCTTGCAACTGTGAGTATAACAAAAGCAAATAAATTCTTAAATATGCTGATACCGAGCTCATACAGACAAAGAGCGTTATTGTCAATATCGGTTATAAAAGGAAGATACAGCTTCACAGTGCTGAAAAAAGAATGAAGCTTGCCAGGCATAAGCGCTTGCCACATAAAGCAAATTGTTTCACACACGATAATCGTTACGATAGCAGCAATAAGAACCCGTGATAGCTTTGCAAACTTTTCGCTATATCCCTTTAATCTTTCCAAACTCATTTTATATTCTTCCTTTTTAACATTTTTTCCGCACACATCATACCGTCTACGGCAGATGATATAATACCGCCTGCATATCCTGCTCCTTCTCCTGCAGGATAAATCCCCTTTACAGATGCCTCTGAATTGTCATCACGAACTATTCTGACGGGAGAAGTAGTTCTGGTTTCGGGACCTGTGAGAAGGGCATCGGGATAATAGTATCCCTTTTTCCATTCGCACATTTCCTTTATTCCCCTACGAAGTGTATCACATACATAATCCGGCAAATATAAATCCGGAGACAACGGAACCGTTGCAGGACGATATGTTGGCAGAACACTTTTTGGCGCAGTTGCATCCATATGAGAGAGAAAATCCTCAAGACGAATGGTCGGTGCAGCGTATTTCCCGCCTGCAAGCTCAAAAGCTCGTCTTTCTATTCTTCTTTGATACTCAATACCCGCAAGCGGATGAGAAGAGCCGAAATCCTCGGGAGTAACGCTTACAAGCAGAGCTGTATTTGCGTTTTCTCCGTCTCTTGCAAACTCGCTCATTCCATTTGTGCAAATCCCACCATTTTCAGATGATGCAGGCACCACATAACCTCCGGGACACATACAGAAGGTATACAAGCTTCTTTGATTGTCAAGATGCGTTACCATTTTATAATCTGCCGCACCAAGCTTTTTGGCAAATTCGGCATCTCCGTACTCTATTTCGTCAATAAGACCTTGAGGATGCTCTATTCTCACACCTACTCCAAAGCCTTTCGCTTCCATATCTATACCTGAATCGTAAAGATACTCATAGGTATCCCTCGCACTGTGTCCAATCGCAAGAATAACGTTATCGGTGTCAATAAAATGCTCACCGTCACCGCTTTCGTAATATACACCGGAAATCTTTTCTTCGCTCACGCTGATTCTTGTCATTTTGGCTTGAAAATGAATTTCCGCACCAAGTGATATTATTTTCTTTCTTAAATTCACTATTACCTCATGAAGCACATCACTTCCTACATGAGGCTTTTCAAGATAAAGTATGCTGTCACTTGCACCTGCTGATACAAATTCTTGAAGTATTTTTCTCTTTCTTGAATCCTTATATCCAACCTTCAGCTTTCCGTCAGAAAATGCTCCTGCACCGCCTTCTCCAAACTGAATGTTGGATTCCGTGTCAAGCACCGCATTTTTTGCAAAGCTCTCCACTTTGGCAATGCGCCTGTCGGTAGCTTCTCCTCTTTCGAGGATTATGGGACGTGCACCTGCTTCTGCCAAAACAAGTGAAGCAAAAATACCTGCAGGTCCGAAACCTACAACAACCGGACGCTTTTCAAGTGCAGCTTTCTCCACACAATAGTTTGTATCTTCAAATATGCTCACGCCTTTTTTCCTGAGCACAAGAGCACATTTTTTCTCGACCTCTCCGTCAAGCTCACAAAGAGCTGTGATTTTGAAGTGCATATCGGGTTTTACCAATTCTCGTTGGTCAAGAATTATTTTCTTTGCACTTTCTTTTTCAATTCTCAAACGTTGGCACACTTCGTTTTCAAGCATTTCTTTTGTGTAATCGAGAGGAAGGATTATGTTTACAATTTTCAGCATATGTTATCCTCGGTAAATTTACTATCAATTATTATACAACAAACAAATAATATAATCAATACAAATGGCAAAAAAATAAAGTTCCTGTCGGAACTTCATTTTCAGATGATATCAACAACAATGTGTTGATTGTTTTTGGTTGAAGAAGCTTTCATTACTGTACGGATATTCTTTGCGATTCTTCCGCCCTTACCTATTACCTTACCCATATCTTCGGGAGCAACAGAAAGTTCAAGATGGAGTACATCGCCATCCATACGCTCGTTTACACGAACTTCTTCAGGCTTGTCAACAATTGCACTTGCAATGTCGATAAGAATCTTTTTCAAAACTGTCCCTCCAAGCTTAGTCGATTGCTCCGCTCTTCTTCAAGAGACTCTTTGCTGTTTCAGTGGGCTGAGCACCGCTTGCTATCCACTTCTTTGCTGCTTCAACATCAATGTTGATCTCTGCGGGATTTGTCATAGGATTGTAGTAACCAATCTCTTCGATAAATCTTCCGTCTCTGGGAGATCTTGAATCTGCAACAACTACACGGTAAAAGGGAGCCTTCTTTGCACCCATTCTTCTGAGTCTGATTTTAACTGCCATTACTTTCACCTCCAAGATAAATTTTTATTTATATTATTATTATAATATACTAAAATCCAAAGGGCAGTTTTCTGCCGAATTTCTTTTTCGAACCACCTGTAAACTGCTTCATAAGCTGTTTTGTCTGATCAAACTGCTTGAGAAGTCTGTTTATCTGTTCAACGGTAGTTCCACTTCCTGCCGCTATTCTCTTTTTCCTTGCAGAATTGAGAATATCGGGGTTATCTCTTTCCTCCTGAGTCATGGAAAGGATGATCGCCTGCTGTCTTGCAAGCTGCTTCTCATCGACCTTGACATCCTTCATTGCGCTTTGCTTCACGCCGGGTATCATGCCGATAAGCTGCTCAATATTACCCATATTCTTTATCTGATTGAACTGGTCAAGATAATCCGATAAAGTAAATGTCTGTGAGCGAAGCTTCTTTTCAAGCTCTTGAGCCTTCTTTTCGTCAAATGCCTCTTGAGCCTTTTCAATAAGAGAAAGCACATCTCCCATGCCGAGTATTCTCGACGCCATTCTTTCAGGGTGGAATGGCTCTATATTGTCAAGCTTTTCGCCTGTTCCTATATACTTGATAGGCTTTCCTGTTACGTGTCTTACGGAAAGTGCGGCACCGCCTCGTGTATCGCCGTCCATCTTTGTAAGAATAACGCCCGTTACGTCAAGCAGTGAGTTGAAATGCTCCGCAACGTTTACAGCGTCCTGACCGAGCATTGCATCAATAACAAGAAGTATTTCCGTAGGATTTACCTCTGCCTTGATATTCTCAAGCTCCTTCATCAACACCTCATCGATATGCAAACGTCCTGCAGTATCAATGAAAACTATATCAATTCCTTCACGTTCAGCAAGCTTAACGCCTTCTTTTGCTATCTTAACCGGGTCATTTGAGCCTTCGTTAGAATACACCTTAACTCCAACCTGCTCTCCCACTACATGAAGCTGCTTTATAGCGGCGGGACGGTAAACGTCGCAGGCAACAAGCAACGATGTCTTACCCTGCTTTTTCATAAGTCCCGCAAGCTTTGCCGCGTGAGTTGTCTTACCTGCACCCTGCAAACCGCACATCATAATAATCGTAGGCGGCTTTGATGCTATCTGAAGCTTTTCGTGCTTTTCGCCCATGATGGCGCAAAGCTCTTCATTTACTATCTTTACTATCTGCTGTGCCGGCATAAGACTTTCAAGCACTTCACTGCCGACTGCACGCTCGGAAACCTTTGCAATAAATGCTTTAACTACCTTGAAGTTTACATCCGCCTCAAGCAGTGCCAGCTTTATTTCACGCATGCCTTCCTTTACATCGGACTCGGTAAGCTTACCCTTGTTTCTGAATTTTTTAAAGGCATCCGATATTTTATCTGTTAGACTCTGAAACATTTAACTTACCTCCTCTGTGTAAAATATCAAGAAATAATCTCTTTGATTTTCAGCGAAATATCAGGATTGCTCTCGGATATTCCGTCAGCAAGCGCTGTCAGAGAATCCTGCATTCGTTTTACGTGAAGTGCATTCTCAAGTTCCTCCAGCTCATCGCAGGTGCGTTTGAGAAGCTCACGCACTCCCTGCCTCGTTGTGCCTGTATGCTCGGCTATTTCGGACAAAGATAAATCCTGCCAATAAGACAGTTCAAAAACAGTTCTTTTCTTTTCGCTGATAAGAGGTGCATAAACATCGTACAAAAGACAAACAGTGAAATCTCTTTCCTTCATATTTGTCGCACCTCCCAAGGTGTAAACATTTTTTCTTTACACCTCGAGTATTTTACACTATGTTTTGTTTTTTGTCAATAGTTTTTTTAATTTTTTTCCCAGTCTTTGTGATTTTTCAGTATTTCCCACAGAGAAAGATAGCTTTCGTGACGTGTTCGAGGTAAAATGCCCTGAGTTATCTTTTCTATGACGGCACAACCTTCCTCCTTGGTATGTGTGCATTTGGTGTAGCGGCACTCGGTAGCAAGCTCTCTGTATTCGGGAAAGGCGTACACAAGCTCCTCTTTCTTCATAAAGCGAAATCTGTCGAAATCAAGGAGAGTGAATCCGGGAGTATCCACATAGTATGTATCTTCTCCCATTTTATAAAGAGTAGTACTTCTCGTTGTGTTTTTTCCTCTTCTTGTTTTCTGGCTGATATCTCCCGTTTCAAGATGAAGCTCGGGGAAAAGTGCGTTTATCACGGTGCTTTTTCCGACTCCCGACGGACCGGTAAAAACCGAAATACCACCCTTGGCAAAAGGTAAAAGCTTTTCTCTTACTTCCTCTGTGTCGTTTGCTGCCGAAAGCATTACTACTTCATATCCGCAATCGGTATATGTTTTATACATCATTTCCGCCGTTTCGGAATCAGCTATATCCTTTTTATTGAATACAATAACCGTTTTTATTCCCGCATGTGCCGCAATTGCGGTAAGCTTATCAATTGCCAGAAAATTCGGATTGGGAGAAGCGAGTGCGAATACTGCAAACAAAGTATCTATATTTGCAACCTCGGGACGGATGAGTACATTCTTTCTTTCAAGGACACGGGTAACAAGACCGATATCATCTCTTCCCTTCTTTTCTCCGTCCTTCTGAAATTCAACCATATCCCCCGCAACCACAACGAGACCGCTGTGACGAAAGCTTCCTTTGGCGACACAACGATAATGCTCTCCTTCGCACTCAACCGTATATACTCCGCCTACGCAAGAAATTATCCTTCCTATCATTTTTACCTCTTTAAAAATGGCAAGGGGTCAATGCCTCTTGCCATTTAAAATCATACTCTTTTTATGGGACCGTTGGGTTTTGTATCCTCAGGCTTGGACTCCTCGGCTTTCGGTTCCTCGGGCTTTGGTTCTTCCGGAGTCGGTTCCTCAGGCTTCGGTTCCTCAGGCTTGGGCTCCTCAGGCTTCGGTTCCTCGGGTTTGGGCTCCTCCGGCTTGGGGTCAGTGGGTACGGGTATAATGGGTGTCGGCTCTTCTTCTATCGGTTCATCCGGATGAATCGGAGCAATCACCTCTGGCACCTCAGGCTCGGGAGTCTTAGTTATTCCCTTTCCTACACTGATAATAATTTCGCCTGTATAATCAATCGGTATGGGCTCTCCTGCCTCAATACTTTGCTCTGTTACAAGTCCTACTTCAGCCTCGGTCTTTGATTCTACATAGCTTACCTTTATACCGTTGGATTCAATATCATACATAGCAGTTTTCGCTTCATTTATATGTAACCCAACAACTGTGGGCATATACAAATAAAGTTCCATAGCCGAACTGCTTGAAAGACCTCTTCCGTCACTTACGTAGAGAACTATTTCATCACAAAATTCAGGACTTACGATAGTGTAGGGAGTGATACTCTGACCTACAACTGTTCCAAGACTTGCAGAATCGGTAACCACAACGCATTTTACATCAAAATCACTGAGCTCAACCAACGCCTGACCCTTTGTTTTTCCTATAACCTTTGGCATTGATATAACATTTTTAAGCTTACGTCCCGAACTGACGTACAGTGTAACACCTTCATCGGTATTCAGTTCCTCGCCTGCTTCGGGAACTGTTTTATACACATATCCTTCAAGCACGGTTTCGTGAGACGCCTTTTCAATAACGATGTTGCCTGTACCAAAGCCAAGCTTAATCAAAGCTGTTTTTGCCTCGGCAATAGTCATCATTGTATAATCACCCAAAACTATTCTTTCGGGCGTGGGGTTTACATAAAGTGTAAGATGTGCGGTTCCTTTAGAGCCTCTTACCTTTTTGATTTCTCCTATAGCGGGATCGGTACCATGAATCTCACCGTAAGCATACTCGTCATTGGTCTTTTCGTAGCTCACTTCAATCTCAAAGCCCATGTCTTCGAGTTCTTTCTTTAATTCTTCCGTATACTCTGCGCCACGCAAAGATTCGCCGGCGACCTCAGAGGGAACAGTCAGTATTTTTTCCTGCTCCTTTTCACTTGTTGCGGGATTGAGAAGTGAAACAAGAACGATTATTCCCGTTGTAATAAGAACAGCAAAGAAAGATAAAATCATTCCCAATGCAATGGGAAAAACTGTTATCTGTGCCTTACCTCCCGTTGACGGCTTACCTTTTCCCTGTACTTTTTTACCGTCAGGCTGTACGGGTGGTTTCGGCTTATCGGAAAAGACTGTCATCGGAGATTCCTTGAGTATTCTGATGGCACGAAGCATGGATTTTGCAGACTTGAATCTGTCCTGCGGTGCCTTTGACATTGCCTTGAGGATTACCTGTTCAACGCCCTTTGGAAGTCCAAGTGCAACCTCGGTAGGCTTTTGAGGCTCATCGCTTATCTGCATCATAGCAACCGAAACAGGCGCTTCCGCATCAAAGGGAAGCTTTCCTGTAAACATTTCATAAAGCACTACACCAACCGAATAGATGTCCGAATAGGTTCCGGTCTCCTTACCGCTTGCCTGCTCGGGGCTGATATAATACACTGTACCGAGTGCCTTATCAGACATGGATATGGTTTCGCTTCCGGGAGCTCTTGCTATTCCGAAATCTGTAACCTTAAGCTTTCCGTCAGGCAGAACTATCATATTGTGAGGCTTGATATCTCGATGTATAACACCCTTTTCGTGGGCGTGTTCAAGCGCTAAAAGTATCTGTTCGGCAAAGCTCAAGGATTCCTCAAGAGTAAGAGCGTTATTCTTCTCCTCCATATACTCCTTGAGAGTCTTTCCGTCAGCAAGCTCCATAACTATATATTTTAAATCTCCGTCAAGAGACATACCGTAAACCTTTACGATATTCTCGTGAGACAACATAGAAATGGCTCTTGATTCATTAATAAAACACTTTACAGCATAGCTGTCAGCATCGGAACACTCCTTCAAAACCTTAACGGCAACCGTTTTTCCGTTTTTCAGGTCCTCCGCTTTGAAAACGACAGACATTCCGCCAATGCCAACAATGGCGACCAGCTTATATCTGTTGTCAATAGTCTGACCAATAAGCTTCTCGAATTTATCGTTAGTGCTCATTATTTCCTCCGTCATTTTGTTTTTCTGTATCAATAAGTATCACAGTTATGTTATCCGAACCGCCTTTGGAATTGGCAAAGTCTACGAAATCCTCTGCCTTTTCTGCTATCGGCTTATCGGAAGATATGATCTTGGTAAACTCTTCTTCGTCAAAATAATTTGACATACCGTCACTGCACACAAAGTAACATCCCGGCTGTGTCACCGAATGACATACATCACACTCCACCCTGCTTGAAACTCCAAGTGCTCTTAAGATAACATTTCTGTTAGGATGCGTCTGAGCCTCTTCCTTTGTTATTTTTCCATCGTTTATAAGAGCCTGAACAAAGGAATGGTCTACCGTGAGCTGCTTTGCCTCATTGCCGCTTATATGATACACACGGCTGTCACCTACATTAAAGGTCCACATCATATCTCCGTCAATAATACATCCGGAAAGGGTTGTTCCCATGCCCGAAAGACTTTTGTCGGAGCAGGACATTTCATACACCTTTTTATTAGCTTCATCCGAAGCCTCACAAATAGCACGGTCTGTCTTTATTATTATCTCTGCGCTGTCGGTTATACTGCTTTTTATTTCACGAAGTTTGGGCACTATACTGCTCATAAAGCATTTACAGGCAACACGGCTGGCAACTTCGCCCGCATTGGCTCCGCCCATACCGTCACAGACAAGAGCAACAGCTATCCCGTCGAATACATCAACGCTGAAATTGTCTTCGTTTAAGCTTCTTTTCTTTCCGACATCACTTATTCCAAATACCTGCATATCCCAAACCTCCTTTTATTCATTAGTTTTAATGTGGTCATTCCTGAGCTGTCCGCACGCTGCATCTATATCAGAACCGAGTTTTCTGCGTACTGTCGCATTTATTTTACTATCATTTAGTGTTTTTGTAAAGAGATTAATCGAGTTTTTTGTTGATTTTTTGAAATTTTTCTCTTTTATTGTGTTAACCGGGATAAGATTTACATGGCACATTATGCCTTTCAGCCTTTTTGCCAGCTCTTTAGCATGCTCCACCGAATCGTTCACACCGTCTATCAATGCGTACTCAAAGGAAATCCTTCTTCCGCAAATCTTTTGATATTCACGACACGCCGAGAGCAGCTCTTCTATATTATATTTGCGATTTATCGGCATATTCTCGCTACGTATCTTATCATTCGGTGCGTGCAGAGAAATTGAAAGAGTGATGGGAAGCTCCTCTTTTGCAAGCTTCATTATACCGGGCACCACTCCGCAGGTTGACAGAGAAATATGCCTATAACCTATTTCAAGTCCTCTTTTATCATTTACAAGATTTAAAAATTTAATTACGTTATCGTAATTGTCAAGAGGCTCTCCGATTCCCATCAAAACAATGTTTGAAACTCTAAAGCCTTCTTCGGACATATGCTCTCTTGTAACCGTCTCAATTTGAGAAAGTATTTCGGATGGCTCAAGACTCCTCACAAATCCGTTCTTTGTAGATGCGCAAAAGGCACATCCCATTCGGCATCCCACCTGAGTAGAAACGCAAACTGTATTTCCATGCTCATATCTCATCAAAACCGTTTCTATCATATTTCCGTCACTCATACAAAGAAGATACTTTTCTGTACCGTCTATTTTTGAAACAAGCTTTGAAATAATTTCGGGCGCGGTTATAACATATCTTTCCGAAAGCGTCTGCGCAAGAGAGGCAGATATATCAGACATATCAAAGAATGAAGTTTTTAGCTTTTGAAAAAGCTGACGGTATAGCTGACCTGCACGGAATTTCGGCAGACCCATTTCAATTATATCAGCCTCAAGTTCTTCATACGTCATGCTTTTTATGTCTTTTCTGTCCATAATTATACTAATCCTTTATTATCAAATCACAAAAGAATCCGTCTTCCCACAAGTCAGTGGGAAATGATGTTCTCGGAAATCCTTCGGCTCTGTGAAATCCTTTATGTGTTTTTAAAAATTCGTCTGTTATTTTTTCATTTTCCTCGGGGTTAAGTGTGCAGGTCGAATACATAAGCCTACCGCCTTTTTTCAAATACTCCGATGAAGCGTTAAGAATATTCAATTGAATCTCGGGAAGCCTTTCTATATCGCTCAAATTTTTGTATTTAATATCCGGCTTCTTGGCAATTATACCAAGTCCCGAGCAAGGCACGTCGCATATAACCGCATCAGCACAGCCCTTCAAATCTTCACGTGGCTTTGTAGCGTTAAGCTCGGCGGTTTCGATAATATCTATTCCAAGTCTTTTTGCTCCCTTTGTAACAAGAGAAAGCTTATTTGCGTGAAGGTCAAAAGAATATATCTTCCCTTTGTTTTGCATATCAATTGCTGCAGAAAAGCTTTTTCCACCCGGGCAAGAGCAAGTATCTATGACGGTCTCACCGGGAGAGAGCTTCAACGCACTGACAGCATACCTGGAATTTGAACCTTGAATGAAAAATTTTCCCTCATCAAATCCGTAAAGCGCTTCTGCATTTCCCGATGTATATATGATATCGGGCAAATTGGGATGTACATGACCTTCTATATGCTCCAGAATTTCCTCCGCCGTGCATTTTAAGGTGTTTACTCTGAGAGTAAGCGGAGGATTCACCGAAAATCCCTTCAAGATTTCAACGGTCTTCTCTTCTCCGTAGCCTTTTGTCCATATATCAATTATGTATTGCGGAACAGAGTACTTTATTTGAAGCGGTGCATTTTCCATCTGCTCCTGCAACAAAGCTTTATTTTTTGCCACATTTCTCAAAACTGCATTGACGTAAGATTTTGATTTGTGAGAAACAAGTTTAACCGATTCGTCACACGCCGAAAATGCAGGAATCCTGTCCATGTACATTATCTGATATATTCCAAGCCTGAGTGAAATAAGAGTGTCCGCATCAAGCTCCTCTACGGGAAGTTTTGAATATTTATCTATAATCCAATCAAGTGTTATGCTTTTTTCTATGACACCGTAAACAAGTGCCGTATAAAGAGCTTTGTCCCTTTGCTCAAGAGATACTCTTGATAAGTTTGTAAGTACTTCAAGATTTGAATATTTACCGTCCTTGAAGCACTTTTTCAAGCTTTCAAAGGAAAGCTCTCTGGGCGTTTTGATTTTCATAAAAATTCCTTAATCGTCTCTACGGTTTACCAACATATAAAGTCTGAGCAGGTTCGCAAGTGAAGAAGCAAGTGCCGCAACATAAGTCATTGCCGCCGCAGAAAGCACCTTTCGTGCACTTTTAATTTCATCCCCTACAAGAATACCTTCTGTTTCAAGACAGTTAAGTGCTCGGGATGAAGCATTGAACTCAACGGGAAGTGTAACAAGCTGGAACACCGCCGCAAGTCCGAAAAGTGCCACTCCTATATATGCCAAGTCAAGTGCTCCAAGTATAAGTCCTAAAAGAACGAGAGGCATAGCAAGGTTTGAGCCTATCTGACAAACGGGGACTATTGCCGTTCTTATTTTAATTGGAAAATATCCTGTTGCATGCTGAACTGCATGACCTGCCTCGTGTGCCGCAACTCCAAGAGCAGCAACAGATGTGGAGTCATACACTTCCTCGGAAAGTCTTATTACGTTTGCCTTTGGGTCATAATGGTCTGTAAGCTTTCCGCTCACCTTTTCCACACGGACATCATAAACACCGCCTGCGTGGAGCACAGCCATTGCACATTCCGCACCTGTTCGTCCGTGAACGTTTTTGATTTTTGAATATTTCTTAAAGGTTGAGTTTACTCTCGCACTTGCAATAATCGCCCACACCGCTGTGAGTAAAACGGGAATAACCCAAATATCTATATGGTATCCGTAAATAGGAAAATAAGGCATAATAATTTCCTCCTATGCTAAAATATCTCCAAGTGTTATCTTTCTGCCGTTCAGAAAATCTGACGCAGTCATTTTTTTACCGCCTTCAAGCTGCAATTCCATAAGTCTTACACTTCCGTCACCGCAGGATACTTGAATTCTTTTCTTTGCCACTACAACCTGTCCGCATTCACCTTCAAAGCTTTCATCGGAGGCTTCAGCTTTATAGATTTTTAAAATCTTACCGTCGGGCATATGTGTTATTGCCGCAGGCTCTTCGGAAAGTCCGTGTATTTTTCTTGTAATTTCAAATGCAGATGCCTTCCAGTCAATTATCTGGTCATCTGCCGTGAGCTTTGCGGCATAAGTAGAAAGACTGTCATCCTGCTTTTCTCCCTTTGCCTTTCCGTCAACAATATCCCTGAGAGTTTGACAAACAAGACGTCCGCCGAGCTCGGCAAGAGCGGCAAATAATGCGGTCGCTGTCATATCCTCGGTAATATCAAGCTCTGCCTTGGACAGCATATCACCCGTATCAAGCCCCTTTTCCATATACATTATGGTAACTCCCGTCTTTGTCTTTCCATCCATTATTGCACGGTTAACGGGTGCCGCACCTCTGTATTCGGGAAGAAGAGAGCCGTGTACGTTGATGCATCCGTATTTAGGATAGCTGAGCACATATTCGGGAAGAATTTTTCCGTACGCCGCAACGATTATAACATCGGGAGCAAAATCTGTAAGTGTTTGCAAGAAGTTTTCTTCCTTTAAATTTTCCGGAGTCACGGTTTCGATTTCAAGCTCTGTTGCCTTTACACGTGTTTCGCAAGGGCATAGCTTGTATGAGCGACCTTTTGGAGCATCAACCTTAGTCACCGCAATTATTTCGGAATCCGAAAATTCCTCCTTGATTATCTCAAGCACACGTGCGGCAAAGCTTGGTGTACCCATATACATTATTTTCATTCAAGCTCACCCTCTTCAACGTATCTGACAATATCGTCTGTCATAACTATTCCGTTAAGGTGGTCAGTCTCGTGGCAGAACGCTTGTGCCATAAGCCCCTCCATGTCCTCAAATATTACCTCGTTTCCGTTTCTGTCAAGAGCCTTTCCGGTAACCTTCAAGGGGCGTTTTTTTACCACCCATACATCGGGGAATGACAGACAGCCTTCATAAACCTCTCTTGTTCCCTTTGTAGAAATTATTTCGGGGTTTATAAGCTCGATAGGTCCGTCACCCACATCTATTATTACCACTCTCTTGAGTATTCCAACCTGCACAGCGGCAAGTCCTGCACCTTGAGCCTTTGCAAGGGTATCCTTCATATCGTCAAGCAGAGTAAGTACTCTTTCGTCAATTTTTTCAACGGGACGTGATTTCTTCTTCAGAATATCGTCACCTGTTTTTACAATATTAAGTATAGCCATTTTTTATTCCTTTCATAACATCGTCGGAGAAGCATCAAACGAACATTTTGTATCTTTTGAGTTAACAAAATTCAAAGCCGTTTGAAAAAGCTGTCTTGTACGAGGTGAATTTTTATATTTTACCACAAGCTTACGTCTGAAGCTGTTCTTCAATTTGTAAGGTACCGCCTCAAAAGGTCCGTAGGCAATGATTTTAACATCAGAAAACTCGCCTTTTAAAAGCTCGGCAAGCTTTTCGTTAAGCTTTTTCGATGCTTCATCCAGTGATTTTTCACTGTCGGACGTCAACACGAAAACACCTACTGTGCAAAACGGCGGAAAAAGTAATGCCTTGCGTAAGGCTATCTCGCCTTCGTAAAACGCATCATAATCCTGAGTTGTACAAAGTTCTATTATCTCGTTGTGCGGATTCATTGTCTGAATAACCGCAATGCCTTTTTTCTTTCCTCTTCCCGCTCTTCCCACAACCTGAGTCATAAGAGAAAAGGTATGCTCATTGGCTCTGTAATCAGATGTAAAGAGAGATAGGTCAGCCATTATAACGCCAACCAAGGTCACGTCGGGAAAATTATGTCCCTTGGCAACCATTTGTGTTCCTATGAGAATATCCGCTTCATGATTGGCAAAGGCTTCTATGAGTTCATCGTGAGAAAGCTTTTTCTTCGTTGTATCCGCATCCATTCTCATAACACGTGCTTGAGGGAAAAGTGTTTTTAACTCCTCCTCCAGCTTCTGTGTTCCATAGCCTCTGTATTGCATGTGCTCGGAAGAGCACGAAGGACATTTTGTGGGAGGAACCATGGAATATCCGCAATAGTGACAGACAAGTCTGTTTGTGTCATCAATTCTGTGAAGAGTCATGGAAACACTGCAATTAGGGCAGGTAACCGAGCTTTTACAGTCCCTGCAGGTAAGAAGCTTTTTAAGTCCTCTACGGTTAACAAAAACCACCGCCTGATCGCCCTTGTCCAGTACTTGAGAGATACGTTCCTCAAGCTCGGCACCGACAAGGCGTTCAGGAGACGAAACTCCGTCGTTCATAACATCCGCTATTACTACATCCGGCAATATAGCACCACCGTAACGCTTTTTCAGAGAAACAAGTGTATATTTTCCTTTTTGGGCATTATAAAAGCTTTCTATATCGGGGGTTGCCGATGACAAAAGAAGCATAGCATCAGAGCTTGCGCAAATATATCTCGCCACATCTCTTGCATGATATCTCGGAGTTGTATCCGATTTATAACTGTCATCCTGCTCTTCGTCAATTATCAAAAGTCCAAGATTTCTGACAGGTGCAAAAAGTGCCGAGCGTGTTCCAAGAACTATACTCTTTCTTCCCGACCTTATTGCTTCCCAACTGTCATGGCGTTCTCCCTTTGACATACCCGAATGTATCAGCGCAACTCTGTCTCCGTAACGTGAAAACAGTATCTCGGCGCTCTGGGATGTAAGAGCTATTTCAGGGACAAGCATTATCACACTGCGTGATTCTCTTACCGCTTTATCTATAAGGTTAAGAATTACCGAAGTCTTTCCGCTTCCCGTCACACCGTATAAAAGTGCGGCACATCCCTTTCTGGTATCCATCATTTCGGAAAGCTTTAAATATGCGCCTTTTTGTTCTTCCGAAAGCTCTATCTTTCGTGGCTCACCGCAACACTTTGGAACTGTGTACGGATTTCGCTCCACGCTGTGTGTCAGTATTTCAATAAGACCTCTTTTTTGCAAGAATGAAATTCCCGCACTGTCAATGGAATATATCTCATAAAGGCTTTTTACCGATATTTCTTCAACGCCGACAAGGTGCTTCATCACCGTCTGATACTTTTCCTTATTCTTTGCTCCCTTGAGTCCTGCGACAATTTCCTCGTCACTCAAACATAAAGCCTTTACAAAGCGTTCTTTTTTTTCGTTAATATGGCATACTGCTTCTGTTTTCAGCTGTAAATAACCTTTTTTCACAAAAGGCATTACACTTTTCTTTGTAATTTCGGCATTCAGATATACTTTTTCGCAATCACGTAAAAGCTCTGTCAGCTTCCCTTCTTCCATACTGTCAAAAAGCTTGCCTTTAACGACATATTCAACCGTATCAATATCGAGTCCAGTCGGAAGCATAAGCCTTGCACATTCACCGAAGGATGCGAAAAAGCGCTCCGAAATAAACTGTGCTGTACCAAGCTGAGCTTCGGTCAAAGAATATGGCTCACGGAGGGCAAACAATATTTTTTTAAGCTTGCCTTCATCATTTGTCGCCACACAGCATGATGTGACGATACCGTACTGATGTCGGTCGGAATTTCCGAACGGAACAGCAACCAGTGTGCCGGGACAATATTCAGTTTCGGATAAATAACTGTAAGTTCGGTCAAATGCCTGTGTCGCAGACATCAGTCTCAACGAAACCTTATACATTCGACCACCTCCCGAAATTTAACCGATTACTCTTACGTCTACCTTGCTTCTGCGGGTCCTCACTCCACCTACTGTTTTTCCTGCTACCACAAATGAATAAAGCAGTTCATTTGTTTTACTGTCATAAATATCGAGGTAAACCTTATTGCCACCGACAGTAATATCCTTCAAATCATACGTTGTATTTCCGTCTTCGTCTACTATCTGAACTCGCTCTGTCTTCTTTTCACCGTCATCTACCGTAATACCCGATGCACAGATTCTCACATATTTATAATCGTAGCGTGATTCTGTGTGAAGTTCAACGTGTTCTATATTATCACCTGCAAGGTCTTCCTTGTACAGTGCCTTTTCATCCTCCGACTCAACCTTTTCGTCACCTTCAACAACTCTTATCCCGTAGGTAAACGGTGTGGTATTTCCGTCTTCTTCAAAGGTGCTTATCTTGTATCTTACAGTAAGCTGAACCTCGGAAAGCGGTTCAAGGTAATACACATTCTTTATCTGCACGGTCCCCTCTTCATTAGTCCACGAGGACGGTTGGTAATTGTACAGAGGGTAATCCTTGTCAAGATTGTCAAAATCCTTTTTTTCGGATGCTGTGAGTATTATATCATCGCATATATCTGCATCACATGCAACAAAAAGCCTTATGAACGTGAGCAGATAAACCAACGCACTTATAAGAAGAAGTGTCCATTTTATTATTTTCCATGGAGTTATCTTTTTTGTGTTTTCTTCCACGATATATTTCCTTTCGATATATATATTCATTGTACATTATACCACAATTATGTGAATTTTTCAACAGATTTACGCAAAAAACTCATATTTCAAATAAAACAAATGCACACCGGTGATGAAATGGAATTCACACCGATGTGCATTTTGGAGAAATGGGGGTTATTATCTACTTTTCCTGCTCGTCGTGACAGCAGTTGCATTTCTTTTCACTGCAATTACAGCCCTCCGGACAGCCTATACATTTTTTGCCACTTTTTTTAGCCTTGTATACGTAGATGCCGGCAGCGGCAACTATAACGGCAACTATCGCAATTATAATAATATTTTCTGTCATTTTTTTCCTCTTATTTTGCTGCCTTTAACGCTTTTTCCTTCTTAAGCTTGTTTGTTGAATTGATGCTAAGGCATACAAGTATTGCGGCGAATACCACAACAGCAATGAGACCCGGAACAAATCCTGCGCCAAGCTTACCGGAAACTATAAGAGTACCTATTTGATATACGAAATATCCAACGGTAAATCCTACGCCCAGCTGGAAGCCAATACCTGCCCACAGCCATTTTGCACTCTTCATTTCTGAATTCATAGCGCCGATTGCGGCAAAGCATGGAGGTGTGAACAAATTGAACATAAGATAAGCAAGAGCCGCAACG
This sequence comes from Oscillospiraceae bacterium, assembly GCA_015064635.1. Taxonomy (GTDB): domain Bacteria; phylum Bacillota; class Clostridia; order Oscillospirales; family SIG627; genus RGIG6353. The sequence continues at coordinate 102,184 of SVRV01000005.1, forward strand.
GTTGTAATTCCCATAAGAGCCTTCGCCTCGGCAGCACCGCCCTCAACGAGAGCCAGCTCGTCCATATTGATATACTTTTCAAGACCTACGAAGCATACTGCAAGTGTACCGACTACGTTTTCCTTGGCAATAAATCCTGTAACAGCCGCAGCCGCAAGCTGCCACGAAAGAACACCGACAACGGGCACAAGCAAGTAAGAAAACGGACCCGCAATCGAAGCAAGAATTGAATCGTTTGCATTTTCGGCAATTTCAAAGCTCCAGGTGAATTCCTGCATGATATGTACTGCTGTATTGCAGAGAAGAATGATAGTGGCTGCTTTTACAACAAACGCCCAACCACGCTGGCACATGGATTTAACCGCACCCCAAAGGCTTGGTATTTTGTATTCGGGAAGCTCTATAATAAAGAAGGATTTCTTGGCTTTATACGCAGTTATCTTATTTATTATAAGCGCCGCAAAGAAAATTATAACTATACCGACAAAATACATAAGAGGTCCAACCCAAGATGCCTTGGGGAAGAATACTCCTGCAAAAAGAGCTATAACAGGAAGCTTTGCACCGCAGGGCATAAAGGGTGCAAGCATTGCTGTTGCTCTGCGTTCACGCTCGCCTCTTATGGTGCGGCAAGCCATTACACCGGGGATAGCACAGCCTGTACCTATAACGAAGGGAATTACAGATTTTCCGGAAAGTCCTACCTTTTTGAAAATCGGGTCAAGAACAACCGAAACTCTCGCCATATAACCGCAGTCCTCGAGGAGAGCGATAAGAAAATACATTATCATTACAAGAGGCAAGAAGCCTATGACAGCAATAACGCCGCCGATAACACCGTCTATCAGCAAGGAATAAAGCAACGGATTTGCTCCTTCAAGGAATCCGCCAATCCATCCCTGGAAGGTTTCAAGCCAGCCTGTCAGTGCATCAGCAATCCACACACCCGGTCCTGCCTGAGATATCCAGAATACTGCATACATAACAACTGCAAAAATCGGAATGCCAAGCCACTTGTTTGTGAGAAGTGCATCTATTTTATCTTGAGAGTTCTTGTTCTTTGTAAGAACCTTTCTGCTTTCAACAGCCTTAACAATTTCATTTACGAAGGCAAAGCGTTTTCTGTCATCTTCCTGAACAACCTTCTTATCGGTAAGGTCTATATCACCTTGTACGTAAGGTGCTTTTTGCTCCTTACCTACCTGTTCAATAGCAGTTTTGACAACCTCCGCCAATCCCTCAGAGGATGTGGATACCGTGTTTACAACGGGGCATCCAAGCTTTTCCGAAAGAAGCTCTGCGTTTATCTTGGTCTCTTTCTTCTTGTTCACGTCAGCCTTATTAAGCGCCACTACTACCGGAACACCCAGTTCAAGAAGCTGTGTTGTAAAAAACAAGCTTCGGCTGAGATTTGTAGCATCAACTATGTTAATGATAACATCGGGATTCTCATTTTTTACATAGGAGCTCGTAACGCTCTCTTCGGAAGTAAAGGGAGACATTGAATACGCACCGGGAAGGTCTACTGCAATAAGCTCTTCCTCTCCGTTGCAATAACTCTTTTTTATTGGATGTTCTTTCTTTTCAACAGTAACACCCGCCCAGTTTCCCACCTTTTCACTGCTACCGGTCAAGGCGTTGTACATGGTCGTTTTACCGCTGTTCGGATTACCTGTCAAGGCAATTCTCATGATATTTCCTCCTGAAAATTAAATTTGGTTATTTTAAGGCATAGCCTGAAAACACTTAGTTAGAGGTGGCTAACTCATGCTCGAAAAAATAATCATCGAAATACTTTCAGATGATTATTGCCTCGGCAAGCTGATTATCTATATTGTATCTGCCATCCTTTATGGAGACAACGCAACCGCCCTTGAGATGTGACACTACCGTTATCGGTTCTCCGCTGTAACAGCCAAGAGAAAACAAAAAAGCATCAAGCTCCTCATCATCGGTTTCAATCTGCTGAATAATGTACTCTTTTCCCTCTTCTGCATTCAGTAAATTCATGTTCATCCCTCGGTTCACATTACGGTAATTAGTTTAGGCTAACTCAATAAAAAAATTATTAATTAGCCTACGCTAACTTCCCCATTAGGATAGCACTTCACAAAGAATTTGTCAATACTTTTTTTGAAAATTTTCCCAAGCAAAAACGCATTTTTTGAATTTTTCCCAAAAGAAGTCTTGCAAACAGCCTTTCAATGTGATATAATGTACAAAACAAACAAGGAGGTGTGTAAAGTGAGTTTGCATGAATCGGCGGAAATGTATCTTGAATCCATATATGTACTTGCTAAACGTGGCACTGTAAGAAGTATTGACGTCGCAGAATTCATGGGATATTCAAAGCCAAGCGTAAGCCGTGCAGTGAGTATTTTGAAAAGAGACGGTCTGCTTGTAATGGCAAAGGACGGAACTTTGACACTTACCGACGAAGGAGAAAAAACGGCAAAAAAGATATTCGAGCGTCACACCTTGCTCACAGAATTTCTTGAAAATATCGGAGTGTCTGCCGAAACCGCCTCGGATGATGCCTGTAAAATAGAACATGTTATCAGTGACGAAACAATTTCAGCAATGAAAAACTTCATTGAAAAAAATTTGGGTGATAAGTAATCACCCATTTATTTTTTCCAAAAAAGGATTGACTAAACAAATTATTTGTGATATACTACGTTCTGCAAAAACGAGATGTGGCTCAGTTTGGTAGAGCGCTGCGTTCGGGACGCAGAGGCCGCAAGTTCGAATCTTGTCATCTCGACCATACAAAAAAGAAAGTGCCACATGGTGCTTTCTTTTTTGTTTTGTTTGGATAAGATTCGAACTTCGAGGAAGGACAAAGCGTGAAGAAAAGTGTCCTGTGGACACTTTTTAGCTTTGTGTCCGAGGGCTTGCCCGAGGAGAGAGCAGACCTTAGGGCTGCGTCGAATCTTGTCATCTCGACCAACAAAAAACGAAAGTACCGCAAGGTGCTTTCTTTTTTGCTTTTTTGGGGGATTACGGATACAAAGTACAATGTACTCGTTTCAACCTTTTATTTACTCCATTTTGCACATATACACTCATATAATGACATAAACAAAAGTTTGATTTCATAAAAAATTCACAAAGTGACAAATAAAAGTTCTAATTTACTTGACATTTTTCCCTTTATAGAGTATACTACAATCCGTAGAATAATGCACTTGTATGTCGAAGTATTGGATTTGCTGATAAACACACAAAAAAATTCCATAAATTTATGATATAAAGATAAACACGGCTCGGTATTACTTTTGTAATATTGGAGCTATATTTATGGTTTTTTAAAATTGTTTCAGCAGTACCGTCTGTGTCAACCACAGTAGGCATCTTCAGGAACTCCTTCTTGCTTCTGATACAAAGTAAAAGAAAATCAAGGACATTATAGGTAGACGGTATATTTTTCTTTTATCTGTTAACATTCTAACAACGGAAGGAGGTAATCTATGAGGACAAAAGAAGGCATTGTAAAATTAGTTGCAATTATACTGTTGTGTATACTTTTAGCGATATCCGTATTCATTATACTTGACGGATGGATTGGCGGGCATTTTGATTCGATCGATTCATTCCGTGCCTATATATCCTCGTTTGGAATATGGGGACCGGTTGTTCTCACACTTATTCAAGCCCTCCAGGTTGTTATTCCCGTGCTACCCGGTTTTCTGGGATGTGTGGTGGGTGCCATGCTTTTTGGCACGGCTTGTGGCTTCTGGGTGAACTACATCGGTATAAGTGCCGGCTCGATCATGGCATACTGGCTTGCAAAAAAACTTGGAATCAAATTGGTAAACAAAATGATTTCCTTAAGAAAATATGACTCCTATGTTGAAAAGATTAACAAAAGCAAAAGCTATCCCATTGTTCTCTTCTTGTCAATTCTGCTTCCTTTGGCACCGGATGACTTTCTTTGCTACTTTTCCGGACTCATAAATATGTCAACTAAGAAATTTGTTATTATTATTCTCACAGCTAAGCCTTGGTGCATTTTATTGTACAGTATATTTTTCGCTCACTTCATCTAATAGCAGGAGGTAAATATGATTGGTTATTATAATTACACGGTCATTTTAACATATATCGGAACAATTTCAGGATTCATTGGGATTTCGTACATATGTGACGGAAGGATTTCCGCGGCGTTGATATGTCTTATGATTGCAGGATTTTGCGATATGTTTGACGGAAAGGTTGCTTCCATGAGGGAGCGTACCCGCCAGGAAAAAAGCTTCGGTATTCAGATAGACTCACTCAGTGACCTTATCTGCTTCGGAGCTTTGCCGTCTATGATAGTACTTCACTCCACCACTGTTGTAAAATACATTTCCGTGCCCGTTTGTTGCATATATCTCCTTTGCGGTCTTATCCGCCTTGCATGGTTCAATGTAGACGAAGAAGAAAGACAGTCAAATGAAGGTGGAAGCAGAAAAACATATATGGGACTTCCCATAACAACCTCTGCATTGCTCGTTCCTCTGTTCTTTGGATTAGGATCTTTGACAAAGCTTCCCGTAAATTCAATATCACCTTGGTTCTTGCTTTGTGTTGCTATTGCCTTTATAACACCATTTAAGCTCAGAAAACCCGGCACAGTAGGTAAAATCATAATGGTAGCAGCAGGTATTGCAATAGTTACCGCAGTAGTAATAGGAGTTAAAAAATGAAAAACACCTCAGGTGGAGTAAAATTCTTATATAAAAACGTCTTCGGACGTATCATACTAAAAACGGTAATGGTTTTACACCTTGACAAAATAGCGGTTTTATTTTTGCGTTCTCCACTGTCTAAGCCTATGGCTAAGCGTTATGCAAAAAAGAACGGAATTGTTGTAACACCGGAAGAGATGAAAAAATTCCGTACATACAGAGATTTATTTGTGCGTATACGAAAGCCCGGCCCCACTGATACAATCCCCGATCATCTCGTAAGCCCTTGTGACGGTTGGCTGAGTGCCTTCCCTATCGACGAAAAAAGCACGTTTGCTTTGAAAAATTCATATTATCAGCTTAAAGACTTTTTGCAGGACGAAGAGCTTGCAAAGAATTACCACAACGGAACTTGCCTGATATTCCGTCTCTGTGCATCAGATTATCATCATTATTCCTATATTGATAACGGATATCATGGAAAAAATCACAAAATTCCCGGTGTACTTCACAGTGTACAGCCTATTGCTTGTGAAAAATATCCTGTTTTTGTTCTCAACAAGAGAAGCTGGTGTCTCCTTGAAACAGAGAATTTCGGTCCCGTCGTTCAGTGTGAGATAGGCGCTTTGATTGTAGGCGGTATCGAGAACGAAAAGGAATGCGAAAAATTTGTTAAGGGCGAAGAAAAAGGACATTTTGAGCTGGCAGGCTCGACTATAATCCTTTTATTTGAGGAAGAGCAAATTGATTTGAAACCCGAGGTTATCAAGCAGCTTTCCGAAAGCGAAGAAATCCGTGTTCTTCAGGGAGAATGGATAGCAAATGCAAAAAATAAAAAAAGCGCTTAATATTTGAACATCTTTACTCCTTTTGGGCAATAATAACCCGAAAGGAGTTATTTTTATGAAAAATACAGTACTTATATTTACAGCCTTGTTTTTGCTTTTTTTCTCTGTATCAGCCGATACAAAGAGCGCCGATATGGCACGTATTCACGTTGTTGCAAATTCCGATTCGGAAGAGGATATTGAAGTTAAAATGAAGATAGCGGACGAGATATGCCGCATACTGAAAAATGAAAAATTCGACTCTATTGAAAGTATCGAGAAGGGACTAAAAAAAAGAATTTGCGAGATTGAAAGGCGAAGTCGTGATATTTTAACCGAAAACGGTTTTAACTACGGAGTAAAGGCAGAGATAGGAATTCGAAGCTTTGACAAAAAATCTCTTGGGAATTCCTCTTTCCCCGAAGGAGAGTACACCGCCCTTGTCGTTACATTAGGAGAAGGTAAAGGACATAATTGGTGGAGTGTTTTGTTTCCGGATTTAAGCTTTGAAGCATCTCTCGCTATAGGAGAAGACGGAAGGTACGGAAAAACAGTTATTACAAACGGAGGCGGAGTTGTAAAATTCAGATGCCTTCTGTTTGACATTTGTAAGTTCCTTGTTGACAAAGCATAGAAAAAGTAGTAAAATTATTTGCAATCTTGTTTTTTTAAGGACATTTATCATGATTAAAAAAATTCCTAAGCCTGAAAGTATATTTCGCTTTTCTTCCAAGCATCCGGTGCTTTTTTGTTTTATAACTGCTTTGATTTCCAACTTAATAATCGAAATACTCTGCCGTAAGTCAATACTCGACGGTTTCGTACACGTATTTACATCTACACAGGTGTTTTTGTACAACTCGCTCATTATATTTACCGTTTCGCTGGCGTGTCTGTTTTTTAAACGCAGGGCATTTGCGCTCACTCTTCTTGTCTTCCCCTTTGTTGCTCTTGCTATTGCCAATTGCATAGTACTGTCGTATAGAGTTACACCGTTATCCGCCACGGACTTTGTGAAAATAACATCTATTTTCAGCATTTTCAAGCTTTATGTGGCGCCTTGGCAAATTGTTTTAATAGCGCTTGCCATAATCGCAATAATTGCTTTGTTTGTATTCTTGTGGAAGCATTCGGACAAAAAAGAGCGTCTCCTTCCCAATGCAACAGTGCTGATTCCTTTATTCATAATTATCATTGCATTGTTTTCCAAGGTTCTTATTTCCGACGGAAAGCTCACAAAGAAATTTACAAACTTAAATGATGCCTACAATGATTACGGATTTGTTTATTGCTTCGCCTGCAGTGTCGTTGATACAGGTATCGAAAAGCCTGAAAACTACTCAGTCGAAAAAATCGACAGCATTTTAACTTCAATAAAATCAAACGAAACAAACGCACCTAAAGAAAAGCCGAATATAATATTCGTTCAGCTTGAATCGTTTTTTGACGTCAACTATATCAATTCTTTTGAGTACAACTCCAACCCCATACCGTTTTTTACAGAGCTGAAGGAAAACTATCCTCACGGATTTCTTGAAGTTCCGTATATAGGCTCAGGCACGGCAAATGTTGAATTTGAAATAATGACCGGCATGTCTCTTGAGTACTTCGGTCCGGGAGAGTACCCTTACAAGACCATTCTTCAAAACAACACCTGCGAAAGCCTTGCTTATAATTTGAAGGAGCTGGGATATACAACTCATGCCGTCCATAATCATAACGGTTCCTTCTATGACAGAGCTCATGTCTTCTCAAATTTGGGGTATGACATATTTGTTTCTCTCGAATTTATGCGCAATGCGTCATACAACGCCATTGGATGGGCAAACGACAGTATTTTAAAGGATGAAATAATCGACTGCCTTGACTATACATCCGATACGGATTTTGTTTACGCTATATCCGTACAAACACACGGTGTGTACTCAACCGAAGAGGTTGAGGGGGTTGACTACATTTTTGACGTTATCCCTACCGCACCCACTCAGGTAGACGAAATCGCATTTGAATACTATTTAACTCAATTGAATGACACCGACAAATTTGTTTCGGAACTCGTGTCACAGCTTTCCAAGCGTGAAGAAAAAACCGTTGTAGTATTTTTCGGAGACCATCTTCCCTATTTCGGTCTGACAAATGAAGAGCTTGAAAACGAAAACATCTATCAAACAGAATATGTTATATGGTCAAATTACGGATTAGAGGCAGATTCTGTTGACCTCCATTCATATGAACTGTCGGCTCACGTAATGAAGGCTTTAGGAATTAACAACGGACTTATCACAAAGCTTCATCAGAATCTTGAAAGAACAGACGAATATTACGAATACCTTGAAATGCTTCAATACGATATGCTCTACGGACTCAAAGAGTGCTACGGATACAGTGACGGTTATCAGCCGACAAAAATTATAATGGGTATACGCCCGTTCACCGTAACCAACGTAAGGAGCACAAAAAACGGAGCAGAAATCAAGGGCACGGGATTTACGGAATTTACCGAAATAGAAATAAACGGTGAACTGTATGACACAGAATATATAGACGAAAATACAGTTTTTGTTCCGGATGTGGATGCAATTTTCGGTGATATCGTAATTGCGGCTCAAACAAACGGAAAAAGTACTGTGTACAAGTTAAGCGAGCCCTTTGTTGTGGGAGAAGAAAAAGAAGAAAAAGAGGTGCCTTAAAATGAAAGCAGTTCCCGAAATATTAAATGCACATCCTTCGGTATTCGCAATCGACGGAAGATACCAGATTATAGTCCCGTTTGCACATGCTGCAATAGTATGGGTAAAAGTAGGTGACAGCACTTACTATGACGATGCCAACGGAATTCTTAAATCAAACAATTACGTCCATAAGGTTGAAGTCCCGATGGACGAGCTCGACCGTGAGAAAACTTACACGCTTTGCTACAGAAAAATGATAAACCGTACCCCCTATTTCCCCGAAAGTGAGGATACGGTTGAGCTTACATACTCCTTTAAGCCGGTAGAAGGAAGCAATATAAACATTTATCACATCTCCGATGCGCATAACATGGAGGATGCCCCAATTGAGGCGGGTAAATATTTCGGAGATGCGCTCGACCTTTTAATACTTAACGGTGATATCCCCGACCATTCGGGTGACACGGCTAATTTTAATTCGATATACAGAATATGCTCGGGTATAACCGAAGGCTCTTTGCCTATTGTTTTCTCCAAAGGAAACCACGACACAAGAGGTATTTACGGAGAAGCCTTCCACGAATATACTCCTTCCGACAACGGAAAACCATATTATACCTTCCGTCTTGGTTCACTTTGGGGACTTGTACTGGACTGCGGTGAGGACAAGGATGACAGCCATGACGCATACTCTTATACAACCTGCTTCCACAATTACAGGCTGAAAGAAACAAAATGGCTCGAAGAGATTATAAGCAAAGAAGAGTACAACGAAGAAGGAATCAAGCATAAAATCGTTATATCTCATGTTCCTTTTTCATATATACAAAAGCCTCCCTTTGATATTGAGCAGGAGCTCTACCGCTATTGGACAGAGCTCGTATCAAACAAGATTAAGCCTGAACTTTTGCTTTATGGACACACCCATGTCTGCAAAATTTATGAGCCTGGTTCTGATTTCGATGCATATAAGCTTCAAACCTGTCCCGCAGTAGTGGGAAGTCAACCCAATCACAAGGACGGCACCTTTACCGGTTGTGCAATTACTTTGGGTGAAGAAAAACCAATGATAATTTTTAACTCAAATAAATAAAAAACTATTGACAAATGAAAAAAACTGTGATATACTCATCCAGTACAAAGAAGAAGAACGCTCCGTTCTCACCTGCCTGCCCGTGAGCAAGGCACGGTTAATACAGAAATTTTCAGGGTATCCCTGTAGTTTTGTGCGGAGAGTTTTTCTCCGCACATTTTTTTCGGAGGTGTTTTAACATTAGCGCAAAAGAACTTCTTATCAACGAGGAAATAAGAGCAGAAAAGGTCAGAGTTATTGCAGCAGACGGAAGCCAGCTTGGTATCATCAGCCGCAATGAAGCACTCAACGCTGCACACGAGGCAGGTATGGATCTGGTTGAAATGTCACCAAACGCAGAGCCTCCCGTATGTAAGATAATGGACTACGGCAAATTCCTTTATGAAAAGACAAAGAAGGAAAAGGAGTCCAAGAAGAAGCGTACAACAGTTGAGCTTAAGGAAATAAAGTTCTCGTGTCGAATCGACAAGCACGACTTTGACACAAAGCTTAACCACGCAAAGAGATTTTTGACCGATGGTAACAAGGTAAAGATAACCATTGTATTCTCGGGACGTGAAATGAATCACACCGACCGTGGATACGATCTTATGGCAAGCATCAAGGAAGAGCTTGCTGACATCGGAGGAGCAGAAAAAGCACCCTCGCTTGACGGAAGATATATGACGCTGGTTATTTCGCCCAAGAAAGCAGACGAAACAAAATAAATAATAAGGAGATACAATTATGGGAAAGATTAAGAGCCATAAGGCATCAGCAAAGAGATTCACTCTCACAAAAAGCGGTAAGATGAAGATGAACCACATGGGACGCCGTCACAAGACAGGTAACAAGCCTTCAAAGCGTCTCAGAAGCCTTCGTAAGGCAGGATACATGAGCGAGTCAACAGCTCGTAACATCAAGACAATTCTTCCCTACGCATAAGGGTTGAAGAAAAGATTTATTTAGGAGGATTATAAAATGGCAAGAGTAAAGCGCGCGATGATGACTCGCAAGAGAAGAAATAAAGTTCTTAAGCTGGCTAAGGGTTACTGGGGTGCAAAGAGCAAGCACTTCAAGATGGCTAAACAGCAGGTAATGAAGAGCGGTAACTACGCTTTCGCAGGCAGAAAGAACAAGAAGAGAGATTTCCGTGCTCTCTGGATTACACGTATTTCTGCACAGTGCAAGGTATGTGATATCAACTACTCAAAATTCATGAACGGTCTCAAGAAGGCTGGTATCGATCTTAACAGAAAGATGCTCGCTGAGATTGCAGTAAGCGACAAGGCTGCTTTCGCAGCTCTCGTTGAAAAGGCAAAGGCTGCTCTTTAATAAGCTATCATTTGAGCCGTGACTTTACTGTCACGGCTCTTTTGGAAAGGAAAAACAATGAAAAAAATATTTATATTAGTTCTTGCAGCACTTCTGTCTACTTCCCTTTTGGTAGCATGCACCGATGACAAGACAACCACGGATAATAAGACAAACACCGACAAAGTTTCCACTGAAAATAACGATAAAACCTCTGAAGACAAGTCCTCTTATGACACCCGTTTCGACAATACCGTTGAGGATGCAGTGGCTTGTTATTTCTCTCTTATGACAGAAGAGGGCTTCGGCAATTACTTCCTGGCATTCCCCGAAGAATTCAGAGAAGGACATCAGGCTCTTCTCGAATACACCGATGAGGAAATGGATGCGGCAATAAAATATGACACCGAAAAAGTTCACATAAACCGTGACGAAAAATACGGCGGTGCTGAGTTCCATATAGAGTATACATTGGTAGAAACAACTAATGTCCCCGACGACAGAAAAGCAAGAATTATTTCTGACCTTGAGGATTATTGCTACATGACCGCGGGCACAATAGAGGATATTGTGGAATACAAGTACAGCGTAATAACCTATGGTGTCGATACCGTTACAGGTGACAGAGTTCTTGAGGAAGAGCAGTTTGTAACACTCGCTATGCTCTACATAAAAGAGTCCGGTTGGTACGTATCCCCCACTAATTTCGAATTTCCGTAATAGACAAAAAGCAGAAAAATCGTTATGATTTTTCTGCTTTTATTCTTTTAGTGGCAATATCGGATGCCCTTTTATATTCCGATGGAGTAAGTCCGGTAAGCTTTTTGAAATATCTGGCAAAATAATTATGTGAGGAAAAGTTCATACGTGCTGATACATCAGCTACAGATACGCCGCTTTTCAGTAGTGATTTCGCTGTGTTAAGCCTTAGCTGTGAATAAAAGCTTTTGGGACCTATTCCGGCGTATCTGGAGAAAAGCATATTAATATAGCTGACGCTTATATGGTTTAGACATGCAAGCTCGGAAAGCGAAATGTTATCATAAATACGTTCACGCATATCCGAAACAAGGCGCTTATATTCAAATGCGGAAACTGTTGATAAAAGCTTTTGCTCTGCAGTATGGTCAAGTCCAAGCTCTATAATAAGAGACGAAAAACGTTGCGACGAAAGCTGTCCAAGGTAAGTTGAACAGGTGTCGGAATGAAAAAAGCTTTTTAAAATTTCAAAAATACCTTCAAATTCTTCACTCTCACTGTGTGAAAGCGAAAAAACATTACAAGATGTATTTTCGGGCAATTCCCCCTCAACGCCGAATGCTACATTGAGAACACGTGCACCACTATCCGCAACCGAATTTACATTATGAAAGCAAAGTGGAGGATAAAAAAGCATATCTCCTGCGCTGAGAATATAAACAGCATCATCGCAAGTTACTTCAACCGTTCCCGAAGAAACAAAAACCATTTCCCAGAAGTCATGGCTTTCCCCCACAAAGGTATACCCCTTGCCGAAATTATGCTCTATAACCGAATAAAACTCTTTAATCTCAAAAATTCTTTCTATTTTCTTCATACCCCTATATAAAAGTATACTTTTTATATGTTTTTTGATATTGATTTATACTTCTGACCATATTATACTATTAACAGATACCAAAAGTCAAGAGAGGTGACAATAATATGGACAAAAAAATAAGACTTGCATACATAGGTGTCGGCGCCAGAGGAATAACAGTTTTGAGAGAATGCTTCTTGCACATGAACGACATTGAAGTGACTGTTGTTTGCGACATTATTCCCGAAAGATGCGAGACTGCGGCAAAAGAAATTGAAGAAAAGACGGGCAAACGTCCGCTGACTACTGAGAATTGGAAAGAGGCGGTGCTTTGTGATAACGTTGATGCGGTAGTGTTCATGGCAAGCTGGCACGAGCGCATTGAAATGGCATGCTTTTCTATGGAGGCAGGAAAATATACCGCCATCGAAGTATGCGGTGCATATGATATCAGCGAATGTTACAAGCTTGTTGAAGTTCAGGAGCGTACAGGCACACCTTTAATGATGCTGGAGAATTGCTGCTACGGAAGACGTGAAATGACAGCACTCCGAATGGTAAAGGAAGGCCTTTTCGGTGAAATATCACATTGCTCGGGAGGATACTGTCACTATCTTGGGGAATTCTTCTTCAATTGTGCACCAAATAAAGAAAGTAATTTCAGACTTAATTCCATGGCAGTTAGAAACTGTGATTTTTATCCGACTCATGACCTTGGTCCAATAGCTAAAGTTCTTAATTTGAACAGAGGTAACAGAGCTTTGAGACTTTCGAGCTTTTCGTCAAGAGCCATCGGACTCAAGGAAAATCCAAACTGCCCAAGCGACTTAAAGCACGGTGATATTATAACCACCATTATTACCTGTGCGGGCGGGGAAACTATCCGCTTGACGCTTGACACAACACTTCCCCGCGCCTTTTATTCAAGAGACTTTGAAGTAAGAGGAACGAAGGGAATGTGCACCGAGTCAAGAAAGGTATTTTACCTCAAGGGAATGGAAGAAGGTGTCGAGAATAACGAGGATGAATTTTTTGAAAAATACGATCATCCTCTCCACAAAGAATTTCAGGAAGCAGGCCCGAAGGGCGGTCACGGAGGTATGGACTGGCTTGTTTGCCGTGCCTTTGTTGACAGCGTAAAATACGGAACTCCGCCTCCCATCGATGTATACGATGCGGCTTTGTGGATGTCAATTACTCCCCTTTCGGAAATGTCAATATCCAAAGGCGGCGCACCCGTTGACATTCCCGATTTTACAAACGGAAAATGGATGATACCCAACGAAGGAAATAAAACAAAGTACAGCCTTGACAACATTGTTGAAGATAAAAGCATCGGGGTATTCGATAATTATAAGGAGTAGTTATTATGAAACGGTTTGTTATATTAATATTGGCATCTCTATTTCTGCTCATCTCCTGCGCTGAAAAGGAAGAAGCACCTGTATTACAAAATACTCCCACAGAAGAAAAAGAATACAGTAACGATATTATTGCTGAAAGAGCAAAAATTTCGGACGGACTTGGAGAATATAATTTCGGCGGCAAAAAATTACGTGTTGTATCAAATGGACCTGCAGAATTTTTCATAGAAGATGATATGAGAAATAAAGGCAACCTGATGTATGACGCTGTGTTCAACCGTAACGAAGCTGTAGAAAAACGCTTTAATTTCGAAATAGAAGTTGTGTACACATCGGGTGTAAATGAGGTTGCCGACTGGGTAACAAAAACAGTAATGTCGGGTGCCGATGAATTTGACCTCCTCATAAATCACACCATGACTACCGCAAATACAATTGTAAAGGATTTGTACCTTAACTGGTACGACATTCCCGCTGTGGACTTTTCAAAGCCGTGGTGGCCTGAAGCAAACAGCACCACCCTTACATATGACAATAAATGTATTCTTGCTGTATCGGATCTCAACACCAGCGCAATAACCTACACCTACTGTATGTTTTTCAATAAGGCACTTGCCTCCTCGTGGGACCTTGGTAACCTTTACGAGATAGCAATAAACGGAGAATGGACCTTTGACCGTTTTGTATCAATAGTCAAGGACATATATACCGACCTTGACGGAGACGGCACAAAAAGCAGAGGAGATTTCTTTGGAGCAGTACAGGCTGACCACAGTAATGTAAACCAATGGCTGTGGGCGTTTGACAATCCAACCGTGTCAAAGAACGAAGAGGGTGTGCCTACTCTTTCGGTTAAGACCGACAAAATCAACACTATCATAAATTCTCTTTATGAATACTGCTTCAATACACCGGGGGTTTATTATGAAATAAACCGTGAAAATCCAGGAGCAGGTTCAAATGTTTCTGATATGTTTTTGAATAAACAATCAATATTCCACATAGGCTCAATGAACTCCGTTACCTCCGAGAGATTCCGTGATTTCGAAGATGACTATGGAATTCTGCCAATTCCCAAATGGGACGAGAATCAGACAAACTACACCAATATGACGTATGGCGGACATTCTGTTCTCGCCGTTCCCAAAACCTGCCCTGACACAGAATTTGTCGGTGTAGCCGTTGAGGCTCTTTCTGCCGAATCCTACAAGACAGTTATTCCTACCTTCTATGAAATAGCTCTTAAGACAAGATATCTCCGAGACAACGAATCAAAGGAGGTCCTTGACCTCATAATTGACAGCCGTGTATTTGATTTCGGCTATATTTATGACGGATGGCAGGGATTCGGATGGATGATTCACAACATGTTCTTCGAGGGAAGTAACAATTTTGAATCCTACTATTCAAAGCATTATTCAAGTGCAAGGATACACTACAAAAAGATAATAAAGGTTTTTGAGAAACTTTAATGCACAGGGGATGTAAATTTTTTGCATCCCCTATTGCTTTTTTGCGATTTCGGGTTTATAATACACAAGTATGATAATAATATAATAAATCAATGAAAGGAAATATAAATATGAGTGAATGTACACATGATTGCTCTACCTGTGCATCAAAGGGTAACTGTTCCTCCGAAATACAGAAGGAAAAGCTCAATGAACACAGCAAAGTAAAAAAAGTATACGGCATCGTCAGCGGTAAGGGCGGTGTAGGTAAATCTCTTGTAACCTCTCTTATGGCCGTTACCATGATGAGACGTGAAAACAGAGTGGCAATAATGGATGCGGATATAACAGGTCCCTCCATTCCCAAAATGTTCGGTGTAAAATCCGAAATACAGTCTACTTCCGAAGGACTTGTTCCCGCAGAAAGCAAAATGGGAATTCAAATGACATCTGTAAATCTTATGCTCGACAACGAGACAGACCCCGTTGTATGGAGAGGTCCCGTTATTGCAGGACTTGTAAAACAGTTCTGGACAGACTTCATCTGGAGCGACGTTGATTATATGTTCATCGACATGCCTCCCGGAACAGGTGACGTTCCCCTCACGGTATTCCAGAGCATTCCCCTTGACGGAATCATTATAGTGACATCTCCCCAGGAGCTTGTTTCCATGATAGTTGCAAAGGCAGTTAAGATGGCTCAGCTTATGAACGTGCCGATTGTAGGTATTGTTGAAAACATGAGCTATTTCAAGTGCCCAGACTGCGGTAAGGAAATAAAGATATTCGGTAACAGCGACATTGATGAAATTGCAAAGAAGTACGATATCGCAAATGTTGCACGAATCCCCATCGACCCCAACATCGCAAGCATTGCTGACAAGGGTGCAATAGAGCTCTTTGAAGGCGACTGGCTTGAAGCTATGGCTGATGCGATTGAAAAGTAAGCTATACATGCAAAATCACCCGAAGGATTTTCCTTCGGGTGATTTATTTATTCTGGCTCTATAATAAATGTTGGGGTGAACCCAAAGAGCCTACAAAAAAATAATCTAAAAAAGTAGAGCATATTTGGAAGAAATCCGTTAAAATGGAATTGACTAGAAACCAGAACGGAGGTCAACCAA
>SVRV01000035.1 GCA_015064635.1 Oscillospiraceae bacterium
TTAGAAATCGCATTCTTCATATGTTTTCTCATCAAATTTACAATATACAATAATGCGATCGAGTTTCCTCGACCGCACTATTCAATTCTTTTTAACCTTTTTTACCCCAACTATTGACAAAGAGCCTTTATTCTTCGTCTTCTTCTTTTTTCTCTTTCGGGAAAACCTCGATTTCCGCTTCGACAAGACGGTTTGCATCTGTCTTAGTAATAGAAATCATAAGATTTTCATATCTGAATGAACCTGTCTCCGGAATTTCGCCAAGATTATGAGCTACAAAACCGCTAAGAGTTGTGATGTCCGAATCTTCTATTTCTTCATCAAGCTCAAAAAATTCAAAGAACTTATCAATCGCGGTAGAACCTAATGCTCTGAACTTTGTTTCTCCAAGCTGAACAATATCCTCAACCACCTCGTCATGCTCGTCATAAATTTCGCCGACAAGGGATTCGAGAACATCTTCAAGTGTAACAATTCCCGCTGTTCCGCCATACTCATCGCTGACAACAACCATATGGCATTTTGTCTCCTGGAAGTACTTGAGAAGCTTTGATATCTTCATTGATGTGAAAATTGATTTCACCGGCTTTACAAGCTGAAAAACAGGCGCCGACGTATCGCTGTAAAAATCTTTTTGATAGAGTATACCTATTATCGTGTCGATATTTTCTTCATAAACGGGCAATCTTGAGAATTCTGACTGAGAGAACACCTCTGCTATCTGCTGTCTGTCCCATCCCTTCTCAACCGCAACAATATCTACTCTGGGAGTAAGAATATCATTTACGTCAAGGTCTGAAAACTTGATAACATTCTTGATAAGCTCGCTTTCCTGCTCATCTATCTCTCCGCCTATTGCAGCCTCTTCAACTACCGTAATAATTTCTTCCTCTGTTACAGCCTGATCATCCTCTGACTTTACAACTGTTGTGACAAGCTTCTGCCAAAGATTGAACAAATATGTAAGGGGAGTAAGTAAAACGGATATCAACTTCAAAGGCTTTGAAAAACTCTTTGAAATTTTGTGAGCTGACTTTTTGGCAAGTGTCTTAGGTGTTATCTCACCGAAAATAAGTACTGCCAGAGTCATTACAACGGTAGAAGCAGTTACAGCCAAATCACCGTTTGTAATAATACTTGTGAAAAGCACCGTTGCAAGAGATGTTGCCAAAATGTTTACTATGTTGTTACCGACAAGAATCGTCGAAAGCAATTTATCGTATTTATCGCTAAGCTTCATAACACGCTTTGCTTTCTTGTCTCCTTCTTCCGCTTCTGTTTTCATCTTTGATTTGCTGAATGACATAAAAGCGGTTTCGGATGCGCTGAAGAACGCAGAAAGAGCTACAAGGATAATCAACGCAACAATAAGTATTGCGATTTTACCTGTGTCAACATTTAACTCTGCGTTACATAAGGGTATACTACCCGGACTGTCCATGCTGGACGTTCACTCCTTTTTTGTTTTAAATTTGTGCATAATATGCACATATACATTATGGAGTATAACATACTTTTTATTATTTGTCAAATGTTTTCGGATTTTTTGTTTAAAATAAAGTAAAAATTAAGCCTTCTCTCAAAATAGGAGAAAGCTTAATAAGTATATCCTTGTACGGTTATGTACGCCATATTTGACTGTCTTACGTCAAGCCTTTCAAAAGAGGCTACCACAGGCACATCACTGTGAAGCACCAAAGAATACTGACCGTAAGGTATTTTATATCCTTGGTCACAAAAAGGTTTATCAAGTCTGAAGCGATTTACTCGCTCTGCACCGAGAGTGTATGTGAGCCCCTTGACAGGCTCTCTGTCGGAAAAATAAATATCAAAGGAAAGCCGAGCAGGGGTTTCGTTTAGATTTGTAACAATTATCGCCTCATGCCCTTGTAGGTCGGGATTTTCTCCGTGCGGTGGAAGATTACCGTCCGCAAAAACCCAATTAAGCTGACCGTTTTGTGTCATAGGTAAAAACTCCTTATAATTTTTCTAATTTTACTACATAAATCAAATTTTATCAAGACTTATTGAAAAAAAGGATTGAAAAAAAATAACATTTATATTATAATCAAAGTAAATAAAAAAGAAAAGGATGAAATGATATGCTTACAGATATTGAAATAGCTCAGGCAGCGAAAATGCAGCCTATTACAGAAATAGCAAAAACAGTAAATATTCCCGACGATAAGCTTGAACCCTACGGAAAATATAAAGCAAAGGTAGATCTTTCCCTTCTCCGCGACCTTGAAGCAAAGCCCGACGGAAAGCTTATTCTCGTAACGGCAATAACTCCCACTCCTGCGGGTGAGGGCAAAACCACTACAACAATCGGTCTTGCCGACGGTCTTTCAAGAATTGGCAAGAATCCCGTAATCGCTCTTCGTGAGCCGTCTCTCGGTCCCGTTTTCGGTGTAAAGGGAGGCGCAGCAGGCGGAGGATATGCTCAGGTTGTTCCCATGGAGGACATAAACCTTCATTTCACAGGAGACTTCCATGCAATCGGTGCGGCAAACAATCTTCTTGCCGCAATGCTTGATAACCACATTTATCAGGGCAATACTCTTAACATTGACCCCAGACGTATCACCTGGAAGAGATGCGTTGACATGAATGACCGCCAGCTCAGATTTGTCACAGACGGTCTTGGCGGAAGAGTAAACGGCGTACCTCGTGAGGACGGCTACGATATAACAGTAGCATCCGAAATAATGGCGGTACTCTGCCTTTCATCATCTATTACCGACCTCAAGGCAAGACTTGGAAGAATAATCGTAGGCTACACCTATGACGAAAAGCCTATTACCGCCGCAGACCTCAAGGCTGACGGTGCTATGGCAGCTCTTTTAAAGGATGCATTAAAGCCCAACCTTGTACAGACTCTTGAAGGAACTCCCACATTTGTTCACGGCGGTCCTTTCGCAAATATCGCCCACGGATGCAACTCTGTAATTGCAACAAAAATGGCAATGAAGCTGGGTGATTATGCTGTAACAGAGGCAGGCTTCGGTGCTGACCTTGGTGCTGAAAAGTTCCTTGATATCAAATGCCGAATGGCGGGACTTACTCCCTCGGCTGTTGTAGTTGTTGCAACAATCCGTGCTCTTAAAATGCATGGCGGACTCGCAAAAACAGAGCTTGGCTCCGAAAATCTTGAAGCACTTGAAAAGGGCATTCCAAATCTTTTGAGACACGTTTCCAACATCAAGGAGGTTTACGGACTTCCCTCCGTCGTTGCCGTTAACCGCTTCCCCACCGATACAGACAAGGAAGTGGAACTCATCATCGAAAAATGCCGTGCACTTGGTGTAAATGTTGTTCTCTCCACTGTATGGGCTGACGGCGGCAAGGGTGGCGAGGAGCTTGCACGTGAGGTTGTAAGACTTTGCGAGGAAGAAAAGGGTAACTTCACATATTCATACGATGCAAATCTTTCAATTGAAGATAAGATTCTTGCAATCGTACAAAAGATATACCGCGGTAAAGACATCAACATTCTTCCTGCGGCGAAGAAGCAGATAGACAAGCTTCGTGAGCTTGGATTTGACGGTTGTCCCGTTTGCATGGCAAAAACCCAGTACAGCTTCTCGGATGACCCCACAAAGCTTGGTGCTCCCGAAAACTTCACTGTTACGATCAAGAATGTAAAGGTTTCTGCAGGTGCAGGCTTCATCGTTGCACTTACAGGTGATATTATGACTATGCCCGGACTTCCTAAGGTTCCTGCGGCAGAAAAAATTGATGTTGATGAAAACGGAATGATCCACGGTTTGTTCTAATAAATTACAATGAGGGAAGGCAACTTCCCTCATCTTGATATCAGGAGCTATTTATGATAACATTTGAAACAAAATATTTAAGATATTCAATTGATGACAAGGGAAATAACGTTGAATTTACCGAAAAAGCAACCGGAAGAAATGTTTTAAAAAAAGGTTTTAATCCTTGCTCGTTTATTGTAAAAAATGCCGATGACCGCAGTGAAATTTATCCCGAATCTGTGTCGTTTACATCACCTTACCTAAACATAACATATACAGACGGACATTTCGCAAAAATTCTTGTCAATGAGAGCGACAGCTATCTTACCTTTGAGCTTCAAGAGGTTTCAGACGAAAGCTTTTGGTCTCTTGCGACAGTCAATATTGTCACTGACATTGACTATAACAAGGATTCCTCATTTGTGTCAACTCTTATGGGAACAACACTGAAAACAAGGATGAAGGAGTACCCCGGAAGAAACAGTATTCTCCTTGCCGAAGGATATACTCATATAGGCATATCACCTATAAAAGCTGTTGTTATCGGTGCACCTGAGTCTGCTCTCAATTCCATAATGCGTGACGTTGTAGACAGCATTCCAGAGGGTACAATGCCAAAAGCCGCATTCAGCGGACCTTATGCCTCGGAATGCCCTGATGCAGACCGTACATACACTCTCCGCACAGAGCCGATTACAATGGCAAACGTGGACGAATACATAGAAAAGCTGAATAAATTCGGCATTTCACAAGTAAACTTCCATCAAAGTGAAATGTTCTGTCAAGGTGAGTTTGCCGTTAATACAAAGTATTATCCCAACGAAATCAGCGACCTCAAAAAAGTAATAGACTATCTTCATTCCAAGGATATACAGTGTATGCTTCATACCTATACCTTTTTCGTGCAGAATATTGCCGATCCGGTGGGTAACAAGTATATAGCACCAAAGCCTCACAAGGATTTGGGGGTATATGCAAGATTCACACTTGGAGAGGATCTTTTACCCGACGAAACTGTTGTGCCAACCGTTGAGAGCACCGAAAATGTATCTCTTTATTTCGGATACTGCATTGCTCCTTCCGCCCTTCTTTGGATAGACGATGAAATAATACGCTTTTCAAATGTTGGCAAAAACGGATTTAGTGAAATTGAACGAGGTGTATTCGGTACAACCGTGACACCTCATAAAAAAGGTGCTGAAATAAAGCAGCTCAACTCCTATTTTAACTATATTGCTCCGGAAAAGAACTCCGACCTCTTCTTTGAAATAGCAAAAAACAATGCCGACTTTTACAATGAATGTGATTTTGACGGTTACTATCTCGATGCAATCGACGGTGTTTTTGTGCTTGACGGAAACGAATTCACCTGGTACCACTCGGTGCTCTTTATAAACGAGATGTTTAAGTGTCTAAAAAAGCCTCCTATATTCAATTGCTGTTACGGTCCGCAATATCCGGGTCAGTGGTATGCCAGAACAAGAATGGGTGCATTTGACGGACCGATGAGAGGATACAGAGATTTTACCGACCAGCACGTGAAATTCAACGAAAAGTTTGCCGAGCGCATGTATCTCATCGGTGAGCTTGGCTGGTGGCCTCTCTACCCCGCAGATGACAACAGACTCAACTGGTCATATAAGGTAATGCGTGATGAGGATGTGGAATACATTGCTTCAAAGACTCTTGCAACCGATGTTTGCCAATGCTGGGTTATGTTTGAGGAATATGAAAAATACCCCATTATAGCCTCTTACAGTGAAAAACTGCAGCTATATGCCAAGCTTCAGCGTGAAAAGTACTTCGATAAGAGGATAAAGGATATAGTACGTAAGCCCTATTCCGAATTTGAGCTTACAGAAAAAGACGGTAAATACTATTTCCGTCCTACCTTCACGGATTTTAACAAAATTCAAAGCTTTAACGACGGAAGAAATACCTTTAAGGTTAACAACCGCTTTGCAAAGCAAAAGCCTAAGATAAGAATCGAGATAATGTACACCGCCGACAACTATGACTCTCCCGACGGAATTGTAATATGTGACCTTGACGAGAATACACCGCCTCCCATTAATACTCCAATCAATTTAGGACATATCAGCACCGGAGGAAAAAAGGGTATCGGTTTATGGGTCAAGGGAGACGGAAGCGGGGCGGTTGTAAACTTCAGACTCAGGTCACCTATGTATGTAAATGAGCATGGAAACAGTGACCACTTTGTGAGGCTTGACTTTACAGATTGGCGTTACTTCAGCTTTTATGAATTTGAAAACTGCGAGATGAAGCAAGAGGAATTCCCTGCCGAAGTGCTTGATTATAAGGTGTTTACCGATGTTGACATATTCTACGCTTCTTACTCCTCCCCCTCTGATTACAATGACCTTGAAATACTAAATATTATGACAGTCTCACCCTCGGTGGATATCAGAATAAAACCAATAAAAGCACTTCCCCATCACAGCATAACACTCGTAAACCCCACACTTTCGGTAAATGGAAGCTCCATTACATTCAAGACCGCAGTAAGCAGTACAGATGTAATTGAATATGACCCCGAAACGAATACAGCAAAGGTTTATGACCGTTTTGGAAGCCTTAAAGAAAATGCAAGTGTTACAGGTGTCGCTCCCATACTAAACGAGGGCGAAAACACTGTTACTTTAAGTGACAGCTCCGACTGTGCATATCAAAAGCGCGCTTCGGTAACATTCAGAACACATGGAGAGATAATAAAATGATAAGCAGAATACAAAAAGAATACGAAGCTTTTAAAAGCATAATCACCAACCCTCATTACAGAAACGATACTTCAAAGCTCAATATCATTTACACTATGGTTTGTAATGCCAAAAAGGACGCAAAATACAAAGCTGAACTTGAAAGCTTTATTGTACCCGATGGTACGGGTATGAATTTCCTTGAAGCTATTGACACCTTCTTCCGTGAATTCAACAACTCTCACGGAGTTGATATCCGTCTTTCGCTTTCACCGTTTGAGAATCCCGATTTCCCTCGTGGCTTATACTTTATTGTAAAAACCTATAAAGAAGGCAAAAACGGCATTGCGGAATGCTCTCCTATTGAATATAAAATAGGAGAAAAAGCAATTTTCCGTGCGACAGTATATGACCAGGTAACCGATGAGGAGGTAGTTGTCCCTCTCGTAAAGTACTACATTTATTCCGAGGACGGAACGGAGGAAAGAGGTGAAAAAGAAAATTCGTCATTTATAGAATTTTCTGCCACCTGTCACCGTCCCGGGGCTGTCAGAGCAGAAGTGACAGCTTGTGATAAAAACGGTATGCCCATCAGCGGAAGTGAAAAAGCAGTACCGGGAGCAGTATTTGACTTCACCGAAATGAAAACCTCACTTCCCACCCCCGATGACCTTGGAGCATTCTGGCAAAGCGAGGTTGAACGCATGAAGAAAGTCAATCCCACAGATACAAGCGTTACACCTTATAACGGAAGAGTAGCTCATGCATTTAATGTTACAGAAACGAACTACTACCACATAAAGAAGGCTGACCGTGATTATATGGCAATCCTTCGTTCAAAAAAGCTTACAAATGTGCCTGATGAAGTCCTTGATAACTACGACTTGTGGGAATTTTCACTGAAATGTCCGGGTCCCTGCCCCGCAACAGGATATGTGAGTGTCCCAAAGGATAAAGAGCCACACTCACTCCCCATTAAGTTCATTTACGCAGGCTACAGTGCTCACTCACCTCAGCCCTTCTTTCTCAAAAATTCAATTGCAGTTTATTCAACCCATCACGGATACCCTTGTGCACTCAGTGATGAAGAATGCTACAATGAGCTCAACGGCAAGGGAATTCTGGGAAGCTACGGAAAAGGCAACGGAAAGCCGAATTCCGACTTTGACGATATTCATGATGGCTATACCCTTTATCTTAACTTGAGAAACCTTCAGGTACTTCGCTTTTTTGCAAATGCCGACCTTTCATCCGACATCCCCGAGGTGTTCAAGGTATGGAACGGAGACGTAAATTTCGACGGTGGAAGTCTTGGAGGATATCAGGTAATCGCAATGAGTGCTTTGGTGAATTTTCTTGATGAAGAAATAAATGTTACTCAGGGTAAAGCAGAAGTTCCCGGTTTTTGCAATTATGCGGGAGTAAATGACAAGAGACTTCCCAACACCTTCGACCTTCATCATTCAAAAAATGCCGAATATTTCGATGCGGCACATCTTGCGACTCTTGTAACAGCCCCGATGCTCATTCCCAGAAATGCTTTCGGTGACGAGCTTTGTGTTTGCTCCGGAATCTGCATGGCATTCAACAATTTCAAGGGTAAGAAAGAAATCAATTTCCTTCAGAATTCTTCTCACGGTTACAGACCGAAGCCCGAAACACAGCTATGGTACAAATATTCAAATACAGATAATGTTTTTCAAAATAAGCTATTGACAAATCTCGAGTAAAATGCTATAATGCACTCAACACAAAGGGGAGCTCACCAAAGTGGGCTGAGAGGGAGTCTGTGCGACTCCGACCCATGAACCTGATGCGGATAATGCCGTCGTAGGAAACATATAGTGCACATATGCTTTTTATGTCAAGCTACATCGCAGAGGGTTTTCCCTTTGCGATTTTTACTTTAAAGGAGAAAACTCTATGAAACGAACAACACTTCAAAAAATGGCAACCACTGCTGTTATGTCAGCACTTGCCGTAATCCTTACCTGGGTAGAAATACAAGTAGGTCCGGCAGGCGGCTCCATCAACATTGTAATGCTGCCCATCATCATTGTTGCGTATTGCTACGGCCTTGCCTGGGGCGTTGGCTCCGGTCTGGTAGTAGGCTTTGTAAAATGTATTATAGGCGGCGGTATAGGATGGGGACTTCCCTCAATTCTTCTTGACTATGTACTTGCATATGCGGCAGTAGGACTTGCAGGCATCTTTTCAGGCAAAAAATGGGGACTCGGCATCGGTGCTGTCATTGGCTGTATAGCACGCTTCGGTGTACATTTTATCAGCGGTGTAACCATTTACGCTATTGCAACAAATACCGAAATTGCAGGCGTTATGACATCAAATGCATGGCTTTATTCTCTGATTTATAACGGACTTTATATGCTTCCCAGCTCAGTAATTGTTATAGCTCTTGCTTTTGTGTTAAAAAAGCCAATCGATACCTATATGGGAAAGAAAAAATCTTGACAAATAACTTTTTTGGTGTTACAATACTCTAAACGGTTAATATGCTGAGATTTTGAGTGCATTGATACTGCGGTTTTTCCGCGGTATTTTTGCGCTCTTTTTTTGTGAGGTAACAGATATGAAAAAATACGATGTCGCCGTTATAGGCGCAGGAGTTGTTGGCGGTATGATAGCCAGAGAGCTCTCCCGCTACAAGCTAAACACTGTAATAATCGAAAAGGAAGCAGACGTTGCAATGGGTGCAACACGTGCCAACAGTGCAATCGTTCACGCAGGTTTTGATGCAAAAGAGGGTTCACTGAAAGCAAAACTTAATGTACAAGGCTCGGAAATGATGGCTGAGGTTGCCCATGAGCTTGGTGTTAAGTATCTGAATAACGGTGCATTTGTTGTTGCATTTACGGAAGAAGAGAATGAAGCCGTTAAAGACCTTCTTGTAAGGGGTCAGAAAAACGGTGTCAAGGGTCTTGAAATAATCGACGGAGACGAGCTTCGCCGCCGTGAGCCTGCTATCAGCAAGGATGCAATTTCGGCTCTTTGGGCGCCCACATCTGCTATAATATGCCCCTATGAGCTTGCAATTTCCGCAATTGGAAACGCAATGGACAACGGAGTTGAGCTTTTGACAGACACTCCTGTCACCTCTCTTGAAAAGAAGGGTGATGCATGGATAATCAACGGTGAAATTGAAGCAGGTACAGTAATAAATGCCGCAGGTGTATATTCGGGAGAGATCGCAGCACTTGCAGGTGACAAGAGCATCGAAATTACTCCCAGAAGAGGAGAATATCTCCTTTGCGACAGAGAATCGGGCGACTTTGTAAATGCTACAATATTCAGAACACCTTCATCAATGGGTAAGGGCATCCTCATCTCCCCCACTGTTGACCATAACCTTATTCTTGGTCCCACTGCCGAAAACATTGATGACAAGGATGACCGCCGTACCACACGTGAGGGACTTGCAAAGGTTGCAAAGGAAGCGACTTATGAAACAGTAAACCTTCCCATAAGAAAGGTTATTACTTCGTTTACAGGTCTCCGTGCCGTTGGAAATACAGGTGATTTCATCATAAACGAGCCTATTTCAGGATTTATCAATGCGGCAGGAATTGAGTCTCCCGGACTTTCATCCGCACCCGCAATTGCGAAGTACATAGTCGAAATAATAAAGAAGACAAGAACACTTGAGAAAAATGAAAACTTCAATCCCATTCGTCCCGCATCTCACGCCTTCCGTGAAATGTCAATGGAGGAAAAGAACGAAGTTATAAAGCGTGACCCTCGCTACGGACAGATAGTTTGCCGTTGTGAAAAAATCACCGAGGGCGAAATAGTTGCGGCAATAAATCAGAATCCCAAGGCAAAAACAGTGGATGCCGTAAAACGCCGTACAAGAGCTACAATGGGTAGATGCCAAGGCGGTTTCTGTATGCCCATTATTGCATCCATAATTTCAAGAGAGCTTGAAATTGATATTGAAGAAGTAACAAAGTCGGGCAAGGGCTCTGAAATTGTTGTTTCCAAGACTAAGTGAGGTGTGGACATGAAAACAGTTGACCTTATAATCGTCGGCGGCGGTCCTGCAGGACTTGCGGCGGCAATAAGTGCATATAAATGCGGTATCCGTGACATGATAATCTTTGAGCGTGACGTAAGACTTGGCGGTATTCTCAACCAGTGTATACATAACGGCTTCGGTCTTCACCGATTCGGTGAGGAGCTTACAGGTCCCGAATACGCAAACAGATTTGTTGAAGAGGTTGTAAGACTCGGTATTGATTACCGTCTCAACACCATAGTTGATTCTATTTCACCCGATAAAACCGTTCGTGTAATGAGCAGTGAAAATGGTATTGAAGAATACAAGGCAAAGGCAATAATCCTTGCTATGGGCTGCCGTGAAAGACCCCGTGGAGCTCTCAATATTGCAGGTACACGTCCCGCAGGTATCTACACAGCAGGTACTGCACAGAAATTTGTAAACCTTATGGGATACATGCCCGGACGCAATGTTGTTATCCTCGGCTCAGGTGATATCGGTCTTATTATGGCACGCCGTATGACCCTTGAAGGCGCAAGTGTCAAGGCTGTTTGTGAGCTGATGTCCTATTCAGGCGGTCTTACACGTAATATCGTACAGTGTCTTGATGACTTCGGTATCCCCTTGAAGCTTTCCACAACCGTTGTTGAAGTTCACGGCAAGGACAGACTTACAGGTGTAACCGTTGCCCCCGTTGACCCGAAAACTCTTCAGCCTTTTATGGATAAGGCAGAGTATATCGAGTGTGATACTCTCCTTCTCTCCTGCGGTCTAATTCCCGAAAATGAGCTTACCCGTGAGGCAGGAATTGAAATTGACCCAATCACAAGCGGTGCCGTAGTAAACGAAAAGAGAGAGACCTCTGTTCCCGGAATCTTCTCTTGCGGTAACGTATTGCACGTTCACGACCTTGTTGACTTCGTATCCGAGGAAGCAGAGCTTGCAGGTGCATCTGCGGCTGAGCATATTCTTGGCGAAGGAAATAATTCAAAGAGACTTGACATCAAGCGTGGCTTCGGTGTAAGATATACTGTACCCCAGAGTATTTCAAACGATTCCGACTCTGACGTATATTTCAGAGTATCCGACATTATGACGGGTAAAAAGATTGTTGTGCGCCACAATGACAACGTAATTCTTGAAAAGAAGACTCAACGTCTGGTGCCCGGAGAAATGGTTAAAATCAAGTTGAAGAAGGATATTCTTTCCACTCTTGACAATAGCATCACAGTAGGAATAGAGGAGGTAAAGTAATGGTAAAAAACGTGACCTGCACAGTATGCCCCATGGGATGTGCGATAGAAGTAACCGTTGACGGAGAAAACATCAGCGTTAAAGGAAATACCTGTAAGCGTGGAGAAATCTACGCAAAAGCGGAGGTTACCTGCCCTACAAGAGTACTTACCACCACAATGAAATGTGAATCCGGTGGAATTGTCAGTGTTAAATCACGCTGTGCCATTCCTAAGGATAAAATGTTTGAATGCATGAAAATAATAAACTCATTTAAAGCAAAAAGCGGTGTAAAAATCGGAGATACTTTGATTGAGAACATTTTAGGCACAGGTGTAGACATAGTTGCCGCATCAAAAGAGGTATAAAATGAAAAAGACAGTAATTGCCGCTGTTCGTGACAGCCGAGTGTTAGACTCCTCCTGTCTCGACAGTATAGACACTGTATTCCTTCTCAGCACAAACATAATAGAGCTGGCTCAAACAATCCTTGACACACACCAAAACGGCAAGGAGATATTTGTCCATGCGGATTTTGCCGAGGGTATCGGTAAGGATAAATTCGGAATGGAGTATATCAAGAGTCTCGGTGCCGACGGTGTTATCAGTACAAGAGCCGGTGTTATCAAGGCTGCACGTGAAATAGGACTCAAAACTGTACAGCGAATATTCATTGTTGACTCTCAATCCATTGAAACCGCTATCGACAGTACCCGTGCATCAAAGCCGGATATGATAGAAATAATGCCCGGCGTTGTGCCGAAGGTAATAGCGGCAATGAAGTCAAGAACAGAAATACCGCTTATTGCAGGAGGACTTGTATCTACCTTGGATGAGGTGAATTCTGCCATCCAAGCAGGCGCAATAGCTGTATCCACATCAAACACAGACCTTTGGAAATGATTTATTATAGCAGGACTCTGTCCTGCACTACGACTCGCGTCATCCTCGCACATTGCTCGGATACGCTCACTGTACGGCTTGAATTTTTGCTCGCTTCGCTAATTCGCTTTGCGGCAAAAATCCCCCGCACGCCGCCAAGAAACTTCTAAAATTATTTTACTGATAAATAAATTTTGTTTTTCGGAATAGAGTTTGAGGAAGGGTGCTTTTTTCAAAAAAGCACCCTTCCTCAATTTAATATAAACAAAAAAGCTACAAATCAAAGCACTTTTGCGAGCCTTACAGCCTTTTCGGCAATTAGCTCTGCCGCTCCCGCCTCAAAGGGGTAGGAGGACATCTTGGACTCATAAACCGTATCGGCTATTGCATCCTTTGTCGGCATATATCCTCCAACACCGTGAGAAAGCTCTGCAATAACATTCTTCTTGCTCGGGGAGTTTTCCTTTATGTAAAGTCCATGCTGTACCCACATTTCACCCGGTACATTATAGAAATAAACGTCACCGATGCGTGAAGCCTGAACAGTCATTGTACGCTTACCCTGTCTTGCGTTATATGCACGCAGAAGCCCCTTCGCTGTGAGAAGATCCTCCTGGTCCTGATAACCCGTACCAAGAGCAAGAGTAAGTCCCTCAATAGGCTTTACTGTTGCAACGATATGCTCTGCCCAAGCAATACGATTCATATCCCATTCACGTTCCGCAAGCTCAAAATATTCCTTGCTCGAAGCAATCTCTTCACCGATTATAGGCTCAGCTGATGAAATCGCCTTTATAGCTTCATCGGCAACAATATTACCCATCGTTATATAGTGGGAAGACGGAGGATATTCCTTACCGTTTATTACATCAACATGATTGATATTTCCGCAAGTACCGTTGAAGAAGATACCAACGAAATCACTTCCGTACTTCTCTTTAAGTCTCTTAACCACAACACCCGGCCAGTCTGCCGAATACTTTGTACCCTTGATAACGTCGGGGTGACAAGCGTGGTTTACCATTGCTCCAAGGGGTTTTCCGTCTTTATTCTCAACATATATTACAGATACCTCGGGGTCAATAGGGCCGTGAGGACGCACAACGTCGGGGTCACCTATTTCGGGGGCGGTCTGAAGTCTGCCGTCCTTCATAACATAGACTCTGTTGAAGCCGATAGCATCAGTGTAACCTGTACCATATTTGATAACCGCTTCTTCCATGGACTGATAAGCAAGTGTCATACAGTCAGCACCAACGCGAATAAGCCATTCCTCGAAATTTTCATCACCAAAAATCTGTGAATCCTTTGGACCCTTTCGTGGAATCGCAGTATGAGAATGAGTTGCGCTCACACTGAGATTGCTTTCGGGAATTCCTGTATATTCAACAACTCTTTCAAGGATTCCCTTGTTTACATCGGGATGTACCGCAAGTGAATCAAGTGACATTCTTATTATTGTGTTTTCACCGTTTGAAACTGCAAACGCTCTGCAATAAAGCTTATCAACTACACCGTCTGCAATTCTGGGGGTATAGTATCCCGGAATGCAACAGCCAAGAGGCGGTGTTATTTCTTTTTCATAAAATCCGCATTTAAGCATAAAAATCAACTCCTTTGAATAAATTATAACAATAAACATATTTTTAGGCAATAATAAATCAATAAGATAATTTGGAAAATAAATAAGCAAAAAAGGAGAATTTTATGAAAATTAACAAAAAGCTTCTAATTATATGCCTTGCAATCCCCCTTGCAGTGGGTGGATTGTCTGCGCTTTTGACCAGCGGAGCAATGAAGGAGTTCGGGGAATTGAATCAACCTCCGCTGTCTCCACCTGCATGGCTTTTCCCCGTAGTGTGGACAATACTTTTTGGAATTATGGGATATTCACTTTACCTTGTATTGACCTCCCGCAGCGGAAGTGACACAATCGGGCAAGCCGTAACACTGTTCGGAATACAGCTTTTCTTCAATTTCTTCTGGAGTATCTTTTTCTTTAATTTTAAGTTTTATTTCTTTTCATTCGGTTGGCTGATTGTTTTGTGGGCAATGATTTTCTTCATGATTCTTTCCTTTTACAAAGCATCAAAAACAGCCGCCCTCATCAATATTCCATACCTTGCATGGGTTGCCTTTGCGGGATATCTGAATTTGGGAATCGCTGTACTGAACTGATTTTTTTGAATATAACAAATATAAGGGGCTGAGTCAAAACACTTGAAAAAGTGAAAGGCTCAGCCCCTTGTGTTTTATAGCTTAATCAATGGGATGTGTGCGAATATAGTCAAGTATTACCTTAAAACCTTCGCCGGAAATGTGTATACCGTCACCGTTGCAATAGCTTTCCTTGAGATATCCGTTATCTCCCAAAAGTACACTTATGGTATTAAGGTAATATAAACCGTTTTCTTCGGCAAGCTGTGAAATCCATGTGTTGGCACGGTTTATCTTTTCCATGCTTATAGATTTTACGTACTGGTAGTAATCACACACGGGATATATTGACTGGAGAATTATTTTTGTTTCGGGTGAGCGTTCCTTTATTTCTTCAATCAAGCCGTTGTAATATTTTTTGAACTCGGTTTCCGAAAGGCTGGAAACACCGTTGACACCAAGAGTAAGGACAACCTTATCGGGCTTTTTTGCGGCAATGGCATCACCTATCAGCATTTCTGTACCGTTATCAGGATAAACTATCTTTTCTGTAAGCAGGTTCCACATAGCAAGAGTTCCGCTTTTTGGTGTCCACACTTGCTTTGTGTTCTTACCGCCCGAAAGAACTCCGTAATAAATCATACCGTGTGTTGTGGAGTCGCCGATAAATACCATGCTGTCAATATATTCCTGACCTGCATCTGCACCTTCCGGAACAGAGGGTGTTTCTACGGGCAAGGGAGGGTCTGCGGGTGTGGGAGCTTCAACGGGAGCCTCGGGGACTTCCGAAGTAGCTTCACCCTCGGTTGGAGCCTCGGGTAAAAGACTTTCATCCACAGGACTCACCGCTTCTGCAAGAATGTGAATACCCGTTTTTGTGGAATACATAAGGTTAGCGGCAATTTCAAAACTGCCGTCTTCCCATCTTACAGGAATTGTTTTGTGAGTAAGAGTCACTGTGCCACTGCCTTTTACGCTTACAGAGTCAACAAGAGTGTACATATCTGCTTCCATAAAGTTTGAGCCAAGAGCCAATGTGTACTCATTGTCATCGGGGCAGGTATAATTTATTGTAACAGTAAACGTAACCTGACCGTTTTCCTCGGCAACAGATGTTATTTCACCGAAGGATAATGAAGAGGCTTCCTTGAGTCCTTCTATTCTCTTTAATTCCTCGGGATCCTCGGCAGGTACTGTCGGTTGAGGTGCTTCGGGAATGTAAGTATCTTCAGGCTGAGATACTTCCGGCTCGGGCTCGGTTACATTTGTTTCCTCCCCCGTCGTTATTTCATCGACAGGCTTTTCAGCCTCTTTGTTTTCGGTTGCAGATTCGGGTATCTCTTCCCTCTCGCCGTCATTACATGATGAAAGTAAAGCAAGAGATGCCGCAAGTATGAGTATTAAAAGTTTTTTCATATTTCCCTCTGTATTTTTAATTATAATTGTGATTATATTCTAACAAATTATTGTCACGCTGTCAATGTTTTTTCATGGTAAACAAACCAAATCTATTTCAATCCGCTCAAACGGTCAACGTAGTCATAAGAGAAATTAAGGGAGCATAAAAAATCCAACATGAATTATACGTCCATGTTGGATTTTTGTGTCTTATTTAAAGAGAGATAATTGCTTTTCCCAAAGGTCTGTCATGCCAATTGTTGAAACATCTACAAAAGTATATTGTTCCGCATATTTGTTACATTCAGATGCTTTTTGATAATACTCTTCCTCTGTAATCTCTACGCTTTCACCTTCCGGAGATAAATAACCGTAAGTATTCTCTTGCAGTGAGCAAGTCAAGTCTTCTTGAAAATCAACAACCTTTTTATCACCATCATAATGATAAACTTTGTAGCTAAACCCCCAAGGTGATTCACTGCTTCTTTCAAACAACAAATTACCTTCGCTGTCAATCATGATTCCCATATCTGCAACTGTGTGCGTACTATATTCAGACGAGACAACACCATATATATTTATTATCTCATCACCGCTAACCTTAAATGCATCAATGCTGTATCCGCCCTTCCAGTATTCATACTTTATACAAAGCTCTGGAATCCTGTCTCTGTCTATATCTGCAAAAAAGATTTTATCAAAGGTATATATCTTATCCCCAAGAGTATCAGCTATCGAATAGTAATGTCCTGTCAGCTTTTCGATAGCCTTGTCGGCAGGAGAAAGCTCGGCTTCGCTCTTGGTACTTCCACTGAGCTTATATTCAACAGTTGTATTTGTTTCGGTGGCAAAATAATCAGCAAATGCACAAATAGCCTTTTCTCCGTCAAATATTCCGTTTTTTAAGCTCCTGTCAGAAATATTTTCACTAAGAGGAGTAAATATCGGGTCATCTGCACCAAGCTTCTTATTTATACTCTTAACCACAGCGGCATAATCAACACCAAGGGCATTTATATACTCATAGAAAGTGAGCTCTTGGTCTTTTTCAATGTCGTAATAATATCCCCAGTGAACCAAGTCGATGTAAGAATAAAGAGTTGATGTCTCATTCATTATGAGTATTCCAACAAGAGAATCATAAATGGCGTGCTCATAATGGATATTTACCCATTCACTTTCAGACGAGCTGTTTTTCTCAAAGTATTCTATATACGGGGCAAATTTATCCGCTATTTTCTTATTAAATGCTTTTATCCCATCGGTATCTCCTGTAAGCATAGGCACACTTATCAGATGCTTATGCTCAACACCCGGGTCATTTACTTTTCTTGAATAGTTTGCCGCTTCGATTACCTTGGGCTCTGCGGACACTTCAGGCTCTGCGGGTACTTCGGGCTCTGCGGGTGCTTCGGGTTCTGCGGGTACTTCGGGTTCTGCGGGAGACTCCGGAGTCTCGGGAGTTTCGGGAGTAGGTGTTTCCTCTTTTTCTTTAATGCCTTCGTTTGGCTCGCCACTTACTTGTTCATCTTCCGGCTTACCAAATGGGTCAAGCGGAGAAAAATCATCAACCTCTGCATTTTCTTCAACTGCATCATCAACATCCGTATCATCCTTTTCTTCACTCTCTCCGCATGAAGCAAGGAGCAAAGCAAGAAGCAACGACAATAAAATTACAAGAAACTTTTTCATAATTCCCTCTTTAATTCAAATTATTTACGTGAAGCTTCATATTCACATCTGAGTCTGTAAATAAGTGAGCGGTATTGAATTATTATAATACCGAAGCAAATCGTTGCAGCAGCCGAGCAAAGTGTTGCAAGGGTGAAGTTAAACGGCAATGTAATTACAGATGCTCCACCTGTAATAAAGCACATAACCGCTACAAAAAGTGATGCTCCGTACGAAGGATACATTGACTGAACAGAGTAAATAAAGCAATGCAAAGTATCATTTATCTTTTTGTAGTAGTATATTCTGAAACCAAGAGCAGCAATTATAGTAAACATTATTACATAGAATGTGATAGGAAGCTGATAATCCGAGGATAATCCCATCGTCCAGAAAACCAATACAGCAATTGAAATTGATGTAAATACAATGCTTATAATATTGACCACCTTGATAGTAGTAAGACCGCCCGTTACCATTGTATCGCTGTTTTTATTGAGAGCGGTGCCCACTGTAATCCACAAGCCTATTCCAATTGCTATTGTGGGGAGCATAATAATAAATGTCATAAATGTAATTGAGTCTTCGAGTATGTCTACAACATCATCAAGACCGGGTATGCCGATTTCTTCATCTAACAAATAAAAAAGTTCCATTACCGTATCGGATGTGGTTGCAAGAGTTATAACCGTTGACAGAGTAAAGAGAATAACCGCAACAAGCACCAGCGGTGATGCCGCAAACTTTTTAAGACCGTTCAATACTGGATTTGAAGAAAAGGGGCGCTCAACGGGTGCATATTGAGGCTGGAACTGCTGTACGGGCGGTTGCTGATAAGCAGGCTGCTGTACGGGTGGCTGTTGATAAACAGGCTGTTGTACAGGTGGCTGTTGTACGGGCTGCTCCGGAGCTATAAGCTTCTGACCGCAAGCTACGCAAAAAGCCGATGTGTCTTGATTTTGTTTTCCGCATTTTGGGCAAAACATTTTTTCACTTCCTTGTTTATTTTGTATAGCAATAATTCATTGGTTTTACATTTGATTAAATATTCTTATTTTATTTGTACAGCGAGAGGTCGGTAAGAGCTATATTACTATTATCGTAACCGCCGTTCTCCGTAGCAACAAGAATATTTAATTGATTCACACCTCTTACGTCAACTTCAAACGAGAATGGCATGGAATATACAACAATTACCTCGTGAAGAAGCACCCCATCACCATAAAAAGAAACTTTTGACTGAGACACATCCTTATCCTTCGGCAATACTATATGACCTGTAAGTTTGCTATATTGGCTGTTCAATGGGTAACCAACTTCCATTTGTGAACCATCATCATATATGCCGTCACCCCAAACGCTAAACAAAATACCATTAGTATAAGTCTTGTTATTACAGTCGATAATAGTTTGATCTCCATATAATACAGAAAATTCGCTTCCTTGATCAGCTTTGTAGAGTCTGTTGAACTGGATTTTATCAAGTCTGTTATCCGGCTGTAAGGTATCTGTCTTTCCAATGTAAACACTTGATGTTTTGCCGTCCCACAGCACATCCTGTCCGAGAGCTTCCGCAAGTGCTCTTGCAGGCAAATATGTAGCACCGTTCATGATAAACGGTTCAACAACAGAGCCGTCAGAGCCCTTAGGCACAATTTCCGAACCGTCAATATAAATTTTGATATCCCTGTAATAAATTTCTGCTTTTTCGCTCAAATTTTTAGCTGTAGCCACTCCTCCTGCAAGAATTGCTCCTGCTAAAATACCTGTAAGTACTCCTTGTAATCTTTTTTTCATTGTAAATCCTCCTAAGTCATTATATTTTCAAGATAAATTTAGTTTATCACATAAAAATATATTTGTCAATACAATACGAATATATAATGAATATATTAAACTTACAAAATAAATATATTAAATCAAACATATCTGAGATATACTTATATTAAGAGGTGATATATATGTCAAAAAGTGTTATAAAGATAAATAAGAAGGGCGAGGACGGATATAAAGTAATTTCAATGAGAATAAAGGATGGAACGCTTGAGAAAATTGATTCACTTGCAAAAGAAAGTAACCGTTCAAGAAATGAAATAATAAACATACTTCTTGAAAATTCCGTGGATGACGCCGAAGTAGAAAAATAAAGTCTTGGAGACTAATCGCTCCAAGACTTTATTGTATTAAAAACAATAAAAAGTGCTTTACTCAACATATTTTTTTGTTATCCTTTGATATTGCTTTAATCATTTTAATATGTTATACTATATGGACTAACTTTGATAAAGAAGGTGCAAATTTGAGAAATACAGGTGCTGACCTCACACAAGGGCGGATATTCCCGTCGGTCTTTTCCCTTGCTGTTCCGATAATGCTGACAAGCATTCTTCAATTGCTTTTCAACGCCGCTGACCTTGTGGTGGTTGGTAATTATTGCGGTCCCGATTCG
The DNA here is from genome assembly GCA_015064635.1 of Oscillospiraceae bacterium. Classification (GTDB taxonomy): domain Bacteria; phylum Bacillota; class Clostridia; order Oscillospirales; family SIG627; genus RGIG6353. The sequence continues at coordinate 20,281 of SVRV01000035.1, forward strand.
GTTGCCGCAGTCGGAGCCACAACGTCCCTTACAACACTCATAACAAATCTCTTTATAGGTCTTTCGGTAGGCTCAAGCGTTGCTGTTGCACATGCCTACGGAGCACATGATGACAAAACAATGCACAAAACCGTGCATACGGCAATTTTCACTTCCATTGTTGCAGGTGTTGTTCTTGCAATTGTAGGTGTTGCACTTTGTGAAACCTTTCTTGAATGGATGGGAACACCCGCTGACATAATTCCCAAATCTTCCATATACATGAAAATACATTTTGCCGGCATCATATTCAATATGCTCTACAATTATTCAGCGGCAATTCTCCGTTCTGTGGGTGATACCAGAAGTCCTCTTGTATATCTCACCGTTGCGGGTATTATAAACGTTATACTAAACATTTTCTTTGTCACTAAATTAGATATGGATGTCGCAGGTGTTTCTCTTGCAACCACAATATCGCAGGCTGTTTCGGCAACACTTGTTCTCATTGCTTTGATGCGTCGAACAGATGCGTGCAGACTCTACATAAAAGAGATAAAATTCCATAAGGAAGAATTTAAGAAAATAATGAGCGTTGGAATTCCCGCAGGTATTCAAGGCTCTATGTTTTCTATTTCAAACGTAGTTATTCAATCATCTATAAACTCCTTCGGTAAGGTATTCATGTCCGGAAGTGCCGCAGCCTCCAGTATTGAAGGCTTTGTATATGTAATACTGAACTCCTTTATGCAAGCGTCGATAAGCTTTACAGGACAAAACTATGGTGCAAGAAAGTTTACGAGGTTGAAAAAAGGGTTCCGTGCCTGTCTTACAGGCGTACTGTTAGTCGGTATTCCTGTATGCGTTTTGGTCTTTCTTTTCCGTGAGCCCTTGCTTTCGATATACATAAACGAAGGCTCTGCCGCAGAAATCAAAGAAGCAATTGTTGCAGGCTCCACTCGTATGACCTTTATATGTCTCCCCTACTTCCTTTGCGGTATGATGGACGTTACCACAGGTGCGGTAAGAGGCCTCGGAGCTTCATTTGTTACAATGATTATTTCAATAATCGGTGTCGTAGGTATAAGAGTTGGCTGGATTGTCACTGTGTTTGCAAGATATCACACGCCGGAAATGCTTTTCATCACATACATTATTACATGGGTAATTACTTTTATTGCGCAGTTTATTGCGTTCCAAACAGTATATAAAAAGAAGAAGGCAGAGCTTGGCTCTGTTGATTGAATATGAAAACATATGCACCGAATTATTACAGTAAATTCAAATGCATTGCCGACAGATGTTCACACAGCTGTTGCGTCGGTTGGGAAATATATATTGACTCCAAAACGGCAGATAAATACAATAAAACCGGCGGAAAACTCGGTGAAAAGCTGAAAAAAAGCATCATCTTCGATGAAGACGGTGCTTCCTTCAAGCTTTGTGAAAATGAGCGCTGCCCCTTTTTAAGCGAAAAAGGACTTTGCGATATAATAATCGAAAAAGGTGACGGATATCTTTGTGAGATATGCCGTGAGCATCCGAGATTTTACAATTTTTTCTCTGACCGTACAGAAATGGGATTGGGTCTTTCCTGTGAGGAAGCCGCACGAATAATTCTGTCTTTTGATGAAAAAGCAGAGCTTGTTGTAACCAAAGAGGATAACCTCCCGGAAGAGACACTCACAGACCTTGAAAAATACATAACCGACAAAAGGTGCGAAATTATCACCTTGCTTCAAGACAGAACAAAGCCTATTGACAAGCGTGTTGAAGCCGTACTCGGCCTTTGTGATATAAGCTTCCCCTGCATCACTTTTGCGGAGTGGCATGATATATTTTCAAAACTTGAAGTGCTTGACAAAAGCTGGCTCAATGTTTTGAGTGTACTTGATAAAAGAGAAAAATCTCCGAGTATTCCCGAAACCGCATTTGAACAGCTTATTGTCTATTTTGTATACAGACACACTCCCCTGTCAGAGGATGTAGGTGATTTTGCAGACCGTGTTGCCTTTGCCTGCCTCGGATACAAAATAATAAAAGCAATATGCGAAGGAACAGAAAATTGCAATTTTGATGTGTTCTGCGAAGTATGCAGAATGTATTCCTCCGAAATAGAGTACTCCGAGGAAAATACTGCCTCACTTATAGACATTTTCAAAAAATACAGAAAAAACTTTTAAAAATTTTCCGTTTTTGTATTGACATTTCGCCCATTTTGGTATATACTTAATAAGCGTTGAAAATGCGGCGTTAGCTCAGCTGGATAGAGTGTTTGGCTACGAACCAAAAGGTCAGGGGTTCGAATCCCTTACGCTGCGCCAACAAAAAACCACAACCTAAATGGTTGTGGCTTTTTTGTTTTGTAATGTTAGTAGGGATTCGAACCCGTGAGGGCAGTCTCCGTTAAAAAAACAGTCCTGTGGACTGTTTTTAGGAGGCTGTGCGAAGACTTTAGTCTGAGCATGAGGTGTGCTTTGCACACCGTCGAATCCCTTACGCTACGCCAAAAAAGAAGTAACTTTTGGTAGACAAAAGTTACTTCTTTTTTTATCCAAGCCGCAGGCTTGGCATATCATCACGCGTCAGCGTGTATCTCATCAGCTCCTTTGGAGCTGTATATCATCACGGCAAAGCCGTGTATAATTCCTCCTGCGGCTTGATGAGATACAATGCTTTGCATTGATGATATACCGCAACAAGTTGCGGATGATATGCAAGGCTTCGCCTTGATGTATTTGCGAAAATGTGGTATAATACCTAAAAGAGGTGATGATAATACGTAAAGAAATAGAGATAAATGGTTGTGTTGAAATACCTTGTGAAGTTTCAATAGATGAATTTACAGATGCCTTTATCCAATGGATTGAATCAAAAGGTTGGTATTTTGGTGGCGGATTTAATGAAATTGTTGACGGGTATTATATAAATCCTGACGGAACAAAAGGTAAATCCGTTCTTGAAGATTAGTGCTACACTACTTTTAGTCGTTCTTACCCCTTCTTATACTACTTTTCGTTGCTCTTTCGCAACAAAAAAAGAACACCTTGCGGTGCCTGCGATAAAGCAGTATTTTGCATTAACGAATGTAAAGTACTGCTTTATCTATTTAACAACGAATTGATAATTTAAAAAAAGAAAAATTATGTTATAATAAAATTGTAAGCTTACAAAATTTATTTGGAGGTACGATATGAACATTAAAATAGGTGCGATTATAAAAAACTTCGCCAAGAAAATAATATCACACAGGACACCCTTGCCACCGCTATAGGCGTTACGCCTCAAGCGATATCGCGTTGGGAATCTGAAGGTGGTTATCCCGACATAGAACTTCTTCCTCCGTTGGCTGACTTTTTCTCGGTCAGCACGGATGAGCTTCTTGGATATAAGCTGTCGGAGCGAGAAGAAGAACTTGCAAATATCAAAAAAGAATTGCGCCGTTTGGCAGAAGTGGGAACGCATCAAGAAAAGCTTTCTTTCGCACGCGATGCGTTTGTTAAATTTCCTAACGATTCCAAAATCAAAGTTTATCTTGCTGCCTGTTTGTCGGACGAATGGAGCAATACACACGAGAAATCCCTGATTCATGAATCTGAAACCCTCTGTTTATCGGTAATTGACGACTGCCATGATGAAGACATACGTTATGAAGCAATTTTCACTTTAAGCAGCATATATAACGAATTGGGAGAAACAAAAAAAGCGAGAAGCGCTTTAGAATTGCTCTCGCCGATGAAATACTGTCGAGAAACTGCTCTCGCTTGCGGAATAGGTGATGGAAATACAGAATTCTACATTCAAGACGAGATTGATAAATTTACCGATGGCTTGGGATTGTCGATCCACAATCTTGTACTACATGAAGATTTGACGGACGATCCATCTACTTGGAATAAAAAAATTGAAATGCTTACCATTTCCAATCGTTTGTATAAGATGATATACGGAGATAATCTTATGTTTTATCATACACGGCTTTCACGAAACTATTGGTTGATCTC
>SVRV01000036.1 GCA_015064635.1 Oscillospiraceae bacterium
TAAGGATTTTATTTTTTCTCCGAGTCTAATCATAATTGTTCCTCCAAAGTGTTTTGGATCAGCACTTATCCTATTACCATTATATCACATTGGTCATCGAACACAATAACTCATTTGGAGAGAATTTTTCTAATATGAGTTGAAAATGTATAGTCGAAGGGAGGTGAGTAAAGCTTTTCCGTTTCTCAACCTGCGGTTTAAAAATTAACTTTTATTTAAACGATACGGTTATTGAAAAACTGACTCCTGTGGCTATTATGTAACGAAACCGCCGAGGGTAATCAAACGGTTACTCTCGGCGGTGTTTGTTATTTCTTCAAAACAACATAAACAGTAGGCATTTCAAAAGGATGCCATGTTGTTCTTAACACGTTTCTATCCATAAGGATCGTTGCGGGGATACATACTCCGTTTATAAACTTATCCATAGAAGCAATGCCGTTAACTTGATTTTGCAGATGCTTGGGAGTATGAGCACTTAAAACTTGAGCGGCGCTATTATCAAGCTCTTGAATAATAGATACAAGTTCATCGGTTATAAACGCTTGCACCATATCAACAACAGCTTTATACTGATCAAAGGTATATATCGGAACAGTTGCTCTGTAGTTTTCGTCCTCCTTGATAACATATCCCATTTTTATCATTTCTGCAACGGCTTCAAGGTCATATTCGCTTAGCGGAGTATAGTCGCCATGGCAGATATCACAGAAAATATTGGTGTAACGTACATTCCCGTAAAAATCGTGATGATCGCTCTTGTAATTTCCTTCTTTCCAATAGTCAAAAAAGTATAATCTATCGCCGTGTTTACTGTCAAATTGGCTATAATTGAATAAATGCTTTTCGTTCAATTTATCCACACACCAAATGTAAGCAGGCTCTCCCCAGCCGGTTTTCGGCACATTGATTTCGTTATAACCAACTTCAAGAATCGCCATAAACAGAATTGCGGCAAGCTGCCAACGCAATGTGTTTTCCGAAAAATCACTTCCAATAAACCCTATGCTTTTATACTCCAAAAGCTTTTCCTTGATAAAGCCTTCTATTTTGTCGGCAATTAGTTCGTGATATTTTGTAACGGAACGCTCCATTTCATCGGCACACTCGGACGTAATAATGATTACGTTTGTTTTGTAGCGATTTCCTTCTCTGATTATGATTTGTTTGTCCTCAAGCTCTTTGATATCATCGTCAAGATACGGAAGCGGGATGCCTGTTTCAAGACTTATCTGCTGGACGGTAAGTGCATCGTTATAGCAAGCGCTGACGATGTTCTGCTTGATCTTGCTCTGCATAAATTCCCAAAACTGATTGGGACCGTGACCGCTATACATCGGCACTAAGGTTTTTGGGTCATAGCTGAGTTTTCCAAGATTTCTTTCCATATTCATTCCTTCTTTCAGTATTTTTCTTGATTTGAAAAGCAGATATTTTACCATGCTTTCGGAGATAGCAAGTGCAGATGAAATTTCAAGGCAAGAACGTCTCTCAATATAATACAAAATTGTTGCTTTTCTGTATTTTTCGGATAGTAAGGCAAGCTCACGGCGAAGAAGATATATATCACTTTTGTCATCTTCAAAGAGCTCATCACCCGAGGAAATATTATCCGTCAATTCGCAGGTGTTGTTTTTCAGTTTCTTTCTATACCACTGTTTATAAACGTTTCCTGCAACTCCCCACATAAATGCATAAAACGCACTGTCGTCACGAATATTTTCAGACGATCTTATCAGCTCATACAAAATGTCTTGTGACAAGTCCTCCGCATCTTCCCGTGTCGGCGTTTTCGCTATACAGTAGGAGAATATCGTTTTGGATACCTCCTTTATTTTTTCATGGAGTTCAATTTCTGTCATCTGCTCACCTCCTTGCTTGTATTCAGAAGCTTCTGCCTTAATAGTGAAAGAAAAATGATTTGGTTAATGTTTTTCTGAAATATTATACTATAAATTTGTGAATTAGTCCATAACGAAAACGCCCCGCGCGAGGCGGGGCTGACATACTAATTCAATTGCTCCAAAATTTCTATAAATTCTTTGGTATCTCTTATGGCATCAAACTCCTTTTCGGCAAGCCATGTATCGCGGAGGATCTCACGGAGTGAGCGAGAATCTGTAGTTTCAAAATTAGTTTTCTTGTACAACTTTTCCCCAAGCAAAAACGATGTTGTTTTTAATTCATCGGGGCGGTTATCGAACTCCATTGCCATTTGTGCAGAGATTTTCAATTGTCTTATCGCTTCGTCATAACGGTTCAATCGCATATAACATTCTGCACGATGGCGTGCCATACTTGATCTTGCCCAAGTGTAATTGGGTACATTATTATCATATATAAGACGGTCTAATGCATCCATTTTTTCTATTACTTTGAGCGCATCCTCTGCAGAAACCAGATCCATCAACTTATAAAGCGCATCAGACAAGGTACTATATGCTTTACCAATATATTTTCTTGTATGAGGCAACCTTTCTTCCTCCGATAACGCCCACCAAATTGCACTTTCTCTGCAATTATATATCGACGGAAGTGTTTCATATATGGAACGTCCAATGTTTTTTCGCCCCATCTCACAATGATGGAACGCAAGGCGGTCGGTGGCTTCAAATTTAATTTGTGTATCGTGACAGTGTTTCATAATACGTTCACCCAGCGCTACGATCTCGGCATCGTATTTTTCCATATTTTCCTTCCAGTCGGGAATATTTCCCGTTTCGTCTCCTGCCGCAAAAAGAGCGTACATCAGCTTGTTTAAAAGTGCATAATTGTTGGGAAATTCAGCAACTCCCGCACGTGCAATGCGGATACACTTATCAATATTGCCAACGCTGATGGATGCTTGAAAATCGTTCAAATACCTATCTACAGCTTTCTTTCCAGTCGCTTCATCAACCCCCATGAGCTTGTCGGTGGATATACCGAAAAATGCGGCAATCGTTGGAATCAGCTCGATGTCGGGATAACAAGAATTATTTTCCCAACGTGAAACGGATTGGCAGGAAACACCGAGAATTTCCGCAAATTCCTCTTGTGTTATCTCTCTTTCCTTCCGCAATTTCTTTATGGTTTCTCCAATATTCAGTTTCATAATGAATACCTCTCATTAAAAAATTGAAAGTCGCGCTTCTTTCTGTCTATATTGTAGCATGGCGCATAAACAAATACAATATCACGTTTTGATAGTTTTTTTCACTATAATAGTGAAATTGTCGTACCCGATTTCTCAGGTACGACAACGTGCGTTTTTGGGATTATTCCCCTTTGCTTTTTCTGTATTGGCTTGGGGTTGTGCCATAGGTTTCTTTGAATGCGGCAAAAAAGCTTCTTGTTGATGAATATCCTACTGCCGCTGAGATTTTATTTACGGTCATATCGGTTTTTTCAAGCAATTCACGGGCAGTTTCCATTTTAAGATAAAGCACCTGTTCACAAAAAGTTCGTCCGTATATTGATTTTATAATCCTTTCGGTTTGTTTTACGCTCAGGTGCAGACTTTCGCTCAGCTTTTTGAGGTTTGGAGCGACAATAGGAAATGTGCGTGTTGTGAACGCTCGGTCAAAGGTTGCGGAGATAATGTACCGTCTGTAATTTCTGCTGTCCGACAGTCCTTTAAAGCCACTACTTGCTCCGTTTTGGCAAAGCAGAGCCGCAAGCTCCTCAAGGCATCCTTTTATGAGGCTGTTCTTGAAGTCGAAATCACCGTGAATATAGTTCAATATTCTGTCGATGGCTTGTAAGATATGGGGGTTTGTATAACGAACTACAAATCCCGAATCCGCATTTTCCGAGAGCATTTTGTCCAAGGGGGAAGAAGCGGTATTTTCGTCAGAGCTTATGAACGCCATATTTACTCTGAAAATATCGTCACTATATTCAGGCTTGTGGGTGAGCCCCGCCGGAATAAGAACAGTCTCGCCCGAAGAAATAACATTAGTACTTTGTTCTGTTGTGATTTTCATCTCTCCGCGAACAACTGTAAAAAGCTCGTGATGATAGTGCTTGTGCATCTCCGGTGCTTTTGTGGGTGCGTGATTCAGACACAGCCCGGAATTGAAAAAGAATATTATATTGGCTCCGTCAAGATTGACGGAATATTCTTCGTAAACTTCTGAGGTAGTGTCTAACATACTTCTATCTCCGATTCTGTTATGAGAATATAAATTTTGTGCCGCCGAGCTCGTCGTAATACTCCAGCTTAAAGGAATAACCGCACTCGTTTGCTATGGTTTTGTAAACTGTTCGGGTTTCCTCGATGTAGTAATTGCTTGGCTCTTTGCCGAGGGTATGCATAAAAGCAATTGCGGGGCATTTATCAATTGTGACCGTTAATGAGTTATCGGAAAGCTCTGTATGTAAGACCTCACTTGCTTCTTCGGTTTCATATTTTTTCGCAAACCACTTTTCAAGAACAGAGAGTCCACCGTCCTGAATTTCCTTGATAAGGGGGGCGTAATAATTTTTTGTAAAGCCTTGAAGGAAGTCAACAAGCTTTTCTTCTCCGAGGGTTTCTGCACAGTATTTCAGAGCGTTATCGCCCAGAAGATGAAAATCACGGTGAAGGTATTTGTTGTCCTCACTTCTCATATCCACGATAATGGCATCGGGCGAAGCATTTGCCTTGACCTGCTCGTCGGTTACAGACAAAAAATCAAAATCCGGGGGATTGTCTTTTTCGTACAGAAGGTCGCGGCATTCGGCATTGTCAATCTTGGTGTGGTCACGGTCATATATAACGCCGTAATTGTCAAGAACTCTTTGGTAGAGGACTTTACAGTGGGAGCAATAGTCATAATAGGGTGTGATATGAGAAAGCTTGTTAAGTATGCCACGGGAGGGGCAATATCTCATATGTCCGTATCTGTATTTTTTCTCCTTGTCTATAACCTGGAATACGTCGCACGCTTCCTCGGTGAGGGTATGTCCCCAATAGGCAAGAGCTCCTTCGAAGCCGCCGAGTCGGTCGCATTTGTATGCGAGGGAATTGGGGTTGGTTTTATCTCCGATGGAGGTGTCCGAAATATGTATCCAATATTTCATAACCTCATCGTGACCACCGATGGATTCAAGATATTTGAAAAATTCGCTGTAAAGCGGTATAAATTCTGTGCAAGAAATCATTTTCGCACCTCACTCTTAAAGCTCACCCATGTTTATCATCATGTTTTTAATCATATCTTTTATGTCATCTCCGATGGGTGATGAATAATCTGCGTGGAAGCCGCCCTCAAAGCCGAGAAGATTCATGGTATGAGTGAAGCAACGGTCGAGATTGTTTGCAATCATAGTATCACGGAGTAAGAGAATCTTATCAAGATAGCGTCTTGTTCCCTCAAGGTCGCCGCTGTTCATACATTCATACATAGCCATGGTGTTTTTGGGAGTACAGCAGAACATACCGTCAAGCTGCTTGTGCATTCCGAGTGTGCTTGCATAATCAAAATTGTCAAATCCGCTGTAAAGACACTCAAAATCGGCGTTGGGGTATTTTCTTCCGATGGTCATGATAAGCTCCCAGTTTGCGGACTTCATACCCTTGATGTTGGGATGATTTATAACCTCGTCGATTACCATCATTGGCATTTTATACTGGGTTACACCGGGAAGGTCATAGAGATATATGGGATAAGGAGATCTGTCGGCGATAGATTTGAACCAACGGATAGTATCTTTGTTTGTTGGAACTGCATAGAAGGGAACTGTCAGAACGATACCGTCTATCTTCTTTCCTGCACCTATCATATTGATTTTTTCCATAACTCTTGCTATGGAGTTATCCATAGCGCCTACATACAACGGAATCTTTCCGTCAACTGTATTAACAGCTATGTCTACTATTTTTGCATATTCCGAGTTCATAATGTAGGCTTCTTTTCCCATGCTTCCCATGAGAAGAAGACCTGATGCGCCTATTTCTATCTGCTGTTTGATGTGCTTGACAAGAGATTTTTCAACTACTCTTCCTTCTTCTGTAAGAGGTGTGCCGAGGGCTGTGTAAAATCCGTTTTTCATTATTCTTTTCTCCATTTAATTAAAAATTAAATAATTCATTATAATTACGCCCTGTGCGATCAAAATAACTGCACAGCACTGCATCTACATTCTAACATATATTACAACCGACTTCAATGCTTTAATGCGACGTATTTTGGCAAATATGTCCCGATACGACATTGACATTGATTTTGCAGTATGGTAGAATCATATCAAAATTACAGTTAAAGGAGTCTGATATAAATATGGTTTTCGGCAACATTGAAAATTCAGAAAGATATTATGCATTGCATCCTGATTTTAAAGAAATATTCGAGTTTTTGAGAGGACTGTCGGAAGAAAATCTTTCGGACGGCATTTCAAATGAAAACTTTACGATTAATGTCCAGAAAAGCTTTATAGCTACCTCCGACACAAAAAAGGACGGAACGGAAAAGCTCAGCGAGGCGCATAGAAAGTACATGGATATTCATTATTGCATTTCGGGTAGTGAAGGCTTTGGATTTTGTGATATTGCGTTGCTTGATACAGTTACAGAATATAATGAAAGCGCGGATGCTTCTATGCATAGCGGCAAGATGAATAAACTGATTATGCATAAGGGAGATTTTTGTATTGTATATCCCGAAGATGCACACACTCCGCTCTTGAACGGAGACAGCGAATGCGGTGTACTTAAGGCTATTGTAAAAGTGAAAGTCAATGCTTGAGTGAGACGCTTTGATCACTTATTGAAACAATAAAAAGGCGGTGTTTATATGGCAAAGTTCGATGCGGAAAATATGTGCCTTGTCAAGAGCACGGAGGTCATTCTTGTGCCCGAGCTTGGTGCAAGGCTTGGTAATTTTAACGTGGCGAACATTTCGGAAAAGGAAAAATGGCTGTTGACTGCCGAATGGATGCAGCCTATCGGTTGTGAGAAGTACGGAAGCGACAACTCTATCTGGATTGCAAAGGTACATTTTGAATAAAACTAAATTTAAAAGAGGCTGTAAAAAGTCATTGTGGACTTTTTACAGCCTTTTGTTATGACAGCTCTTCTGCGTCTCCTTCAAGTATTTCGCGGTCTGAAAATGTGATATTGCTTTTGTTTCCTGTAGGGTCTATGTCAAGAACGATGATTTCGTTGTCTTTTTCTTTTAAGATTGTGCCGGGAACATACAAGGTCATTTGAGGACCTGCGCTGTCGTATCTTCCCAGATTGAAGCCGTTTATCCAGACATAGCCATGACCGAAGGTTGAAAAGTTCACATAGGTATCAACGTTTGGCACAGCATTGAATTTTCCTTTGAAAAAGCAGGGCATATGGTCTGTGTGAGGCTTTTTGCTCCAGACGAGGGTGGAAAGGTCGCTCAGCGGTAAAGTCCTTATTTCGTATCCGAACAGCATGGCATTCATACAAATGACCGCTTCCTCCAAGCCCTTTCTTTCGTCGGACATTTCTTTACCGAAGTTCAGTCTTCCCATATTTTCCACAAGTACGTCGATTTTTCTTTGATGACCGTCTTGTGCAAACACGGGGCGGTTATAAGATACAGCAACTCCTTCGGCGGTCTTTGTCAGTCCTCTGTCTCTTAAGAAGGTAGCGAAATATTTATCATCAATAAAAACGGTTGCCCTGTCACGGTACTTGTGCAAATCTATGGTAGTCTCGGAATTTTCAAATCCATTTATATTGGTGGTGTAAAGAATCAATCCGTAGTTCTGCCCCAGGTCCTCCATCGGTTTTGGTCTTACGGAAAATTCTTTGGTTTTTGTCAAAGCATCGAGATTGTCGAAAAGGTCGGCTGTCAAAGATAGCTCCGCGGTAATGGCTTGGGTGTGGTAGTCGGGAGCATTGTGCTCTCTTTTTTCTTTGCCCAGGTACTCGTCGAGGACATCTCTGCAAAGATAGTATTTTTCTGTGGGCTGTGCGTTTTCTCCGATAAGCGCATCCACATCATAGGAGGTGGTGTGCGGAATGTACCTGACGGGAGTATTAACCCTTGGAGAATATGACCTTCCGTAGTTTGCGCCCCCCATAAAGCCGAAATTAGTACCTCCCGCAAACATATAAAAGCTGATGTTTCCTCCAAGCTCAAGAGCTTCCTTGAAGGCAACCTCAACTTCTTCGGGATTGCGGTGATAGAAGGGCTCTCCCCAGTGCATCGAGCGTCCCGACCAGAATTCACCAACAAAGAAAGGACTGTTATCACCGTATTTTCTTACGGCTTGTTCGGCAGGCTGTGACATTCCCGGCTTGGCTCGGTAGTTTACCCCAAAAAAGAAATCCTTGTTTTCTCTGCCGAAGGTCAAGAGCTGTGACTCCGGGCCGTCTGTGGTATAAAGGGGGACGTTAACACCTCGTTTTGTCAACATTTCCGCAAGTGCCCTGAGATAATCGTGGTCATTTCCGTAGGAGCCGTATTCATTTTCAACAGTAACGGCGATAATCGGTCCGCCGTTAGTGGATAAATAGGGCAGATAGACTGGTGTTAATCGGTCATAGTATTCTTCAATCATTGCAAGGTATTCAGGGTCGGATGTCCTCAGAGAAAGCGTTCTGCTTTGCAAAAGCCATGCAGGGAGACCGCCCAGATCCCACTCGGAGCAAATATAAGGTGAGGGACGAAGAAGCACCTTCAGCCCCTTTCTGTGACAAAGCTCCAGGTATTTTGCAAGGTCGAGCATTCCCGAAAATACAAATTCCTCACGGCTTGGCTGGTGGGCGTTCCAGGGGACGTAGGTCTGTACTGTGTTAAGGCCGAAATCCACGGCAAGGTCAAGTACACGCTTCCAATTATCCGGATGGATTCTGAAATAATGTATATCGCCTGCGATAATACGAAAAGGCTTACCGTCAATATAAAAGCTGTCCTTGTCGAAGCTTAAAATACTCATATGCATTCTCCTTTGTTTGTTGCTTTTAAAAAATTATACCAACAAGCACGTCAAGTATCCATTCCAAAAAGTGCAGAAAATATGGACAAAAGTATTTTTTTACATTATAATGTGATTGGGGGTGAGCTTATGAATTCCTTTTTTTACAGAAAGGTCAACAATAGTGAGCTGTTGGCTGACAAATATATACATGTGAATAATTTTGGGTATTACGAGGACATTACGGAAATGAGAATATGCCGTAAAAACGGAAGGTTGGATTATCAGCTGATATATTTAAAGAAGGGGGAGCTTCTTATAGGCGAGGGGGAGTCTTGCCACATTCTGAAGGGCGGAAGTATTTGCCTTTTCAGACCGAAGGAGGCTCAAATATATAGCGTCAACGGTGTTGAATCAACCTATTATTGGATTCATTTTTCGGGAAATGAAGCGGAGTCAATGCTTTCGTTTTTCAAGGAAAGGGCGTACAAGGTCGGTGTGATTCCCGAATTTGAGTATTATTGTCACGGACCCACCGATGCAATGAGTGCTGACGAGGAATACGTTGAGCTGTTATGCGAGGGCAGACTTATTGCGCTGATAGCCAAAATAGCACAATGTATCACTATGGACAAAAGCAAATCAAAAAGCATGAAAATGATATCGCCCGCACTTGCCGCTATGAATTCGGGCAGTAGTATTCAATTTACAAATGATGAGCTTGCCCGGCTTTGTAATCTCAGCAAAAGCTATTTTATCAAAGCGTTTAAGGACACGATGGGCGTCTCTCCCCAGCAGTATTACACGTCGATCATTGTTAATAAAGGGTGCTATCTTCTCGCAAATACCTTTTACAATATTGGTGAGATATCGCATCTTTGCGGTATTGACGACAGCCTGTATTTCAGTCGGCTGTTTAAAAAGCATATGGGAATATCCCCACAGAATTACCGCAAAAAATATGTGCAGTAAAATTAAATCAACCGCCCGATGTGACGTGATGTGGATTATTTAAAACCTTTTGCGTATTTGAAATTATTGAGGATTTATTCAAAAACCATTAGAGAAAATATGACGAAAAGTAATTGAAATATTCACAATTATACGATATAATTCTTAATTGATTATAAAATACAAACCGCAAGGGATGATACCATGAACGATAACAAAGAGATGCTGGGTACTGCTCCCATCGGAAGGCTGCTGTTCAAGCTTGCACTTCCCACGGTGGTAGCTCAGCTTATTAACATGCTTTACAACATCGTTGACCGTATTTATATCGGTCATATGCCCGGAGACGGCAGATTAGCTCTGACAGGTGTGGGCGTTTGTATGCCTATTATTATGATCATATCCGCTTTTGCGGCACTTATCAGCTCCGGGGGTGCGCCAAGGGCATCCATCTATATGGGCAAGGGTGATAACGAATCAGCCGAAAAAATTCTGGGTGGGTGTTTTACGCTTCAGCTCTTTATCTCCGCAATTTTGACCGCAGTACTGTTGATTTGGAATAAGGATTTACTTTTAATGTTCGGTGCAAGTAATAACACCATCGGTTACGCCACCGAATATATGAACATTTATGCCATCGGCACTATATTTGTTCAGCTTACCCTCGGTATGGGGGCATTTATCACGGCACAAGGCTTTGCCAAGGTTGGTATGATGACAGTGCTCATCGGTGCGGTCAGCAACATCATTTTTGATCCCATATTTATCTTCGGTTTCAATATGGGGGTTAAGGGTGCAGCGCTGGCTACTATTGTTTCGCAGGCAATATCTTGTGTGTGGGTGCTCAGCTTTCTGTGTGGGAAGAAGACCTTTTTAAAGCTTCAAAGAAAGAATATGCGTATTGACGGAAAGCTTGTGTTCCCGTGTGTTGCTTTGGGACTGTCCGCATTTATTATGCAAAGCAGTGAGAGCGTAATCTCGGTTTGCTTCAATTCCTCACTTCTCAAATACGGCGGTGATATTGCCGTGGGAGCGATGACAATCCTCACCAGCGTGATGCAGTTTGCAATGCTTCCTATGCAGGGCATTGCACAGGGCGCCCAGCCAATTTCCAGCTACAACTACGGAGCAAAGAATACCGACAGAGTAAAGAAAACATTTAAATTGCTTCTTACCTCTTGTGTTGTCTATTCCTTTACTATTTGGGGCGCCATCATGCTATTTCCTCAGGTGTTTGCGGGTATCTTTACGCCTGATGCAGAGTTGATCAACTTTACCGCTGATGCGCTGAGGATCTATTGCGGTGTTATGTGCATTTTCGGCATTCAGATTGCTTGTCAGATGACTTTTGTTTCCACAGGCAACGCTCCTTGCTCCATCATTGTTGCAATCGTGCGTAAGTTTGTCCTGCTTCTGCCATTTATATATTTAATTCCGAATGTTGTGCAGAACAAGACTATGGGTGTTTATCTTGCCGAACCGTTGGCAGATATTATAGCAGTAACCTTCACAGCAATCCTTTTTGCTGTTCAATTCAAAAAATCACTAAACAAATTAGAAAAGGAGACAGTACAATGAAAATTGCAGTAACTTATGAAAACGGACAGATCTTTCAGCATTTCGGTCATACCGCACAGTTTAAGATTTATGAGGTAGAGGATGGTAAGATTGTAAATGCAGAAGTGATAGATACCAACGGCAGCGGTCACGGTGCATTGGCAGGACTTCTTTGTTCTTTGAAGGTAGATATCCTGATTTGCGGCGGCATAGGCGGTGGGGCGCAGACGGCACTTGCCGGGGCAGGCATCAAGCTCTTCGGCGGTGTAGACGGTAATGCAGATGAGGCGGTGGAAGCTCTGCTTGCAAACAGTCTTAACTATGATCCCGAAGCCAAGTGCGACCACCATGACCATCACCACGGCGAAGGAAACGCTTGCGGAGACCACGGCTGTGGCAGTAACTGCGGTTCCCACAGTTGTCACTAATTTACAAAAAGACGTTGCTTAGCAGCGTCTTTTACTTTATTGTGAAACAAGAAATATGCCCTTAAAAGTCTTGCGCTTTTGAGGGCATATCAAATTCAGGGGTTTTACAAATTAAATGCAATTACGGCAACAACTCCCGCCACGAAGCCTATTTTGTGAGTTGTGGAAAGTCTTTCCTTATAAACTATCACAGAAACAACGGCAGTCAGGATTATACCTCCTGCCGACTGTATGGGATAGAGGAAGGAGGCAGGGAGGACTATGGCAAGAAGCATTGTGAACTGATTTGCCATTCCGTTCGTGATTCCGCAAAGGACGGGCCATAAGACGGAGGGCGTTTTTATGACGCTTTTAGCCCCTTGTCTTTCCTTGAACATTACAAAAATCAAAAGAATTATAAAGGTAATTGCAAGTGAGCATATCATGAATTCGTTGCTGTGAGCGCCACGGTCTTTTACCTGGAAATATTTTTGAATCGAGGTACATATACCGTTGCTGAGGAAGGTCAGAGATATGTATATTATCCATTTTGTTGAAATGACTGCATTTTCTTTTTTCCAGGGCTCGGATACGCATATGACAGACAGTAACAAAAGAACAAGTCCTATTGTCAAAGTCCGTGTCAGCGGCTCATCGAGAAAGACAACGCCGTATATAAGGGGGACGACTACGGAGCAGGATATCATGAGAGAGGTAAGGGAAAGGGGGCCGTGTTGTATGGAAAGAAAGGTAAATATGTAGGTTGCTGTGAAGCAAAGTGCAAAGGGTATCACATAAACAAACATCCCTCCCTCGATTTGCAAATTAAAGCGTGATATTGCCAAGAAGTATAAAAGAGTCGCAAATATTGCGAATATCGAGAAGCTCAGCGGCTTGTCGCCTGCTTTTTTATTGTATTCTTTTCTGCACATTTGCTGTGCTACTTGTGTGATTATGCTGATTATTAATAGTACCGAATTCATTTGTAGTCTCCTGTCGAAGCTGTGCTTTTGTGTATTATATCACATATCACAGGGCATTACAAGGAAAAAAGTTGGCTCTGAAAAACGGTGAGAATTCCTAAAATTTATAAAAAAGTCTTGCCTTATAAAAGGACTTATGTTACAATGAGGTAAGAATTTTAATAAGCGAGGGATATTATGAACAGAATCAATTTATACAAGGATTTTTTTGTTGAAAAGGAAAGAACTGTTTTTGAGAGTGAGGGTCTCAAGGCGACTCTTTTCAAGTATTCTACCGGAATTGAAGCGGTAAAGCTTTCAAACGACAAGGGATATGTAACACTGCTTCCCTTTGTAGGTCAGCAGATTTGGGACATGGAATTTCTCGGACACAACATGGTCATGAAGTCTATCTATGACGAGCCCGAGGTGTGCTACAATTTCTACGGTGAGAGCTACGGAGCATTTTTGATGCATTGCGGTCTTACCGCCATGGGTAACCCCACAAGCGAGGATACACACACTCCTCACGGCGAGCTTCCCATTGCAAAATATAACGAAGCGTATATCATTATCGGTGAGGATGAAAAGGGAAAATATATCTCACTTAGCGGAAAGTACTTCTTCAAGAGGGCATTCGAGCATAACTATGAGTTTTCTCCCGAATGCAGACTTTACGAGGGTGCATCTACCATTGAAATGCATATAAATATCACAAATCACAAGGATCTTCCTCTTGAGTATTTCTATCTTTGTCATATCAATTACCGCCCCGTTGACGGAGCAAAGCTTTACTACACAGCAGATCGCAAAAACATCACAGCGCATCACGAGGTACCCGAGGGATATCCCGGAGGAGACAAGACAAACGAATATCTTGACAGACTTGACAAGGATGCCTCTATCATGGACACTATCGATTCCGCAACTCAGAGCTATGCGCCCGAAATCGTGTTCACATGTAAGTACAACGCCGACGAAAAGGGCAACGCACATACAATGCAGCTTCTTCCCGACGGATACGCTTGCTATGTATCCCATAAGCCCGAGGAGCTTCCCTTCGGCGTAAGATGGATTGCAAGAACCACCGACGAGGATGCTCTCGGTATGGTGCTTCCCGCAACTGCTCAGCATATGGGTTATCTCTATTGCAAGGAGCACGGACTTGAGAAATATCTCCAGCCCGGCGAGTCCCTTACATTCCATATTACAACAGGTATTCTTTCTCCCGAAGACAGCCAGAGCATGAAGAATAAAATCGAATCACTTTAATGAGAAAAGCAGACGGTACGCCGTCTGCTTTTTGGCTTGACACCAAACTAATGGTGTGATACAATGGAGAAAACTATATTTGGAGAAGAATATGAAAAAAATACTCACAGCTTTTTGTTTTACCGATATACACAATCAGCAGGGGATGCTTGATTATCCGACCACGGTGAGAAGGTCGCTGATTCAGGCAACTGCCCTTGCAAGGGAGGAGTTTGGGCTCTCGGACATTGCCATTGTGGGGGGTGACAATGTTTCGGACTATCTTCATTGGAACAAGTCCTGCGCATTGCCGAAGAAAAACTTTCTTGATTTAAAAAGCAAGCTTCACTCGGTTGTTTCGGAAAGTGCCGTGGGTGGCCGTGTGTTATATGTTGCGGGAAACAATGACATGATACTTGGTGACATTGGGACAGAGGAGAATGAGCCTTACAACACCACCGATTTTTATGATTTGATGGACAGCGCCTTCGGTGAGCTTTCGGAGAGCGAAAGACTTGTTCTAAAGTCAGAGCAAAAGCCGAGCGAGCGCTATCTCGGTGCTTTTCATTACATTGTAAACGGCATTGATTTTATCGGCATCAACATTGACCCCAATACCGCATTTGATTCCCACGAGGGCTATTACTCGGACGAAACGCTTCTTTGGGTAAAGAATAAGCTTTGTGAAATTGACCCCGACGGGAAGAAGTGCGTGTTTGTCATCGGGCATTTGTCGGCAATATATTACTATAACGACGGCGAGCTGAAGGAAACCATGATAAACGGAAACAAGGATCTGTTTTACGAGGTGTTCAAGGGACATAAGAATGCCTTTTACCTTTACGGTCATGTACACGGTGAGAGATGCTGTTACAGGGAATATTCATCGGGTGCGGTCTTGCACATAAACCGAGATAACATGCCCCTTGATAACAATTTAACGGAGAGTGATTCCGTGGGAAAGGAATACGAATATTCCTTTGTCCACATGGGGGGACTCAGACCCTTTAACGGTCAGTATTTTGAAAACGACGGAATTGAAGGCTTTGGCGGAGAGGGAGAGAAGAAATATTTCCCCGGCACAGCCACTCCCACGCTTGCACAGTATTTGGTGTTTGAGGTTTACCCCGACCGTGTTGTTTTTCATATTCGAAACACAGGCACACATGAGCTGTACCACAGAGATGACAAGCCAAAGGAATACACAGTTTATTTGATATAAAAGGAGTATAATATGTTACAGATTGAAAAAAATTACGATTTCAGAAAGAGAATGTCCGAGATACATGACAAGAACGTGAGAGACAACGCTCTTGTCTGCTCGGCTGACGAGCTGGAGCTTGAGGACGGAGTAAGGATTGTTGTGTCGGAGAATGCGGGAGAGGTTATCGTTACCGCCGCAAGGGATCTGTCCGAATATCTCTTTGTTTCCATGAATATGGCATCAGCTGTTGTGAAGGGACTTGATAAAGCCGCAAGCGGTGATATTGTAATCGCCACGGCAGATGAGACGGGCGAGGAGCTTGGTGAATATGCAGTTTACAAGGGCGAGGTCACCACGGTTGACGGCTGTGTGAGAATAATCGGTCATGACGAGCGCGGTGCGGCATTCGGTGTATATTTGCTTGAGGATATGATGACCTTCAGAAAAGCGCCCTATATCAAAAAGGGTGTTCATCCCAGAAAGCCTATGTACTCTCCTCAGATGGTGCACTCGGGCTACGGACTTGACGAGTATCCCGACGAGCATCTTTCCGCTATTGCCCACGAGGGCAGAGATGCCATACTTATCTTTGTCAAGGATGTTGACAAAACTCCCTACGGCTATCTTGATTTTAATGACGTTATACGCAGAGCAAAGAAATACGGTCTGGATGTCTACGCATACAGCTATTTCAGAAGTGAGCTTCACCCCGATGAAGAGGGAGCGGAGGCATATTATGAGGGGCAATATGGCAAGCTTTTCAGACAGTGTCCCGAACTCAAAGGCGTGACTCTTGTGGGTGAATCAATAGAATTTCCCAGCAAAGACCCTCATGTATCGGGCAAAAACCACAGAGAGAATGTAGTTGACGGAATTCCCACGGGCAAGACCAGTCCCGGATGGTATCCCTGTTGTGACTATCCAAAGTATCTTGAGCTTTTAAAGAAGGTCATCTTTAAATACAATCCCGATGCCGATATCGTTTTTTGGACATATAATTGGGGATATCAGCCCGAGGAAGCGCGTGTGGCTCTTATAGATAATATTCCCGAAAAAATTTCTCTTCAGGCTACATTCGAGATGTTTGAAAGCTACAAGGTAGGGGATATAACTCAGCGATGTGCTGACTATACGCTTTCATTCTGCGGTCCGGGTAAATACTTTACAAGTGAGGCTAAGGCGGCAAAGAGAAACGGAATAAAGCTTTATTCTATGACCAATACAGGCGGCTTGACCTGGGATATCGGTGTTATTCCCTATGAGCCATTCCCTTATCAGTGGATAAGAAGATATAAGGAAATGGAGAAGGCACATGATGAGTGGGGACTGCAGGGCTTGATGGAATCCCATCATTACGGCTTCTATCCCTCGTTTATCAGCAAGCTTTCCAAGTGGGTATTCTCCGAGCCGAGAGTTGTGCCCGAAGAGATTCTTGAAACTATCTTAAAGAGTGAGTTCGGTGCGGAAAACATTCAGAAGGTAGACAAGGCTATGCGGCTTTGGAGTGAGGGCATCACGAAGTATCAGCCCACCAACGGAGACCAGTACGGAGCATTCAGAGTAGGACCGTCCTATCCCTTCAATATCGTGCCGAATATTAAGATACCTCAGTTTGAATACGCTATGTTTAAGTCTATATGCTTCCCTGCATATAACGATTACCCCAACGGAGTGACCTATGCCCCCATTCGTCTCAAAACCGAGATAGAACAGCTCACAGAAATGCGTGCACTCATCGACGAGGGTATAGAGTCCATGGAGTCCGCAGAGGTAAAGAACGAAAAGCTTGAACGTCTTATCAATATGGGCAAATTCATTTCTCATACTGTCACCTCGGGAATAAACGCCAAGAGAATGTATCGCTTGCGCAACAGACTCCACGCTGTTGAGACAAGGGAGGAGCTGAGCACAGTGCTTGACGAAATGGAGGAATTGATAAAGGCGGAGATCAAAAATGCCGAAGAGACCATTCCGTTGGTTGAGGTGGATTCCCGTCTCGGCTGGGAGCCTTCTATGGAATATATGACCGACAAGACCCGTATCGAATGGAAGATAAGGGCTTGTGAATATACCCTGAGATCCGAGATACCTGCACACAGAAACACTCTGAAATTTTAAGTAAAACGAAAAAATAGGCTGTAGCAAAATACGTTGCTACAGCCTAAATTTTGTGCAAAAAATTCATTTTAACAAAACTTAAACATTTCTCAAGAAACTCAAAAACATCGTGGCGTTATAATACCCTTGAAACCGACAAGAGTTCGACTTATATATGCAACACAAACGCGCAAGAATTGCGTGTAAAACAGCCGCACATGCACGCAAGCTAAAAACTATCTACTTTACAAAATAAATATTTTATATTACAATGACTATAAAATAGAAAGCGAGGGCGGAAAAATGATACTGACGGTTACGGCGAATCCCGCGGTGGATGCGGCATATTTTGTTGATGAGTTTACAATGGGCGAGGTTCACAGACCTATAAGGACGGTTATAACGGCGGGAGGCAAGGGACTCAATGTTTCGAGAGTTGCCTCAATTCTCGGGGAGAGCGTCACGGCGATGGGATTTTTGGGCGGCAGTAACGGAGAATTTATAAAATCCGAGGTAAGCCGTCTTGGTATAAAAGGTGTATTCACCGAAGTTTCGGGTGAAACGAGAAGAAATATCGACATTGTTGATTCCTGCGGCAGAGTGGGAGAGATACTTGAAGCAGGTCCTGAGATAAGTGATGAGGAAAAGGAACGTTTTTTGGTAAGCTTTGGTGAAGAAGTGAAGAAATGCGATATTGTCTGCATTTCGGGAAGTCTTCCGAGGGGACTTGACGGCAGTTTTTACGTTGAGCTTATACGCCTTGCAAAGGGAAACGGCAAAAAGGTCATACTCGATACAAGTGGAAAGGCTCTTGAGGACGGAATGAAAGCTGAGCCTTTTATGATAAAGCCAAACCTTGATGAACTGAAAAAACTTTTCGAAAATGATTTTAAGACCGACAGCGAAATAAAGGACGCACTTAAAAGCATGTATGATAGGGGAATAGAGCTTCCCTTTGTTACTCTTGGCGGTGACGGTGCGATGCTTTTTGACGGTGATAAGTTTTATAAGTTTACGATTCCTCATGTGGATATAAAAAACACGGTTGGCTCGGGTGACAGTACGGTTGGCGGAATTGCTACGGGACTTGACC
Source organism: Oscillospiraceae bacterium (assembly GCA_015064635.1). Classification (GTDB taxonomy): domain Bacteria; phylum Bacillota; class Clostridia; order Oscillospirales; family SIG627; genus RGIG6353. The sequence goes on from SVRV01000036.1 coordinate 18,379, forward strand.
GAGGCATGTCCTTTGTTGATGCGGTGAAGCTGGGAATGGCATGTGGCATTGCCAACACTCAGTTTGACCAGACGGGGACAGTATCACGTGAGCTTGTGGAAAAATTTTATAAGGAAATAAAGATTCGGGAGGCGTAATATCTCCCGAATTTTATTATATAGGAAATTGCATCGCAATTTGCATATAACAAATAAAGTCTACCTATAAAATTTGTGAGCGTCAGCGAACATCAGTTGCCGAAGGCGACTTTTTTATTTCTTGCCATGAAGTTTGAACTGTGGCGGAGCTATCTGTATTGTAAATACTCCATAAAGCGCTTTACAGCAAGAGAAGCCGTTTTACTGCTTTTCAAAGCAATACCTATATCACGATACGCAGGGATGCTCAGCGGTTTTGCGACAATTTTATATGGAGTACGCTTCAAAATCAGTTTTGGCAAAATGCTTATACCAAGCCCGCTTTCTACCATGGACATAACGGCGTAATCGTCCAATGTTGTAAAATGTATCTTTGGTGTTAGCTTGTGACGTTCAAAAATAGCGGATATTTCTGCCTTTGCTCCTTTTTCTAAAAGCATAAAGGGCTCATCGCAGAGCGCTTCTATCGGGAAGGAATCACTGTCGGCGTAGCGGTGCCCTTCGGGGATAACCGCCATGAGCTCATCCTTTTCCAAAAAACGGGTCTCAAATTCCGATGATGTAGGTAACAGCAAAAAGCCGAGATCCACTCTGCCTGTACGAATCCATTCTTCGATTTCCTTGTAGTCTCCAAGGAGCAATTCGTAGTCGATGTTGGGATAGTCCTTTTGAAATTCCTTGATAATATTCGGAAGCCAATGGGTCGCTACGCTTGAAAAGGTTCCTATCTGGATTATTCCGGACTGTAAACCGTTCAAGGCATCAACCTCCATTTGAAGCATGTCATACTTGTCAACTATTGCCTTGGCACAGGGCAAAAGCTTGAGTCCCTCGCTTGTGAGCTTAACACCTGATTTACCTCTTTCCAAAAGTACAACCTTCCATTTTGCTTCAAGATCGCCAATCATTCGGCTGATACCCGATTGTGAATAGTTTAAAATCTCCGAAGCCCTTGTGAAGCTGCCGTATTCCGCGGTTTTTACAAATGCCATATATTTAAGTAAATTTTTATCCATATCAACCTCTTGTATTACAATTTGTGATTTATAACATGAGAAACATTCGCTTTTCTCAAGTATGTTTATATGATATAATACTTTTGCAAAAAAATCAATATCAAGGGTAAAACTTTCATGAAAAAGGCGCTTCTTAAATATATTTTTGTTCTTTTGTTGTTTGGCTCGAACGGAATTATAGCAAGCTATATAGATTTGAGCAGCTATGAGATAGTATTCATGCGGACAATGATAGGCAGCTTATCACTATTTGTGTTTTTTCTTTTGGGAAGAGGTAAATTTACTTTCACTTTTCACAAAAAGGATTTTGTATTTATTTCTGTTTCGGGTATTGCAATGGGGACGGGTTGGATGCTTTTATACGAAGCGTATACACAAATCGGTGTCAGCGTTTCTTCGTTATGCTATTACAGCGGACCGATAATCGTGATGCTTTTGTCCTCCTTGATTTTCAAAGAAAAGCTGACTTTTGTCAAAATTATTGCTTTCGCTTCCGTGCTGGTTGGTATGCTTCTCGTGAACGGCTGCGAAAGGGCGGTTACAAGCTCCTTTGGACTGTTGTGCGGACTTTCCTCGGCGGTAATGTATGCCATTATGGTAATTTTCAGTAGGAAAGCAACATCTGTTACGGGGCTTGAAAAGTCTGCGTTGCAGCTATTTATGGCATTTGTAACGGTTGCTGCTTTTGTTGGAGCTAAAGAGGGATTTATGATCGAAATTTCTGCGGAGAGTATTTTGCCGATTATTATCCTCGGATTGCTTAATACGGGAATAGGGTGCTACTTGTATTTCTCGTCCATAGAGAAGCTTCCCGTTTTGACTGTTGCGATCTGCGGATATCTGGAACCGCTGTCAGCTGTTTTGCTTTCCGTAATCTTTATCGGCGAGACACTCTTACCGCTTCAGATTGTTGGCATTTTTCTGATTGTCGGCGGAGCGGTTTTCGGGGAGTGTGTTAAACCGAAAGCAAACCCATCGAAACAATAACAGAATAGCAATATTTTCAATATTATGTGCAATATTTACTATGTATTATTTAATTAAATATGCTATAATGAATTTGCAAAATATAATTACACGGAGGATTTAATATGAAAGTCAGAAGTGCATTAAGGCTTGTATTGATGGCTGTGCTGTTGGTTTTTGCTATGGCGCTTACATCTCTTGCCTATTCTACCGATTTGTACGGCTATGTTGCAGGTCTTGAGGATGGCAAGGAATATACCGTTGCAAAGTATAACATTTTGTCGGACACATGGGGTGCGGAATCAAGCCTTGATTCCAAAACCAAGCTTTCCTCGGGCATTTGGCGTATAACCGAGGTGGGCGGTGAATCCGCCGAGCTTTTTGTTGAAGGCTCGGAGAACGGAAAAATAAATTACTGGGGCGCTGACGGCGTAAGCGTGGGTGACTTCTTTGCAGATGCAAGGGAGACTCTTGTGCCGGGAAAATGGAGCATTAACATGATATAGTTGAAAATTATCTTGATGGTCAGCGACCTTGTTATTACGCCCAAAAACTGATATAATTTTTTTGAAAAATGTTCATTATCACATTTCTGCATATGGACAGATACAGGGAACTTTCAGA
>SVRV01000057.1 GCA_015064635.1 Oscillospiraceae bacterium
GCTCCTAAAAAAGAGCTAATACCCAAAAGAATAAAGGTAGCTGCATACGCCAGAGTATCTAACGGAAAAGATGCAATGTTGCATTCCCTTTCCGCGCAGATAAGCCATTACAGCAGTCTCATACAAAGTCATGGGGATTGGCAGTTTTCCGGGGTATATGCTGACGAAGCTATATCCGGAACAAAAAATGCAAGACCGGAATTCCAACGGTTAATAAACGATTGCAAGGATGGCAAAATTGATATGATAATTACAAAATCAATTAGTCGCTTTGCAAGAAATACGGTAACCTTACTTGAAACAATAAGAATGCTCAAGGGCATCAATATTGATGTATACTTTGAAGAACAGAATATTCACTCTATGAGCGGGGATGGTGAGCTTATGCTTACCATCCTCGCTTCATATGCACAAGAAGAAAGTCTGACAACCTCCGAAAACATAAAATGGCGTATTCGAAACGACTTTAAACAAGGAAAATTACCAATGTGCATTCAGAAGCTTTATGGTTATCAAAGAACTCCCAAAGGTGGCTTCAAAATTATAGAAGAAGAAGCTAAAGTTATTCAGTACATTGTACATCGCTACCTTAACGGTGCAGGCTTTTACAAAATATCAAACGAGCTTAACTCCATGGGAATTAAATCCCCAGCGGGAGGGCAATGGGAACACAAAGCGATCCGCAGGCTCCTTACAAACGAAAAAAATATCGGTGATTTGCTTTTGCAAAAAACTTTCAGACCAAATCATTTGTCAAAATTTTCAGAAGTTAACACCGGTCAACTTGATATGTACTACATTCAAGACAATCACGAAGGCATTATTTCACGCACCGATTTTGAAGAGATACAAGAAGAAATGCAATACCGTGCTCAAAAAAACAAATGCCGAGAATCCGGTAAAACATACCCTTTTTCAGGAATGATACACTGCGAAAACTGCGGAGCAAACTATAACCGCAAAGTAAGTAATTGCTCAAACAAATATCGCCGGGTATTTTGGAATTGTGCAACCTTCCTTCACCAAGGCAAATCCGTATGCCACACAAAACAAATCCCCGAAGATGAGCTCATTCGACTTTCCTGCAAAGTGCTGAAAATTGAAGAATTTGATGAAAAACTATTCAAAGAAAAAATATCAGAAATTCGCATTCCGAGTTGGTACAATGTGACCTTCGTATTTTTCGACGGCACTTCAATTACACAAAAATGGGAAGATAAAAGTCGAAAATGGACAGATGAAATGAAAGCTGAAAACTACTATAACCTCAGAAGGAGACATGGCATATGAAAATGACAGTTATTCCGGCAATACCAAAGTTTTATACGGCAACCGACAAAAAATTTATAAAAAAGAAAGTTGCAGCTTACGCCCGAGTATCAACCGACACGGAAGAACAGCTGACAAGTTATGCAGCCCAGGTTGACTACTACACAAAATACATAAAAAACAACCAAGAATGGGAATTTGTAAAGGTATTTACAGATGAGGGAATTTCTGCTACAAACACAAAAAAGAGAGATGGATTTAATGAGATGATTAAAAGAGCTCTCGATGGAGAAATCGACCTCATTGTAACAAAGTCTGTTTCACGATTTGCACGAAATACCGTAGACACCCTAACAACGGTCAGAAAACTTAAGGAAAAAGGGGTAGAAGTTTACTTTGAAAAAGAGAACATTTATACCCTCGACAGTAAAGGAGAACTACTCATAACCATCATGTCGAGTCTTGCACAGGAAGAGAGCCGAAGCATTTCCGAAAATGTTACATGGGGACAAAGAAAAAGTTTTGCAGATGGCAAAATAAAACTTCCGTATAAAAGATTTCTCGGATATGAAAAGGGCGAAGACGGACTTCCGAAAATAGTAGAATCTGAAGCTAAAATTATAAAAAGAATCTATGATATGTTTTATTTCAAAGGAAAAACACCATCAAATATAGCTGCAATTTTTACTGATGAAGGAATCCCTTCACCCGGCGGCAAAAGCACATGGCAATCTTCTACTGTTGAAAGTATCCTTACCAATGAAAAATATAAAGGAGATGCTCTTCTTCAAAAGACTTTTACAGTTGATTTTTTGTCAAAGAAAAAGAAAATCAACGAAGGTGAAGTTCAGCAATATTACATTGAAGGAAGTCATCCTGCAATAATACCGCCTGAGTTCTTCGACCTTGTTCAAATTGAATTTCAGAAACGGAAAGCTCAAAAAAGAAGCACCGCCGGAGTTTTTGCAAGCAAGATAATCTGCGGAGATTGCGGGAACTTCTATGGAAGCAAGGTATGGCATTCAAACTCAAAATATCGTAGGACAATATGGCAATGCAATCACAAGTTCAAAAATAACAAAAAATGCTCCACTCCACATTTGACAGAGGAACAATTGAAAATAGCATTTGTTACCATGTTTAATGAAACCATCGAAAACAGAGATGAGATTATTGACACTATGAGCTCGATAATTACCAGCATTTCCGATACAACCAAGGTTGATGAAAGAATTGCAAAGCTCGAATCAAAACTTGCATCCTCTGCAGAACATATTCGCAGTTGGGTTGCCGAAAACGCTCACCAAGCTATGAATCAAGGTGAATATGAAGCAGAGTACCAAAACCGTACATCAGAATATCAGACAATCGCCGGAAAGCTCACTGCCGCCGAAAATGAAAGAACGCTCATTATAAGCAAACGAAAGGAAGCTCAAACCGCTCTGAACATTCTTAGGGAAAATAAGACTCCCATAACAGATTTTGATGAAAGCTTGTTCTT